>CALUEX010000054.1 GCA_944319815.1 uncultured Prevotella sp. | reverse complement strand
GCTGATAGTGAAGGTTGAGTCTGTGCTGAAACGGCCTATTACATTCACGACGGAGTCCGTCTTTTCAGCTACCGTCTCGCCATCTATCGTGTCATTGTAGAAATAGATTTTGTTTTCCAACTGCCAGTTGCCGCCCGTACTGCCGACGTAACTTCCCGAAATAGAGGTACGGTAGGAGCTTTCAACTGCCGGGTCAAGGCCGAAATTGTCGTCACCGTTGATACAAGATGCCAGCGACACTGTGCCGAGAAGACACACCAGAATTACAACTAATTTGTTAAATGCTTTCATTGTTTTTATACGTTTTTACTGATTTTCTGCTAATAAAACACCTTCATTGGTGAAAACCTTGCATCCGTATGTAAAAAAATATCTCATTATATGCAACTTTAGTCTACGCCTCCGGAGACAAGGACTCGCCGGCTTACAGGCTCTTGCCCTCGCTCCGCAACAGGTTCATGAACTCCTGGCGCGTCTTGGCTTGGTTGAACGCTCCCGAAAAGTCGCTCGTCGTCGTGATGGCATTCTGCTTCTCCACACCGCGCATCTGCATACACATGTGCTTGGCCTCAACCACGACCATGACGCCCAACGGCTTGAGCGTCTCTTGTATGCAGTCCTTTATTTGCAGGGTCAACCGCTCCTGCACTTGCAGCCTGTGGCTGTATATATCGACCACTCGCGCAATCTTGCTCAAGCCCGTTATGTAGCCGTTTGGTATGTAGGCAACGTGCACCTTGCCGTAAAAAGGTATCATGTGGTGCTCGCACAGCGAGAAGAAATCAATGTCCTTGACTATCACCATCTGGCTGTACTTCTCGGCAAACAGCGCGTCCAGCAACACCTTGTGGGCGTCTTGCGTGTAGCCGCGGGTCAGCACCTGCATGGCCTTGGCCACGCGCATTGGCGTCTTTAGGAGGCCTTCACGGCCAGGGTCTTCGCCCAACAACTCTATTATGCTCTTGTAGTGTGAGGCGAGGTCGTCAAGACCGTCGCGAAATTCGGTTTCAGGATTCATCTTGGTTATGTTTGTCTTTATTTAATCGGGGACGCACCAATCACCCCCGCACACATTGGCCAACCACCAATACGTGCCGAGCTGCATTCCGTGCATCCGTCATGATATAGTCAACGAGGTTAATATCTTACTGTTATCTTGCCTTTTACGATACACGCCTGCCTGTAGCCCATGCCCTTAATTTCCTGCAACACTTCGTTTGCTTCCTGGTAAGTGCGGAAGTTCCCGACACGGCATATCCATCGTGGCGAATAAAAGTGTACGTAAATCGGCAGGTCGGGGAACCGCATCTTGATGGCGTTGCCTATGCTCTCGGCCCTCTGCCTGTCGGCCCTTGAGTTTCCGCCGCTGTACGCCTGCACACGATAGCCCATGACCTTGCGCCCTCCACGCATCACTTTCTTCGACGTGTCTACGACCTGCGACTCGCTTTCGGCGGGTTCCTTTACGGTCGTATTGCGGCTGGTGTGCGTGCTTTCGGCGGGTTCCTTGTTTGCCTTTTCACTATGGGCGACGGCCTTTGACTCATGTGAAGGCTCTTTCTTCTCCTTCTCAGGAGCTGCAGTCGTAGGCTGGTTTCTCGTGAGTTTGGCTTTGTTAACCAATTCGTCGATTTCCGGGCTTTGTGACACTGTAACCGTGCCTTGTCCATTTTTCTTCTCTCTTAGTTCATTGAGAAACGACTGGGCTGCAGATTGTTGCGCCAAGCCTAATGCAAGAAATAAGATTACGGCGAATTGTCTCATTGCTTTAAATCGTTAATGTTATTGAAAAACAAGACGAGAGAGCATAGCGGGCCATGCCTTTAACGCAACGTCCCGCCAGCTCCCTTGCCATTTGTGCATTTATTTCCAGGCGTCGATTATGCCGATGAAGTCGGCAGCCTTCAGTGAAGCGCCTCCGATAAGTCCGCCGTCGATGTCGGGCTTTGCAAACAGTTCGGGAGCGTTGCTTGCCTTGCAGCTGCCACCATACAGGATGGTCGTATCGTCGGCAACGGCCTTTCCGTACTTGTCGGCTATGATGCTGCGGATGTATGCGTGTATCTCCTCAGCCTGGTCAGCCGTCGCAGTCTTGCCTGTCCCGATGGCCCAGATGGGTTCGTAGGCAATGATTATGTTCTTGAATTCTTCCTCGGTGAGGTTGAACACGCTGCCTTCAAGCTCAGCCTTAACCACCTCGTTCTGCTTGCCGGCCTCCCTTTCCTCGAGGCTTTCACCGATGCAGAAGATTACTTTCAGGCCGTTCTTCAGCGCAAGGAGCACCTTTTCCTTCAATATCTCTGGAGTTTCGGCATAGTAGCCGCGGCGCTCCGAATGGCCGAGTATTACGTATTGGGCACCAGTACTCTTAACCATCTCGGCAGAAACCTCGCCCGTGTAAGCGCCTTTTTCCTTGTCTGCGCAGTTCTCCGCGCCAAGTCCGATTACGTCTTGGTTGAGGAATTGGGCTATGCTTGCCAAGTGGATGAACGGCGTGCAGATTATAACGCCGCAGTTGGGTTTCTCGTTTGTCAGCTTGTCATTGAGTTCTTTTGCAAGAGCAATGCCGTCTTGCAGGTTCATGTTCATTTTCCAGTTACCTGCTACAATTTTCTTTCTCATAGTCTTTTTGCCTTTAAAAAATTGATATATTCTGTTAGAATGTTCCTTTTTCCTTATCCATTGGCTGAACTTCCAGGTGCGGTCTATGAAGGTGAGAAGCAACAACGGGAGTATGTACCACAACACTATCTTCGACACCTTGCCCGTAACCGAATGCTCGGGTATGTGCCCATATTCGGTATCTTCCAACCCGGCAGAGCTGTAGTTGAGCTTGGGCAGGTCGTTGTGGCTCCACTTCCCTATCACCGTTCCGTCCTTGATAAGGAGCAATCCGGGATTGCTTCTTATTATTGTCTTCAGCGTAGTCTCATCAGTAAGATAGAAGTTGTATTCCGCCCCGGTAATGTCGCGCCAGTGGGATATGGCATCGTCGTTGCTCGCCGTCAGCGCATAGAACGGGTATCCGTGCTCGCGGCTGTATTCATAGATGCCGTCTATCTCGCCGAAATTAGAGTCGTCGGCCTTTTCGAGATGCGGAGACACGAGGACGAACGAGTATCCCTTGCGGCTGAGCACGCTGTCGGTGATGTCCTCGCCGCCGTCAACGGTCTGGATGGAGAAGTCGTGTATCGGCGGCACATAGCCCTCCTCGGTCTGCACGGTCTTGCTGTCGATGAACGTCCAGGTGGAGTCAGGATAGTTGTCGAGCGTGAACTCCTTGCGCCGCCCGTCCTTTTCGAGTATGAACGTCGTCTCGAACTGCGGCTGCTTTGCCCCCTCAGGTATTTCCATCCCCTTCTTGATGTTAGCCCCTATGTGGTACGGGCGGAAGTCGAAGGTCGGCAAAGTGTACAGGCAGATGCTACTCGAAACGATGATGAACAGCGCGGTATAGTTGAGCACAATCCACTGGTTGGAGCGGCTTATGAACCTCGGCATCATCCGGGGCCGCATGAACAGCACCACCGTGGCAGCCAACAGCACTACGTTCTTGTAGAAAGTCTCCCAGTTAGTCAGCACCAGGGCATCGCCGAAGCACCCGCAGTCCTTTATCGGGTTGGCTATGGCAAGCCAAAGCGTTACGGGCGTCATCACGGCCATGAACAGCAACAGGAGCCTCGTAACCAACCTGCGCCGTATGGCAAAAAGAAGCAACACGCCGAGGCAGAACTCCAAACCGCCAAGCAACACCGACGCAACCACCGTAATATAATCGGGCACGCAACCGGCCAAGCCTAACGCCTCGACGTAGTCCTGCAACTTGTAATGGGTGCCAAGAGGGTCGATGGCCTTGACGTACCCAGAGAAGATGAACGTCAGCGCCACCACAAGGCGGCACAGGTTGACAACCAAAGCCCCGGCTACTTTCCTTGCGCTCATTCTCCGTAAGTAAGTTTGATTACGCCGAACACGGCATAGTTGATTATGTCCATGTAGTTGGCGTCAATGCCTTCAGACACGATGGTCAGGCCGCCAAGGTCCTCTATTTCCTTCACGCGCTGTATTTTCGTCAGGATGAAGTCCGTGTAGCTGCTTACGCGCATCGCCCGCCAGGCCTCGTCATAGTCGTGGTTTTTCCTTAGCATCAGGTCAAGGGCCTTGCCGGCGAACGCATCATAGAGCGCCAAGGCTTCGTCAGCCGTCATGTCAGGCGCATCGACAAATCCCCGGTCGAGCTGCACCAGCCCTATGATGCCATAGTTGACCAGCCCCACGAACTCTGGCCTTATGCCCTCGCCCACGAGCGACTCTTTCTTCATTTCAAGACTGCGTATGCGCTTGGCCTTGATGAACAGCTGGTCGGTAAGCGACGACGGGCGCAGTATGCGCCACGAGGGGCCGTAATCGTGCAGCTTCTTTGCGAACAGCGAACGGCACTCTGCCATCACCTCGCGGAACTGTTCTTCGGTTTTCTTGTTGTCTTTTGCCATTTGTCCTGATTTCAGGTGCAAAGGTAGTGATTTTATATTAATATAGATAAAATCAGTAGTTAAAGTAGTTAAAGAGTCTTTCATTAGGAGTTAAGGAGATTTCTCCTTGGAGTTAAGGAGTATGTTTTTAGGAGTTAAGGAGTTAGGGAGTAAAGGAGTTAAGACAAATGCTGTGCACTTTGGCACACAAACGGCCTGTCGTTTGGCTCCAAGTAGTCGTATCCGTATTGCTACTGGGCAGTCGGCAACAAGACATACGTCTTAACTCCTTTACTCCCTAACTCCTTAACTCCTAAAAACATACTCCTTAACTCCCCAAAAAACATCCTTAACTCCTAAGAATTTTACTCCTCCATTTTCTTCTTGATATACTTGATTTTGGCGCACTCCACGTCAAAGACGGTCTTCAGCGAGTCGCGCTTCACCCTCATCAGGTTCACCGCCCTCAACTGTTCAACGGTGGCCGCGCCCGTCTCACGCAGCTTGTCCACCTGAGCCTTCATCTCCTGATACTCCCTCTCAACGTGCTGCAACGCCGTGTCGGCACGCTCCACGATGCCCTGTGCGCGCTTCAGCTCGGCCTCCTGGTACAGGCGCAAGCCCTTCTTCCTGGCCTCCAGGGCCTCCGGGAAGTTCTTTCGCAGCGAGTCGATGGCGGCCGTGGCCTTAACGTAGTCGCCCTTGTCAAACAACTGTTGGGCTTGCTCCAGCAATTCCCCCGCCTTCTTCTCCGTAGCGTTCTCGCCGCAACCCGTGACAGCCAGCGTTGCGCAAAAGGCCAGCATGGCCGTAAAATGTAATGCTTTCATATCAATGGAAATATTATTTTTTATCATGAACATTAACAACTGTATGCAATCCACCAACGATATGCCAACCTGCGCTTACGACATCCACGGCGTAGGGACGCACGGCCTGTGCATCCGAGTGATAGCACAGTCAACAAATTACACCGCCATCCGGTTTTCCCGGACGCACAGACCGTGCGTCCCTACATTGTGGATGTTAGGTAAAATGCAAACAATCACAATTTATCATCAGATTGCAAAGATAGCGAAAAATATCCGTTTGCCAAACTACGGAGCGGCGAAAATGCGGCGAAAAACGGCCGCATTCATAACACGTTGACACTCAACGTGTTACAAAAGGGCATCTTTTACGCTGCAAAAGATGCCCTTTTAAGTTGCCGTTTGCGCCCTTTCAGAAGGCAAGAGGTGACCTTCTGTAAAAACATCCTTGCACAGGCAAAACAAGAAAGCGCACCTATGGCACATAAAAAAGCATTCCACTTATTTTGCGGATTGAGGCAAATACCTTATCTTTGCAACATGAATATGCCCTACCATGGAAATCAAATTCGAAAAAGAATATTTGCGGCAACTTTATGAAAACGGCAAAGCCACAAACAAGAAATACCGCTTCCAGCCACAGATTGTGGCGAGATACCAGCTTCGCATAAAGATGCTTGAACAGGCAAACGGCATAGAGGAGCTATATCCTTATAAGTCATTGCACTATGAAGTGCTAAAGGGCGACAAGGCCGGAATTTCGTCTATCAGGGTGAACGACCAGTACCATATCGAGTTTACGGTCAGTGTTTCCCCTACGGAAACGTCCGTTACAATCTGCAACATCATTGAATTATCAAACCATTATAAATAAGCCATAAGTCATGGAGAAATATATATGCCAACGCCCGATACACCCGGGTGAAATATTAAAAGAGGAGATAGAATGCCGTGGCTTGACGCAAGCCACGCTGGCGAAGCAGACGGGAATATCGTACAAGATGCTTAACGACATCCTCAACGGCCGCCGTCCGCTCACGCCGACAACTGCCCTGCTCTTCGAGGCTGCCCTCGGCGTAAGTTCCGATATGCTCATGCGCATACAGCTTGACTATAATATGCGCACGGCGCGCAGCAACAAGACGCTCGCCAAACGGCTCGAAAGCATACGCAAGGCCGTGGCAATGCTGTAAATCGATACAAGCGGCACCTACACCGGGCACGGCTTTTAAGCAATACACTAATTCCACATTTCCCCGTGTAGGGAAATAATTTAGTAAGTTCGGTATAAGGTTTACGCTGGCCCTGCAGTAAAAATATCGGGCATCATCACAGGAAATAATGCCCATCCAACTGGTAGGGACGCACGGTCTGAGCGTCCGGGTAACCATTTTTTAATGAATGTCCGCAAAGCTCCCATTCATAAGTAGTTAAAGTAGTTAAAGTAGTTAACGTTCGCTTCGCTCACTAAGGAGTTAAAGACAATAGCCTTTTTCTTTAGGAGTTAAGGAGTTATGTAGTAAAGGAGTTAAGACATAAGTTTTTTACCTATCTCCTCACCTCGGGGAGGTCGGGAGGGGGCTGGATTACCCGGACGCTCAGACCGTGCGTCCCTACGGTGGATGGCAACGTTCCGAAGGACGGATGCCGTGCTTTATCGGCTTTTAGGGGACGTAACTTGGAGTTTCCTTCATCGCCTAATACCGAACTCACGTAAGTTTTAATGAAGCAATATTCAAAAGTAAGCCAGCCTACGGCGGTCGCCCGGAGCCATAGGCAAAAGCCGCTAAATGCAAATTTCTTAATCCTTAATTCTTAATTCTTAATTAATTAACGTAATTTTGCAGCCGCATTAAATTTCGATTAAAAAACATGAGGATGCTTTCCGACGCCGAACTGGCGCAACTTTTAGACAAAGACATATTCCACGAAATATCCGAAACGGCTGACGACCTGGGCCTTGAGTGCTACGTCGTTGGCGGCTACGTGCGCGACCTGTTCCTCGAACGCCCGTCTAACGACATCGACGTAGTGGTAGTAGGCAGCGGCATCAGCATGGCCGAGGGCCTTAAGCGGCGACTGGGCAAGCGGGCGCGGCTCTCGGTGTTCCGCACGTTCGGCACGGCCCAAGTGAAATACGGCGACCTTGAGGTTGAGTTCGTCGGCGCACGCAAGGAAAGCTACAGCCACAACTCGCGCAAGCCCGTGGTGGAGGACGGCACGCTGGAGGACGACCAGAACCGCCGCGACTTTACCATAAACGCCCTCGCCGTGTGCCTGAACAAGGCGCGCTTCGGCGAGCTGGTTGACCCATTCGACGGTCTGGCCGACCTTGAGGACGGCATCATACGCACGCCGCTCGACCCCGACGTGACCTTCTCCGACGACCCCCTGCGGATGCTGCGCTGCATACGCTTCGCCACGCAGCTTAACTTCTTCATCGAGGACGAGACATTCGACGCCCTCACGCGCAACGCCGACAGGATAAAAATAATCAGCGGCGAGCGCGTGGAGGAGGAACTCAACAAAATCATGATGACGCCCACGCCGAGCCGGGGCTTCGTTGACCTGTACCGCTGCGGCCTGCTGCCGCGCATCCTGCCGGAGCTTACCATGCTCGACATCGTGGAGACGCGCAACGGGCGAAGCCACAAGAACAACTTTTACCATACGCTCGAGGTGCTCGACAACGTCAGCGCAAAGTCGGACAACCTGTGGCTGCGCTGGGCCGCACTGCTGCACGACATAGGCAAGCCGAAGACCAAACGGTGGAACAACGTGCAGGGATGGACATTCCACAACCACAACTATGTGGGGGCGAAGATGGTGCCCGACATTTTCAGGCGGCTCAAGCTGCCCATGGACTCGAAGATGAAATACGTCAAGAAACTCGTTGACCTGCATATGCGCCCCATCGTAATAGCCGACGAGGTGGTGACAGACAGCGCGGTGCGACGACTGCTCAACGACGCCGGCGACGACATCGACGACCTCATGACGCTGTGCGAGGCCGACATAACGAGCAAGAACGAGGTGAGGAAAAAGCGCTTCGTCGAGAACTTCCGCACGGTGCGCTCGAAGCTGCACGACCTGAAGGAAAAAGACTACAAACGACTGTTGCAGCCCTGCATTGACGGCACGGAAATCATGGAGATGTTCGGCCTGAAGCCGTCGCGCGAGGTCGGCGTGCTGAAACAAACGCTGAAGGAGGCCGTGCTCGACAACCGCGTGCCCAACGAACGTGAGCCGCTCATGGCCCTGCTGATGCAGAAAGCCAAGGAGATGGGGCTGGCATGAGCCAAAGGCAAGCACGAAAAAGGCCGGCTTTCGGAGCCGGCCTACAGCGAAAGCGAGGCTTTCGCCAGTCTAATCAAGTCTAAGTAACGTCTTTGCCTAAGATTTTCATGTACGGCAAAGATACCTGCACGGTATGCCGAAGCGCAGCACAGCCGTGCCGTTTTTGCATTGTTTAACGAAAACCTTGTCGCAAAACATCCTGGCGCATCAGACGTGCCAGGACGCCGAATATACGTTAAAGATATTAAAACGGAGAACATTACGCCACCCTGTGCCATACTTTCGCACAATATTATTCGTATCTTCGCGGAAAAAGGAAACGTAACCACATAGACCGAACATATAGACATGAAGCAAAACTTATTGGGACGCTACGTCTGGCTCGTTGACATCCTGTTGAGATACAAGCGGCTGACGTTCAACGAAATCAACGAACTGTGGAAGGAAAGCAGCCTGAACTACGGCGACGAACTGCCCCTGCGCACCTTCCACAACCACCAAAAGGCAATCAAGGACATATTCGACATATACATAGACTGCGACAAGAAGGACGGCTACCGATACTTCATCGACGAGCCGGAGCGGCTGACGGGCAACAACTTCCGCAGCTGGCTCATCAGCTCGTATGCCACGCTCAACCAGATAAAGGCCGACAACAGGCTGGAGGGACGCATCATATACGAGAACATCCCGTCGGGACAGACGTGGCTGACGACAATAGCCGACGCCATGCGCCGCAACCGCGCGCTCACCATTACGCACAGGGGGTTCGGCAAGCCGGAGCCAACGACGTTCGACATAGAGCCTTACTGCCTGAAGGTTGTCAAGCGCCGATGGTACGTAGTGGCGCGCAGCCCGTATTATTCGCAGCTCAACCGCAATAAGGGACGGCAACCAGTAGACGTGTACAGGGTATATGCCCTCGACCGCATAACCGACATACAGGAGAACGGCGCGACCTTCAGGATGAACGAAGACTTCGATGCCGACCGGTATTTCGAGGGATGCTGCGGTGTCATCACTGACGACGAACAGCCAAGGCGCATCGTGGTGAAGGCCTACTGGGGCTTTGCCGACTACCTGCGCACGCTGCCCCTGCACGAGTCGCAACGCGAAATGGGCAGCGAAGACGGGGCTACGTTCTTTGAATATTACGTAAAGCCGACTTACGACTTCTACCAACTGCTAATGGCACAGGGTGCGCAGGTTGAGGTTGTAAGCCCCGACGACGTGCGCGAGCAGATGGCCGACTACGTTATGGAGATGGCAAAATACTACAAGAAAAGGGAGGACAAGGGATGACGACGGCAGGGAACAACCAAGGCGACGACTTCATAGCAATAGACTTCGAGACGGCTACGGGCAACAGGGCGTCTATATGCGAGGCAGGCATCTGCGTGGTGAGCGGCGGGAAAATAGCAGAGACGCGTTCGTGGCTCGTGCGCCCACAAGGCAACAGGTACAGTTACTTCAACATACAAATCCACGGCATACGACCGGAGGACACTGCCGACGCGCCGGAGTTTCCCGAGGTGTGGGGCGAAATCAGCAACTACCTTGACGCTTGCCCCGTGCTCGTTGCCCATAACGCGGCTTTCGACATGGGGTGCATACGCAGCGCGCTCGAGCTGTACTTACTGCCGAAACCTTGCATCAACTATTACTGCACGCTGCGCGCCGCACGGCATCTATATACTTTCCCTTGCAACAAACTCGACTATCTCTGCGAACAGTTCGAGATACCATACGGCTGCCACCACCGCGCAGGAGACGACGCCGAGATGTGCGCAAGGCTGTTCCTGCGCGAGATGAAGGACGACGGATGGCGCGGCCTCGACAGCATGGACTACTGCAGGGGCACGCTGTAGACCATTTAACCCCAATCGGTCATTAGGGCTTAGGCGGATTATGTACTTATGCCAGACGGTTTTTCTTCCGTTTTGTCGAAGGCGTAGCGGGCTACGTCGAGACGGAACGGAAGAAAAGACGGCGGCAGAAGGACATAAGACGGCAAGAAGCAATAATATAACTATAGAAATTAAGACATTGCGGTATAATGGTCGATTGGGGTTTAACCCCAAACAGGACACACGGCGCGGCGGGCCTCAACGGTGCGACGGCACGGTATGCAGACAAGTACAGGGTACACGGGTAAATGTCCTAAATGTTGCAAAGAGTTGCATATTCCATTTTTAAATTTTGTGCGTTCAATAAAATTCCATAATTTAGCACCAGCCAAACCGCTTGCAAAGCCAAGGCGGAGCACCCCAGCGGAGCACAATGGGCTATACGCCGGGGACGGCACACGGAAGACTTGAACTACACAGACTATGAAGAAACGATATTTTATCCTTATCCTGTCATTGCTTATAGGCATATACGCAAGGGCACAAGTCACGCTGGAGCAGTGCGTCGCGCTTGCCCAAGAGAACTATCCGTTAATCAAGAAATACGACTTGCTTAACCAATTAAAGGACGTAAACCTATCCGACATCAACAAGAGTTGGCTGCCGCGAATAAACTTATACGGGCAAGGCAGCATACAGAATGACGCCCCGGCTTTCCCCGAGTCATTGTCAAACATGATAAGCCAGGCCGGCATGGACATCTCCGGCCTCGACAAATGGCAATACAAAATAGGGGCGGACATAAGCCAGACCATCTGGGACGGAGGTGCATCGAAGAGCCAACGCAAGATAGAACATTCGCAAGACACCGAACGCCAAGCGGCCATGGAGGTGCAGATGTATGCCGTGAGAAAGCGCGTGGAAGACTTATTTTTCGGCATACTACTGATAGAAGAACAGGCCAAGCAGACACGGGCCATGCAGGGTTTGCTACAGGAAAACCTCAGGAAACTGAAGTCGATGCTGAAGAACGGCACGGCATTGCAGAGCGACGTCGACATGGTTGAAGCGCAATACCTGAGCACGGAGCAACAACTCACACAAGCGGAAAGCACAGCCGGCAGCTACAGAAAGATGCTTGAAATCTTCGTAGGGCAAAGCCTTGACGGACAAGAGTTAGCAAAGCCCGACGCCTTAATGCCGCAAGACTTGGGCACGGACAGGCCTGAATTGAGGCATTTTGACGCGCAACTACAAGCCATCGACGCCCAATATGCAAGCATAACAAGCCGTACAATGCCCAAAATCGGGTTGTTTGCCCAAGCATATTACGGTTATCCGGGCTTAGACTATTTTGAGAACATGATACACCGAGACCTTTCATTCAATGTGCTTGCCGGAATAAAAGTGTCATGGAACATAGACGCATTCTACAGAAAAAAGAACGACAAGCGGAAACTAAGGCTGGCATCGGAAGAAGTATCGGTAAACCGCGACGTGTTCCTGTTCAACACCAACCTGGAAGCACAGTCGCAGATTGACCGCATTAACGAGTTGAAAGCCGTCATGAAAGAAGACGACAGAATCGTGGAGCTACGCACCAACGTGCGCAAAGCCTCCGAATCGCAACTCGAAAACGGCGTGATTGACGCCACGGCGCTACTGACCAAGCTGACCGACGAGAAGACGGCGAGGCTCACGGCATCGTATCACGAAATACAACTCATGCAAAGCATTTACCAACTAAAACATATCTTGAACAAATGAAGACAACCGCAATAACCTTAATAGCCGTCCTCGCACTGGTATCTTGCAGCAATAACGAGGATTATGACGCCACGGGAATATTCGAGGCGAACACCGTGACAGTGTCTGCCGAGACAAGCGGCAAACTGTTGGAGTTCAGCATTGACGAGGGCGACAGCATCGCTACTGGGCAGGAAGTAGGGCTTATCGACACGACATTGCTCTCGCTCCAGCAGAAACAGATAAAGAGCCAAATGGCGTCAACAGAGAAGTCATCGCCCAACATAGCCGCACAGGCCGCCGCATTGAGGTCGCAAATAGCCCACCAAGAGGAGGAATGCGAGCGCGTCTCGCGCCTGTTGGCCGACGGGGCGGCGACAAAGAAGCAACACGACGACGCCAACGCACGGCTAAGGACACTGCGCGGAGAACTGCAAGGACTGCTGTCGAGCCTCGACAATAGCCGCAGCTCAATCACGGAAAGTGCCTCCGCGCTGCAATACCAGCGGGAACAAGTGGAAGAACAAATACGCAAGAGCCGCATCATAGCTCCCATAACGGGAACAGTATTGCAAAAATACGCGGAACAGGGAGAGTACGCCAGTCCCGGCAGACCTCTTTTCAGGATGGCCAACCTGAACGACATTTACCTACGGAGTTACTTCACCGCATCGCAACTTGCACACATCAAGATAGGCCAAAAGGTGACTGTCATTGCCGATTTCGGCGGAGACGAGCAATACGAATATCCCGGAACAATCACTTGGATAGCGCAGGAAAGCGAGTTCACGCCCAAGTCAATACAGACGAAAGACTCAAGGGCGAACCTCGTATATGCCGTTAAAATAGCTGTGAAGAACGACGGACGCCTGAAGTTAGGCCAATACGGGGAAGTACGCTTATGAGAAACGCCATAGACATACAGGGCGTAACCAAGCGATACGGGAGGCTGACAGCCCTTGACAAGGTGACGTTCTCCGTGCCGGAAGGCTCTATGTTCGGGCTTATCGGGCCTGACGGAGCCGGCAAGACGACGCTCTACCAAATACTGACCACGCTACTCGCACCCGACGAGGGGACGGCTACTGTCGCGGGACTCGACGTCGTAAAGGACTACAGGAAGCTGCGCACGAAAATCGGCTATATGCCGGAGAAGTTCTCGCTATACCAAGACTTGACCGTCAACGAGAACCTGCAATTCTTCGCGTCGCTGTTCGGCGTGGGCGTAGATGAGAACTTCGACCTCATAGCCCCTGTCTTCAGCCAGCTCAAGAAGTTTCCCGACCGCATGGCCGGGGCATTGTCCGGGGGTATGAAACAGAAGCTCGCACTGTGTTGCGCACTAATACACAGCCCCCGAATACTCCTCCTCGACGAACCGACGACAGGAGTTGACGCCGTGTCGAGAAGCGAGTTCTGGGATATGTTGGCAACGCTGAGGGAACGAGGCATCACAATCCTCGTGTCAACCTCATACATGGACGAGGCCGAACGATGCGAACAGATAGCCTTAATAAACAAGGGGCGGATACTTGACGTGGACACTCCGGGCAAGTTGGCCGATACCTTGGGCCGCAATATCTACAGCGCATCGTCGGCAAATATGTACCGACTGCTCGAGGCCTTGCGCACCCTTCGCGGCGTAAGCAACTGCTACACGTTCGGCGCAACGCTGCACATCGAGGCCGGCGAAGGCTTCAATCCCGACAATGCCGTGCACGAACTGCACAGCATGGGAATAACGGACGCAAGCATCTACCCGGCAAAAGGCAACATCGAGGACTTATTCATAAAACTGGCAAGGAATGATGAATGAAGACGCTGTAATATCGGTCAATGAGCTGACGAAGAAGTTTGGCGACTTCACTGCCGTTGACCATATATCCCTACAGGTGGCGAAAGGCGAAATTTTCGGTTTCCTCGGGGCTAACGGAGCCGGCAAGACGACGGCCATGAGGATGCTGTGCGGCCTCAGCTATCCCACCTCCGGCAGCGGGACAGTTGCCGGTTTCGACATCACCCGACAGGCCGAAAGCATAAAGAAACACATCGGATACATGAGCCAGAAGTTCTCTCTCTACGAAGAGTTGACCGTCTGGGAGAACCTGAACCTGTTTGCAACAATCTACGGTATGCCGCGAAAGGCCATAAAGGAAAGGGCCGACGAGGCGTTCAGGACATTGGGAATGAGCGACATGAGGAACGTTCCCGTAAAGGAGATGCCCGTAGGATGGAAGCAAAAACTGGCCTTCACGGCAGCCACGCTGCACTCTCCCGACATCGTGTTCCTCGACGAACCCACGGGCGGAGTTGACCCCGCAACGCGGCGGAAGTTCTGGGAGATGATTTACAAGGCCTCGGCCGGCGGCATGACCGTGTTCGTAACGACGCATTACTTGGACGAAGCCGAATATTGCGACCGCGTATCCATCATGGTTGACGGGCGCATAAAGGCCCTCGACAGCCCCGCCGCGCTGAAAGAACAATACCGGGCCGCCACGATGGACGAGGTGTTCCGCACGGTGGCGAAGGACGCCAAACGGTCCGACTAAGCAAAAAACACAACCATGACAATATTCAAGTCGCTAATAAAGAAAGAGATGCTGCACCTCGTGCGCGACTTCCGCACCATCATCGTCGTGATGGTCATCCCCGTAGTGCTGCTGTTGCTGTTCGGCTTCGCCATATCGACCGAGGTGAACGACGTCAGGGTCGTCGCCATTGTTGAGCAACACACTGACGACACAAGACAGGCCATCGACCGCCTGCGCAACAATCCTTACTTTACTTTCAAGGGCATAACGTCTTACGACCAAGTGGAAAACCTGCTGCGAAGGGGCAAGGTTGACGCAGCCATTGCGCTAAGGACAACCGACGGAAGGCTGGCCCACCAGGTGATTGTAGATGCCTCGAACACCGTGCTTGCACAAACGTCAACGGCCTACATAGAGAGCGCCCTTGGCGGCACGGGCGGCTCGCCGGTGGTAAGCGCCACACTATACAACCCGCAGCTGCGAAGCGCCTACAACTTCGTCCCCGGCATCATGGGCATGGTCTTCATACTTATCTGCGCCATGATGGCATCCGTCTCAATCGTCAACGAGAAAGAACAGGGCACCATGAACCTGCTGCTCGTCTCGCCCGTGCGCCCCGTTACCATCATCCTCGGCAAGCTCGTGCCCTACCTCCTGCTCTCGTGCGTCATCCTTGCGCTCGTGCTCGTGCTCGGCTACAGTGTCCTCGGGCTGCCGTTCTCGGCCAGCGTGGTCAACGTCGTGTGGGTGACGGTGCTCTACATCCTCCTCGCCCTGAGCCTCGGCCTCCTCGTCTCGTCCATCGTGCAGACGCAGGTGGCGGCCCTGCTCGTCTCGGGCGTGCTGTTCATGATACCCGTCATTCTGTTGTCGGGCATGATATACCCCGTCGAGAATATGCCCACGGCCCTGCAGTGGCTGTCGTGCGTGGTGCCGGCACGCTGGTACATATCGGCCATGCGCGTGCTCATGATACAACAGCTGCCCGTCAGCAGCGTGCTCACCGAGGTGCTTGTGCTGGCCGGCATGACTCTCGCCGTGCTGGCCTTGGCCGTGAAGAAGTTTAACGCGAAGAAATAACGGAGGTCCACGATGAACGCAACAACGCTGAAAATATTGCTGAAGAAGGAACTGACGCTGATGCGGCGCAACCCCATCGTGCCGCGCATCATCGTCGCCATGCCCATCCTCGTGATGCTGGTCATCCCCCTCGTGGCCACGCTCGACGTAAAGAACGTTGGCGTGGCCGTGGTTGACAACGACCTGACAGAACTCTCACGGCGCATCGTTGCCGACATGGACGCATCTGAATACATCACCGTCGTGGGCTGCCACTACGGCTACGGCGAGGCCCTGCGGCAGGTGGAGAGCGGCAGGGCCGACGCCATCGTCACAATACCGAGGGGCTACCTTGACGACCTGACCAACGGAAAGAACCCGCAACTCGACCTGAAGGCCAACGGCGTGAACGCCACCAAGGGCACACTCGGCGCGCAATACGCCACCATGTCGGTGGCCAACACCCTGCGCCGGTGGGCGTCCGAGCGGGGCGTCGCGCCGCCGCAGGCGACGGCAAGCACGGTGAACCTGTACAACCCCACGCTCAACTTCCGCAACTATATGCTGCCCGCCCTCATGGTGGTGCTGCTCATCATCATCTGCGGCTTCCTGCCGACGCTCAACCTCGTGAGCGAGAAGGAGACGGGAACCATCGAGGCAATGAACGTGACACCCGTCGGGCGGTTCGAGTTCGTGCTGTCGAAGCTCATACCCTACTGGGCTGCCGGCATCCTCGTCGTCACCGTAGGCATGGCCGTAGGCTGGCTTGCATACGGCCTCGCGCCCGCCGGCAACGTCGGCTGCGTCTACCTCGCAACCATCCTGTTCACCCTTTTCATGTCGGCCCTCGGCGTGTTCATCGCCAACAAGTCTGCCACAATACTCCAGAGCATCTTCATGATGTTCGCCTTCGTCGTAATATTCCAGCTGATGAGCGGCCTCTTCACGCCCATCGCCTCCATGCCGCGCTGGGCGCAATACATCACCTACGCCATACCGCCGCGCTACTTTATCGAAATAATGCGCTCCGTCTACCTCAAGGGGGCGGGCCTTGCCGACCTCTGGGTGCAGTACGCCGCACTCTCCGCCTTCGCCCTCCTATTCTGCATCATAGCGGCAATGACGTACAAGAAACAGGCATAACCAGCACGCCGCCCTACCTTTTCCGCAAGGCCGACGTCGCCACCCAACCATACATCAACGCCCATCCGCCCGTAGGGACGCACGGCCCGTGCGTCCGCATAACGTCATTCCCTACAACGATAACACCAACATTTCCTTTAAGGCGGACGCACGAGCCGTGCGTCCCTACACGCAGTTGTCAACAAAATTACGACCTTCCAATTTCCAAACGACGGCAAATTGCCTTTCAAAAGGCCACAAATTGCATTATAAAAGGTCACGTTTTGCGCTGCAAGACGTGGCCTTTCATAACACGCTGAATGCCAGCACGTTGCACGTCTCGATGTTTTTCGGCTCATTAATGGGCTATTACAATCACGTTGTCAGCATCAAACTGGACTTTACGTGAGTTCAGTATAATATTAGAACCGTTAAATATAAGAATTCATCCCTTGTAGGGACATAATTTATTATGTCCGCACGTTCTGAAAGAACGTTGTTTGTTGACCTTGTTTGATAAATACGCCTCTTCGCGGCGTGCGGACATAATAAATTATGTCCCTACAAGAATGTGTGCTTATATCGAACTTACGTTGACTTTATAATATGCAAAAACGAGGTTGTGACGTCTCTATATTCCCTATCACAGCCCAGCGTCTTTTCACGGAAATAGCACACGGCTATAGGCCGTCTACACCGAGCGCATAAACTTTTAGGCCGAAAAATCGAAATCAATAAACCTGTATTACAATAAAATTACCTATCTTTGCAAGAGTATGCTTACGCTGACCGTATCATACGGAGAAGTCATTACGTTGCTTTATTCCTATTTTAAAGAACACAAAACATTCAATATAAATGATACCGCAGTTTGACAAAATCAGGATACAAATACTGAAAATACTACAGTCGGGGGTCGTTATGAGGGCAAAAGACTTTAGAGCTCCTTTAGCCGAGCATTTCCACTTGACGGACGAGGAGATGAACGCTTGGTATCCATCGGGGAATGGAGAAATATTCTTAGACCGCATTTCTTGGGCATTGTCTTACTTATTCATTGCCGGATTAGTGGAAAAGCCCAAACGCGGAGACTATAAAATCAGCGAGAAAGGGCTGTCTATGCTTGCATCGTATTCAGACGAACAAATATGCGAATATGTCAAGACGACAGTCAATGCACGGACTCCAAAGAAAAGCCATAACATTAAAGGCGCACAGGAAGACACAGCCGAGGAGACAGGAGGGAATGAGCCTACCCCACAGGAAAGATTATACAACTCGTATGACAACATCAAACAATCCATCCAATCTGAAATTCTTACGACAATTCTCGGCAAAAAACCACAAGAATTTGAACGGTTGGTTGTAAGGCTACTTCAAGCGATGGGGTATGGTGGAGAGGTGAAAAACTCCGGCTTTGTCACGAAGCTCTCAAATGACGGAGGCATCGACGGCGTAATAAAAGAAGACATACTCGGTTTTAACCATATTTCAATCCAAGCCAAGCGGTATGCCTTGGGCAACAACGTTGGGCGCAACGAGGTGCAAAGTTTCGTTGGTGCAGTTGCCGGAACTCCATCAAAAAAGGGTGTTTTCATCACCACCTCCGACTTCACGAAAGGTGCTGTCGATTATGTAGACAGCCTGAATGGGTCGCCGACCGTCATCTTGATTAATGGCCATCAGTTGACTGACTACATATATGACTTTGGTTTAGGACTTCAAACAGAGATGACTTTCAAGGTAATGAAAATGGATAGCGACTATTGGGACTCAATGGAAGACGACAAATAACGAGCGTTACACCTTCACGTTACAACAGTTTTACAAGCTGCTTCAACAGACTATAGGCTTTGTTAGCCGCTCAAAATCAAACAAAAAGACATGACGATAATCAACGAAGACACTATATGCGCCATAGCAACTGGGCGGGGCGGGGCAATCGGAATTGTAAGGGTGTCAGGCCCTGAAGCCGTTAGCATAACCGACAACATCTTCACCCCTGCCGACAAGGGCGGCGCACCGCTGGCCGAGAGGCAACCGTACACGCTGGCGTTCGGCAGAATAACCGACGACGGCGGCGAGACCGTAGACGACGTGCTGGTGAGCCTGTTCCGTGCGCCGCACTCTTACACTGGTGAAGACTCTACCGAAATATCATGCCACGGGTCGGCCTACATCCTGCAACGTGTGATGCAGCTGCTCATCGCCCACGGCTGCCGCGCCGCCGGGCCGGGCGAGTTTACGCGCCGCGCCTTCCTCAACGGCAAGATGGACTTAAGCCAGGCCGAGGCCGTAGCCGACCTAATCGCCTCTACGTCGGCCGCAACGCACCGCCTGGCCGTAAACCAGATGCGCGGCGGCTTCAGCCGGGAGCTGGCGCTGCTGCGCGACAAGCTGCTAAGGCTTACGTCGCTACTTGAGCTTGAACTCGACTTCAGCGACCACGAGGAACTGGAGTTTGCCGACCGCACCGAGCTTGACACAACCGCAGCGCAGGTGGAGACGGCAATATCGCGGCTCGCCTCGTCGTTCAGCGTTGGCAACGCCATAAAGAACGGCGTGCCCGTGGCCATAGTCGGCGAGACCAACGCCGGCAAGTCAACCCTGCTCAACGCACTCGTCGGCGAGGAGCGCGCCATCGTCAGCGACATACACGGCACGACGCGCGACGTAATAGAAGACACGACCGACATTGGCGGCGTGACCTTCCGCTTCATCGACACGGCCGGCATACGCGACACCGACGACACCATCGAACGCCTCGGCATCGACCGCACGTTCAAGAAAATCAGCCAGGCCGACATAGTTATCTGGATGCTCGACGCCACCGACACAACAACCCGCAGCGCCCAAGCCGCCGGGAAAATCCTCCCCCTCTGCCAAGGCAAGCAGCTAATCGTGGCCCACAACAAGGCCGACCTTGCCCCGCAAGCGTCAATGCCAGCCATGCCCAACCTGCCCCAAGGCGCGCGCAGCATATCAATATCGGCCAAGCAAGGCACCAACATCGACCGCCTGCGCCAGATGCTCGTGGAAGCCGCCGGACTGCCCGAAATATCGTCGGCCGACGTCGTCGTCACCAACGTCCGCCACTACGAAGCCCTCGCCCTCGCCCTCGACGCCATCCGCCGCGTGCGCCAAGGCCTCGCCGACGGCCTCCCCTCCGACCTCGTGGCGCAAGACCTCCGCGACTGCCTCCACCGCCTCGCCGAAATCGTAGGCGGCGAAATCACAACCGAGGAGACACTCCAAAACATCTTCAAGCACTTTTGCATCGGCAAGTAAATACTTGATTATCAAATAGTTAAATTGATTATAATCGATTAATATGGCGCTCTTTACGGGCGCCTTTTTTGTTGCTCAAGTATCGTTGATAATCGTTGCTAAGCCTTTTTACGCCATTTTTTGTACCTCCTGTGTACCTCACAAGCCAAAAGCCGGGTTTACTGTCTGCCAGATGGTGGACAACCTGGAACGCCTTGGAACGCTGTGGTACGCAATGAAACAGATTTGGCGAACTAAAAAGATAATTAAAATGGCTAGTAACATTGAAATTCAAAAGAAATGCGAGTGGTGTGGCACTATTTTTACCGCCCACAAGATCACTACCGCATACTGTTCACACAGGTGCGCAAACCTCGCATACAAAGATCGAGTTAGAAAAAAACGAATTCAAGAATTCCACTTGAAACATGATGCAGAATTAAAACCTAATTCTGAAAAAGAGTTCTTAACCCCTACTGAAGTTGCCGCATTTTTAGGTGTAGGCCGTACCTCAATTTATCGGTATATCAAAAACGCGAAAATCAAAGCGGTCAGATTTGATGGGAAAACTCTTGTACGGCGTTCGGATATTGATAAGATGTTCGACTACATTATTGCTTCCAATAATGAGAATAAGCCCAAAGAGAAAACTCCAATATCAGATTTCTACACCACAGCTGAAGTTAAGGAAAAGTATGGCATAAAGGATTCCTGGATATTTCATATCGCTAAGGAACATAATATTCCACGAACCTTTCATCGTGGAAAAACCTATTGGAGCAAAAAGCATATTGATGACTACTTTGCAAAGAAAGCTCCCGATCCTGAAATCAAGGAATGGTA
>CALUEX010000053.1 GCA_944319815.1 uncultured Prevotella sp. | reverse complement strand
TTAACCCAGCCGTTTGGAATCAGAAAGGATTTATTTAATTCGCCAGAAAGATATCCACTATCTAATTTACAATCAGAACCTTTCTACGGATGCGTAAAAATTTATGGTGTGAAAGGAATTAAAGGAGGAGCGAGAAGAACAATTGGATATATTTCACCTAGAATTATAACAAAAAACAAAGCTGCAGTAAATAAATATAAACTATTTTTTACAACTAGTTATTCTACAAATGCTTTCAATCCACCAGAAACCATCATAGGAGAACAAAATTCAGTTTGCACAGAAACCTTTCTTTTGATAGGTCCCTTTGATACTGAGATTGAACAGAAAAATTGTTATAAATATATCTGTACTAATTTTTTTAAGACATTATTGTTTTTTGGTCGAGGTACTATGCAGGTGTCACAAGATGTTTTTAGATTTATTCCACTGCAAGATTTTAGTAATCAAAGCGATATTAACTGGCATAAATCAATTTTGGAAATTGATAATCAGTTGTATTTAAAATATTCTTTCACAAAAGAGGAGATTTTATTTATAGGAAAATCACTACTGTCCGCTAAAAATGGACAAGGTTAAAAATTAAATAAATCCGGTTCACTTGAATCATATTGGTCTTTGACATTTTTGAAATTCGATTTGTAGAACAAGTCACTGAGATGTGTTTTGTCGGTCAGAGAGATTCCGAGAATTTGGAGAACTTCATAGATGCTGCGTTCTAATTTCATATCGTGTTGGATTATTGCTACCAAACAGTAAGTAATTATCGCACAATAGATTTGTATGCGTACTGCGTTTTCCGATATTCCCCAAAACTTCTTAATCCTGAGGTGTTGTTTTATCCATTTGAAGAACAGTTCTACACCCCATCTGTTTCGATAAAGCGATGATAACAACTCCACAGATGCGTCAAGATTGTTTGTCAGGAAGATATATTGTGTACCGTCTTCAGGATTTTCAACGATGAGTTTTCTAAGTTCCTCGGGATAATCCTTAGAACTTTTATAAACCGTAAAGCACCCGATTACATCCGAAACTACACCTTCCGGCAATCTTCGTTTCCAGGTTTTAGGCTTGATCCGTACGTTTGTTTTGGCTCGTACAACGAAGAAAGCACCTATACGATTTATCGTATTAAGGTTGCTGAAATCGTTATATCCGCGGTCGAATATGTAGTGCGCTCCAGATTCGTATGGTATCTCAGGCATAGCCTTTGAATCGTGAATGTTGGCAGGTGTAATATGCACAAATGCAGGTACTTCCGCTTCAACATCATAGAGCGTATGCAACTTTATTCCGCCTTTGTGTTTGCGAAATCTGGCCCATTCAAACACCGACAGGCACAAATCAACCGTTGTAGAGTCAAATGCGTAAACATGACCGTCAAGTTCGAATATTTTATTGATTCTACGCTTGCGGGCCTCGGCAATCATGAATGTTGCATACTCCTCGAAAATACGGTAATCACGTTGCTCATTAGCTTTACTGAGATTGCTTCGTGTTACAGATTTCCCGATTCCGAGATGGTAGAGTTTCCCAGCGTGTGCTTCCATAGCCACAACCAGATCCCGGAGGCTCTCTCGATTGGATAGCTGACCGAACATCATCGTAAGCAACTGATTCCAACAGGTATAGCTTTTGATATACTTGTTGCCATTGTATTTCTTCACAATGTATTTGAATTTCTCGTAATCAAGGAATTTAACTAATTGAGAGAAAACGTACTCGTCTTTAAACATAACGGTCTGATTTTGACCGCAAAGTTAAATTCAAGTCTCGGAAATCTAAAATTGCCTATAACAAATTGAATTTCAATAATTTCAAAGAACTTCTATGATTTTTTTAGTGGACACTAATGTAGGAAAATAATAAGGCAACTATCCAAAATTTAAATAGTAATTAGATTTAAAACATATGATTTGACAAGAAATATTTGCATGTATTTGATATTAATTTGAATTGCAATTATTTGTTAAAGAAAGTGCATTAAATAAAATATGGAAAATTAGTTGAGCTTCTTTTAATTATCTGCTCAAGTTTTTTCATTAAATCTAATGTGATAGTAATTTCTTTATCTGAAATAATAGGAAGAGTTCCAAGTTGATCATGTGATCCTTGATGTAATACGACCTTTTGATAGGTATGTAAATGTTGTATTGTTGTAGAGATCCATGGCATCTGGTTGCCTTCATTATATTTTTGGAAAATAGCTCTAATTTTAGATTGTAGATATTTCTGAGGACAAACCTTTACTAGTGATGAAATATTTTTGATTAAATCTGTCTGTGTATAAATTTTATCACCATCCAAATAGCAATATAGCCATTTTTCGTTATTACAGATTCGGTCAATTAAGTCAGAAGTCTCTTCTTGTACTCCAATTGTTAAAATTTTCCCAAATTCATGTAGTAATTTTTCGAATTTTTTACGCATAGCATTAATCGCTAATTCATCAGTTGGCAAAATTCTTCCACCAAATTTTTTTACTAGTTCATCTACATTTTCTTCTTCACTAATTGAATACATGATATGAGTTCCATCTATTTGATACAGTGATGTATATCTCCAATTTTCATTTGTATGGTTTATACCTGAAATATGTTTTATTAAATTATAAAAACCAACATTGTGTGTCATTAATAATAACTGATACTCTTTTCCTAAATTAATTAAAATCCGAGCCAAAACAATGCGGTTTGCTAAATCTAGGCTTGACATTACGTCATCAAATACTACGAAATATTTTTTTTCATCTCCTAATTTAGGGGCTAATTTTACATAGCTTATAAAAATCAAAATTTTAATTAAATTTTGATGAGCCTCGTTTAATTTTTCGTGTATATTCTCGGTAATGATACCTTCAATTATACCTGATATTCCAACTATTTTTTCTTCTGATTCAGGGCGAACTAGTTCTATTTTTTCTTTAAATTCATTCTTTAAAATATCATTAACATCACTTAATACCATATCAATAATTTCAGATGACGATAATTGTTCATATGAATAAGGTCCGCCAAAATGGTTTTTCCCAATTAAGTTTTCTAGCTTAATTTTAGATGTAGGCCTAAGTTGAAGTCTATCTAATATGAAAACATTTTTATTGGGCATAGCATCGGGGCTAGTGGATGAAAATTTATTTCCATCAATATCTATTTCAAATACATCATTAGATTGATCATGCAGGTAACTATTTAGCCAATCTCGTTTGGCTGCTTCCCGCTCTTCGCCAACAATATTGGGACTTATTACTTCTTCTTCTATAAAATTAGCAAATGAAATTAATCTTATAGCTTCAGATATAGATGTTTTTCCACCTCCGTTTTCTGCATATAACAAAAGGTTAGATTCCTTTTCAATGTTATTGTTATCTACAGTATATAAATCTAATTGTAGGGGCGATTTTATACCTTTAAAATTGGATATGGTTATTTTTTTCACACGTAGATTTTAGTAGATTTTAAAAAACTGGAAAGTATTTCTCGCATATCTTTCTTTCTATAAAGAAAATCATTATAAGAATAGTACGTTTTACCTCTAAGGATTTTGGCAACAGAGTTGAGACTAGATGAATTATATAAAAGGCTTCTTTCTGATAAAGATTTATATGTTTTTGGAAAATCAATAATAGAAAAATTCGCCATATCTTCAATGTCATATTTTATGGTTTCATTAGGCCAATCCCAATGGGCAGTTGTATCACTTTGTCGAACAATACGTTCTACATTTAATGGAAATGTTATTTTTAATGAATTCCAATTATCTTCAGTAAGATAATGGTAAAGCATTACAAATCCATTTCTTAAGCGTCGTCTTTCATCAAAAAAATCATCTGAAAGTTCACCATTTTGTAGTATCATTTGCCTTTTATTCATGATCTTTACATTAATATCAAATATCTTATATTTTATATCTTGGGCTGGATCATGAGCATAGCATATTTTTACAAGAAATTCTAAAAAGTCAACAACCTTTTGTTCTTGTTGGGAATCATCTGATTCTAAAGTCGAATATACAAAAACCACCATAGCTGATAATGGAATAGCACTAGAATGTGCTTGCAGGACTTGATATAATAGCGCTGTTTTAGCAGATGAATACTTTAATGTATCAATCTTTTCAAGAACATCACCAATTGAATTAAGGTCATTCATAATATTTTTCCATTTTTTTGTTTTGAATGGAGAAATATCATGATTCAAAAAGAAATTTCTTAAATTAGGTTCAGACGTGGTTTGATTGTTTTGAGCTCGTATAATTCGCAAATAATATCTAAAGACTTCATTTACAGAAATGTTCAATTCTAGACATTTTTGTCCTAAATTTTTCCATTCCAAAATAAATTCATTACCTTCTTTCACACTACTAGCCATCTCATAGAGTTTTGCCTTTAATATATCTGCATCTGCTAAATCTAGTCCACGATTGTTGATTGTTTCAAAAATTGTTAATGCGCGTGAAGTAGCTTCCGCCATATCTTTGCCGTCGAGTACTATTGGTAATAAATATACTCTATCAATAAAATACTTCCAAAAACTGGTCTGCTCGACATTTCCAATTCGACTAAAATATTCTTGAATCCATTTATAAATTTGGATTGCATTTGATTGGATCTGACCTAATTTAGAAATCTCTTTGATTTTATTCTTGAAATCATCTTGTTGCCAATTCAGTAAATCATCAATTCCCTCTTGATCAGCTTCTTCAAATACTAATGAATCAATTTTAGAAAGCACATTATTATCTTCCCAATCTTTTATTGATAGCATTTCCTCTATTCTTGGAACTTTAGTTAAGATTGCAAGAGCTTTTAAGAACATCCATAAAGTTAAAATTCTTTGTTGCCCGTCGATAATCTGTGGTTTAGATTTATCATCGTTTCCACGAGCAATAACAATGTTCCCAACAAAATAATCTTCATTTAACTTAAAGGCTTGCGTAATATCATCAAATAATTGCTTTGCCTCTTTTTTCGTCCATCTATAAGGCCTCTGAAACGGAGGAACGATGTACCTGTCATCATTAATAAATAATGACCTTAAATTTTTTTGTTCTGCTGATAATGATAGAGCCATTCTAATGGTATGATTTAGTATCGTACAAATATAAGGATTTATTTTATTAGATTAAAATGCACTATAGAGAAATATCGGATTTACATATAATTTGTTAAGGTAGATTTCCATAATAATAGAAATATTAATATCTTTGTGGATACATAAATAGTGTTCTTTTGATTGATGTAAAATCTAACAAAATATAGAACTTCGCTCGTTTCTAAATCGTTACCTGTAAAAAAACATATTCTTATAAACTGCTTATTTTCAACGTATAAGATAAATGGTGATGCCTAGCGCAATGGAAAGTGATATGCTTAGTGATTCCTGATGCCTCAATCCATTTTGCCAAAGGTTTGGAAATCCAGGATGGGGCAGGCAGACCTTCAAATACTAATTGGTCAGGATGCCCAGGTTCTCCACATAGATCATACGCTTGCTCAGAAATAGGCATGTACTCAACGCCCTTTGTCTTCTTTTGGTCGAAGTTGATGCGATAGTGAGTGCCTTCCTTTGTCAACTCTTTCCATGTCATTTTCATAATGTCACAATGTCGAAGACCTGTCAAAGCAGAGAAAAGGGCTGCACGTTTGATAGTGGGATTGTCGCATGGTGTACAAACCAATCGGTTAAGTTCCTCTAAGGTAAGATGCTCCCTTCTTGCCTCTTTCTCTTTTATACCTTTTATCTTAGCTGCAATATCAGATACAAAATATCCATCAACAAACGCTTGCTTTAATCCAGCCTTGAATATTGCAAAATAGGTGGAAGCCGTATTTTGCGAGATTGTCCCTTTCTTGTTACCTCCTTGTGGAGCATCCAAAAGGAACAACCTAAAATCCTCAACCAGCTTTGTGTCTATGTTGGCAAAGATCATTGGCTGATTGTCGGTAAAGATGAGCATCAGTGCATATACACGATTCCAATTTACGATAATAGAGTCTGAACTATTCCTGTGCCGAATATCTATTATACTCTTGAAATATGTAATAAAATCGCATTGCGATTTCTCTTTCTGTTCCAATAAGGAGGCTTCTGATTCAGAGTAAAGTCCTGCGGTATCGTATTCCTTTTGTCTAATAGCCCTGACCTTGTCTGCATAGATGCATGATTCTTGGTCAAGCTCCGACTTGCAGAGGATGACACCATTGACATCACGTTTCGGCTTATATGTTACACTTCCGTCGGAAGCTGTTCTTGCCGTTCTGCTTTTGTCCCATATCGGAGTGGTTATAGTACGGTTGACATACTCGCGAACTCGCTGTGGCTTGCCACCGTTTTTGGATATAACCGGATATGACTCTATGTAAAGATACCATTCCTTGCGAAACTCTGCCTTGCGAAGTTTCACGGAAACACGGGTGTGGGATAGAGATTTCTTCATAGGGATGCTTATTTATAGAGGTTGTCTATTTCCTTCTTGGGCACATATACGAAATTGCCGATTTGCCGAGTCGGAATTGAAAACTTTCTGATTTGAAGATAGAGTGTACTATCATTCATGTGATATTTCTCACACGCTTGCTGTATCGTATAGCAATCCTTTGGTTCCAAACTATACAGCTTGGGAATGGGCTTGGGCTGCTTCTTAAGCAAACTCTTCCTTAGAGGGTACATCTCCATAAGCGTTTCTTTGCTTACTCGTGTTTGGCGCTGACCTGCATTCACACTTGGAATAACACCTTTACGAATTAAACGATATAGTGTCTCTTTACTGATTCCAAACATGGAATATGCCTCTGGTACTGTAATGTACTCTTGGTCTTTGGGAATAGATTTGGCTATAGCATCCAAACGCTCATTTCTTTTCTCTTCATCTTTTCTGCGTTTAAATGCAACTTTAGAACATCTTGGTGAGCAATACCAAGACGTGATAGTCTTTGCGACGAATGGCTCACCGCAAATCTTGCATTTCCTTGTTATCTCAAACTTTGCTGCACCCATACAGTTCTGTTTTATTATTACTATTGTTATTAAGTGTCACATTATCTACCAATAAGTGTTGGTACAAATATGGTGCAAAAATAAAGCAAATATCCGAATATAACAAAAGAAATACAAAGTTTAACTAAAAAGAAAATCCGCATAACTCATTGAGCTATGCGGATTTATCTATCTATACCTTTCGGTAATTATCTATACTTACTTAACTTCCTCAAAGTCGGCGTCCTGCACGTTGTCGTCAGACTTGCCGGTGTTTTGCTGCTGGCCGGCTCCGGCATTGTTGCCGGTGAAGCCCTGGCCGGCGTTGGGCTGTGCGCCGCCCGCCTGCTGGTACATCTGTGCGCTGGCTGCCTGCATTACGGTGTTGAGGTTGTTGATGGCGTTGTCTATCGCAGTGATGTCGCCGCTCTTGTGGGCGTCGCGGAGCTGCTGGAGTGCGCTCTCGATGTTCGACTTCTGGTCGGCAGGGATTTTGTCGCCGTTGTCCTTCAGGAAGTTCTCGGTGGTGAATATCATCGAGTCTGCCTGGTTCATCTTGTCCACACGCTCACGCTCTTTCTTGTCGTTCTCGGCGTTCTGCTCGGCCTCCGCCTTCATGCGGTTAATCTCGTCTTGGGTCAAGCCTGACGAAGCCTCTATGCGGATGGCCTGCTCCTTGCCCGTAGCCTTGTCCTTGGCGCTCACGTTGAGGATACCGTTTGCGTCGATGTCGAAGGTCACCTCAATCTGAGGAACACCACGGCGTGCCGGGGCTATGCCCTCAAGGTTGAACTGGCCGATGCTCTTGTTCTGCGCAGCCATTGGGCGTTCGCCCTGCAATACGTGTATTGTTACGGCTGTCTGGTTGTCAACGGCAGTAGAGAACGTCTCGCTCTTCTTGCACGGGATGGTGGTGTTGGCGTCGATGAGCTTCGTCATCACGCCGCCCATGGTCTCGATACCGAGGGTAAGCGGTGTCACGTCGAGCAGCACGATGTCGCCTACGCCGCTCTCCTTGTTGAGGATTGCACCCTGGATGGCTGCTCCTACGGCTACTACCTCGTCGGGGTTGACGCCCTTTGAAGGCTCCTTGCCAAAGTAGTTCTTAACCAACTCCTGCACGGCTGGTATACGGCTTGAACCGCCCACGAGGATAACCTCGTCGATGTCTGACGTTGTCAGCTTGGCGTCGCGTATCGCGTTCTGGCACGGAACGAGGCAAGCCTGGATGAGCGAGTGTGCCAACTGCTCAAACTGTGCACGTGTCAGAGTCTTCACCAAGTGCTTTGGCACGCCGCCTTCAGCCGTGATGTACGGCAGGTTGATTTCCGTTGAACTTGAGCTTGACAGCTCGATTTTCGCCTTCTCGGCAGCTTCCTTCAGGCGCTGCATGGCCATCGGGTCTTTCGAGAGGTCGATGCCTTCGTCGGCCTTGAAGCCGTTTACGAGCCAGTCGATGATAACCTGGTCGAAGTCGTCACCTCCGAGGTGGGTGTCACCGTTGGTGGAGAGCACCTCGAACACGCCTCCGCCGAACTCAAGTATTGATATATCGAACGTACCGCCGCCAAGGTCGAACACGGCAATCTTCATGTCTTTGTTGGCTTTGTCAACTCCGTAAGCCAGCGCGGCTGCCGTAGGCTCGTTGACGATACGGCGGACGTTGAGTCCGGCTATCTGTCCAGCCTCTTTCGTAGCCTGGCGCTGAGAGTCAGAGAAGTAAGCCGGAACGGTGATAACGGCGTCCGTAACCTCCTGTCCGAGATAGTCCTCGGCGGTCTTCTTCATCTTTTGCAGCACCATGGCCGATATTTCCTGCGGAGTGTATTTGCGCCCGTCGATTTCCACGCGGGGGTATCCGCCCTCGTTCACGACCGTGAACGGCACGCGCTCAGCCTCCTTGCGGCTCTGGTCGTATGTCTCGCCCATGAAGCGCTTGATTGAGTAGATGGTGTTCTTCGGGTTTGTTATGGCCTGGCGCTTTGCCGGGTCACCGATTTTACGTTCACCGTCTTTCACGAAACCTACAACTGAAGGCGTTGTGCGCTTGCCCTCGCTGTTAGCTATTACAACAGGCTCGTTGCCCTCGAATACGGCAACGCAAGAGTTTGTTGTTCCTAAGTCAATTCCAATAATCTTTCCCATAATTATTTCGTTTTTTATTATTTTTTCGGTTTTACGGTAGTGTGTTTATCAGGTTTTACGGCTATACATCAGTCTGTATCCGTAGCTCTGACGCAACACTTATTGTCACATATCATTTAACAAAACGTATGCCAAACGCGGGGACGTGCCACTGCATCTGACATTTTGGCGCAATCGGTGTCGGCTTTTTTTGTTGATGTGACAGTATTGCCACGTTAGTTTGGTATAAGGAACCGGCCTTTTCCGTGCCAGTCAACGGTTTTTGCAGTATAGTGTTCATTTTGGTTATGCTGTGAAAATATCGCTTCCGTCCACCTATTGCAATGTCCGCCACGGGGTAGTGACGCTCCGACCGAGCGTCCCCACAGGGGCGGATGGCAATATGGAGGAGGGTTAATGCCGTGGCTTATCGGCGTTTGCGGGGTAAATTTTGAATATCCGTCATCGGGTTATACCGAACTGGCGTTAATTACCATATTGTCGGTTTTGCGAAAGGATACCTTTTGCACGCTAAGAGCTATCCTTTCATGACGTAAAAGGGCACGTTTTGCAGCGCAAAACGTGCCCTTTTGTAATGTGTTGGTTGTCAGGTTGTTATGACAATGGTTAGCTCTTGCTGTTTAACGACATACCACGCATCTTGCCTTATGCCTTTTACCGGCGGCCTACAGCCTGATTTTCACGCCGGCATTGAAGACGAAGCCTTCGAGCGGGGCGTATATGTCGCGGAACTCGGGATGGGTTACGGTGCCGTTGTAGATGGTGTCGAAGCGCGTCTGGCGGCGGTCGGTGAAGTTCTCGAAGTTGGCGAACACGGAGAATTTCTCCCAGATTTTCTCCACCATTAGGCCGAACATGGTGTAGGGCTTGCCCTCGCGGCCGTCGCTAAGCTCCTGCTTGCTGTAGTAGTATGACTCCAGACCTACGCGCCACTTGTCCTCAACTTCGTACATCAGGATGGCGTTCACCCTGTGGCGGGGCGTCAGGTAGTTGCGGTGAGAGTGGTCGCCGTCATGCGTGCGGGCGTCGGTGAACGTGTAGCCGAGGAACAGGTGGAAGTCCTTGTAGCCAACCTTCACGTTGGTTTCGCAGCCCTTCGTGTCCATGTGCCCGCCTATGTTGACCATGCGGTAGAGGCCGTCGCCGGCTTCCTCCATCAGCAACGGCGACTTGATGTATGTGTAGAAGAACAGCTGGTTGACGGCCAGTGACACCTCGCCACCGAACAGCGAGGTTACGTAGTTGACGTCCCAGTTGGCTCCGTAGCTGCGCTCCAGCTTGTTGGTCTCGGGGCTTATGGGCATCACCCCGGCGTACTGTATCCGCTCGGTGTCCTCGGTGAAGATGGTCGGAGCCTTGTAGCCGAAGCCTCCGCTGAGGCGCGACGACAGCCCTTCGGTAACCTTGAACAAGGCCGAGAGGCGCGGCAGAACAGCCCAGCCGTAGTCCCACACGTGGTCGGCGCGCAGCCCTGCCTCAACGTCGAGCCACCGCGCGGCGGCCCATGTGCCTTGTGCGAAGGCTCCGGCCACGGTCTGCGTATAGTCACGTTTGCCAACGGTGCCGGCGTGTTTCTCGTTGAACTCCTCCGTCCATAGGTTCAGTCCGGCCACCCATTCATGCTTTTTCCCCGTCTGCGCAAACGCCGCCTCGGCGAAGGTTGACACCTGGCTGCCGTCAAACTTGTAGCCGGGCACTTCCATCACGCGGTCGTAATACGTGCCGCTGGCTTTCGCCGTGAGGCGGTTGCGGTCGTCAAACTTGTGGGTCAGCGTAGCCTGCAGCGAGTGGCGTTGCGTCTTGTTGCGCTCGAAGTAGGCGTGAGTCTCGTCGCCGCGACCCTCCACGTACTCAATGTCGCCGCCCAAACGTTTCTCGAACATCGTGTTTATGGCTATGTTCATCTCGGTGTTCTCGGAGAAATAAAGGAACAGTTTAGGGTTGAAAGTGAAGCGGTCGAACTCAGGTATGGCCGTGAAGCCCGTGTCTGAAGGGTCGTAAGCCCAGTTGCGGTTGTACGAGAACAGCATCGTGGTGCCCACCTTGCCGAACCTCTGGCTGTAGAAAGCGCTTGCGTCAAGGCCTTTGCCCGACGTGCCGTTGAGCAGGAAGCTCAGCTCGCGTTCTTCTTCAGGAGTCTTTGATATGAGGTTGACCAAGCCGGCGATTGCGCCCCCTCCGTAGAGCGTTGACGACGACCCCTTGATGATTTCCACCTGTTTCAGGTCGAGCGGCGGCGTCTGCAACAGGCCGAGACCGCTCGCCGCACCGGCAAAGGTGGGGAAGCCGTCCTTCAGTATTTGCGTATATCGCCCGTCAAGTCCCTGTATGCGTATGGCCGCGTTGCCCGATATGGCCGACGTCTGTTGCGTTGATATGCCCGTGCTTTCGTTCAGCAGCATACGTATGTCGCCCGGTTTCATGCTCGACTTCTCGTCGAGTTCCTCGCCCGAGATGAACTCGATGCGCGTCGGCACGTTCCTTATGCTGCGTGTGCCGCGTGTCGTCTGTACCACGACCTCGTCCAGTTCCTCCTCGTCCTCGCTCATTGTTACGGTCAGCGTGGCGTCCGCCGCGAGCGGAAATGTCAGTTTTTCGGTCTTGTCTTCGTAGCCTATGTAGCTGAAGGTGATGCTCTGTGGCCCGTCGGGAATGCCGTCGATGGTGATGTTGCCGTCAGCGTCAGACACGGCGGTGATGCCCGTGCCGTCAACCTTTGCCGTGACTCCTATTAGTGTCTCGCCGTCTTCAGCCTCCTTTACGGTGGCCTTCAGCGTGTTCTGGGCATACGTGCCCTGCGCCCAAGCGGCTATGGCCATGAGCGCGAATATAGCTTTTTTCATCGTTTTTCGCGTGTTTTTAGGTGTAGTGAATGTTTGTTTTTATGAATGTCCGCTACGCTCCCATTCATTAGTAGTTAAAGGAGTTAAAGTAGTTAACGCTCGTTTCACTCGCTAAGGAGTTAAAGACAAGTGCATTGCCTCGTGCGTCCCTACAGGTTGGATGGGTGCAAAGCGTAGGACATTGGTATCCTTCCCTTGCAGCGCGTGCGCGCCGTAGGGTGGGGCGGCGCGTCCGTTTGCGGGTGCACCGTCGGGTAAATAATGTGGAAAACGATGTCAGGCTCTTGGCGGTTGCCAGATTGAGGGGTGGTAGGAGCTTACGGGACTGTCGGCGTAAACTATAGTCTCGCGCACGGTGACGCGCTCAACGGGCGTGCCGAACGCCACCGTTTCGGGCTGCGTGCAGCCCGGGCACGTGCTGCAGTGCATGAAAGGCGAGCAGCAGTCGGCACAGTCGCCGCAACCGTTGCCGTCGTCTTGGCAGCCGCAGGCAGTCTCCGTCTCGCTGAACAGGCATTTATCCATGAGGAAGCATGGCATCGTTGACAACGCCATAACCATGCAGGCAAACAATATGGATAAATACTTCATCATGCGGTGTTAATGTTTTCGTGTGCAAAGATACTCCGTTTTTCCTTACGTTCCAAATCTTTCGGCATTGCTTTATGCCACAACGACCGTGATATTTGGCGCGCCACGGTTTTGCAAGAGGACACCTTTTGCACGCTAAAAGGTATCCTTTCATGACGTAAAAGGGCACGTTTTGCAGCGCAAAACGTGCCCTTTTGTAAGGCGTTGAATGCCAGGCGGTTAGCCTGTACGAGGCCAGACGCTCCGGTTTTGGCGTAAATGAATGCCTACAATCACTACCATTCGTGCGTTGTTCGTTGCCGTTGCTTTTATCCACCTGTATGGACGCACGGTTCGTGCGTCCGCCCAACAATGTATAATACGGAATGAGTGAATAAACGACATTACCCGGACGCACGGGCCGTGAGTCCCTACACATTGGTGTCAGGCCACTTGCGGATATTTGTTTGGCGCACGTTCCGCCCGTGGCGGGCAGCTGTGCGCCGGTGCGTTAGCCTTGGTCAGAACTCTATTTTGCTGCCTGCGCCGGCGTGGGCGGGTGCGAACTCTATGCCGAGCAGCGAGGCTACGGTGGCGGCCACCTGGTTGTTGTGGTATTCGCCCGAGGTGAGCACGCCCTTGGCCGGTATGCCGGCGCCGAAGGCCATCAGCCATGTCTCGTTAGAACCGGCGAACTCGCGCCCGTGGTGGAACCATCCGTTGCCCTCGGTTGCTCCGCGCCCGTGGTCGCAGGTGACGATAAATGTGGTCTTGTCCTTGTAGAACGGGTCGGCCTGTGACTGTTCCCACAGCTCTTGGATGAAGCGGTCAACGTCGTTGGCAGCCTCAAGATACAGGCGGTACATACCCGCGTGTGCCCACTCGTCGGTGTCGCCGTAGCCTACGAACATCACCTCGGGGTGGCGCGTCTTCATGGCCTCGAGGGCATACTCGTGGGTGAACACGTCGAAGCGTTCCTCGTCCCAGTAGCGCGGCGCGCCGTCCTGTAGCTTGTTTACGTACAGCTCGCGCTCCGTCGGCTGCTTGGCCATGGAGTGACGGTAGTTCGTGTTCACCTCGAGGCTGCTGCGCTTCTCGTTGAAAATCTGTATGAAGCGTCCCCAACTGCCGAAGACGAGCACCTTGCCCTTGTATTGCGGCGTGGCGGCGGCAATCTCGAAAACCGTTCGGTTGGGGTTGTCAACGGGGTCGTTAGACGTTATGTTCACGTCGTCGGCATATCCGCAGAGGGTCTCGTTGTAGCCGGGGTAAGAGAACCACATATTGTTCGTCACGCTCATTCGGCATCCCCTGTCGCGGTTGCCGATTATTGTGCCGTTGTTGGCGATGTAGTTCCACGTGAACGGCATCAGCGCCTTGCGGCGTTCTTCTTGCGTTGTCCGCCAGTAGTCGGCCTTCATCATGCCGACGTTGCCAAGCTCGCCGTTGTTTATTAGCGTCGAGTCGGCCCCGCGGAACAGCTCCTGCCAACGGTAGCCGTCTACCATAACTACGATTACCCGGCGCTGGGCCGTGCTAATTGCCGGCATCAAGAACAGGGCTGCCAGCAAGCCCAATATCAATCGGTGCATATCTTTTATTCTGTGGTTAAAGAGGTTTTGTGTGATTAAAGATAACGTGAAAATACGCAAACCGCCAACTGTAGGGACATAATTTATTATGTCCGAACGTTCTGCAAGAACGTATTTCGTTTTTAATGCTGGATGGATACGCCCCTTCGTGGCGTTCGGACATAATAAATTATGTCCCTACACGGGATGTTGGTTAAATGCGGACATTCATTAATGCAAGTGTTTCCGCTTTTCGGGTTATTGCTTATTGAAGTCTTCGGGCCATACAACCTTGTTGGCAACCGTGCCGTCACTCATGCGTAGCCATGTGGTGAAGCCGCGCTTTCCCTCGGTCAGCTCTATTACGCGCGCGCCTCGGCGACCGTCGGTGTAGGTCGTCTTGCCGCCCGTAAACTGGCCGTAGCATAGCAGGATGCCGTGCCACGGGGTGACGTAATTGTTCACGTGGTCGTGCCCAACGAACGTGCCCATCACGTCGCCGGCTTCAAGCATTGCGGCGAACATACCCGTGTTGATTGCTGGCGAGCAAGCCTTCTCGCCGCGTTGGCCTACGAGCGGGTTGTTCTCGGCAGCCGCGGCAAGGTTGTATTCGGGGAAGGGGATGTGGAAGAAAGCCAATGCGGGCAGGGGCTTGCCGCCGTTCGCCGCAGTAAGTTCGGCGCTTCTCCTTGCGTACCAGTCCACCTGGTCGCGGCGGAACCAACCGTAACCCTTCAGGCTGTCGATAGTGGAGTAAGCGTTGCTGTCCATCACGTAGAGCACGGCCTTTGTCTGCTTGCCGTCAGCCGACGTAACGCTTATGGCGAAGTCGGGGCCGTCGGCCTTGGCGTCGAGGCATCCCTGCTTGGTCTTTATGTATTCGTACAGCTGCGGGCGCGTAAGGTCTTGCTCGTCGTCATGGTTGCCGAAGGTTGCGGCGAAGGGTATTCCGCGGCTTATAACCGGCTCGAAGGCCTTGTCGAGACCCTCCTTTGCCGGCTTACCCGTGGTTATGTCGCCCGTGAATATCACCAAGTCGGGCTTCTCCTCGTCGAGCACTCGGTTCATGTTTGCAGCGGCATCGGCCGTTTCGGGCTTACCAGCCACCCAGTGAATGTCGGTGAACTGTACTATTTTCAGCTTGCCTTCCTTGTTGAAACTCACGCTTTGCGCGCTCGCACCGAGCAAGCCTGCCATGCAGAACGCTGCGGCGCAGATAATTCTTTTCGTCGTTTTCATTTGTTTTTGGTTATCGGATGAATGTGTGGTTTTTGCTTAATTTAAGAACCGGCCGGGCGCCCGTAGCGCTTGTCCGGCCGGTTCGAGCGTACACAGTGTTGTCTTTTTAGTCCTTGAGCCACCACGGCATTACCGTTGTGCGGTCGTTGTTGCTGCCGAATTGGCGCGTGATTGCCTCCTCAACGTTGGTCGTGTTGTAACGGTATTCGGAGTCAGGGTACATCCAACGGTAGGGCAGGGTAGTGCCTTCGAGGTGCATGAAGCCGGGATAGCCGGTGCGCAGGTTCTCGAAATACGGGTCCCATCCGCCTTGGTAGAAGCTGACGCAATACTTCTGGAAGATAATGCGCTCTATCTTTTCTTCGTCGCTCAACGAGTTATCGAAGCTGACGAGACGGTGCGTAAGGTAGTCATTCGCCGCCTCTTCCGTCACGTATTGGGAGTAGTCGGTGGCGTAAGTCTCGTAGAACTTGAACGAAGCCTTGACGCCGTTCTCGTAGTATGTCTTGGCGTCCCCGCTTATCCAGCCGCGCACAACGGCTTCTGCCAGCACCTGTTGCAGCTCGGCGTAACCCATCAGCATCGTGGGTTCAACAATCGGGTCGAGGCGGAAGCGCGAGTTGATTTGCGAAATCTTGCCGTCGCTCACTAAGGTGATGTTGTTTCCGTAGGGCACGATGGGGTTGCCGCCGGCGTAAGCCGTGAAGTCGTCGGTTGCCTTACCTGCGTTGGCAGCCTCGTTTGTCGGCAGGCAGAACAGGAAGAGCCGGGGGTCTTCACGCTTGGCCATGCGTGCCACGTAGGTGCTGTCCATGTAGTAACCGGACCACTGGGCGTTGAACTGCGGGTAGCGGTTGCCCTCCTGGTCGAGATATTCAAGTTGGCCGTTGTCGGCATTGCTCTCCATCAGCGGACGGCTTGCCACCGTTGCGAACTCTTGCCTTACGTCGCGCCCCTGCACCGACGTCTTGTGGGAGAGTGTCATCAACACTTTCAGGTGGAACGAGTTGATGAGTCTGCGCCAAGCAGTCTTGTCGCCGTCGTAGATGATGTCGCCTTCAATCACGTCCGTGCTCGGCGATGAGGCCAGGCCTTCGTCGGCGTCGTCAAGGTCTTGCAGTATGCCGGCGAACACCGCTTCCTGCGTGTCATACTTCGGTGTGTAGTTCGCTTCGCTCTGTCCTTTCATCGCGTCGGAGTAAGGTATGTCGCCGAAACGCAGCGTAAGGTTGTAATAATGGTATGCGCGGAAGAACTTATACAGCGGTAAGTAAACCTCGTCTCCTGTGCGCTCGGCCTCCTCGCGCATCTTCTCCACTTGCAGCAGCTCGTTGTTGTAGGTGTCGAAGCTGCCGCGGTTCCACTCGAAAAACTGGTCCTCGCTGTGTCCGTCGGTCTGTATTACCATCTTGTCGGCATACATCCCGTCGGTGCTTCGCGTGAAAGCGTCCTGGCAAACCTTCGGCAGCAGCAGGTCGGCAGGCACTTCCGACGGCATATTGGGGTTGGTGTTGATGTCGCTGAAGCTGTCGCATGAACATACGCCTATGGCGGCTGCGATTAACGGTAATAATATCTTTGGTTTCATATCCTGTTTTTCTGTTACGTTCCTTGTTTTGTTAGAGAGTTATGTTTACGCCTATGCCCACGTAGCGTGCAGTCGGGTCGTTAGAACCGTCGTCGTCGGAAGAGTCGCCGCTGATTTCCGGGTCTATCCACGGAGCTTTCGACCACAGGGCCACGTTGTTGCAGAACAAGGTTGCGGTGAGTCCCTTCACGGCAGAGCCTTGGGGCAACAGCTTCTTGAAGTCGTAGCTCAACGCTATTTGGCCAATCTTCAGGTAAGTGCGGCTGAAGGTGTTTGCAAAGAACTTATCCATCTTGTCAGTCACCGTAGCCTGGTAAGGATAGTTCTGGCACCATGACTGCCAGTCAACGGCCTTGTCGAATTTCTTGAACACGCGGGTGTCTGACACCACGTTGCCGTGTACGTCATAAGTAACCTCTCCGCTCACAACGGTAACAGCGTTGGGCACGTACACCGGTGTGGGGTTGCCCTTTGCGTCAAGGTTTGAGTATTCTTGGTCGCGGTACATCGTAGAGTTCGGATGCTTGCCGCCCCACCAGAGTTTCGGGCTTAGCTGCGAATAGATGAGTCCGCCGATAGCTGCGCTAAGGTTTACGGTAAGCGTGAAGTCCTTGTACTTGAACTTGTTTTGCATTCCGAGGCGCACGTCCGGCTCGTAGTGTCCCACGTTCCGTGCGTAAGGGTCGGTCAAGGGCTGGCCCGTAGCGTCAACTATCACGCGGCCCTCGTTGTCGCGCTGCCACACCGTTGCATAGTAAGCGTCGGCGCGGTCGCCCTTCTTCAGGTTACCGAAGTATTCCTCTCCACCGTAGATTTCAGTCAGTTTGCGCACGCTGTGGCTTACGTTGAAGTCGAAGTCCCACTTAAAGTCTTTCATCGCAATGGCCTTAACGTTGGCCATGAGCTCGATGCCATTGGTGGTGTAAGTATTGCCGTTGATTTTGCGACTGTCGAAACCTGACGCCTGAGAGATGAGCATATCGAGTATCTGGTTGGTGTCGATGTTGCGGTAATAGCTGAAGTCAAGCGCTATGCGGCCCAAGAACGATGTGGACAAACCTACCTCCCACGACGTTGTTTTCTGCGGCTTGATGTTGCTGTTGACCAACGCTGACGGGTAGCTTATCATCGGAGTGTTGCCCCAGTTGCTTTCCTTTGTGTACACCTGCTGTATTTGGTACGGGTCGAGGTCGCTAGAGACGGTTGCCCATGAGGCCATGACCTTCAGGTAGTCGATGAACTTCGGCATCTTGACGTAGTCCGATATTACCGTGCTGACGGCAACCGAGGGGTAGAAGTAAGAGTTGTTGCCCGTGGCGATGGTAGACGACCAGTCGTTACGCGCCGTAGCCGAGAGGTAGGCGTACTTTGACAAGTCGATGTTAACCGAGCCGTAGACACTCTTTATTTCCTTTTGGCTGCGCGTGCCCCAGAGCGGGTTATCGGCGTCGAAGGTTATGATGTTGCCCGTAGAGTTGTTGAGCGAGTAGATGCCCGGCGTGTTCAGTCCGTCGGTCGAGGCATAGTCGTTGCGGTAACGGCGGTAGAAGATTGACGAACCGGCGTTGACCGTGAAGTTGATGTCGCTCATCAAGCTCTTCGTGTAAGTGAGCAATATGTCAGCGTCAACGTTGTCCTGGCTTTCGTTCCATACGCGGTAGCCACCCTCGCGCGAGTCGCTGTAGTTCATGTACGACTTGGGGATTTTGTTCTCCGTCAGGTTGCGGTTAGAGCGCATCGACACACGTCCCATTGCGCTAAGTTCGGGCAGGATTTGGTAGTTCAGGCGCAACTGGCCGGTGAGCACGTTGCGGCGTTGTATGCGCTTGCTCTCCTTTATGGCGAAGTAAGGGTTGTTATACCATGCGTAGTTGTAGCTGGCCTGGCGGTAGCCCTCCATGCCCGGCACCCAGAGATGCTTCTCAAGCTCGCGCCCGTCGATGTCGTCGCCCATCCATTCTATGATGTTGTACATATAGTTTGACGGGTGGTAGCCGTAATCGGGGTAGTTGGGCGAGTACACCATGTTGTAGTTCATCATGGCGTCGAGCGTCAGCTTGTCGCTGATGTTGAACGTAGAGTTGATGTTGAGTCCGCCGTTCTGTAGCGACGTCGTCGGCGCTTGGCCCTTCTGGTAGGCATATTGGCCGAGCACGTACACGCGGGCCTTGTCGCCCTTGTACGACAGCGACAGGGTGTTGTTGGTGATTAGGCCAGTTTCGAGGAAGTCGCCGATGTTGTCGTGTGACACGAGCGGCATCGGCACACGCTCGTAACGGCTCTGGTCGTCATACATAGTGCCCTTTACGCTTCCCCACCAAGGAATAGTCTCGCCCGTCACCTTGTCGCGTATGGGACTGTTCCACTGCGGTGCGGTGTTGCCTACGTCGAGGCGCGGCCCCCACTGCATATCGTCGTCTGAGATGCCGCCGCCCTCACCGTCCCAGAAGGCGTACTTGCCCTTTGAGCCGCTGCCGAACTCGTGCTGGGTCTCGGGGAAGGCCGTGTAGCCGGCCTGTATCATGTCCTTTGTAGAGAAGTTGATTTCTATGCCCTCCTTCTCTGCCTGCTTGGTGGTTATCATTATGGCGCCGTTACGTCCGCGCGCACCGTAGAGTGCCGACGCCGTCGTGCCCTTCAGCACGTTGATGCTGGCGATGTTCTCGCTGGAAAGGTCGAACAAGTCTGACTCGATTGGCACGCCGTCGAGCACGATGAGCGGCTCTTTGCCGCGCAGCGAGAACGTCGGCGACTGGAACATACCTGACGGAACTGACACCGTAAGGCCGGCAACTTCGCCCTGCAGGGCGGCTCCGGGGTTGAGGTTGCCGGCGGCGGCGATGTCTGCGCCTTCAACCTGCTGCGTGGTGTAGCCGATTTTCTTCTTCTCCTGCTTGATGCCCATGGCCGTCACCACCACTTCGTTGATGTTCTGCACCTCGGCTTTCAGGCTCACGTCAATGACGTTTCCCGTGACGTCCTTCTCCACGGTCTTTGTCCCGACGTAAGAGAACACGAGGACGTCGCCTTTCTCGGCGTTGATGGTGTAGCGTCCGTCAAGGTCGGTCACGGTGCCGGTCTTGGTGCCCTTTACCATGACGGTGGCTCCCACGGCCGGTCCCATCTCGTCGCTTACTACTCCGCTAATCTTGATTGACTGGGCGTACATCGATACGCTTACGCACAGCACAGATGCGAAAGTGAAAAGTTTTTTCATAAAATGATTGTTTGGTTTAGTGTATTATCCTGTTTTTCAGAGCTTTACGCCTTGCCTTGCCACTTGCCGACAGGGCATGATAAGGGCCGTCGATGATGGTTGTCGCCATCAACGGCGGCCCCGGATAGTGATGTTATCCCAATGTCAATATGTCTGGAGAGACACCCTGTCGAACACGGCGAGCAGCTTGTCGCTGTCTTTCTTGCTTGCGCGCAGTGCCTTCTCGAACGACTTGCTGTCGTCAGAATAGTAGGCGGCGATGGCAACGTTGAGCACGTGCATCATCTTGTCGGTAGCCTCTTGGGCTGACATATTGCTGTCTTCAACCTCGTTTTCAAGAGCCTTGCCTATGCGGCGCACGGCCTTGTATATGTCGCCCTTCGAGAATACGATGCGGGTCATCGGGTCGCCGGGCACTACAGGTACGCGCTTTACGCAGAGCTTCTCGAGCTTGTCGTAGAGACAGGCCGCCTCCTTGCCGAAGTTGGCGTCGTCGTCAGTTGCAGCCAGCTCTTCAGCAGTCGGCTTGATAGACACTGACATGAATGTCCATGTCGAATTGTTAGTCTCCGTTGATTTGTCGGCAGCACAGATGTTCAGGCTGGAGAAAAGTCCGACCATCATCATTAATACAACAACTGTTTTACGCATAACTTTTAAGTTTAAAAAATTTTCTACTAAAAATACTTATTTTTCACGGTGCAAAAGTAGGAAGTCGATGTTTCAGCGGTGTTTTATGGGCATTAAAACAGTGTTTAGCTGGTTTTGCATTTTTGTGTCAAAGAGGGGGATTACATTAATTAAACGTGAGTTCGGTATAAGGTTTTCGCCGACCCTGCGGTAAAAATATCGGGCCTCATCACCGTAGATAATGCCCATCCACTAGTAGGGACGCTCGGTCAGAGCGTCCGGGTAACTATGAAAACAGCCAACGGATACCATGCGAAACGCCAACGGCTATCTGTTCACGACATTACCCGGACGCTCAGACCGAGCGTCCCTACAGGCTTGGTGGCAACGTGGCGGAGGACGGATACCGTTTTTTATCGGCGTTTACTGGGCTAAACTTGGAATGTCCTGCATCAGTTTTATACCGAACTGACGTTAATTAAATATGTTGGTAGTTAAAGGAGTTAAGGTAGTTAACGCTCCCTGCGGTCGCTAAGGAGTTAAATATATATGCCGTGCGCCATTGCAAGAGTAACCCTTTTGCTGCCTGGAAGGTATCCTTTTGCAACGTAAAAGGGCACGTTTTGCATTGCAAAACGTGCCCTTTCGTAAGGCGTTGAATATCAACGTGTTATTCGGTTGCTAAGCGAACAGCTCCGTGGAGAGGTATCTCTCGCCCGTGTCGGGCAGCAGGGTGACGATGCGTTTGCCCTTGTTCTCGGGGCGCGAGGCCACGGAGATGGCGGCGGAGAGGGCCGCGCCTGACGATATTCCGACGAGGATGCCCTCGGTGCGGGCTGCCTCGCGTGCCATGCTCAGTGCGTCGCTGTCGGTCACGGTGACAATCTCGTCGGCCACCGACGTGTCGAATGTCTGCGGGATGAAGTTCGCCCCGATGCCCTGTATTTTGTGAGGCCCGGCCTTGCCCTGCGTGATTAGCGGCGACGACGCCGGCTCTACGCCCACCACGCGGACTGCGGGGTTGAGCTCCTTGAGCCTGCGGCCCGTGCCCGAAAGCGTGCCGCCCGTGCCTATGCCGGCCACGAAGACGTCAACGCGCCCGGCGGTCTGTTGCCAGATTTCTTGCCCCGTGGTGTCGTGATGGCAGCGCGGGTTGGCCGGGTTGGTAAACTGCCCAAGCGTTACAGCACCCGGCGTGGCCTGCCTGATGCGCTCTGCCTCGTCAACGGCGCCGGCCATGCCCTCGGCCGCCGGCGTGAGGCGAACCTCGGCACCGTAGGCCGCGACGAGCTTGCGCCGCTCAACGCTCATGGTCTCGGGCATGGTCAGTATTAGCCTGTAGCCTTTCACGGCGCACACGAGGGCAAGGCCTATGCCCGTGTTGCCGCTCGTAGGCTCTACGATTGTGCCCCCGGGAGCGAGCCGCCTGTTCTGTTCGGCATCCTCGACCATGGCCAGCGCGATGCGGTCTTTTACGCTTCCGCCTGGATTGAAAAACTCTATTTTTGCGGCCACGGGCACGCTTAGGCTGTGAAGCCGCGACAGGCGACCCAGTTCTACGAGCGGTGTCGAGCCTATGAGGGAAAGAATGCAGTTTGCCATAAGTATAAAGGTAAAAATGTATAAAGGTAAAAAAGTAAAACAATGCGAGGCGGGTAAAGGTGAAAGGGTATAAAGGTAAAAAAGTAAAACGGCACAAACGGTCTTAAGCGCAGCCCCTTTTTACTTTTTTACCTTTATACCCTTTTACCTTTTAATGTCGCCTTCCGCCTCCATGTCGCGTCTCGACTTCGACTTCGTGACGAGCCATACGCCCATGCACACAAGCACGACGGCAGCACCCTGGGCCGGCTTGAACACGCCGATGCCCGTGAGCACGCTGACCGTTACTGACACGATGGGCTGCACGTAGTTGTAGATGCTCACCACGGTGGGGCGCAACGTGTGCTGGCCTATCATCATCAGGATGTAGCTGACGTATGTGCCGAAGAAGACGACGAAGCCCGTCTCCAGCCATGTTGACATGGGGATGGCGGCATAGTCGATAGAGGCTACGCGGCCGAAGGTGAACGGCAGTATCATGATTGTGGCGTAGGTGAACATCCACTTGTTTACCGTTATTACCGAGTAACGGCGTATCATCTTGCTGAACAGCGAGAGGTACAGGGCGAACGAGAATTGAGCGCCGAGGCAGAGCAGGTCGCCGCGTATGTCGCCGACCTTCGAGCTGGTGGCCGCCGCACTGGTGACAATCAGCGTCACGGCGCCGGCGCAGCCAAGGGCTACGCCTCCGGCCTTCTTGAGCGTTATGGGTTCCTTAAGGATGAGGAACGCCAGGAGCATGGCGAAGATTGGCATCGACGTGGTGACGATGCTGGCGTTGACGGGCGAGGTGATGCTAAGGCCGATGGTGTAGCAGCACTGGTTGGTGACAAGGCCGAACACTGCAGCCCCTATGAGCATGAGCAGGTCTTTCTTGGGGACGTGCTCCTTGGGCAGGAACAGCGACGTTAGCCAGAACAGCACGGCACCGCCCGTGACGCGGAACGTCACCATGTCGAGCCCCGTGAAGCCGTGGGTCATGGCATCTTTGCCCAGCGGGGCCATCAAGCCCCAGAATGCACAGGCGAAAAACAGGCACAAGTGTGCGAACAATGGACGATTTTTAATCATGCGTGTAATTAGTTTTGATTATTTTGGATGCAAAGTTACACAAATAGAAAAGAAATGTTTATATTTGTAGTCAGTAAGTAAGGATAAATCTATTATTATGCAAAAATATGCCGATTATATTGAAAAAATAGAGATAGAGTCGCTCTGGAGCGGCCGCCGCCACGTGGTTTGGGAGCTTGACAGGAAGGTGAACATCCTGAGCGGCATCAACGGCGTAGGCAAGAGCACTATATTAAATAAGGTGGTGAAGAGCGTAGGCGTGGGCGGAGACATCAACAACCACCTGCTCAAGGGCGTGCACATAACCGTCAGTCCGGCAGACGCTACGCACATAAGGTATGACGTAATCCGCTCGTTTGACCGTCCGCTGCTCAACGCCGATATGCTGGGCGAGGTAGGGGCGAACCTCGTTACCGAGCTCGACTGGCAGCTGTTCAAGCTCCAGCGCAAGTATCTCGATTACCAGGTGAACATCGGCAACCGCATAATAGCCGTGCTTCAGGGCGGCGAGCCTGACGCCGCGGCCAAGGCACAGGCTATATCCGAACCCAAAAAGAAGTTCCAGGACTTGATAGACGACCTGTTCTCTGACACCGGGAAGAAAATAGTGAGGACTGAAAACGAAATCCGTTTCTCGCAAATCGGCGAGACGTTGTACCCCTACCAGCTGTCGAGCGGCGAGAAACAGATGCTTGCCATACTGCTGACGGTGCTCATCGAGGACAACAAGCCTTACGTACTGTTCATGGACGAGCCGGAGGTCAGCCTTCACGTGGAGTGGCAGAAGCGGCTGATTGACCTTATCCTCGACCTCAACCCGAACGTGCAAATCATACTGACGACACACTCGCCGGCAGTGGTCATGAACGGATGGATTGACAGCATAACCGAGGTGAGCGACATAACGGACAATGAATAGGGCTGGTTTTCTTATTATTTAGTAGTTATGTTCGGGAGTTAAGGAGTTATGGAGCTAAGGAGTTAAGACAAATGTTTTGTTGCTTAATACTTAAAGCATTAACGATTTACGATGTGCCTTAATGGCTACAAAACATTTGTCTTAACTCCTTAGCTCCATAACTCCTTAACTCCTAAACGGCAAAAAGTAAAAAACTGGAAACAAATGACCAAGCGTTTACGTGACAACATAACTTCTGGCTACTTCAGCGCGGCCAACAAGCTGAAGTCGAAAAGCGCCCGTCGGCGCATCGTTGCGTATGTCGAGAGCTATGACGACGTGCTGTTCTGGCGCACGCTTCTGGGCAATTATGAGGACGGCACGAGGTATTTCGAGGTGATGTTGCCGTCGCACAAGACTTTGGAGCGGGGCAAGCGGTCGGTACTGATGAGCCTGATTTACAATAATACGGGGCAGGACATGATAGCCTGCGTAGATGCTGACTATGACTATCTTATCCAGGGAGCGACGGAAACGTCGAAGAACGTAATCTCAAACCCCTTCATTTTCCATACTTACGCTTACTCGATAGAGAACTTACAGTGTTACGCCCCGTCGTTGCACAATGTCTGCGTGATGGTGACCCTTAACGACCATGCCGTCTTCGACTTTGCAAACTTCCTTCGGCAGTACAGCGAAGCCATCTTCCCCTTGTTCGTATGGTCAATATGGCACTACCGTAAGGGCAACTATGGGCAGTTCACCCTTACCGACTTTAACAAGGTTGTGGAACTTGGCGGCTTTAATGTCTATGAACCGGAGGCGGCCATCAGGAACCTCAGGAACAAGGTGCTCAAGAAAATAAACTGGCTAAACCGCAAGTACCCGGGCGCGAAAGAGTCGTATCTTTCGCTGAAAAGGGAACTCGTGGAGCTTGGTGTCACTCCCGAAACCACGTATTTGTATATACAGGGACACCACCTTTTCGACAAGATTGTGATGCCTGTGATGGCTAAAGTCTGTGGCATATTGATACGTGAAAGGGAAGCGGAGATACGCCGACAGGCCGTCCATTCCACCCAGATGCGTAACGAGCTTTCGTGTTATTCGCACAGTGTCCAGGACATAGAGCAGATGCTGAAGAAAAATACCGGATACGTGCTTTCGCCTCCTTTCCGCCGGATGCAGGAAGACATCGAGCGGTTTCTGGAAATTAAGAATAAGGAGCGGGAAATTAAGAATTAAGAGTTAAGAACCGAAAGCCAGCGTTAAGCTAATTAAGGAAATATGCTTTGTTGCGGCCCTCAATGGCGTTTTTTACCCGTTGAGGGCTTTATTTTTGGCGGGCACGGTGATGGTTACATTTTCAAGTAGTGCCATTCCAGCCTGGAATACATGGCTTTTCGTATCATGAAAGGCATCCTTTTACGCCGTAAAAGGATGCCTTTTGCAAACTTGCCGGAAGCAAGTGAAAACCGTAATCAAAAGCCTTTGAAATGCAACAGACCGTAAGCGGAGTTGATGAAAAGACAGCCTCTCACGGCCTCCCCGAGAGGAGGGGATAGGTGAAAGGCAGCCCCCTCCCGACCTCCCCGAGGGGAGGGGATAGGTTAAAGGCAGCCCCCTCCCGGCCTCCCCAAGGGGAGGGGATAGGTGAAAAAGGTAATGTCTTAACTCCTTTACTCCATTACTCCTTAACTCCTAAAAAAACTCCTTAACTCCTAAAGAAGAAAGGCATTTGTCTTTAACTCCTTAGCGAGTGAAACGAGCGATAACTCCTTTTACTCCTTTAACTTCCTAATAAACTCCTTTAACTCCCTAATAAATTCCTTTAACTCCTGAAATGTGGGCTTTGCAGACATTCATTAGGATTGTTTCATGCGTAAGTTTCAAGGAACTTGATGCTTCCGCTGACATCCAGCGTCTCCGTTGTGGCCGGCACGAGCATGGTCTCGCCGCCATGTAGGGTCATCGTGTTGCCTTCGTTGTCGGTGAACGTACCTTCGCCTTTTATGCCGATAATGATGACGAAGCTGTCAAGTTCGCTGTAGTCGAGCGTCATTGGCTCGTCAAGGTCGTACACGGCAGTATTGAAATAGCTGCATTGTGTCAGTGCAACACCCTTGTTCCTCTCTGGCACATAGTTCGTTCGGTAGTCTTTTTGGATGTTGTAGTCTATGCATTCTGCCGCCTGCGCGGTGTGCAGTTCGCGCAGGTTGCCGTCCTTGTCGCGGCGGTTGAAGTCGTATATGCGGTAAGTAACGTCCGATGCCTGTTGTATCTCGGCAAGTAGGCAGCCCTTGCCTATGCTGTGTATCCTTCCCGCCGGTATGAAGATACAGTCGTCAGCTTTCACCTCGAACTTGGCTATTGCGTCGCAGATGGTGTTGTCGGCCACCATCTCCTTGTACTGTTCGGGCGTTATCCTGTCTTTCAGTCCGCAGCGTATGAATGCCCCCGGGTCAGAGTCCATTATGAACCACATCTCAGTCTTGCCGTTTTTCAGGCCGTGTTTCTTGGCTATTTCCTCGCTTGGATGCACCTGTATTGACAGGTCTTGGTGTGCGTCGATGAACTTGATGAGCAGCGGGAAGGCGTTGCCGAAGCGTTTGTAGTTGTCCGTTCCGACAAGTCGCTCTTTCATCTCGGTCACTATTTCCGTGATGTTCCTGCCCTTGTAAGGCCCGTTCTCGGCAATGCTTTCATGCCCTTCAAGGCCGGATAGTTCCCAGCTTTCGCCTATTTGTTCGTCGCCGTAGCCCTCAATGTGCTTGAAGTTGACGATTTTGTTGCCACCCCAGATGGTTGGCTTGAGTATTGGTTTGAACTTTATGGGTTCCATATTCCAGTGTCTTTAAGTTTAGGTCGCGTGTCGGCGACATTAAGTTTTGTTTAGTTCTCTTTCCAGAAAGCCCGTGTGAACAGCACGAAAACGCTAAGAAACTCGAGTCGTCCCATGAGCATCAGCCCGGAGCATATCCATTTTGCGGCGTCCGGCAGGCTGCTCCATGACATCGTCGGGCCAATCACTCCTCCCAAGGCAGGCCCCACGTTGCTGGCACTGCTGATGGCTATGGTTATGGCGTTGGTGCTCTCTATGCCCATCATCTGGAAGCAACAGAACGCCGCAAGGCACGTTATCCCGTACAGTGACAGGAACACCAGGAGCGTGGCTTGCGCCGATGAAGGTATGTTTGTGCCGTTCAATTTCACGGGAATTACGGCCCTGGGATGCAGGATATGCTTGAATTCGTTTCTTATTATGCGCAGTAGCATGGCTCCCCTGATGCATTTTATACCGCCGCTCGTGCTTCCGGCACACGACCCGAACACCATGCAGATGGTCAGGACTACCCACGTAATGTGCGGCCATAGACCCGCGTCGGTGTTGAAAAGGCCGGTGGTGGAGATGAACGAGGTTACTTGGAACAGGGCATTCCTGAACGAGTCGGCTATGGCCATGCCGCTTCTCGTCGTCAGGATGTAGGTGATGAACAGGGTGGATATTGATATTACGGCGAGATAGAAGCGAAGCTCGGTGTCCTTGAAAAAGTTTTTTACCTTGCCCTTGAACATCAGCATATATAGCAACGAAAAGTTGATGCCTGACAAAATCATGAACACCGCGGCCGTATAATCTATCGCTGCGGAATCGAAGAAGCTGATGCTTGAGTTATGTGTGGCGAAGCCTCCCGTCGCCGTTATTGACATTGAATAGTTCACGCTGTCGAAAAATCCCATGCCAAACACGTAGAAGCACGCTGCGCACGACACCGTCAGGATGAGGTATATGGCCCAAATCCATTTCGCCGTGGTGCTCAGTCTCGGGTGCATCTTGCTTTTTATCGGGCCCGTAGCCTCGGCCGAGAACACCTTTACGCTACCTCCGACGAGTGAGGGCAGCACGGCAATGGTGAAGAACATGATGCCGAGACCGCCTATCCAGTGGGTCAGCGAGCGCCAGAACAGCAGCCCGTGGGGCAGTGCTTCGACGTCGTCTATTATTGTTGCGCCGGTCGTCGTGAAGCCCGACATGGTCTCAAAGAATGCGTCGGTGAAGCTCGGTATGTAGCCGCTTATGACCAACGGTAGCGCACCCAGTGCGCTGAAGATGACCCACGTCAGCGAGACCAGTAGGTAAGCCTCGCGCCTTCCCATAAGGTTCTCGGCCTTGTAGCCTTTGTATTTTAGGCCTATCGCGGCAAGCACGGTTATAGTGATGGTCGTGAGGAATGCCGGGACGTCGTCCTCGCGGTAATATATCGACACGGCAAGGCAAGCCAACATCATGAAAGCCTCGATGAAAAGCAGCGAGCCTATGACCTTGTAGACAAGTTTGAAGTTTATCATCGTTGCGGCTTAATTGAAGAATTTTTCTATCTTCGACATATTAACGTTGTGGCAGAACACGACGACAATGTCGCCGGCCTCAATCTGCGAGCCTCCCGAAACGAGGTGTCCCTCGCCGTTGCGGACGAGCCCTCCGATTGTCGTTCCGTGCGGGAAGTCAAGTTCGTACACTTTCTTTTTCGTCACCTTTGAGCCTTGTTGTGCGGTGAACTCTGCCACGTCGGCGTTCGCCGTCATAAGGAAGCGCGTGTTCTTGACGTCGGCGTCGAGCATCATCTGGTATATGTGGCTGGCCGCTATGGCCTTCTTGTTGATTATGGTGCCTATGTCCAGGCTCTCAGCCATCTTCACATAGTCGATGTTTTCCACCATGGCGATGGTCTTGCGCACGCCCAGTCGCTTAGCCGTGAGGCACGCCAGGATGTTCGTCTCGGCGTTGCCGGTCAGGGCTACGAAGGCCTGCGTGTTCTTCACTCCTTCCTCCACGAGCAGCGATATGTCGCGTCCGTCGCCGTTGATGACCATCGCGCGGTCGGTGTCAATCATCTCGTTGATGTGTTCGCAGCGCTTCTCGTCGGCCTCGAATATTTTTACGCTCATGTATTCGGGCATCATTTGCACGGCGCGTATGGCCGTGTTGCCGCCTCCCATCACCATTACGTTCTTCACGTCAACGTAATGTTCCTTGCCTACTATTTTCCTTATGTAGGGTATGTAGTTGCGCGTCGTCATGAAGTATGCCATGTCGTACACCTTCAGCACGTCGTCGCCGCGCGGTATTATGGTGTCGTCGCCGCGCTTCACGGCCACGATGTGATAGGGCGACTCAGGCTTGCAGAGGTCTTTAAGCGGTTCGTTTAAGATTTCGCACGTCTCCCTCAGCTTGATGCCGAGCATGATTAGCGCGCCGTTGTGCACGTCCCACCGCTGGCGCACCCAGCTCATCTTCAGGCCGTTCACTATGTCGTGGGCAGCCAAGTTCTCCGGGTATACGATAGAGTCGATGCCCACTTTATTGAATATCCCGTTCATGTCGGGGCTCACGAACTCGTAGTTGTTCACCTTGGCCACGGTCTTCTTCACGCCGAGAGCCTTGGCCAGGATGCAGCTGTTCATGTTCATGTTCTCGTCGGGAGTCACCCCGATGTACAGGTCGGCGTGCCCCGCGCCGGCGTCTTTCAGTGCCTTTACGCTCGTCGGCGAGGCGTGCATGGTCATCAGGTCATAGTCGCTGCCTATGTTGTTGAGGCGTTCCTCGTCCTCGTCGATGAGCACTACGTCTTGGTCGTTGCGCGATAGCAGTCTTGCGAGGTGCGTTCCTATGGCGTAAGCCCCTGCGATGATGATTTTCATTTGTTCTTCTTTATGTTAGTTTCGTGCATCTACGGGCAATCATTGTTCGCCGATAGTCCTTATTGCCTTGGCTATTGCGTCGGCGTCTATGCCCACTATGTGCCGTAGTTCGTCTACTGTGCCGTGCTCCACGAACTCGTCCGGCAGGCCGAGGCGCGTGACTTTGGGCGCGAAGCCGTGGTCAGACATCCATTCGAGCACGGCCGAGCCGAAGCCGCCAGAGCGCACTCCGTCCTCTACGGTGACAATCCTGTGGAACTTTTGTGCGACCTCATGAAGCAGCTCCTCGTCCAAAGGCTTGATGAAGCGCATATCGTAGTGCGCCACGGACAGTTCCCCATGGCTGTCGCTTTCGGCCTTCGCTATGGCTTTGGCGGCAACGTTGCCGATTGGGCCAACGGTCAGCACGGCCACGTCGCGGCCCTCCTTCAGCCGTCGGCCGGTGCCTATTTTTATTTCCTCGAACTCGTTTCGCCAGTCTACCAGCACGCCGTGGCCGCGCGGATACCTGATGACGAAGGGGTATTTGCACGGCGTATGTGGGTCGTTTTGCGGCAGTTGCGCCGTGTACATCAGGTTGCGCAGCTCGTGCTCGTCCATCGGCGAGGCGATGGTAAGGTTGGGTATGGGACGCAGGGCGGCAATGTCGAACGCGCCGTGGTGCGTCGCCCCGTCCTCGCCGACAAGCCCGGCGCGGTCAAGGCAGAGCACTACGGGCAGCCGCAGTATGGCCGCGTCGTGTATGATGTTGTCGTAAGCACGCTGCGCGAACGAGCTGTATATGTTGCAGAAGGGCAGCAGCCCCTCCTTGGCCATGCCAGCCGAGAAGGTCACGGCGTGGCCTTCGGCTATGCCTACGTCGAACACGCGGTCGGGCATAGCCTTCATCATGATGTTCATGGAGCATCCCGTGGGCATGGCTGGGGTCACTCCCACGATGCGCGGGTTGACCTTTGCCAGCTCGAGGAGCGTCTCGCCGAACACCGTCTGGAACTTCGGCGGCGTGCCCGTCTCGTCGCTCACGATGCGCTCCTCGGCGTCGATGTTGAAGCATCCCGGCGCGTGCCATACGGTAGGGTCTTTCTCCGCGGGGGTGTATCCGTGCCCCTTTATGGTGTGCAGGTGCAGCAGTTTAGGGCCTTTCATGTCCTTCAGCTGCCTCAGTATGCGCACAAGCTCCACTACGTTGTGCCCGTCGAAGGGGCCGAAGTACCTGATGTTGAGCCCCTCGAATATGTTTTGCTGGTGGCTTATGGCCGACTTCAGCGCGTTGTTCAGCCTGATGATGCCCTTGCGGCGGTCTTCGTTGAGGTATCCCTTGGAGTTGAGCCAGCGCGAGGCCTTGAACCTTATGCGGTTGTAAGTCTCGTTGGTGTTCAGCTTCAACAAGGCCTGCTTCATCCCGCCCACGCTGCGGTCAATGCTCATGTTGTTGTCGTTGAGCACTATGAGTATGTCGTTGGGCGTCGTCGATACGTTGTTGAGGCCCTCGAAGGCCAGTCCGCCGCTCATTGCGCCGTCGCCTATTATGGCCACCACGTGCCGTTTGTCGTTGCCGAGTTTCTTGTCGGCCACGGCCATGCCGAGCGCGGCCGAGATGGAGTTGGATGCGTGTCCGCACACGAAGCTGTCATATTCGCTCTCTAGCGGCGACGGGAACGGCATCAGGCCGTGCAGCTTACGGTTGGTGCAGAAGCGGTCTTTCCTGCCCGTGATGATTTTGTGTCCGTAGGCTTGGTGCCCCACGTCCCACACCAGTCGGTCGTCAGGCGTGTTGTAGACGTAGTGCAGTGCCACTGTCAGTTCCACCGCCCCCATGCTCGACGCAAGGTGGCCGGGGTTCACCGACAGTTCTTTCAGTATGTCGTCGCGCAGCTCCTTGCATAGCTGTGGCAGCTGTTCCACTTTCAACCGCTTGAGGTCGGCAGGGTAATTTATGCTGTTCAGGATATTAAATTCATTTTTAGCTGCTTCCATTATCATCTTGAATATAAATGCAAAGGTAATGCAAGTTGAGCGAAGTGCAAAATAAAAAGGGGAAAAATAGCCACCTGGCACCCACCCCAACCCTCCCGAAGGGAGGGAGCTTGATATGCCCAGTCTGCCGTTCGCGCAGCCCTATTGGGCTAATTAGCCTTATTTGCCCTATTTCGCCCTATCCAGCCAAGCGTCCCATCAGCCTTATCCGCCCCATCTGTCCTATTCACCCAATCCATGATTGCCTATTAATAATAATGTGTATTGCCGCTTACCGCTAACTGCTTGATGCCCAGCCCCTCCGCAATACGTGGCCTTTTACCCCTCAAAAGGCCACGTATTGCGCTGCGAAAGATGCCCTTTTGCAGCGCGATTTACGGCATATTGCATGGCGGCAAGGCCTTGCCGATTTGCCGATAGCATAATTTGCCACTGTAATATGCCTGTTTTTCGGAGGAAAAGAACTATATTTGCAATCAAAACCAAATATAGTATGAAAAAACATTCAACAAAGTCATTCATCCTCTCGGGTCTCGTGCTGGCAGCCGTGTCGTTGCCTGCCGTTGCCCAGACTGACGGAGGAGGCATCTCGAAAGAGATGCTTTCCGCAATCAAGGAGGCGCAGCCGCACAGTGCGGCAGACCGCGCGTTGTTTAACGCTTTGGCAGCTAACAGCATCGATGCGCTGGCCAAGAACCATGCCAACCAGGGCGCAATAGACACCCACTTCAGCGTGGAGACGCCCAAGCAGGACATCACCGACCAGAAGCAGAGCGGGCGTTGCTGGATGTTCAGCGGCTTCAACGTGATGCGCTCGGCCTTCGCCCAGCGCACTGACTCGCTCACCGTAAGCCTCTCTTACGACTACCTGTTCTTCTATGACCAGTTGGAGAAGTCAAACCTCTTCCTCCAGGGCGTCATCGACTGTGCCGACAAGCCCATTGACGACGAGCGTGTGCGCTTCTTCTTCAAGAGTCCCGTCAACGACGGCGGCACCTACTGTGGCGTTGCCGACCTCGTTGCCAAGTACGGGCTTGTGCCCGCCGAGGTGATGCCCGAGACGTTCTCTGCCGAGAACACGTCGAAGGTGGCAAGCCTGTTGAAGTCGAAACTGCGTGAGCAGGGCCTCAAGCTGCGCGACATGGTGGCCCAGGGCAAGAGCCAGGCCGACATCAAGGCCGAGAAGACCCGTATGCTCTCCGTCATCTACCGTATGCTTGCGCTCACCATGGGCGAGCCGCCGGTGGAGTTCACTTACGCCTTCAAGAACAAGGACGGGCGCACCGTCACCGAGCCGGAGAAGTACAACCCCATGACGTTCGCAGCCAAAATCATGGGCGATACGCCCGTTTATGGCTCGTTCATAATGGTGATGAACGACCCGCGCCGCGAGTATTACAAGACATACGAGGTGGAATACGACCGCCATACGTATGACGGCACCAACTGGAAGTATCTCAACCTGCCCATGGAAGACATCGCCTCTTTGGCCATTGCGTCGCTCAAGGACGGCCGCAAGCTCTACAGCTCTTACGACGTGGGCAAGTTCCTCGACGGCAAGAGGGGCTATCTCGACCTGCGCAACTATGATTACGGTTCGCTGTTCGGCACAGAGTTCGGCATGGACAAGGCGCAGCGCATCATGACGTATGACAGTGGCTCGACCCACGCCATGACCCTCACGGCCGTTGACCTCGACGCTCAGGGCAAGCCCGTGATGTGGAAGGTGGAGAACAGCTGGGGCCCTGCGTCGGGCCAGCAGGGTTGCCTTATCATGACCAACGAGTGGTTCAACGAGTTTATGTTCCGCCTCGTGGTCGATAAGAAGTATGTCCCCGCAAAGATGCTGAAGCAGTATGAGCAGGAGCCGGTGATGGTAATGCCCGAAGACCCGCTGTTCCTGCCGGATAATTGATACCCAATACGGCCAGCCTAAACACCCGACACGGCCTACCGAAACACCCAACACGGCCAGCCTTAACACCCACCCCAACCCTCCCGAAGGGAGGGAGCTTGATTTGTTTTGCAGGTGTTTTCGTAGTGTTTATAAAAGGGAAGCGGGAGAAAGTGTCTTTACTTTCTCCCGCTTCCCTTTTTGTTTATACATTTATTAGACCTGATGCCTTAATAAATTTACCCTAATTTTACCCTCAAAAGCATTCCAAACTCCCTCCCTTCGGGAGGGTTGGGGTGGGTTCTTAGGTAGGCCGTGTCGGGTGTTTACACCAAGTGTGCCACCCACTCGTCCCTGTCGCCGGGCAGGAGGTCAACCACCGGGATTTCAATCATTGTGTAGCAACCCGGTTGCTGGCGCATTGAGGCGCGCGCTACGTTGACGAGCACCTGGCCTGTAAGCGCCGGGTTGTTGATGCTCATGTCGAACTCGAAGCGCTGGTTCTGCGTCTTTCCGCTTACGCCTTTGCGCACGAGGTTGACCCCGTGGCCCATGTCCTTCACTGCGTCAACGCTCGGCACGGCCATGACATACGTCTCGTCGCTCGCGAAGTAGGGGTCTTCCTTTATAGCCTTGGTCACTTCCTCAAGGCTTGCACCTTCCTCCAGCTCGACGTACACCATGCGGCGGTGTATGCCTTCGCCCTTGGGCACGGTAAGCGAGAGCGCGTCCTTGACGCCCTTCTTCGAGCGCACGCATACAGAGTGGCCCATGCTCATGCCCGGGCCGAAGTTCGTGTAGCTGATGCCTTTAGGCGCGAGGCTCTCCATGAGGGTGCGCACCACGCTGTCAGACCCCGGGTCCCATCCGGCGGCGATTACCGCCACGCTGCCGTGCTTCTTGCATATTTCGGCAAGGTTCTTGCGGTATTGTGCTATGCTTGTGTGTATGTCGAAGCTGTCAACGGTGTTGATGCCCAGCGGAAGGATTTTCGAGGCGTATTCTTCGCAGCTTCTTGTCGGCGTGGCGAGTATGGCCACGTCAACGTCCTTCAGTTCGGTTATGTCTTTTACAACGTCATACTTAGCCAGTTCTGCCGGCTTGTTCTCGTCGCCGTTGCGTCTTACGATGCCCGCAATCTCGAAGTCCTCGGCCGCCTCGAGTGCCTCGACGGCGAATTTCCCGATGTTGCCGTAGCCCACTACGGCTGCTCTTATTTTCTTCATCGCTTTACAAATGTTTAGTAGGTTATGTTAAATCGGTTGCAAAGATAGTGCAAGTTGAGCGAAATGCAAAATAAAAGTAAGTGAAACGTACTTTTATTTTCATTTCCGAGACGCCGCCTATTTTATGTAAAGATAGTGCAAGTTGAGGGAAATGCAAAATAAAAGTAAGTGAAACTTGCATTTCGTTTTCACGTGCGATGCGTCCGTTGGAAGGACCAGGGTTCACCCTGCGTATAGCGTGGCGCTAACAGGCGTTTTTCGAAAGGGCACGTTTTGCGTTGCGTTTTGTGCCCTTTTGCGGCTTGAAATGCCATGTATTGAACCGTAATATGTGGCATTTTGCAAAGATGCTGATAATCAAGGGGATAACAGCATGGGGTCTCTATCGGCATAAAACGCCGATATTTAACTCTTATTTAACCTTATTTAAGTGTTTGGGGGGGGTAAATTAGGACTTTTTTATAAATTTGCAACACTGAAGCCATTGTGCGGCAATTCGTGCGCTGGTGCTGAAAACCAATGTTGGCGATAGCAGCGTGGATGTCGTGTCAATGGTGGACGTACCAACACTTTTATCATATTGTCATGCCCAGTCGGCGGTGTTGCCGCCAAGTCAGGGACGGATGCGCCGATTGCAGCCTTTGGTTGGTCGGCGCATCTGGCGTTAGTCAAGAGTCCGGCGATAAGGTGCATTCCGCTTTCAAGAGATTTATACATATTAAACCCAAATCGGTCATTAGACCGCAATGTCTTAATTTCTATAGTTATATTATTGCTTCTTGCCGTCTTATGTCCTTCTGCCGCCGTCTTTTCTTCCGTTCCGTCTCGACGTAGCCCGCTACGCCTTCGACAAAACGGAAGAAAAACCGTCTGGCAGAAGTACATAATCCGTCTAAGCTCTAATGACCGATTTGGGTTAAAATGAATATCCGCAAACATCCCTATAACCGTTAATCGGGCATGAACCGACAGGGCATCTGTCTTTAACTCCTTAGTGAGTGAAAGGTAGCCCCTCCCGACCTCCCCAAAGCCCCTCCCAACCTCCCCAAGGGGAGGGGAATGAATGAAAAAGGCTAATGTCTTAACTCCTTTACTACATAACTCCTTAACTCCTATAGAAAAGCTACTTTAACTCCTTTAACTACTAATGAATGGGAGCTTTGCTGACATTCATAATATATTAATGTGATGGTCTGAAGTGTATCCGTTATGTTTACATTCGTTTTCTGTTTTACACGTTTTTTTATCATTAATGGGCGCTTTTAATATATTTTAATGTCTTATAGAACATAAAATTAAATGTTTTTTATATTTTTGCAGAAAATTAATCAATGGGTAATGTGCAGTGACGACAAAAACACAACAATAGGCTTAATGTCTCTTTTATTTGGGAATGTTATTTAGTTTTGGGCTAAGAAATAATAAACAACACTTATTATATACAAATGAATTACAATCGTTTTATTAAAACTCTCTTGCCATGCGCAGCCATGGCTGGGGCTGTCGTGTTGGCAAGTTGTACGGACAACGACTACGACTTCGACCAAATCGACGCGACTGTAGGGTTCGGCGGAGACGGCTTGACGCTGCCCGTGAACTCAACTGACACCATCAAGCTGGCCGACGTGCTCGAGCTTGACGGTAACGACTGTGTGGTGGAGGAACCCAACGGCGACTATGTGTTCCGGCAGACGGGCGACCCCGTTGCCCCCGTTAGCCCTGAAATAGGCCGTATCACGGTGTATGGTAGCTCGGACGAGAGCGACATCGAGCTGCACGTAGCATCCTCGCCGGCAGGCTATGAGGTTACGGCATCGGGCGAAGCGCAAACCTTCAGGTATTCAGGCGACAAGCCCGCCGAGGTCAAGAGCATCTCTTACGCCGGTGTTACGGGCAGGATGAACCTCGTGGTTGATTTCCCGCGGGAGCTCGTTTCGGCCGTAAGCTCGCTTGACGAGATGACCATCACCTTGCCTGAATATATGCGTCTCGGCAGCGTAACGTCGTCAACGCCCTGCACGTTGAACGGCTCACGCCTCGTCTTGGCCGGTGTGCCGACCGACCGCAGCCTAACCGTCAACGCGGAACTTACGGGACTTGACGTGACCGCCGGCAACGGCTCGAACGACATAACGCTTGACGATGCGGCAGGAAAGATAAACATGACGGGCTCCGTGCTTATCGACGTGAAGGCTCATGTGAACGGTTCGGCCGCAGCGAATGTCGAGGGGGCACGCATCAACAGCTCCATGGACATGGGTAATGTTGTGATAGACAACGCACGGGGAAGGTTCTCGCCCGAGATAACCCTTAACGACCTCGGCCGCGTTGAGATAACGGGCGTGCCTGACTTCCTCGACGACGATGAAGTCTACGTTGACCTTTATAACCCCGTAATCAAGCTCACCGTGACCAACGACATGGCAATCGGAGGCGTAATCGACGGAACAATCACGCCTTACAAGGACGGCGTTGCCAACACGGCAAAGAGTATAGAGCTGAGGAACATACCGATAAACGCATCGGCAACGTCAGGCGTTCCGGTGAAAACCGACGTGTACATCTGCCGCAACAGCGCGGCTTTCAACGCCCCGGCAGGTGCCGTAGTGATGGAGGAACCACGCCTTTCGGACATCATCAACCCTATACCTGACGAGATAACGTTCACCGCCGAGGCCCGCGCTAACGACAATGTGGACGGCTTCTTCGAGCTTGACAAGCCTTACAGCGTGCAGCCTGCTTACTCGTTCGAGGCCCCGATAGCCTTCGGCGAAAATGCAAGCATAGTTTACAAGGACACTCTTGACGGGTGGAACGAAGACATCAATGACTTTGACTTGTCTGAAGACGCATCGATAGAGTTCAGCACTACGATAGAGAACTGCGTGCCGGCATACCTCGACTTGTCGGTAAGTGCCATCGACGTTGACGGCAACGAGATGCCCGAAAGCGAGATTGGCGTGGCCGTTAGCACGACCGTCCTTGCCTCAGGCAACGGCGAGACACCGGCAGAGACTCCGCTCCAGGTTGTGCTGACGGAGGGCACGGAAGGAGCGATGAAGCGCCTTGACGGCCTCATCTTCCGCATTGACGCGCGCTCTTATGAAGACGGGCAGAGCACCATCGTCGGCCAGACGCTCAACGCGAGGAGGCATTTCCTAATAGCCCGCGACATCACCGTGAAACTTGTAGGCAAGATAATAGGTGACTTTAATTAACCTCATAACATTTAGACGACAATGAAACTTACATACATAAGGTGCGCGGCGGCCGCCGTGATGTTCGCCGTGGCCGGCGGAGCTGCGGCCCAGGGGCTTAACTCTGCGTACTTCACGGACGAATACAAGTTCCGTCATGACATGAACCCGGCGTTCGGCAACGAGCAGAATTATGTCTCGGTGCCCGCCCTCGGCAACATTAACGTCAACCTGCACGGCAATTTCGGCTACAAGGACGTTGTGCTCCACAACCCCATGTACCCGCAAACGAGCGGCAAGAAGATGACCACTTTCATGAACCCTTATATATCGGTGGGCGAAGCTCTTGACGGCTTCAGCAAGGGGAACAACCGCGTAGTGGGCGACGTAGGCATAACAATCCTCTCGGGAGGCTTCAAGGCTTTCGGTGGATACAATACCGTTGAAATCAGCTCGAAGACGTCTTTCGGTATGTCGTTGCCCTACGAGCTCTTTGAGTTTGCCAAGAACACGGGCAACAAGACATACGACATCGGCGACATCAATGCCCACGCAATGTCATACGTAGAGCTTGCCTTCGGCCATTCGCGCCAGATTGACGAGAAGCTGCGCGTAGGCGCAAAGCTGAAGTTCCTGTTCGGTCTTGGCCGCGCAGACCTGAAGCTCCAGGACGTAAGGGCCGACCTTGCGTCAAACGACAAGTGGACGGTGTCGGGCAAGGCAACGGCCGACGTGTCGGTAAAGGGCTTCAAGTACGAGAGCGAGATGGACGAATACAATGACCCGAACAAGGGCGAATACGAGAAGGTCAGCGACATCGACGTTGACGGCTTCGGCCTCGGCGGCTTCGGCATGGCCGTAGACCTCGGCGCCGTTTACCAGATTAACGAGGACTGGAGGGTCAGCGCGTCGGTGCTCGACCTTGGTTTCATAAGCTGGAGCGAGAACGCACAGGCCGTGAACCGCAGCGACAGGTTCGAGTTCGGCGGTTTCCATGATATGTCGGTGAACGACGGTTCGGGCGTGTCTTTCGACGACCAGGCCGACAGCTACGGCGACCAGATAGCCGACTTCATCAACCTGCGCGACAACGGCGACCAGGGCGGACGCACCACGGGCATAGGGGCTACGCTCAACTTCGGTGCAGAGTATAACCTGCCCGTTTACCGCAAAATAACTTTCGGACTGTTGAGCAGCACGCGCATCAAGGGCGCCTACACGTGGACGGAGGGCCGCCTGAGCGCAAACTGGAAGCCGCTCAACTGGCTCGACGGCGGCGTGAACTTTGCCGTAAACAGCTTCACGGCAAGCATGGGCTGGGTGCTCAACATCCACCCGAAGGGCTACAACTTCTTCATCGGTATGGACCACCTGCTCGGACAGACAAGCAAGGAGTTCATCCCGCTAAGCTCTAACGCGAGCCTGAACCTCGGAATGAGCATAACTTGGTAATGTAGCTGTAAATACCTGACTATCAACTTGTTTTCAAAAGGGCATCTTTCGCGCTGCGAAAGATGCCCTTTTACGTTGCCGTTTGTGGCCTTTTGATGGGCAAAAGGCCACGTATCGCGCGGGCGATGGCGGTCGGGCAGTTAGCGGTAAGCGGCAATGCACATTATTAATAGGCAACCATGGATAGGGTGAATAGGACAGATGGGACGGATAAGGCTGATGGAACGCATGGCGGCATAGGACGGATAAGGTTAATAAGACCGATGGGGCATTTGGCTGGATAGGGCTGATAAGGCAGATAAGGCTAATGGGACTGCGCGAAAGACCGGCTGGGCATATCAAGCCCCCTCCCTTCGGGAGGGTTGGGGTGGGTGTCAGGTGAGGTTGGGGTGGGTATTCAGGTGGATTGTGGCGTGTGCTTATTTCCGCTTTCCGCTTTCCCGATACGTTAAATAAAACCCCTTTGTGCAATAAATGTCGGCGGCGTTCGTTTTATTTAAGGTATAATTGCAATTTTTCTGACAATGATAGAATACGTAAAGGGTGAATTAGCCGAGCTTACCCCGGCATACGCAGTGGTTGAAACAGGGGGCGTAGGTTACGGCCTGAACATCACGCTTAACACATATACGGCCATACAGGGCAGGAAAGACGTGCGCCTGTACGTCTTCGAGAGCATCCGTGAAGACGCCTATACGCTTTACGGCTTCGGCACGAAAGAGGAGCGCGAGATGTTCCTGATGCTCATCACGGTGTCAGGCGTGGGCGCCAACACGGCGCGCATGATACTCTCCGAGCTGACGCCGGCCGAGCTGTGCAACGTCATATCGTCGGGCAACGAGAAAATCCTGAAGACCGTCAAGGGCATAGGCCTGCGCACGGCGCAGCGCATAATAGTAGACCTGAGGGACAAGATTGCCGCCCTCGGCCTGGCCGAGGAGCTGCCCGCTGCGGCAGGGCAGGCAGCCGTGCAGGTGGACAAGGAGGTGAAGGACGAGGCCGTTGGGGCGCTCACGATGCTTGGCTTTGCTCCCGCCCCGTCGGCAAAGGTCGTCATCGCCATATTGAAAGAACAGCCGGCGCTGCCCGTAGAGCAGGTGGTGAAGCTGGCCCTGAAGCAGATAAAGTAAGCTGAAAGCTGGATGATAAGGCGGAGGAACGGCCGGCTTGGGCGGCGACGGCTTCCTGGCCGCGGTTTTTTCGCCGTCATGTGAAAGTGCATCCACCTGTTGCCACATAAACTTCACAGGCTCCTTTAATTACGTTATTAATATAGAATGAGGAAAATCATATACGGGCTTTTGTTTGTGTTGTTTGCCGTCAGCGCGGCAAGCTACGCTTTCTCCGTGCCTTACCTGCAAGACGACAGGACGCGGCAGCGGGCCGCGCGCGGCGCTTCGGCCGCCGACTCTACCGCCCGCCGCGACACGGTGGGCAGGGTGAAGGCCCAGCCTGACGTCTTGATAGAGGAAGACACCATACCCGACTCGCTGCTGCATCCCAGGTGGAGGATACAGCGCACCGTGCCCGTGACGCAAGACGACCTCGACAAGTATGCCGCAGACCTCACCCTGCCCGACAACATAAAGCAGGACGTAGTTTACAACGACTCGCTCGACCGCTACTACATAGGCTCGAAGGTGGGCGACGGCTATCTCTCCACGCCTATCGTGATGACCCCGATGGAGTACAGGAAGTGGAGCGAGAAGAAAGAGTTTGACCGTTTCTTCAGGCAGAAGAACGACACGCTCATCAAGGAAGGCGGCAAGGATAAGTTCTCGTTCACGGATATGCACTTCGACCTCGGCCCCGCCGAAAAAATTTTCGGCCCGGGCGGCGTGCGCATAAAGACGCAGGGAACGGCCGAGCTTAGGCTGGGCGCGACGCTGAAAAACATAGACAACCCGTCGTTGCCAATCCGCAACCGCAAGACGACGACGATGGACTTCGACGAGAAAATCAACCTCAGCGTCAACGGAAGGGTAGGCGACAAGGTGAACATGAACCTCAACTACAACACCGACGCAACGTTCGACTTCGACTCGCAGAACCTCAAGCTCAAGTATGAGGGCAAGGAGGACGAGATAATCAAGCTCGTGGAGGGCGGCAACGTGTCGTTCCCCAGCAACTCGTCGCTCGTCAACGGGGCGACGTCGCTGTTCGGTATCCGCACCGACCTGCAGTTCGGCAAGCTCTCGCTCCAGACCGTAATATCGCAGAAGAAGTCGTCAACCAAGAGCGTCTCGTCAAAGGGCGGCACGCAGCTCACCCCGTTCGAGTTCGACGTTACAGACTATGAGGAGAACCGCCACTTCTTCCTGTCACGCTATTTCCGCGACAGGTACGACAATGCCATGTCGCGGTTGCCCAACGTGACGACGGGAATAACTATCAACAGGGTGGAAATCTGGGTGACCAACAAGACCGGTACGACCACCAACTCGCGCGACATCGTGGCCCTGACCGACCTTGGCGAGAACACGTCGGTGAGCAACCCGATGTGGGCGGTGACGGGACAGCCAGTGCCGTCGAACAACGCCAACAGCGAGTATTCGACGATGGTGAACAGCTACGCTGCGGCACGCGACATCAACCAGACCAGCTCCGTGCTCGACGCCGTGCCTGACTTCGTGGGCGGTGTTGACTACGAGAAGCTCGAGAGCGCCCGCCTGCTTACCAGTTCGGAGTACACGCTCAACTCGGCATTGGGATATGTGTCGCTCAAGTCAACCTTGCAGACCGACCAGGTGCTGGCCGTGGCATACGAATTTACTTACGGCGGGGTGACTTACCAAGTGGGAGAGTTCGCCTCTGACATACAGGACGTCAACCAAGCCCTGTTCGTCAAGTCGCTCAAGAACACCAGCAACAACCCGCAGCAGGGCAACTGGGACTTGATGATGAAAAACGTATATTACCTTGCCTCGTCGGTGGAAAAAGACAAGTTCCGCCTTAACGTGAAGTTCCAGAGCGACACCACAGGCGTTTACCTTTCTTATATACCCGAGCAGCAGGTGAAGGACCAGACCATAATAAAGCTCATCGGGGCCGACCGCCTGGACAATAACAACAAGGCGAACAGCAACGGCTACTTTGACTACGTGGACGGATACACCGTTAGCAACGGCCGCGTATTCTTCCCAAAGGTAGAGCCTTTCGGCGATGGTATGTATTCGGCGCTGACCGGTCGCGGCGTGGCGGCCGACGTTGCGCGCAAGTACAGCTACACGGAACTGTACGACTCGACCAAGACCGTGGCCAAGCAAATCACCGAGAAGAACAAGTATCAGATTAGCGGGCAGTTCCGCGGCACTCTGGCCAATGTCATCTCGCTCGGTGCGTACAACGTTCCGCAGGGCTCCGTGGTCGTGACTGCCGGTGGAGTGACGCTGACCGAGGGTTCAGACTATACCGTTGACTATTCGGCCGGTGAGGTAACCATTCTTAACCAGAGCATCATCGATGCCGGTACGTCCGTTAACGTCTCGCTCGAGAGCAACACCGATTACGCCCAGGAGCGCAAGACGTTCCTCGGGTTGAACTGGCAATATGACTTCTCGAAGGACTTTCAGATAAGCGGAACCATACAGCATTTGTCGGAACAGGCCCTGACATCTAAGGTGACGATGGGCTCCGAGCCTCTTAACAACACCCTTTGGGGCATCAACATCAACTGGAAGAAGGAGAGCCAGTGGCTCACGAATATGCTTGACAAGCTGCCGTTCCTGCACTGCACGCAGCCTTCGCAAATCTCGTTTACCGGCGAGTTCGCCCAGCTTATTGCCGGCGAGGCTTCCGGCGTGCAGGACAACGCATCGTACATAGACGACTTCGAGAACACGGAGAACGCCATAGACGTGTCATCGCCTACGTCGTGGGTGCTCTCGAGCGTGCCGTCGATGTTCCCCGAACAGAGCGACAATACCACCCTGCAGAGCGGTTACAACCGCGCGTTGCTGGCCTGGTACACCATAGACCCTCTATTTACGCGCCGCAGTTCGTCGCTTACGCCTTCGCACATCAGGAGCGACCTCGAACAGCTTAGTAACTATTATGTGCGTGAGGTGAATACCCGTGAGCTCTTCCCTAACCGCAACGACAACACTTACAGCGGCGCAACGTCAACCCTTTCAATCCTTAACTTGGCCTATTATCCGTCGGAACGCGGCCCGTATAACTTCAACCCGAACTTGAACTACGACGGTACACTGCCCAGTCCTGAACGTCATTGGGGAGGAATGATGAGGAAACTTGACACAAGCGACTTCGAGACGGCCAACATCGAGTACATCGAGTTCTGGCTTCTTGACCCGTTCATATATTCAAACGAGGAGCCGGATGCCAACGATTACGGGGGCGACTTGTACATAAACCTCGGCGAAGTGAGCGAGGACATACTCCATGACGGGCGCAAGTTCTATGAAAGCGGAATGCCGGTTGACGGCTCGCAAAGTTTCGTTACCACCCAGTGGGGTAAAATCCCGACTCAAGCCACGGTAACTTATGCTTTCGCCACGACAGACGGTTCGCGCGAGTTGCAGGACGTCGGGTACAATGGTTTGACCGATGCGGAGGAGCGTGAGTTCGAGTCTTACCAGGAGTTCTTGACCGCAATACAAGGAAGGGTGTCGCAGGCGCAGCTCGATTCAATAATGAACGACCCCGCCAATGACAATTATCATTACTTCCGCGGCTCTGACTTCGACCAAATGGAGGCTCCCATCCTTTACCGCTACAAGCGCATAAACAACCCGCAGGGAAACTCGCCGGACAGCAACAACCGTTCGGAAAGTTACGACACGTCGTACAAGACGACTCCTGACGTCGAGGACATCAACCAGGATTACACCCTCAACGAATACGAAAAATACTACGAATACCGCATAAGTATGCGCCCGGAGGACTTCGTCGTTGGGCAGAACTACATCGTTGACAAGCGCGAAACATCCCCCACGCTGCGTAATGGGGATGTGGGCCACGCCACATGGTACCAGTTCCGCATACCTCTTGACGACTTTGAAGACCGTGTAGGCTCTATAAGCGACTTCACTTCGATACGTTTCATGCGTATGTTCCTTACCAACTTCAAGAAGCCCATCGTGCTTCGCTTTGCCACTCTCGACCTTGTTCGCGGCGAATGGAGGACATACGAACAGACGCTCGACAACTCGGTGAACGAAAGCGGGACAATGTCAGTGAGCGCGGTTAACATCGAGGAAAACAACGACAAGTCTCCCGTGAACTACATCTTGCCGCCGGGCATTACCCGTGAGCAAGACCCCACGCAGCCACAGCTGTCCGAGGAGAACGAGCAGGCATTGAGCTTCACCGTCACGAACTTCTCTACGGGCGAGGCTAAGGCTGTCTACAAGAACACGACCCTTGACCTCCGTCAGTACAAGAGGTTGCAGATGTTCGTCCATGCGAATGCCTTTGAACAGAACACCACGAACCTTGCCGACAACCAGTTGGCCGTGTTCATCCGCCTTGGAAGCGACTACCGCAACAACTACTATGAGTATGAAATACCCCTTTCGCTCACCCCTCCGCGTAGTGATTACAGCCGTTATTCGCTTGAGGACGCGCGCATCGTGTGGCCCGAGGAGAATATGCTCGACATACAGCTCAACGTGTTCACGAGCTTGAAGAAAGCCCGCAACATAGCCAAGGCGCAAGGTCTTGCATCCTATAATAGCGTCTACAGTGCGTATGACGAGGACAAACCGAACAACAAGGTCAGCATCGTGGGTAACCCGACGCTCGGCGAAGTCAAAACGATGATGATTGGCGTGCGCAACCTTTCAGGCGAAATCAAGTCGGGTGAGGTGTGGGTCAACGAGCTAAGGCTCAAGGAGTATGACAACAAGGGAGGCTGGGCGGCCCAGGGTGCGCTCAACGTCCAGTTGTCCGACATTGGCTCGCTTAACGCCACGGGCAAGATTGTCACCGACGGTTTCGGCGGCATCGAGGACGGCGTTGCCGAGCGTTCGCAGGACGACTACAAGACTTACAGCTTCACGGCGAACGTAGAGCTTGGCAAGTTTTTCCCCGACAAGGCCAAGGTTACGGCTCCTCTCTACTACTCGATAACCCAGGAGGAGACCCGCCCGAAGTATAATCCGCTCGATACGGATATGCTGCTCGACGACGCCCTTGACGGCGCGGCGAACCAGCATGAGCGCGACTCAATCGAGAGCATTGCCGTGACCAAGACCACTAACACTAACTTCTCGCTGTCCAATGTGCGCTTCGGCATACAGACAAAGCGCCACCCGATGCCTTACGACCCGGCAAACTTCTCGTTCAGCTACAGCCACAGCCACCGCCATACCAGCGGCGAGACCACAGTCTATGAAAACGAGGACAACTGGCGCGGAGCCTTGAATTACAGCTACACTCCGGTATACAAGTCATTTGAGCCGTTCAAGAAGCTCATCAAGAGCAAGAGTAAATGGTTCGACATCATAAAGCGTTTCGGCATCAACTGGCTGCCGCAGAACATCACGTTCGACACCGAGATGACGCGAAACTATTACGAGTTGCAGGAGCGTGACATGGAAAGCACCGAGGGCAACCAGCTTCCGCTGACCTTCAGCGAGCAGTTCCTGTGGAACAGGTCGTTCTCCATTCGCTGGGACTTGACGAAGAACCTGCACATGAGTTTCAACAGTGCTACCAACGCCGAGATAGAGGAACCGTACACACCGGTAAACAAGGACCTTTACCCCGACCAATATTCGGCATGGAAAGACTCCGTGTGGACGAGCATAAAGGACTTCGGGCGGCCGCTTGACTACAACCAGACGTTCGACGCCTCTTACCAGTTGCCGCTCAACCTCATACCTATATTCGACTGGGTGAACGCCGACGGCACGTATAACGCTACTTACAACTGGACCAGGGGAACCGACCTTGAGGACGGCACGTCGCTCGGCAACTCGGTGACGATGAACCGCACGTACAACATCAACGGCTCGTTCAACCTTGAGAAGCTGTATAACCATGTGCCGTTCCTGAAGAAAACCAACGACCGTTTCAACAAGACGTCGCGTGCTTCAACGTCGAGGAAGAACACCCGTCGCCGCCAGCAGGATGCCGAAAAAGACGGAAAAGCCGGCAAGGACGGCGCGAAGGATGCGAAAGGCGGCAAGGGCAACGACAAGGAAAAGAAAGAACTGCCAAAGAACAAGCGCAGCTTCGAGAAAGAGATAGTGCTCATGCCGGACACGACGCTCACCGTATCGCACGGCAAGAACAGCAAGCGTCTCATCGTCAGGGCAAAGACCAAGGACGGCAAGACGTTCAGGCTGAAGTACAGGAAGGTTGACAACAACCGCATACGCATAACCTCGAAGGTTGACACGGCCACGACGCTGAAGCTCACCGTCACGCCCAAGCTGCCGTTAGACGAGAACAAGTGGTACAAGGCGGCACAGTGCGTGGCGCGCGGACTGATGCTTGTGCGCAACGTCAGCTTCTCTTACCGCAACCAGTATAGTATGTACTTGCCGGGCTTTATGCCCGAGGTCGGCGATATGTTCGGCCAGCGCAGCGGCGACATCATGTCGCCGGGCCTCGACTTTGCCTTCGGCTTCGTGGGCGACAGCTACATCGACAAGGCCAAGGAACGCAACTGGCTGCTCATGAACGACAGCGTAGCCACGCCAGCAACGACCAGCCTGACCGAGGACTTCCAGCTGCGCATGACGCTCGAGCCTGTGAAGAACCTCAAAATAGACCTTAACGCAAGCCGCACCGAGACGAAGTCGAAGAGCATACAATATATGTACTCCGGCTCGCCAACTACGCAGAGCGGGACGCTCACCATGACCACCATCAGTTTCGGCAGCGCGTTCGAGGGCATGGGCGACGCCACCAACGGCTACCATTCGGCCACGTTCGAGAAGTTCTGCAACTCGCTTGACGGCTTCCGCGACCGCGTGGAAACGCAATATGTCGGCTCTACTTATCCTGCCGGCACAGCCTTGGCGGGGCAGAAGTTTGACCCGGCCAACGGCTCCGTGAGCAAGTACAGCGCCGACGTCATGATACCGGCGTTCCTCTCGGCCTACACATCCATGGGCGGCAAGTCGCTTTCCATCTTCCCCACGCTGGCGCGCCTGTTACCCAACTGGACGGTACGCTACAGCGGATTGGTTCAGCTGCCGTGGTTCCGCGACGTGTTCAAGAGCTTCAACATCAACCATGCCTACAAGAGCATCTATGCCGTAGGCTCGTACAGCTCTTACAGTTCTTACCAGGAATACATGAACGGGCTCGGCTTCGTCAGCGACGCCACCACGGGCAACCCCACACCGAGCAGTATGTTCAACGTCAGCACGGTGAGCATCAACGAGTCGTTCTCGCCGCTCATCGGCATCGACATGACCTTCCAGAACGACCTTACCTGCAAGCTGGAATACCGCAAGACGCGCGTCCTCAGCCTAAGCATGACGAGCATACAGATTAACGAGGCGGTCAGCAACGACTGGGTGGTGGGCGCAAGCTACAAAATCAACAACTTCCGTCTTTTCGGCGGTAACCGCCATCGCCGTGTCCGCTCAAGCAACAGCGGCAAAGACAACAAGTCGGCCACGTCGTCAACGTCGCGCAGCAGCACTGGTTTCAACACCTCGCTCAACCTGCGCCTTGACCTGTCTTACAGGAAGCAGGCCTCCATCTGCCGCGACATAGCCTCGATGACAAGTTCGGCAAGCAGCGGCAACACGGCCTTCAAGCTGTCGTTCTCGGCAGACTATGCCCTTTCGCGCTTGCTTACCATGAGCTTCTATTACGACCGCCAGACCAACACGCCGTTGCTTTCGTCTAACAGTTACCCAACGACGACGCAAGACTTCGGGCTCAGCCTCAAGTTCTCGCTTACGAGATAACGGCGCTTTTGTCGGTTGGTTGGTGGCAGATATTATATTAAATGAATGTCAGCAAACGGCCTAATACCCACCAGTAGGGACGCACGGTTCGTGCGTCCGGGTAATGTTGTTTGCACACACGTGCCGTATTGTGCCTTGATTTGGCGGACGCACGAGCCGTGCGTCCCTACTTTTGGGTGAAGGGAACAGCAACGGAAAATGCACGTTCGGGAGCTTTACGGATATTCATACTAACATTACGTTCATTGCTTATGGAAAGTTCAAGGATGTCGGCCAATGGCCTTGGCGACGCTTCAAGGCAGGGCCTTGATGACAGGCGCAAGCTGTACGAGACCTTGCGCAGCGGCGTTTATTCGCGTTACCCGTATAGGGAGACCGAACTCGGTTGCGGCATGAAGTTAGTGAGCCAAGTCATCTGCAGGTATTGGAAGCCGCGTTACCTCGTTGACAATGAGGCCTGCCAGGCTTGCGAGTTTATGGATGCCGGCGAGACACTCATGACTGTCGGCAGCCAGGATATTGCCTGGGAAACGCTTGAAGGGCAGCCTGGGCACGTCATTGAGCGTGCCCGCGAGCTGTCGGCCCACTTCCCCACGCAAATAGGCCGTTACGTTTGCGGCGTGGCGCAGGTTTCCTGGCAGCTTAACCCCGACGGGATGTACTATATGGACGACGACGGATTTGGCATGACCGACGACGATGAAGTGACCGTCTACGGCTATATCGACAAGTCGGGGCGTGTCGTCGAGAGGTTCAGGATGGTAAGTGACACAGCCGAACTTGCGGCCATGCAGTCGGCAGCCGAAGCCAAGGCGAGGGGTTGACGGCCCGTTGCGGCATCGGCGCGGGGCTTCCCGTTCCGTGTTTTTCCCGTTATTTCTTAGTCGATGGCAGCCAGGATGTTGCGTGCTTTGTAACATACTGACTGCCAGTTGGTTATGTTCGGTATTGCGATTTGCCGTCTTTTGGCTTGTAAAAGGTGGCAGATTGCGGCGTGAAAGGCCATGTTTTAGGCGGCGTTTTGCCGCCTTTTGCATATCATGTCGGCCGTGCCTTGCTTTCGGGTTGATAGTTGTTGCCAGTCCGTAGGCCTGCATAATGCCCATTTCCCGGTGTCATTGCCTATTTATCCCAAATCGGCCATTAGACCGCAATGTTTCAATTTCTATAGTTTTATTATTGCTTCTTGCCGTCTTATGACTTCTGCCGCCGTCTTTTCTTCCGTTCCGTCTCGACGTAGCCCGCTACGCCTTCGACAAAACGGAAGAAAAACCGTCAGGCATAAGTACATAATCCGTCCAAGCTCTAATGACCGATTTGGGCCTATGTGATTGCAATCCGTAACTTTCTTTTTGCCATGTGACGCCTCTGTTGTTTGATTTTCTGTAAAGCGTTTTAGCCGTTTTGCCGTTGCACTGGCCTACTGGTGTTAGCTAAATGGTAGTGTACTGAAGTTCCTCTCTTTTTGTTTATAATTCCATAAAATAAATTATTATTGCATTTTTATTTTGAAGTTTGCCGTAGTTGCATTATCTTTGCACAAAAAGACGCAAAGTGTGCGGTTTTTGGAGTCGCTCCTCCTTGTCGCCACTGTCGGTCTTTATACCTAAATCTTATTAACTATGAGTTCGATACGCGATTTTAACGATGTAGTCTTAAAGTTGTCCCAGCTTAATGGGCGTAAGCGTGTGGCGGTGGCTTGTCCCGCCGATTCACATACGGAATATGTGGTTGAACGAGCCTTGCGTGAAGGCATAGCCGACTTTGTGCTGGTGTGTGCCGGGGCTTGTACGCCGGAGTTCGAGGCCCTGCGCGCCGGTTACCCCGGGCGTGTGGAGGTAGTCACGGAGCCTACTGTTGACGATGCGGCCCGCCGCGCGGTAGCCATTGTCAGGGCAGGCGATGCCGACGTGCTGATGAAAGGCTCGATGAACACCGACAACCTGCTGCACGCCGTGCTGAACAAGGAGCATGGCATACTTGAGCCCGGCCGCGTGTTGAGCCACGTCACGGTGACCCACATCCCGGCCTACGGCAAGCTCCTGGTGTTCTCTGACGCCGCCGTGGTGCCACGCCCCACGCTCGACCAGTTTGACGCCATCCTCGGTTATGCAGTCGGCGTAAGCCGCCGCCTTGGCGTAAGCCGTCCCGGCGTGGCCTTGGTCAACTTCACGGAGAAAGTCAACGAGAAGTTCCCCCATACCTTATATTATGAGGAGCTGAAGCGACGTGCCGCCGACGGCCATTACGGCGACGTGTGCGTAGGCGGCCCGATGGACGTTAAGACCGCCCTGGATGCCGAGAGCGGCAGCATCAAGGGCATCACGTCGCCCGTCGTGGGCAATGCCGACGTGCTGATATTCCCCAACATCGAGTCGGGCAACGTGTTCTACAAGACCGTCTCGCTGTTTGCCGGTGCCGAGATGGCCGGTATGCTTTGCGGCACGACCGTGCCCGTCGTTGTGGCTTCGCGTGCAGATTCGTGCGAGTCGAAGTTCTACAGCCTGGCCATAGCGTGCGTCGATTGATTAATCCATGATGCACAATGCATAATTCATGATTGGGCATACGCACCGTATAAAGCCTGTGTGCCAACCCAATTATGAATTGTGCATTATGAATTGAAAATGACGAATTATGAATTGAAAAATATGCGAATTTTAGTAATCAACCCAGGGTCTACGTCAACAAAGATTGCCGTGTATGAGGACGACAAGTCGGTCTGGATGACCGGCGCGCACCATCATGTCAGCGAGCTTGCCGCCTTCCATCACATAAGTGACCAGTATGAGTACCGTAAGAATTTCGTCTTGCAGCGTCTTGCCGATGCCGGTATAGAGCTTCGTTTCGATGCCGTCATAGGGCGCGGAGGCCTGTTGCACCCGCTCGCCGGCGGCGTCTATGCCGTCAACGAGAAGATGAAGCACGACCTGATGCACGCCGAGCGCGAGCACGCTTGTAACCTCGGTGCCCTCATTGCGGCCGAAATAGCCGTGGAGTGTGGCTGCCCGGCCTACATCGCCGACCCCGTCGTGGTTGACGAGATGTGTCCCGAGGCCCGTTATACCGGCTTCCCCGGTATCGACAGGAAGTCCATTTTCCACGCCCTTAACCAAAAGGCCGTCGCCCGAAGGTATGCCACTTCCGTTGGGAGGAAGTACGAGGATATGCGTCTCTTGGTAGCCCACATCGGTGGTGGAATATCTGTCGGGGCCCATGTTTACGGCAAGGTAGTTGACGTAAACAACGCCCTTGATGGCGACGGGCCGTTCTCTCCCGAGCGCGCGGGCACGGTTCCGTCGGGCCAGTTGGTTGACGTATGCTTCAGCGGGCAGTACACCAAGAAGCAGGTCAAGCAGATGATAAGCGGCAAGGGAGGACTTGCCGCACTGTTGGGCGAGACCGACATGATAACCATCGACCGCAAGGCCGAGGACGGCGAGCAGCCTTACAAGGAGGTGATAGACTCCATGATGTACACTATCGCCAAGCAGATAGGTTCCATGTACGTTGCAATGGACGGCAAGGTTGACGCCATCATCCTCACGGGAGGCATCGCCCACAGCGACTATTGCATGGGCATCTTGCGCAAGCGCATCGATTATCTCGCCCCAATCGAGGTCATTCCCGGCGAGAACGAGATGGGTTCTCTTGCCTACAACGCCCTCGGCGTGCTGCGCGGCGAACTGCCTTTGCTTGAGTACGAGTAAGCGATACCAGCCCCAACCCTCGCGGATGGAGGGAGCCTTATGTGCCGTCGATGCTTTGCCTGTGGGCTTTTTGCGGAATGGCCGGCTTCCTTTTATGCGCGTTGAGTTAACTCCCTTCGGGAGGGTTGGGGTGGGTATTTTAATTACAATGTCTTTTTCTTGCAGCCGTAATGTAAAAAACGAAAGATACCTTTGCCGTAGACCAAATGAGGTATCTTTATGTTAAATTTCTTCATTAACGTTATTTCACGGAAGGTCATGCCAGGCTTCATTGCAAGCCGGGCGTGGCCTTTTTGCTTGAATGGCGTCGTATGGAGCATTGGGTATTGACTGTATGAAGGCAAAGGCATTGTTTGGGTTGCTGCTGTGTACGATGTTCATGGGCAGCGGAGTGGCCCGGCAGACGGTTTTTAACGTGTCGGGCAGGGTAGAGGATACGTCAGGGCGTGGCATTGCCGGCGTCGTGGTGAATAACGGTACGCATTTCACAACGACCGACGGCGACGGCCGCTGGGAGCTGATGACCGACACGCTGACGAGCAAGTACATATCAATCACTACCCCGGCAGACTTCCGTCTTCCGTCGGCCGACGGCCTTGCCGCCGGCTTTTACGTATCGGTGAACGAGGCTCTTGCCGCCGGCGGCCACGACTTCGTGCTCGAGCGGCGCACCGAGAGGGCCGACCGCTTTTACTATATAGCCATCTCCGACCCGCAGGTGCGCGACGAGCGCGACATGGGCAGGTGGCTGACGGAGGCCGTGCCCGACATCCGCCGCACCGTTGACTCGCTCAAGCGGAGGCGCGAGGTGGTAGGCGTGGCGCTGGGCGACATGGTGTTCGACAGTATGCCAATGTACGAAGGATATGTCAAGTCGGTAAGGAACACGGGCATGACACTTTTCCACTGTATAGGCAACCACGACTTTGACAAGCGCTGGAAGGACTTGGACAATATGCGCCTTGGCACCCCGGTGTATGCCGAGATGGAGTATAACAGGCGGTTCGGGCCTACCGATTACTCGTTCAACATAGGCAAGGCGCACGTCGTGACGATGAAGAACATCGACTACTTGGGCAACGAAGGCTACGTTGAGCGCATGACGGAGAGGCAGCTTGAATGGCTCGAGAAAGACCTAGCCTACGTGCCCAAGGGTTCACTTGTCATCCTGAATATGCACGCTGCGGGATGGAACGCCGTGGCCGGGCGCGGCAATATGCGTAACGCCCGCAGGCTGGCCGAGGTGTTGCGGGGCTACCGTGTGCACGTGTTCTGCGGCCATACGCACTTCTTCCAGAACGTAGAGGTCAACCCGGAGCTTTACCAACACAACATCGGGGCTGTCTGCGGGGCATGGTGGACGGGGAAAATCAACCGTTGCGGTGCGCCTAACGGCTACATGATTGTCGCCGTTGACGGTGACAGGCTGGTGTGGCACTACAAGCCGACGGGGGCTGACGTGAGCCGGCAGATGGACGTTTACGGCCAGGGGGAGTTCTTGACGCAGAAGGATTATGTCGTTGCCAATGTTTGGGATTACGACCCTGGCTGCCGCGTGGAGTGGTTCCAGGACGGGCGGCCGATGGGGGTTATGGAGCGTTTCACCGACGTTGACCAAGGCTATGCCTCGCTTATCGAGGAGCGCCGGAACGACTCAAGGACGTCGCACCTGTTCCGTTGCCGCCCCAGGGGGCGTTATAAAGACATAACCGTGGTGCTGACCAACCGCTTTGGCGAGCGTTTCTCATGCCGGTAGACCGTTTTCCTGCCGTCGGCGCAGTCCGTGCCGTCCGGCGTTTTGTGGCATATTGGCCTGTAAAAGGTGCCCTTTCGCAGCACGAAAGGGCACCTTTTACAGCACGAAACATGGCAAGTTGGGAAGTCTCTGGTAATCAACGCCTTGCAGGGCCGTGCCAAGCGTGCTCCGTGAAAGGCCCAGAAAGTTGTTCAACCCCAAATCGGTCATTAGTGCTTAGGCGGATTATGTACTTATGGCAGACGGTTTTCTCCCGTTTTATCGAAGGCGTAGCGGACTACGTCGAGACGGAACGGAAGAAAAGACGGCGGCAGAAATACATAAGACGGCAAGAAGCAATATAAAACTATAGAAGTTAAAACATTGCGGTCTAATGACCGATTGGGGTTCAACTTGCTGTTTTAATATTCTGTTAAGATTGCCCGTAGGCAGGGTTTTAATTTCGCCCATCCAAGGAAAATGCCTAATTTTGCAACACTAATTACAAAAAGTCATTTATATGAAAAGAAACTTTTTATTGGCGAAAGCCGCATTTGTGGCTGTAGCTCTTGCGTGTCTCAGCTGTGCGAAAGGTACGGCTGCCGGTGTCGACAGGCCAAGGTTGGTGGTAGGCATAGCCGTTGACCAGATGCGTTGGGATTACCTTTACCGTTACTATGGGCTCTACGGCGAGGGCGGCTTCAAGCGCCTGATGGCCGAAGGCTACAACTGCGAGAACACGATGATTAACTATGTGCCCACCGTTACGGCCGTGGGCCACACCTCAATCTTTACGGGGTCGGTTCCGGCAATACATGGCATAGCCGGTAACGACTTCATGAAGGACGGACGGATGGTCTACTGCTGCACCGACACGACGGTCAGGAGCGTGGGCAGCGACACCGACGCAGGCCTCATGTCGCCGCGTAACCTGCTCGCTACCACCATCGGCGACGAACTGAAAATAGCCACCGACTTCAAGGCTAAGGTCGTAGGCGTGTCGCTGAAAGACCGCGCTTCAATCCTGCCCGCGGGCCACTCGGCCGACGGTGCCTACTGGATTGACTACGCCACGGGCACGTTCATCACGAGCACTTACTACATGGACAAGCTCCCCCAGTGGGTTGTCAACTTCAACAAGCAGTACGGCGGCAAGACAGAGAAGGAAATAGCCTATTCAACTTACGGCAACCTCATTACCGAGGAGATGGCCAAGGCTGCCATTGAGGGCGAGGCCTTGGGGCAGGACTCCGTGACTGATATGCTCACGGTGAGCTTCTCGGTCACTGACAAGGTGGGCCATGAGTATGCCACGCACGGCCCAGAGATACGCGAAATATTCCTCGACCTCGACAAGCGCCTTGCCGACCTGTTCGGCTATCTCGACCAAAAGGTGGGCAAGGGGCAGTATCTCGTCTTCCTTACGGCTGACCACGGGGCGGCCAACAACGCCCTCATGCTGCGCGAGCACGGCATACCGGCCGGCGGCTTCGTGCCCACAAAGGTTGCCAAGCAACTCGACGACTACCTCAAGGGCAAGTTCGGCGTGCAGCGCAGCCTTGTCGTTGCCATCAGCGACTATAAGGTGTTCATCGACCGCAAGGCCGTCAGCGAACTGTCGTTGCAGCTCGACGACGTGAAGAAGACCGCAATCGACTGGCTGAAGCGTGACCCGCAGTATGCCTACGTGGTAGACCTGGAGCACGCCATGGACGCCACGCTGCCCGCCGTAGTCCGCGAACGGTTAGTGAACGGCTACCACAGGCTGCGCAGCGGAGACATTCAGCTCGTGTTGAACCCGGCACATTACGAGGTTGGCTCTGAGGAAATAGGCCGCGGCACTACCCACGGCGTGTGGAACCCTTACGACTCCCACATACCGTTTATCCTCATGGGGTGGCACGTTAAGCCCGGCACGACCAACGCCAAGGTCACCATCAACGACATTGCCGCCACCGTCTGCGCCCTTATCCACGTGCAGATGCCCAACGGATGCATAGGCAACGCCGTTGAGTTTTAACCCAAATACCCACCCCAACCCTCCCGAAAGGAGGCAGCTTAACAGCCTTTGCTTGTTGCTTTTTTATGGCAAGTAAGTGTTTGTTACTAAGCTCCCTCCCTTCAGTAGGGTTGGGGTGGGCTCTTTTTTATCTGTAATTCATTTTGTTTTATCCGTAAATCGGATACAGGCTTTTTCCCTGTTTTTGTGTAATTTTGCAGCAAGAAATCAATTAAAAGGCAAAGATACATGAAACTGATAGCTAACACAGAGTTTGGCGGCGAGCGTCCGTTGTTCGCCTCACATGACGTTCATCTTGACAATGTTACCATCCGCGAGGGCGAGTCTGCCATCAAGGAATGCAGCAACATCGTGGCAACCAACTGCCGTTTCGAGGGCAATTACCCCTTCTGGCACGTCCATGGCTTCACTATCGACAACTGTTATTTTGCCGTGGGAGGCCGCTCCGCCCTTTGGTATTCAGACCACTTGAAGATGAAGGACACCGTTATCGACGCTCCAAAGATGTTCCGCGAGATGAACGACATTGACATCGAGAACGTCGAGATTAACGATGCCGACGAGATATTCTGGCGTTGCAACCGCATCAACGTCAAGGGACTGAAGCTCCACGGGGGCACTTATCCCTTCATGTTCAGCAACGACATCCGCGTTGACGGCCTCGAAAGCGACAGTAAGTACGTGTTCCAGTACGTCAAGAACGTGGAAATACACAACGCCAAAATCACCACCAAGGACGCTTTCTGGGAAGTGGAGAACGTTACAATCTACGACTCCGAACTCAACGGCGAGTACCTCGGGTGGCACTCAAAGAACCTTCGCCTCGTTAATTGCCACATCTCCGGTGAGCAGCCTTTGTGCTATGCGCATGACCTTGTGCTTGAAAACTGCACCTTCGACGCCTCCTGTGACCGTGCGTTCGAATACTCAACGCTCAATGCAGACATACGTGGCGCCATCACGAACATCAAGAACCCAATGTCGGGACGTATCGTGGCAGACTCCATCGGGTCAATAACAATCGACGAGAACATCAAGGCTCCTGCCGACTGCGAAATCAAGACAAGAGACAATTAATAATCAGAAGCCCCTCCAGACCTCCCCAGTGGAGAGGAATAAAATGCCTTTCGTGCAAGGTATTTCATGTCCCTCCCCACGGGGGAGGTCAGGAGGGGCTTCCCGATGCACCGTATGCAGGTCGTCATTGCCTACTTCCTCATCTATGTAGTGTGGGGCTCCACCTATTATTTTATAGGCGTATGCCTGCGCGACTTGCCGCCTTTCGTACTTGGAGCGGTGCGCTTCAGCGTGGCCGGTGGTGCCCTCCTGGCGGTTTGCAGGTGGCGGGGCGAACGGTTGTTGAACAAGAAACTCGTGTTGAAGTCTGCCGTTTGCGGCATCGTCTTGCTGTTTATCGACCAGGCGGTCATCATGTTTGCACAGCGTTTTGTAAGCAGCAGCCTGGTAGCAATAGTAGCTTCCTCGACGGCGGTGTGGATTATGTTGCTCGACGTTCCTGCCTGGCGGCGCAATTTCAAGAGTCTTGCCACTGTGTCCGGGATGTTGCTCGGTTTCCTCGGGGTTGCCCTGCTGTATGCAGAACAGTTGCTGACCGAGGGACAGAACGGCGCGCATAGCGAGTATGGGGTGTTGCTTTTGGTGGGCGGATGCGTGTCGTGGGCTTGCGGAACGCTCTACTCTAAGTACGGTTCCTCTGCCGAGGAAGAGGTCGGCGGGCTTGCCGGTGCGGCCTGGCAGATGGTCTCCGCCAGTGTGGTTTTCGGTCTTTGTGCCGGTGTAACGGATGGTTTTGCCGACGTAGACTTGCCCTCCGTTTCAATGTCTACTTGGCTTTCGTTGGCTTACCTCATAATTTTCGGCTCGCTAATGGCCTATACTGCTTACGTGTGGTTGCTCAAGGTGCGCCCTGCTTCGGAAGTCGCAACCCACGCATACGTCAATCCCGTGGTGGCCGTAGTGCTCGGCGCGGGGCTTGGAGGCGAGCGTGTCACGGCGGTGCAGCTTGCCGGCCTTGCGGTAATCTTGCTCAGTTTGGCACTTGTCAACAGGAAAAGGCAGGGCTGTTAGGTCATCAATGATGGTTAAAACCGAACCTTTATAATATGGAAAAAGTAAGATATTCACCCGTAAAACCTTCCGAACGTTACGTTATTTTGGATGCTTTGCGCGGCTTCGCGCTCATCGGCATCATTCTTGCCAACTATCCCGAGTTCTCCCTTTACACGTTCCAGTCGGCTGAGACGGCGGCCTCCATGCCGTCCGCCGGTATCGACCGCGTGGTCAGGTTCTTGCAATACTTCCTTGTTGATGGCAAGTTTTACACTTTGTTTTCCCTGCTTTTCGGCATCGGTTTCTCTATAATAATAAGCCATGCGGCCGAGCGCGGCGACGGCGGTTTCCGCCTGTTTTACCGCCGTATGGCCGTGTTGGTGCTCATAGGCTTCGTCCATCTCATGTTCATCTGGAGCGGCGACATACTCATGTTGTACGCCCTGATGGGCATGGCGTTGCCGTTGTTCCGAGGCGTAAGCGACAAGGCGTTGCTCCGCTGGGCGGCCTTCTTCGTGTTGTTGCCCGTCTTCGTCGATGCCGCAACGTCGCTCCTGGGTGTCAGCCTGTCGGCCCCGGCGGTCAGGGCGCAGTGGCATTACTGCCGTATGTACGGCATAACGGAGGAGAACTTCGGCTATTGGTTGCGCGACGCCGACACGTACCGCGAGGTGTTCCAGTTCCTCGTGCAGGGCGCATTGGTGCGAGTGCAGGAGTTTGTTGACGGCAACCGCTATTTCAAGGTCATGGGTTTGTTCATCCTCGGCTTCTATATCGGGCGGCGCAAGCTGTACGCTGACCTTTCGTCGCATAAGGCTTTGCTGCGCCGTGTGGCAACGGTAGGCTTTGCGGTAGGCCTTCCGCTATCGGTGGTTTACGCCTGGAGCGCTGTCGGCGGGCATCCTTTCGGCACTGTGGCCCACTCCGTTCTCTACCTCGTCAGCGTCTACCCGTTGGGCTTGGCGTATATGTCGGGCTTGTGCCTGTTGTACTTACGCAGCCGCAATGCGCGCCTGTGGCGTTGGCTTGCGGCACCGGGCAGGATGGCGTTGACCAACTATATCGGGCAGTCGGTCGTCGGGATGTTCCTCTTTTACGGCATTGGCTTGGGGCTTGGGGCAAGCGTCGGACTCGCCACCACCGAACTTATTGCCCTCGGCGTGTTTGCTTTGCAAGTGTTGTTCAGCAAGTTTTGGCTGCATTATTGCCAGTTCGGCCCCTTGGAATGGGTGTGGCGTATGCTTAATTACGGACGCACTTTTTGCTTGTGGAACAGACAAAATAATTAAGGATTAAGAGTTAAGAATTAAGAAAATATGCAGTAGCAGCTTGACCTCACACCAACAACAAGGCATATTTTCTTAATTCTTAACTCTTAATCCTTAATTCATTCGCTCTTAACTCTTAATTCATCCGCCATTTTCTCTATGCTGATTGTCGCGAAAGCCACGTTGCCTTCGGGGTCGATAAGGTAGAACGTGGGCACCCACCTGATGTTGTAGGCGGCGGCCACGGCGCTCTCCGAGGCCGACTTCTGCTCGCAATGCTGCATCCAGTCGAGGCCGTTGTCCTCAACGTATGTGCGCCAAGCGTCAACGTCGGTGTCGAAAGACACGCCCACGAACGTAATTCCCTGCGGTGCGTATGTGTCGTGCAGTTCTTTCATGCGCTCCGTTACGGCTTGGCAGTCGCGGCAGCCCGACCGCCAGAACTCCACCAACACGTATCCGCCGCGCAGCTGGGCGAGGCTGATACCGTCAGGGTATTCGTCGGTGTACATCGTGAACACGGGTGCCGTAGTGCCCACGGCAAGCGTCGTGGCGTCGTAGTCGGGTTCGTCGTCGCCGCCGAACGTGCAGGCCGAGAGGCACAGCGCAACGGCGGCCAGCATTGCCGCAATGATGCGGCTCCTTATGGTTTTCATCTGTTACGGGTGTTGTTTCGTCTCTGCAAATATAGCCTTTTTCAACCGAAAAACAATGAAATGCGCGGCAAATAATGCGCTTTGGCTAAGTGCCTGTTGTTTAGGCGTTTACGGACGCGGCATCTTCAGCCGTGCGAAAGGTGCCCTTTTATACGGCAAAAGGTATCCTTTTAGCGCGTAAAAGGATACCTTTTGAAAAACGGGTGCGTGCGTTACAATTAACGAATGTCCGCCGCCGGTCCGCCGCCGGCTAATCGGGCATAAGCCAATAAGGCTTTTCAAAGGCCTATTGGGGCAGGGCACTTATGGCGTGTCATTTTACAATGGTCTTGAATGTGTGCCCGTCGTCAAGGCGGACGATGTAAAGGCCGTTGCCTACCGGCACCGTTTGGCGTTGTGTGTCGCACTCTCCTGTGGCGACAAGCCTGCCTGACATATCGGCTATGGCGTATCTCCTGCCTTCCGCGTTGATGATTGTTATCGCGCGGTTGGCCGTGCGGCAGTAGGGCTGTGCTCCTTCAGGCAGGTTTATTCCTGTGCCGCCTTGTACGGTGAATGTCAGCGTCTCGCCATAGAAAGTGCCGCTGGCGGTCTTGGCGTATGCCCTTATGCAGTATCGGCCTGACGGCAGGGCGGAAAGGTCGAGGGCGTAGGCCATGTCGGCACCGGTCTCTATGCGTGTCACGTTGCCAGCCCTCGTGTTGTTTTCGGCAGGCCAATATTCGTAGCCGTATTCGGTCACTTCCTCGCTGCCAGGTATGATGTAGCCGCACAGTATTATGCAGTTGTTCTCACTGTCGGTGCGGTACACAGTGCCTACCGTAGGCGGCCATGACACGAATTCAAGTTCTGTGCGGAACGTTTCCCAGTCCGAATAGTAGAATTTTCCTTTGTACCTTACCGCCGTGCGGAACTCATAATCGGTGTCGGGCTTCAGCATCCCGTTGGCAAGACCTAACGAAACGTTGCCGTCTTCGGTGACAACAGCCTCTGTAAATCTCGGGTCGCTTAGCCAGCCTTCCATCGTTTTCCACTGGAAACCAATTTCAGCCGTGCTGAAAGTGTCGCACTCCACCGTGCCGTTGAACCGCGCCGAGCGGTTTGATATGTTGCTTACGGGCAGCGTGGTGGTCTTGATTTCCTTCGTCGTGAACGTGCCCGTGCGGTATTCGCGCCCGCCTTCCGCCGTCTCAATGTATGTCCTGTAATAGTAAGTTGTGTTCGGGTCAAGCTCTGTCAGCAGCGTCTCTTCCGAAAGGTTTTCTATTACGCTGCCGTATTGTGTGGTTCTTCCGTATTCAATCCCGCTGCCTATTGGCGTTGCGTCGTAGCTTCTCAGTTCGATGGTTAGCAGTGCCGCGGTCTGCATTGCGTCTTTTTCCTTGACATATGCTTGGACTGTTCTGGTGTAAAAGGTATCGTTTGGCGTGTAATATTTCTTTCCTCCGACAATTGCGTAGCCACGGTACTCATACTCGGTGCCGGGTTTCAGTCCTTCCACATTTGCTATAATATGGTTTTGTATTTCAGAAAGCCCGATTACGGATGTAAACTCGTCGTCGCTTCCGAGCACCCTGTATTCAAATCCGTATTCGGTTACTGTCTCTTCGGTTTCGGCTATTCCTGCACTTAATTTTGCGGTTATTGCGGTTTCGGAAGGTTCGTAAATTGTAAGGAAATGCTCTGTCTCAAAATACTGGTAGTCGTCGCCGAACTTGACGTTGCTAATCTTCGCTACCATGTCTTTTGCGTTGTTCGCGCTCCACTTGACCGTGTGTTCGCCCGGTTCGAGATGCCATTTCACATTCCCGGTGGTCGGTTCGCCGTAAACTTCTTCGGGATATATGGTCTTTTTTGAGCTTTTCATGTCGTCCACATACAGGCTCATGTAGGTCACATGGTCAAACCAGTACCTTTCGCCATCAATTTCCCAGTCAAAACTTAGCGTCACGGGGGCGGTGACGTTGACATTTGCCGTGATGTCGCCGCTCGTTGTCGTTATTACGAACTCGCCCGTATTGGCGTAAGCCCAACCGTCGGTGTGCGTGCCTTGCATGGGCGCGGAGCGTTCGTCGAGCAGCGTTTTCCAGAACGAACGCAGGTCTTCGTACTTGTAAGTGTGCGACATCACCCTTTCGCCTTTGCTGTTGCAGGCCGACAAGGCCGCTCCGTATATTGTCTCGTTTTCAAGTCCGTCGAGCTGTACGGTAACCTCCGCGCCGTCGGCCGTCGCAGGCATTTCCCTGAAAAGCACGTATTCGCCGCCGTCGTATTTGTACAAGTGCCACATCGGGTCGGTAGCCACGTCGTCGCCTTGCTCTATCCTGCCGTGCAGAACGGCGTCGAGCTGGCTTATGCCAGTTACGCCGTCGGTGAATATTTCGATGTCTTTCGTGCTGAACAGGGTGTTCGAACTATAGACGGTTTCGCCGTTCGTGAGCGATATGAAAGTGCGGGCTTTGTACCAAGTGTCCACTTCCAGCCCCTCTTTCGTAATCGTGAAGCTGCCGCTCAAGCCTTGTTGCCAGATTATTTCCCATAGTTCCGTTCCGTCGTCGGTCAGTTCGCAAATCTCCAATCCGCGGCCTCTTACGACTGCGCCGTCGGTCTCGGTGTTGGCCGATATTGTGGCTGTGCGTTGGGTTACGGATTTGACTGTAGGCCTTTCCGCCGTTTGCGCGAAGGCGGCTGTTGCGGAAATGGCGAACGCAATGGTTGCCAACATCCTTGCCGGATGTGGCATCTTGTGTTTTTTCGCTTTCATCGTGTCTGTTGTTTGGTTTGTTGTTAGGTACTCTTGTTGTTTATGCCGGTGCCCTTTCCGACGCGGTCTGCAATATGTTGTGTAACCGTACAAATGTAGGCATTAGTGTTGGCATTTGCAAACGCGCTTCCCGTCGGTTGGGCGTGTTTGGCTTTTATGTGTGCATGTCTGGTCGAAAAACGTGCTTGTTCGATATTAATTTGTGGAGGAGTGAAGTCTGGCCGGCGGTGGCCTGACAGCCGTCGGCCCCGTATCCGCCAGTGTCTGCAAGGCCGTGGCGTTGTCTTTTTGGGGGCGGAAAAACATGGATTTTGCGGCAAATAGTGCGCTTTGCGTAAACGCCTGGCAGCGAGACGCTTACGCATACGGCATCTTTCGCCTTGCAAAAGATGCCCTTTTACACGGCAAGAGGCATCCTTTTACACGCTAAAAGGATGCCTCTTGGAAAACGCGAGCGTGCGTTACAGGATGATTGCGTCGCCAGCTGGTGTGTCGTCAGGGCCGAAAACGTTGGCCATATACTGTATGCACATCACCACGAGGTCGCTCTTGCCCGTGTTGCGCAACGAGCGTTTGCCGGCCGGGGCGACGCGGACGAGACTGCCTTCGGCTACGGGGAACACGCTATCGTCAACCTTGAACTCGCCTTCACCCTTGATTACCACGTACAGTTCCTCGTGCTTCTTGTGGGCGTGTACGAACGGACTCGCCTGTCCGGGAGCCATCGTTTGCAGCGACATTTCCATGCCGGTTGACTTCAACGCCGCGCCCGTGAACACCTTGCCATTTACGGTTACACCCTCGCCCATGGGCAGCTCGAAGCCGCCGAGTTCGTCAAACTTACCTGTGGAGACTGCCGTGAAGTTGGCGCCATCTCCCAAAACCTTCAGTTCTTTCATGTCTTTTATCGTTATTGCGGTTATTGTTTACGGGTGCAAAGATAAGGCGTAAAATTGTGATATACAAGAAGTTACCCCGACGTAACATGGTTACGTCGGGGTAACTAATGCTGGTTTACAGAACGTTACGCCGTGAGGCTTTTACAAAGTTTAACTAAATTCATAATGCATAATGCACAATGCATAATCCAGCCTTCGGCTAATTCATAATGCATAATGCACAATGCATAATTAAGCTGCGCATCGCCAACCTTTTGGGCGTTAGCTAAATTATGCATTGTGCATTATGCATTATGAATTAAAACTACTTGTTGTCGTAGGCGTGCAGTGGGTAGTCGATGGTGAAGTGCAGTCCGCGGCACTCCTTGCGCTCTATGGCCTGTCGCGTGATGAGGTAGCCCACGTTAATCATGTTGCGCAGTTCGCAGATGTCGCGGCTCGCCTTCACACGCTTGAAGAGGGCCTCCGTCTCCTCGTAAAGCAAGTCGAGGCGGTCCCAGGCGCGCTTCAGGCGCAGGTCGCTGCGCACTATTCCGACGTAGTTGCTCATCGTCTGGCCTACCTCCTTGACGCTCTGCGTTATGAGAACCTTCTCCTCGTTGGTCATCGTTCCCTCGTCGTTCCATTCGGGAATGCGGTCGTTGAAGGCGTATTCGTCCACGTGCGCAAGGCTGTGGCGTGCCGCCGCGTCGGCGTAGACCACGGCCTCTATGAGCGAGTTGCTGGCCAGTCGGTTGCCGCCGTGCAGCCCCGTGCACGAGCATTCGCCCAAGGCGTAGAGGCGGTGTATGCTCGACTCGCCGTTAAGGTCAACCTTTATGCCGCCGCACATATAGTGGGCTGCGGGGCGCACGGGTATGTATTCCTTGGTGATGTCGATGCCGATGGAGAGGCACTTCTGGTAGATGTTGGGGAAGTGGTGCTTCGTTTCCTCGGCATCCTTGTGCGTGACGTCGAGGCATACGTGGTCGATGCCGTGTATCTTCATCTCCTTGTCTATGGCGCGCGCTACTATGTCGCGCGGAGCAAGGGACAGCCGCTTGTCGTATTTCTCCATGAACGACTCGCCCGTGGGCAGCCTCAGCACGCCTCCGTAGCCGCGCATGGCCTCGGTGATGAGGTAAGCCGGGTGGGTCTCTCCGGGATGGTAGAGGGCCGTAGGGTGGAACTGTACGAACTCCATGTCCTGCACTGTGCCCTTTGCACGGTAGACCATGGCCTCGCCGTCGCCCGTAGATATTATTGGGTTGGTGGTCGTCTGGTACACAGCCCCGCATCCGCCGGTGCACATCAGGGTGACCTTGCTCAGGTAGGTGTCAACCTTCTGCGTGTCGGGATTTAGCACGTAAGCCCCGTAACACTCAATGTCGGGCGTGCGGCGCGTCACCTCTATGCCCAAGTGATGCTGCGTTATGATTTCCACGGCGAAGTGGTCTTCCTTTATTTCTATGTCGGGGTTGCTCCTCACCGCGGCCATCAGGCCCCGCTGGATTTCGGCTCCCGTGTCGTCGGCGTGGTGCAGTATGCGGAACTCCGAGTGCCCGCCTTCGCGGTGCAGGTCATATTCGCCGCTTTCGGTCTTGTCGAAGTTCACTCCCCATTGCACCAGTTCTTTGATTTGCGCCGGCGCGTTGCGTACCACTTGCTCAACGGCGCGGCGGTCGCTGATGTAGTCGCCGGCTATCATCGTGTCCTCGATGTGCTTCTCGAAGTTGTCAACGGCAAGGTTAGTCACCGACGCTATGCCCCCCTGGGCTTTCGCCGTGTTGGCCTCGTCGAGCTTGGTCTTGCAGATGATGCAGATTTTTCCCTTGTGCGCTCTTGCTATCTTGAGGGCGTAACTCATACCGGCGACACCGCCGCCGATAATCAAAAAGTCGTACTTGAATACCATAACACGTTTTATAAAACGATTGCAAAAGTAATAAGAAACGTTGGAATAATCCAAATAATTGCGTCGGAAAAATGCAATTTAACGTGTCGCGGCGCGGTAGTGGGCGGCTCTTTGCGCAATATTTCGGCACGCTTCAGGCGCTTCGGCGTAACCTGTTGGCCCTCAACCCGTTACCGATACGGCTGCAAAAGGCCACCTTTCGCGCCGTGAAAGGGCATCTTTCGTCGTGCAAAAGGTGGCCTTTCATGGCGCGAGAGATGCCCTTTGGGCGTTACGCTTGGTTATTGCGGCAATGTGGTTGCTTGCGGACGCCAAAAAATAAAATCCTGTTTCGTGTGCTTTTATTTTGCGTTTCGTCAGGTTTGGGTTATCTTTGCAGCGTAAATGACTAATCGGACATTCCACCATAAAGTATCTTTGCTTAATTTTGCGGGCATCGCCGTCGTGGCCGTTGCCGCCTTTTGCGCGTTTTGGTACCGCTCGGCGGCAGGTGCGGCGGTGGGTCTTGTGCTGATGGTGGCCGTGGTGTCGATGGTGGAAAGAACCATCCACACGGTATACGTAATTACCGGCGACGGCCTGCTGGTAGTCAGTCGCGGGCGGTTTTCGCGGCGTGTCGTCGTGCGCCTGGCCGACATATCGTCGGTCGAGGTTGTGCGTGCCGGACTGTTGCCCGTGGCTTACGTGCTGGTAAGATACGGCTCGGGGCGTGAACTGTCGCTGCAACCTGACAATGCGGAGGGCTTCGTCCGCGAGGTGAAGCGCCGCATGGAGCCGTGAAAGGGTGAAAGGTCGGAAAGGTGAAAAATGCCGGTATGGCATATTTATACATGGAGAAAGAAAGGACGAAAAGGTGATGAAGTTTGCTGAAATAAATTCAAGTATAAGCCGTGCCGTCGCGGCTTTTACTGTAGTGTTATTGTTCATGGCGCCTTGGCTGTACGTTTCGGCGGGGCAGGGGAGGCCTGTCGGCATTGCCGATGGCGACGGGACGGACACCGTGGAGGTTGACTCTGCCACGGCAGACGTGGCCATATCAGAGCCAGACCTGCTGTGGCCGCTCAACGTGCAGTCGCGTCTTGACGTGCTGTTGCAGGGCAGCATATTCGAGACTTCCACCGTGGGGATGATGGTTTACGACCTTACGGCCGACTCGGTAATCTACAGGCACAACGAGCGGCAGCTGATGCGGCCCGCCAGCACGCTGAAGATGATGGTGGCCGTGGCTGCCCTCGACAGGCTCGGGCGCGGCTACGAGTATGTCACCGAACTTCTGCATACGGGCGAGGTCAGCGGCAACGTGCTTTCGGGCGACCTTTACTGCAAGGGTGGGTTCGACCCCGCGTTCAGCTCGTCGGGCCTTGACGAGTTTGTCGATAGCCTGCGCCGCCTCGGCGTTGACACGATAGCGGGTGACTTGTATGCCGACGTCTCGATGAAAGACGACGACCGCCTGGGCGAAGGCTGGTGCTGGGACGACGACAACCCGGTGCTCTCGCCGTTGCTCGTGTCGCGTGAAGACAACTTTACCGAGCGCTTGCGTAGTCGTCTCCACCGTGCCGGCATCGAGGTCACGGGCGAGCTCAAGACTGGCCGTGCACCGTCCGGGGCACGTCGCCTGTGCGCCGTCCGCCGCCCGATAATGGACGTGCTGCCACGCATGATGAAGCAAAGCGACAACCTTTATTCCGAGTCCGTGTTCTATCATCTTGCCGCTTCGTCGGGCTCGTCGCGCCCGGCCACGGCACGCCAGGGGCGCAACATGATGAACAGGCTTGTAGAGCAGCTTGGCTTTAAGCCGTCAAACTATTACATTGCCGACGGCAGCGGCCTTTCGTTATACAACTATGTGTCGCCCGAACTCGAAGTGGCGTTCCTCCGTTATGCTTACCGTAACGACCGCATCTATGTCCCCCTTTACCAGGTGATGCCCATAGCCGGCATCGACGGCACGCTCGGCAGCCGTATGCGCAGGGGCTACGCGCGGGGCAACGTGCACGCCAAGACGGGCACGGTGACGGGCGTCAGCGCGCTGGCCGGATACTGCACGGCGGCCAACGGCCACGTGCTTTGCTTCTCAATCATCAACATGGGCATACGCCGCGCTGCCACGGGGCGTGGCTTCCAGGACAAGGTGTGCGAGGCGTTGTGTAGGCCGTAGTTTATAAAAGGTAAAAAAGTAAAAGGGTAAAAAGGTAAAAGACAATGTGCATTGGCAACCGCATGGGATGTGTCAAGCCTTGTTCTTTTACCTTTTTACCCTTTTACTTTTTTACCTTTCGCTTATTCCGCGCGGAAGTTTACGAGGTCTTCGGCGATGAAACTCTTGATGTACGTGTAGTGTCCGATGACTTCTTCCTCGGCCATGCGCACGTAGACGTTCGCGCTCTTGGTGAAAAGCTCTGGTGCGCGGGTGGCGTCGTCAAGGATGAGAAGCGACATGAGGAGGTCGCCGGTCATGTTGTACAGGCGTCGGCCAAGGAAGTCGTGAGCCTCCTGGCTGCCAAGTTCCTTGACGTAGTTGACGGCCTGTTCGTACAGTTCCGCCATCTTCTTGGCGCGCTCCTGTAGCGGTTTCAGTTCCTCGGCAACCTCGTTTTCAAGCATTTCCTTGATGATGCCGAGATATGTCCCGTTGGTGATGTAGCGTATTGCGGCCACAACCTGCAGCTGCGTCGTGCCCTCGTAGATTGAGAAGATGCGCGCGTCGCGGTAGAGACGCTGGCACTTGTACTCCATGATGAAGCCCGAACCGCCGTGCACCTGGATGGCGTCGTAGGCGTTCTGGTTGACGTACTCTGAGTTCATTCCCTTCGCGATGGGCGTGAAGGCGTCGGCCAGCTTGGTGTATTTCTTCAGCTCCTGGCGCTCTTCAGGCGTCAGTTTGCGCTCGCGCGAGATGTCTTCGAGGGCCTTGTAGATGTCAACGTAGCGTGCCGTCATGTACAGTATGCTGCGTCCGGCGTCAAGTTTAGCCTTCATGCGGGCCAGCATATCGTAGACGGCGGGGAAGTTGATGATGGCCTTGTCGAACTGCTTGCGCTCCCTGGCGTATGCCAACGCCTCGTTGTAGGCTGCCTGGCTAACGCCTACGCTCTGTGCCGCGATGCCGAGACGGGCACCGTTCATCAGCGCCATTACATACTTGATGAGGCCCAGGCGGGTGCTTCCGCACAGTTCGGCCTTGGCGTTCTTGAACACCAGTTCGCACGTCGGCGAGCCGTGTATGCCGAGCTTGTTCTCTATGTGGCGCACGGTCACGCCTCCGTTCTTCTTGTCATATATGAACATCGACAGTCCGCGGCCGTCGTGCGTGCCGGCTTCGCTGCGCGCAAGGACGAGGTGTATGTCGGAATCTCCGTTCGTTATGAAACGCTTTACGCCGTTGAGTAACCAGCATCCCTGCTCCTCGCTGTACGTAGCCTTGAGCATCACGCGCTGCAGGTCGGAACCTGCGTCAGGCTCAGTCAAGTCCATACTCATGGTCTCACCGGCGCAAACGCGCGGTATGTACTTCTGTCTCTGTTCCTCGTTGCCGAACTCATAGAGCGTCTCTATGCAGTCCTGAAGGCTCCAGATGTTCTGGAAGCCGGCGTCGGCAGCCGCAACAATCTCTGAAGCCATTGAGTAAGGAGTCACCGGGAAGTTAAGTCCGCCGTAGCGTCTCGGCATCGACACACCCCAAAGTCCGGCCTTTCGCGTGGCGTCGAGGTTCTCATAGGTCTTTGAGGCGTAGTGCATACGACCGTCAACGAGGTGCGGCCCTTCGGTATCCACTTCTTCGCTGTTGGGTTCAAGCACGTTTGCTGCGATGTCGCCGGTGATTTCCAGCAACCTCTTATAGTTCTCTATAGCGTCCTGGTAGTCAACGGGCGCGTCTGCATGGTTATCCTTGTCGGCGAAGTTGCGTTCCTTCAGCTCGACAATCCGTTTCATCAGAGGGTGGTTGAGGTGAAACTCAAACTCCGGATGGTCAGTATAATAGTTAGCCATTGTTCTTGTTTTTATTATGGAGTTATCTGGAGTTAACGGGAGGTTGGATTATAAATATGTGTAGAAACGTTTGAGATTGAAAGTGCATAAGCCGTAAAAATAACTTGAATACACATTCTTTTTCCTATTCTCATTGCTCCTTTACTCCTTCTCTCCTTACTCCTTTAACTCCTGTTTTGTTATTTGCTGTTCTGCTTGTAATACTTGATGAGCTTTGGAACGACGTCTTCCACCGTGCCAACAATCACGTAGTCGGCTATCTGGTTGATGGGAGCGTCAGGGTCGCTGTTGATTGAAATGATGATGCCCGAGTCCTGCATACCGGCTATGTGCTGTATTTGGCCGGAGATGCCGCAGGCGATATACACCTTGGGATGCACCGTTACGCCGGTCTGTCCGATTTGCCTGTCGTGGTCAACGAAGCCCGCATCAACGGCGGCACGGCTTGCGCCAACCTCTCCGTGCAGTTCTTTGGCGAGTTGGAAGAGCTGGTCAAAGCCTTCCTTGCTGCCTACACCGTAACCTCCGGCGACGACAATCGGCGCGCCCTTGAGGTTGTGCTTGGCTGCCTCCACGTGGCGGTCGATAACCTTGACGATGAAGTCTGCCGGGTCAGTGTATTTGCTTGTGTCGGGGTAAACCACTTCGTTCTTCGCCTCGCCGTCGTACAATGCCTTCTGCATCACGCCGCTGCGGACGGTCGCCATCTGTGGCCTGTGGTCGGGGTTTACGATAGTAGCCACGATGTTACCGCCGAAAGCGGGGCGTATTTGGTAAAGGAGGTTGTCGTAATGTGTGCCCGATTTCTTGTCGTCATAGTCTCCGATTTCGAGCTGGGTGCAGTCGGCGGTCAGTCCGCTCGTGAGCGACGACGACACGCGCGGCCCCAAGTCGCGGCCTATCACGGTAGCTCCCATGAGGCAAATCTGCGGCTTTTCTTCCTTGAAGAGGTTTACCAGGATTGACGTATGGGGTGCTGACGTGTAAGGGAACAGTCCTTCGGCGTCGAAAACGAACAGCTTGTCAACGCCGTAAGGCAGTATTTGGCTTTCCACTTTGCCCTTGATGCCTGTGCCGGCAACCACGGCGTGCAACTCTACGCCAAGCTGGCTGGCGAGCTTGCGGCCCTTGGTGAGCAATTCTTGAGACACTTCCGCAACGGTAGTGCCTTCTATTTCGCAATAAACAAAAACGTTATTCATTGTTTTATTTTTTAGGAGTTAAGGAGTTATGAAGTTAAGGAGTTAAGACAATAGCGTTGTCGTCGTGACGCAGCTATGCGCTATAAGGCATTTGTCTTAACTCCTTAACTTCATAACTCCTTAACTCCATAATTATCCATGATTAGAATTTATCCGATTATTTTTTCCTCAAGCAACTCTTTTATCATGCCTTCCACGTCGGCGTCGCTGCTTGTCAGGGTCTTGCTTTCCTTGGCTTGGAACACTATGTTCTTGACGGTTTTCACCTTTGTGGGCGAACCTGCCAGGCCGCATTGCTGCGGGTCGCCGTCAATGTCGGCAACAGACCACTGGTTGAGCGTGAGGTACGGGCGTTCGTCGTACAGGTAGGCGTAAGGCATATCGGGCGTGCGCTCAAGCGGGACGGTGGCGTATTTGTATTTCATCACGAGCTTGGCGTTGCACGGACGGCACGGTGCTGCGCTGCCGTTGACGGTTATTACGATGGGCATGGGTGCCTCCACGGTCTCCACGCCGCCGTCTATGTGTCGGCGTATGGTCAGCTTGCCTTCCTCGCATTTCAGTATTTCCTCGGCGTATGTCACCTGCGACAGGCCCAGCTTCTGTGCCACCTGGGGGCCTACCTGGGCCGTGTCGCCGTCGATGGCCTGGCGTCCGCCGATGATAACGTCGGCTCCGCCGATGTGCTTTATGGCCGTTGCGAGGGCGTATGACGTAGCCAGCGTGTCGGCTCCGGCAAACAGGCGGTCGGTCAGCAGCCAGCCCGTGTCGGCTCCGCGGTAGAGGCCTTGGCGGATGATTTCAGCCGCGCGGGGAGGCCCCATGGTAAGTACGCCTACCGTAGAGCCGGGGTTTTGTTCTTTCAGGCGCAGTGCCTGCTCGAGGGCGTTTAGGTCTTCGGGGTTGAAGATTGCGGGCAGCGCGGCGCGGTTGACCGTTCCCTCGGCGGTCATTGCGTCTTTGCCCACGTTCCTCGTGTCGGGTACTTGCTTGGCAAGTACGATGATTTTAAGTTTCATAATTATATATAATAATGTAAGGTTCGTGGTTGCAAAAATACACTTTTTTTACTTCTTGACAAAGGAAAAGCGCGGAAAAGGTTTTTTCGCGAAGTGTCAAGAAATCAAAAAAGTCAAGGAGCCGGGGCCATGCCGTTGTTCTTTGGTTGTGCGTACTGCGCGAACAGGCTGCTCGTTTGCCCTGACTCCTTGACTTGTTGATTGATTAACTCTCGATGGGTGTCACTTCTTCTCCATCTTCATCAGTGGCTTGCCGCCCTCGTCCTTGAAGACGAGCTTGCCGCCCTTCTCCATGTCGAACGAGCGGGTTTTGTTTATGGCGTCGAGCACCTTGCCCTCGGTCTCCATGTCAGGGCACATCATCCGTGTGGAGCCAGCCTGCCCAAAGTGTATTTTGCCATTCTTCACGTCAGCCTCGAAACCGCCGATAAGGTTGTTGCAACTTGTGTTGCCGTACAGTCTCATCTCCTTCACGTTGAGGCCTATGAACGCTTCTTTTTCGCCCGGAACGGCCTTTACGGCCTGTCCGTCCACTTCCGTTATCTTCCATTCGCCGTCAAGTGCGTTGAGCGACGACACCGCGCCGCCTGCCGTCTTGCATGAAGACAGGCCCATGAGTGCGCCTGCCATACATAATGAAATCAGCAATTTTTTCATGTTTCTTCTTCGTTTAATCGTTTAGAAAAGTGAGCCAAAGGCCGGGAGGCGTCGCCCCGTTTGGCCTAAGCGGATGCAAATGTACGGAAAAATGATTGAAGAATTAAGAATTAAGAGTTAAGAATTAAGAAAATATGCTTAGGCGAATTACAGGCAAGGCATCTTTTCTTGATTTTCCCGTTTTTGCTTACATTTTGGTTTTCGTTGACGCTCCCATACGGCGTTATCTTGCGCGGCAAGGCGTTTTTGCGGAAATATCGCAAGGATAATCATCTGAAGTCAACTGCCTGTATGCCAGTACTTTAGAGTCTGCGTGCCGTCGCTTACGCAATGTCGGCATACCTTTCGCTTTGCAAAAGGATACGTTTCGCCTTGCCGTTCGTGCCCTTTTACCTTTCGGCTTGTATCCTTCTTATATGGCTGTAAACGGCCATTTTTGCGGCGAATGGCCGCCGTTTGTCGCTCCATGTGTGCCGTTCGCCTTCGTGGCGGTATGCCTTTTGCGTTGGAAACACGCCAAAGGCAGCTTTGCCGCGGCCTGGTTTGTCATTTTCGCGCGACATTTCCCGTTTGACGTTTTGCCATGCACGCAGGCGCTTTTGCTTTCATGCTGTACAGCCGCAACGCCGCGTCCCTCGTTTTGCAAGAATGGCAAAAAACGCAATATCCTTTTGCTTTCTCGACATTAATGCTTATCTTTGCATAAGGTGAGCGTCGCTCCGCAACGGGTTGCCGATGCAGTATGCACGCAGAAAAGAAGATTGTCATGTGGAGAGAAAAACTTGGTAATTACCTCATAGATGTCTCCAAATACTTCCTGACGGGCGTTTTCGTCGCCTCGCTGATAAAGGATTGGGAGGATATGCGCTGGCTGATATATGTCCTTAGCGGCACTATCGCGGCGGCGTTATTGGTTTTGGGATTGATATTGACAAACAATAAGGAGAAGAAATGATGGGAACACTGATTATTTTAGGCATGGTCGGGATACCGTGTATTTGCACGTTGTTGTGGTTTCTCACCCCGAGTGGCAAGCGTTGGCTGCGCAAGAACAACATGATTTGATGCCGCGCCGCCAGCGGTTAGCTGCATGACAAAGGACAATGATAGACAAGGCTACGATAGACAAAATAATGGACGCGGCGAACATCGTTGACGTCGTGTCGGAGTTCGTCACCCTGCGCAAGGCCGGGGTGAACTATAAGGGCTTGTGCCCGTTCCACGACGAGAAGACGCCTTCGTTCGTCGTGTCGCCCTCGAAGGGCTACTGCCATTGCTTCTCCTGCGGCAAGGGCGGCAACGCCGTGGGCTTCATCATGGAGCACGAGCAGATGACTTACCCGGAGGCCCTGCGCTGGCTGGCAAAGAAATACAACATTGAAATACACGAGCGCGAGCTTACCGACGAGGAGAAGCGTGAGGAGAACGAGCGCGAGAGCCTGTTTATCCTCAACGACTGGGCACTGCGCTACTTTCAGGAAAACCTGAAGGAGACAGACTGCGGGCGGGCTATCGGACTGGCATATTTCCGCTCGCGCGGCTTCCGCGACGACACCATCGCGCGCTTCCAGCTCGGTTACGCCCTGCCGGAGCGCGACGCCTTGGCCAAGACCGCGCTTGCCAAGGGCTTCAAGGAGAAGTTTCTCATAGACACGGGCCTGTGCTATCGGCGCGAGGATGGCACGCTGCAAGACCGTTACCATGGCCGCGTAATCTTCCCCGTGCACACCGTCACGGGGCGCGTCGTTGCCTTCGGCGGCCGCATCTTGGAGAACAACAAGAAGCTGGCGAAGTATGTCAACTCGCCCGAGTCGCTCATCTACCACAAGAGTAACGAGCTTTACGGCATATTCCAGGCCAAGCACGCCATAGCCAAGCAAGACCGTTGTTACCTCGTCGAGGGCTATATCGACGTGACGTCGATGCACCAGAGCGGCGTAGAGAACGTCGTGGCATCGTCGGGCACGTCGCTCACCACGGGGCAAATACGGCTCATCCGCCGCTTCACCAATAACATAACGGTGCTTTACGACGGCGACTCCGCCGGCATACACGCCTCAATCCGAGGCATAGATATGTTGCTGGCCGAGGGCATGAACGTCAAGGTCTTGCTGTTGCCCGACGGCGACGACCCCGACAGTTTCGCACGTAAGCACACGGCGGAGGAGTTCCGCAACTACATCGAGAGCCACCAGACAGACTTCATCGAGTTCAAGACCAACCTCCTGTTGCGCGGCGTCACCGACCCCGTGAAGCGCTCCGAGGCCATCAGCAGCATCGTCAGGAGCGTCTCTGTAATCCAAGACCCCATCATGCGCGCTACCTACATAAGCGAGTGCGCCCACCGTCTCGGTATGCCGGAGGCCACGCTCGTAAGCACGGCAAACAAGTTCATACGGGGCGACATGGAGGAAAAACGCAAGGAACAGCAGCGCGAGGAGGCCAAGGCCGACGGCCCGCAACAGCCACTGAAGCCGCTGCCGCCAGTGGGCGAAGCCCCCACGGTGGAGTATATGTTGATGCAATTAGTCGTGCGCCACGGCCAGGAGACGCTCTACAAGGACGTTGAGACCGAGGACGGTGGCAAGGTAGACCTCAGCGTCTCGCAGTATATCAGCTATGACCTTGGCGAAGACGACCTGAAGTTCAGCAACGAGCTGTACAACCGTATGCTTGCCGAGGCCGTAGAACACAACGACGACGAGGGCTTCAACGCCGAGGCTTACTTCACCCACCATCCCGACATCGACATCAGCCGGGTGGCCACCGACATGGCAATAGAGCGTTTCCAGTTGAGCAAGAGCTTACAGGTGAAGCGCGACGAGGATACCTTGCGCAACCAGGTTGAGCACCTGATACTCGACTTCCGCATGGACTACGTGGAGCGCAGGCTCAAGGAACTGCAGCGCGAAATAAGCCTCGCTGCTGGCGACACGGGCAAGATGATGGAGCTGATGGCTGAGTACAAGGATATGCAGGTTATCCGCAACGCCATAGCCAAGGAGCTTGGGAGCGATATAATAATGCATAATTAGCTAACGCTGACTTTCAGTTCATAATTCACAATTCATAATTGGGGCATACGCCGCAGGTGAAATGAATTGTCGATTTGTGGAATATGCGTCTTTGCCGGGCATGAGGATAGGCTCAATTATGCATTATGAATTGTGAATTATGAATTAAACAGATGGTTTACTTTTATTGGCTGATATTCGTCGTTTATGCCTGCGTGGTGCTGGGCACTATGCTGACGGTGCTCATGGACAACCGGCAGCCGGCAAAGACCATGGCCTGGGTGCTGGTGCTTATCTTCATCCCGGTGGTAGGCATCGTGCTTTACTTCTTCTTCGGGCAGAACACCCGCAAGGAGAAATACATCAGCCGCAGGAGCATGGACCAGCTGACCAAGCGGTCGATGTTCGAGTATGCCGAGCAGCAAGACCTCGTGTTGCCCGACGAGCACGCCGTGCTGATTAAGCTGTTTGCCGGGCAAAACTGGGCGTTCCCATTCAAGAACAACGAAACAAGCATATTCACTGACGGGTATGACTTCTTCCACTCCTTGCTGCGTGACATCTCCATGGCGAGCCATCACGTACACCTTGAGACTTACATAATCTGCGACGACCCGTTGGGGCGCCTTGTTGCTGATGCCTTAATGTGCAAGGCCAGGCAGGGTGTCGAGGTCCGCTTGATTTACGACGACGTGGGCTGTTGGGACGTGCCCAACTCATTCTTCGAGCGTATGCGCTCGGCCGGCATTGACGTCCATGCCTTCATGCCGGTGAAGTTCCCGATGTTCACCAGCAAGGTGAACTACCGCAACCACCGTAAGCTGTGCGTGGTTGACGGCAAAGTTGGGTATATCGGCGGCATGAACATTGCCATGCGCTATGTGAAGGGACGCGACGGACGGCCTTGGCGCGACACCCACTTGCGGATAAGGGGCGGCGCCGTCTACGGGATACAGCGTGCATTCCTGGTAGACTGGTATTTCGTTGACCGCACGCTCATCAGCAACCGTGCCTATTACCCTGTGCAGGACGCGGCCATAAGCAACGATTGCATAATGCAGATAGTGACGAGCAGCCCGGTGAGCAAGTGGCCGGAGATGGCGCAGGGCTATGTGCGCATATTGCTCGAGGCCAAGCATTATGTCTATATGGAGACCCCTTATTTCCTCCCTACAGAGCCTGTGATGTTCGCCATGCGCACTGCAGCCCTTGCCGGGGTTGACGTCAGGCTGATGGTGCCGTTGCACTCGGACGCCAAGTTTGTCGAATGGGCCAGCCGCCCTTACGTCCAGGATGCCTTCGACGCGGGCGTGCAGGTGTATCTTTACGCCGACGGTTTCAACCACTCCAAGCTCCTCGTGAGCGACGACTCGCTATCGACGTGCGGTTCGACGAACGTCGATTTCCGCAGCTTCGACAACAACTTCGAGAGTAACGCCTTCATCTATGACCGCGACATGGCCCTGCGCCTTAAGCAGGTGTTCACCGACGACATGGCCCATTGCATTGGCTATGGCGACTATATGCGCAGGCACAGGCCTTCGTTCGCCCGCCGCCTGTGGGAGTCGCTCATGCGGTTGTTCTCCCCGTTGATGTAGCCGGGCGTGCGCCTTGCGTGCGTCTGTCGGTACGGTTGCGCCGGCAAGGCTCTTCACGGGCCGTCCACGGCGTTGCAAAAGGTGCCCTTTTGCATTGTGATAGATGCCCTTTTACGGCGTAAAAGGTGTCCTTTCGTATCGTAAAAGGTATCCTTTTGGAAACGTGCTTGCTGTCAACGACTTGGCGTGCGTTAACGCCACGTATGCGAGTTTGTGGCCGCAAACTTCAAATTTTCTTCAAAATCTTACGTTATATTTGTACCGGATTACATTTAATGAATGTGTAGACCATGTGGAAGTATTATGCATTGCTTTCGGCATTCTTTGCCGCGCTGACGGCAATCTTCGCCAAAATCGGGGTGAAAGACATCAATTCAGACCTGGCTACGGCCATACGCACATCGGTCATACTGCTCTTGACGTGGGGCATAGCCGCTGCCGGCAACCATCTGTCGGAGGCCAAGGACATCCCGTCGCATACGTGGCTGTTCCTCATCCTGTCGGGTATGGCCACGGGCTTGTCGTGGTTGTTTTACTTCAAGGCGTTGCAGGTGGGCGACGTGTCGCGCGTTGCGCCCATCGACAAGTTGAGCGTCCCCATCACGCTCTGCCTCGCCTTCCTGTTCCTGAAAGAACCGGCCAGCCCGCGGGTCATCATCGGCGCGTTGCTCATCACGGCCGGCAGCATCGTCATGTTGGCAAAATGAACGGTAATGCCTTTAACTCCTTAGCGAGTGAAACCTGATGGCAGGCTGCATAAAGAGTTTCCGCATACAAAAGGAGTTCACCGAGAATGCTTCGCACGAACTGCAAACGCCCCTCGCGGTGTTCAAGAGCAAGCTCGACTTGCTGGCGCAACTGCCGGGCATAACGGAGCGCCAGGCCGAAATAATACAAGACCTCAACCAGGTGAACAACCGCATATCTCGGCTGAACCGCAACCTCTTGCTGCTCGCCAAGATGGAGAACAGCCAGTTTGACGGTACGGGTACGGTGGACGTAGTGGAGGTCGTGAATGGCTTGCTGCCGTACCTGGAAAGCCTTTCGAGCGGGTTGGAGCTACATACGGACTTCCGGGTGACGGCCTTGCCGGTACGTGCAAACCGGCCGTTGCTGGAAAGCCTGTTCAGTAATCTTGTCGTGAACGCCGTCAGGCACAACAAGCCGGGAGGGGAAATCGTAATCTGCATTACAAGCGAAAGCCTCGTCGTTGCCAATACTTCAGACGGTGACGCGCTTGACGGGAACCGGATATTCGACAGGTTTTACCGTCCTGCACAAGACTCCAAAGGCTTCGGCCTTGGCCTTTCCATCGTGAATGCCGTCTGCGAATACCACGGATGGAATGTCAAATACACATTTCATGACGGATGGCACGAATTTAAAATAATATTCATATAGTCTACAATATTTCCACAAAAAGGCGTTATATCTTTGCAAATGTGAACATACAAAGCGTAAAAAAGGACATTTGCAAAGATTTTTTATTAACGTATCATGTTTAGTGGAATAATCAATTATCTTGACAGTCTTGACAAGGCACTTACCGTAACATTTAACTTTGACGGCGGGGCTATAGCCGACTTCATTGCCGTTGTGCTTTCGTCGCGTTGTATCTGGATACCGGTGGGCTTGGTGTTCGTCTACAAGTTGGCTACAGGAAACGGCCGCAACTACAGGCGGATGGCGGCAATCATACTGGGACTTGCCTTGGTCGTGGCACTGTGCGACCAAATATCGGCATCTGTTATGAAGCCTTTTTTCGCACGCTTGCGCCCCTCGCATGACGGTGCCGTCAACCAAATGCTGCATTATATAGGCTCTTACCGTGGCGGGCTTTACGGTTTCGTATCGAGCCATGCGGCAAATGCCTTGGGTGCTTCGGTATATACCTTGAGGTTCGTCAATGGCCGGAAGTATGCCGTTTTCGTGCTTGTGCTGGCCTTGCTTGTAGGGTATTCGCGCGTATATCTTGGCGTCCACTATGTCGGTGATGTAGTGTGCGGCTCGTTGTTCGGTGCTTTCGTCGGGTATATCATCGGCAAGGTGATGTTCTTGTTTTTGCAGCCAAGGTTGCCGCTTTATTGCCGTTTCAACGTCAGGTGGCCTTTCTTCACGTTGCAACGGTTGCGGAATTAGGTATGGAAAATGGCCGAACGATGCGCCGCGTTCGGTAAGTGGCAGGGCCTGAAACCTGGCCCTGCCTATTGTTTGGGTTCGTCGGAAGGTTGTGCTTGCGGCCTGAAAAGGCTGAAGTTGACGCTTCCGTAGGCTCGGTGCTCGATGAAACCGGGCACGTCGTCAAACGAGTTATGCTTTCCGTGTTCAAATACGAACACTCCGCCGGGCTTGAGCAGGTTGTGCCCAAGTATCATCCGTGGCAGTTCCGGCAGTTCCGGCAGGGCGTATGGGGGGTCTGCGAAGATGAAGTCGAACTGTTGGCGGCAGCTCTTGATGAAGCGGAACACGTCGCCACGCAGTGGCACACACTTGTCAGTGCCTATTTTCTTGAGGCATTGTTTGATAAAGGCATGGTGCTCACGGTCGGTTTCCACGCTGATTACCGATGCGCATCCACGCGACAGGAGTTCAAGCGATATGCTGCCCGTGCCGGAAAAAAGGTCGAGAGCCGTAGCCCCTTCAAAGTCTATATAGGCGTTCAGCACGTTGAATATGTTTTCTTTTGCAAAGTCCGTAGTAGGCCTTGCCTTGAACGTCTTGGGTATGTCGAAATGGCGTCCTTTGTATATTCCGGTTATTATGCGCATTGTTTAATCCTTTAATATTTCATGAAATACGTCATCAGGTCGTATGGCAAGTTGTTTATTCCCGTTATCGGTGCACGGTTGAATTCGGCTTTTGGGTTGATGACGTAGACGTTTTGTATGAACGAGCGGAGCTCTTGTGTAAGCGCGTCGCGTTCAGGCAACTCGCCCACGAGGTGCAGTTCGTCGCGCCGGTTGTCGAAAGCGAGCTGTTTCCATACGTTCAGCATAAAGTAGACGGCATCCGGCACAAGGTTGGTGTCGAAGCTGTTTGTGAACCTGAAGCGGTTTTGCTGGAAGCTGAACACGTCGAGCCGCTTGTCGTGGAAGTAGGCGTAGAGCTTTTGCCTTACGCCAGTGAAGCTGCGACGGTACAGGTGTTCCCACACGGGAGCACAGACGTGGGTGAAGCGCACGTCGCTGAAGTGGTCGTCAAGGACGAGCTTCAAGTCCTTGTTTATCGAATATACGGCCACTGCATTGAGCGAAGGCAGCACAACGGACATCACCGTTTCGCCGTCATGTCCCATGATTGCGTGCCGGTAGAGGGTCTCTTTCAGGTTGTCCCTGAATTCGTCAACGGGCATCATCAGCACCGGCGAGTCTATCAGCACCATGGCCCTTGACCACCCGTTGGCGGCCAAGTCTATTTCCTTGAATGCCTCGCGGAGGTTAGCGGCCATTGATATTCCGCTCCTTACGGTGTACGGCTCGAACACGATGCCGTTGGCATTATTGGCGTCAACGGCCGAGAACGACAGCGTGTGGCGGCCTATGCGTATGGTCAGGCGCGGCCTTTTCCTTGCCGACAGGCCACTTGCTTGCTTGTCTGCCTGCCTGCTCGTCCACTCGCCAGCTTGTCTAATTGTCCGTTCGTCCATTTGTCTGCTTGCCTGTTGAAATGTCTTATTCCCAGTTTCCTGCATTGTCGTTGGGTGTTGTTAAGTCTCCTATTTTCAGTCCGGGGTACCGTCCGGCGTTGTTTGCTTCATCCGTCAGGCCCGATATGCTTCCGGCGTCAAGCCCTTTAAGGTAGTCTTGGTAGCTTGCACCGCACTCCATTAGCGGCACCGGCCGCCCCGACTTGCCGGTCAGGGTGGTCACCGTTATGCTGAATTTCCTGCCGCCGGAGAAGGGAATGTATTGCAGCGAATCGGCCAGGTAGCCCTTGCTTACAAGCACGTTGAAGTCGTCAGTGTAGCTGCCCGTGGCTTTCCTGTACGTCTCCTCGGCGTGCCTTATTTTCACGAGCCGTTCCTTCACGGCGCGTTCCCGCGCGGCCTGTTGCCGCCCGAAGCGTATCGGTGAGTATATGCTCATGGCGCAAGCCACGGCCAGTGCGGCTGCGAGCGCCGCCAGAATGTGGTTCTTGCTGGGTGTTGTCATTGCGCTGTAACTTCCGCTTGCGCCCTTGTCTTTGGGTAAAAGGCCATTTTATCCGTATGCCTGGGCGCAAAGTTCGGATTATTTTAGTAAGTTTGCATTGCGCATTGCGCGTTTTACGTAGTTGCAAAATTACACAATTAATCCGTAAAATCAAACCTTTAGACTGAAAACTCGATGATTGTAGATGAACTGGCTTACCAAATCAGGCAGACATTCGGCTTCGTGCCGACGGCCGAACAAGCCGTGGCGATAGATACGTTTTGCAGGTTTCTGACCGACGCTGGCGACCGTCCGGCCATGGTGATGCGCGGTTCGGCAGGTACGGGCAAGACCTCCCTGGCGGCGGCCATCGTCAAGACGCTTGTCAGGTTGGGGCAGAAGGTAGTGCTGCTTGCCCCCACGGGGCGCGCGGCCAAGGTGTTCTCGCTCAACGCCGGGCAGCGCGCGCTGACCGTTCACCGCAGGATTTACCGGCAAAAGGCGTTCACGGGCGAGATGAGCGGCTTCAACCTCAACGCCAACCTTGCGCAAGACACGCTGTTCATTGTTGACGAAGCCTCGATGGTAGCCAACGAAAGTCCCGGCGGCACGGCGCAGTTTGGCACGGGGCGGTTGCTCGACGACCTGGTGGAATACGTCTACGGCGGGCGTAACTGTCGCCTGATGCTCATCGGCGACACGGCCCAGCTGCCGCCCGTAGGCGAGGAGGAGTCGCCTGCCTTATCGGTGGATTACCTGTCGGGCTATGGCCTCGACGTCTACCAATGCGACCTCAACGAAGTGTTGCGCCAGGCCGCCGGGTCGGGCATACTTTACAACGCGACGGTCGTCAGGCAGATGATAACCCACGACGAGGCTACCCACCTGCCCCGAATACGCTTCTCCGGCTTTGCCGACATACGGATGGTGCCGGGCGGCGAGCTGGTCGAACAGCTCAACGGCAGCTACTCCGAGGTGGGCATCGACGAGACAATAATCATCACGCGCAGCAACAAGCGCTCCAATATCTACAACGCCGGGATACGCGGCACGGTGCTCGACCGCGAGGAGGAGCTGACCACCGGCGACATCCTAATGGTCGTTAAGAACAACTACTACTGGCCGGATAGGGAACGGGGAAGTGAAAAACTAAAAATGAAAAGTGAACAATCCATATCCCTTAAAGGCAAAGGAGGGGCGGGACAAGTGGATTGTTCACTTTCCACTTTTAACTTTTCACTCAAAGACTCCTTCATCGCCAACGGCGACCGTGCCGTCGTCCAGCGTGTGCGCAACGTGCGCGAGTTGTACGGCTTTCGCTTTGCCGACGTGTGGCTGCGCTTCCCCGACTACGACGACTACGAGATGCAAGTGACCGTCTTGCTCGATACGCTGGCATCAGACGCCCCCGCGCTGACGCGCCAACAGGGCGAACAGCTGTTCAACGCCGTGCTCGATGACTACCAGGACGTGCCCCTTAAGGCCGACCGCATGAAGTGCATACGCCAGGATATGTACTACAACGCCCTGCAAGTGAAGTATGCCTACGCCGTAACCTGCCACAAGGCGCAGGGCGGCCAGTGGGCGCACGTCTACATAGACCAGGGTTACATGACCGACGAAATGCTCACTCCCGACTACATCCACTGGCTCTACACGGCTTTCACCCGCGCCACCGAACGCCTGTATCTCGTCAACTGGCCCAAGACGCAGACAATAGAATAAGGGTTAATGAATATCCTCAAACCGCCAACCGTAGGGGCATAATTTATTATGTCCGCACGTTTCTTGAGAAACGTATTACGCAGTATTGTTTGTCAACATACGCCCCTTCGTGGCGTGCGTACATAATTAATTATGTCCCTACAGTGAATGTAGGCTAATAGCGAACATTCATTTAAGGTTAAGCCGCCGTCGTTTCCACAGTCGCCGCCCTCCGTTTGCACGTCGGCAAGCCAAGGGCGGCGGCTCTTTTTATGCCTTGCCAAAACATTATCGGTGAAAACCGTAAGCATAACGGCGACTTTTGCTTGCAGTCCGCTGTGCTTACATGGTCTTGCGGTTGTATCCGTAAGCATTTCCGTGCCTTTCCCTTTCAATCCCAATATGCCACCTTTCGCCGCCCGAAAGGCCATGAAACGCACGCCGAAAGGGCACCTTTTACAACGCGAAATGGCACAAATTGCAGATTGTTTTTATCCATGCAATACTTGCACGGGTCGCCGATAATTCGTAATTTTGTTGCGAAACTGCCGCTGGGCGTTGCCGTCCCGTAAGGAGATATGCCAGCAAGGCGTTAAACATCGACTTCTTAAAACCATATAAATACATAAAAAGTAATGACATCCATTTTATTGTTTATCGCCGGTGCGCTTGTTGCCGCCGTCGTGCTTATGCTTGCCAACCAAAAGAAGACAAGGCAGCTTGAAGCCCAGGTCGCGGCGTTGTCAAGCGATGTTGCCGCCAAGCAGCGCGAGGCCGAGATGCTGTCGGGACGGCTCGCCGAGGCGAAGGCTGAGGGTGAACGCCGGCTTGCCGAGGCCAAGAGGCAGCATGACTTGCAGCTTGCCGAGGCTAACCGCCGCAACGAGAACGACAAGGCGGAGCTTAGGGCCATGCTCGACAAGCAGTTTGCCGACAGGTTGAAGCTCGTGCAGGAACAGCTTAACACCACCACGGAGCGCCTGTTGAAGCAGCGCTCTGAGGAGCTTGACAAGGCCAACCAGACCCAGATGAGCGCCATCGTGGCCCCGCTGAGGGCTGTCATGGCGGAGATGAAGAAGTCGATGGACGAAAACCGCGACTCGTTCATGCGCAGCACGGCCTCGCTGGGCGAGCAGTTGCGCCAGATGCACGCCACGACGACGAGTCTTGGCGAGGAGGCCGAGAGGTTGTCGAAGGCCTTGCAAGCCGGGCCTAAGGTGCAGGGCGACTTCGGCGAGATGAAGCTCAACGACCTGTTGGATAAGTTCGGTTTCACCAGGGGCGTAGAGTACGACGTGCAGTACACCATGCGCGATGCCAAGGGGCGCGTCATCCGCAACGACGACACCGACGACATGATGCGCCCTGACGTGGTGCTTCACTATCCCGACCACAAGGACGTAATCATCGACTCGAAGGCTTCGCTCACGGCATTCATCGGCTATGTCAACGCCGATAGCGACGAGGAGCGCAAGCGTTGCCTTGAGGAGCACGTCAAGAGCGTGCGCCGCCACGTTGACGAACTCTCTGCCAAGGACTACGGCAAGTATTCGATGGAGGGCGGCACTACGCTCGATTTCGTCATCATGTTCGTGCCGCAAGAGGCTGCCGTGCAGCTTGCCGTGTCGGCTGACGCCACGCTTTGGAACTACGCTTTTGAGCGTAACGTCATCATTACGGGCGAACAAAACCTTTTCTCGCTGTTGAGGCTGTTGCAGATAGCATGGACACAGCAGCGCCAGGCTGACAACCAAGAGCGCGTGTTCGGCCTTGCCGACGTGTTGGTGGAGCGTGTCGGCCTCTTCGCCGAGCGCTTCGAGAAAATAGGCAAGGGCTTGGAGACCGTGCAGTCGGCGTATGAGGACGCCCGGAAGGCCATGTCGGGCAACCGCGGGTTTATCAGTGCGGCGCGCCGCCTGGTGGATATGGGGGCAAAGGAGAACCCCAAGCGCAAGCTGCCGGAAGAGGAACAGGAAATCAAGAATTAAGGATTGAGGATTAAGGAAAATACCCTTTACGCACGAAACAAGGCGTATTTCCTTAATCCTTGACCCTTAATTCTTAATTGAATTGTAACATCTGTGTAATAGGTATGAATACATTTGTCGGTACTTTTGCATCACGTATAATAATAAAAACTTATGGACAACAATTATCGAATACTTGTAGTTGACGACGAACAGGACTTGTGCGAAATCTTGAAGTTCAACCTTGAAACCGACGGATATGCCGTCGAAACGGCCAACTCGGCCGAGGAAGCCCTCAAGATGGACATCGCAGGTTTCGACCTTCTGTTGCTCGACGTGATGATGGGCGGTATGTCGGGGTTTGCCATGGCCAAGAAGTTGAAGTCGGACCCGGCGACCAAGGATATTCCCGTGGTCTTCCTGACCGCCCGCGACACCGAGAACGACACCGTGACGGGCTTCAACCTCGGGGCCGACGACTATATCTCAAAGCCTTTCTCGATACGTGAGGTGCTCGTAAGGATACGCGCCGTGTTGCGCCGCACAGCCGAGAAGAACGGCGAGCAGCAAGCCAACGTGCTGCGTTACCAGGGCCTTGAGCTTAACCTCGACAAGAAAACCGTCAGCATCGACGGCGAGGATGTGCCCTTTACGAAGACCGAGTTCGAAATACTCCACCTGCTTCTCGACGAGAAGGGGCGCGTGTTCTCGCGCCAGGAGCTCATCGACCGCATCTGGCCGAAGGACGTCCTTGTGCTCGACCGCACGGTTGACGTCAACATAACGCGCCTCCGCAAGAAAATAGGGAAGTTCTCCAAGTGCATCGTTACGCGCCTTGGCTTCGGGTATTATTTCGACGCATGACAGTTCTTTGCGGTTTTACGGTTATGCGGTTTTACGGTCATAAGGCCCTGCTTGAAGGCCGTGAACCCCTCATGACGCATCCTTAGGGCGATGCAATCGTGTCCAAAAGCCCTTCTTGCGTGTCCGTAGAATGATGCAACGGCGTCCGAACTCCCGTCCTTGCGTGTCCGTAAAATGATGCAACGGCGTTCGAACTCCCCTTCTTGCGTGTCCGTAAAATGATGCAACCGTGTCCGAACTCCCGTCCTTGCGTGTCCGTAAAACCTCATAACCGTAAAACCCCATAACCGTAAAACTATGTTCAAGACCCATGTAGGTACCCGCCTTTACGTCAGCGTGTTGTCCGTATTCATTGTGTTCGCGGTGGCTTTCATCATCTTCCAGCACGCACGTGAACGCGAATACAAGATTAACTCGCTCAACGCACGCCTCCAGGACTACAACTCAAGGATGATAGAGACGCTTGAGTACGTAGGCGACCATTCGGAGAAAACGCTCGACTGGTATGTCAAGAACCATCATATGCGCGGTTTGCGCGTGACGCTCATTGACCGCCAAGGGCGCGTGGTTTACGACAATTTGTACAAGAACTACGCCAAGATGGACAGCCACAGGAACCGGCAGGAGGTGCGCGAGGCTTTGGTCAACGGCAACGGATACGACTTCAGCCGGTCAAGCGCGACCATGAAGCAGACTTATTTCTACTCGGCCACGTATGTGCCGGAGCTTGACCTCGTGGTGCGCAGCGCGTTGCCTTACGACAACGACCTTGCCGAAGTGCTCAAGGCCGACCAACACTACCTGTGGTTCACGCTCGTGGCCATGCTCGTGCTCGTGTTCATTCTCTACCGTTTCGTCAGTCGTCTGGGCGACAACATAGCCAAGTTGAGGCTTTTTGCCAGCCGGGCCGACCATAACGAGAGCCTCGACACGGAAGACCTCGTAGGCTTCTCGGGCGACGAACTGGGCGAGATAGCCGAGCGCATCATCAAGATGTACAAGCGCCTGAAGCGCACGAAGGAAGAGCAGAACGTGCTGAAACGGCAGTTGACGCAGAACATTGCGCACGAGCTGAAGACGCCCGTGGCCAGCATCCAGGGGTATCTTGAGACCGTGCTCGAGAACCCGAGCATAAGCGAGGCCACCAAGCAGCAGTTCCTTGAGCGGTGCTATGCCCAGTCGCAGCGCCTTGCCTCGTTGCTGCACGACATATCGACGCTTAACCGCCTTGACGACGCACCTGACATGGTAGACTTCGAGACGGTTGACATCAACACGATGGTGGGCAACATCATAAAGGACACCACGCTGCAGATGGGCGAGCGGAACATGGCTTTCGACAACCGCCTGCCGCGCGGCGTGGTGGTGCGCGGCAACCAGTCGTTGCTTTACAGCGTATTCCGCAACCTTACGGACAACGCCATAGCCTACGCCGGCGAGGGCACCACAATCACCCTCTCGGCCACGCTGGAGGGCGATATGTGGCACTTCACGTTCAGCGACAACGGCGTCGGCGTGCCTTACGAGCACCTGCCACGCCTGTTCGAGCGGTTCTACCGCGTTGACAAAGGGCGCAGCCGCAAGATGGGCGGCACTGGTCTCGGCCTTGCAATCGTGAAGAACTCGGTGTTGCTGCACGGCGGCACAATCACCGTGAACAACAACATCACGGGCGGCCTGCGCTTCGAGTTTACCCTGAAAAAATAGCGTTTTTGCGGCCAGGGCTTACGGCTTGCGTAACTCCTTGGCATTCAACGCCTTGCGAAAGGGCACCTTTTAGCGGCTAAAAGGTGCCCTTTCGCGTTCTTGTTTGTGCCCTTTTGCCGTGCAAGAGGTGGCCTTTCGCGGTTCCTTCGGTTCCGTTCCGCATTTTGGTTTGGTGGCTTTGCCTGCTTGAATGTTCATGAAAATTGTTTTTATATGCCATATTGCATTGTGCGAAAGCAATTTTAAATCTCTTTTATCATGTTTTATTTTGTATTTCGCCCGACTTGCACTATCTTTAAATAAGATAAGCTGCATCTCGGAAATGCAAAATTAAAATTCGTTTCTCTCATTTTATTTTGTATTTCACTCGATTTGCATTATCTTTGCATCGGAAACAAGATGTGCAACCATTAATGGACGAAATTTTTATAATACTGCTATTAATCATGTTCAACGGCATCTTTGCCATGTCCGAGATAGCAGTAATTCAAGCGAGAAAAACAACTTTATCTAACGACGAGAAAAAGGGAAGCAAGGGCGCACGCACGGCGCTGCGCCTGGCCAACGACCCTGACCGCTTCCTTTCCACGGTGCAAATCGGCATCACGCTCATCGGCATATTGACGGGTATCTATTCGGGGGCTTCGCTTTCGGGCAAGTTCTCTGACGTGTTCGAGAGTCTCGGCATGGCCGAGAGATGGGCTTACCCGTTGGCCCAGGGGCTGATAGTAATCGCCGTGACGTACCTGACAATCATCTTCGGCGAGCTTGTTCCGAAGCGCATCGGAATGAGCGTGGCCGAACGGGTGTCAAAGGTCATTGCGCGCCCGATGTACGTCTTGTCGGTCATTGCGGGGCCGTTCGTGTGGATTCTTTCCAAGAGCACCGAGGCCATCGTCAACCTGCTGGGCGTGAAGAACGCCGAGACGAAGGTGACGGAGGAGGACATCAAGTCTATCGTGCAGGAGGGCAAGGAGGACGGCGAGGTGCAGGAGGTGGAGCAGGACATCGTCGAGCGCGTCTTCATGCTTGGCGACCTGACCGTTGACTCCATCATGACCCACCGCTCTGACGTGGTTACCCTTGACGTCAACATGACCAACGAGGAGCTGCGCCAGGTGCTCACCGACAATATGTACGAGGCTTACCCGCTGATTGACCGCGGCGTTGACAACATCCTCGGCGTAGTGTTGCTCAACGATTTGATATTCCGCCTTGACGACAAGTCGCTCAACCTGAAGTCGCTTATGCACCCGGCGGTCTACTTCTACGAGAACATGAGCGTCTACAAAGCCTTGGAGCAGATGAAGGAGAAACGCCTGAAGCAGGCATTCATCTGCGACGAGTTCGGCAGTTTCCAGGGCATAGTGACGCTGCGCGACATACTCGAAGGCCTTGTCGGCACGATTGACGAGGTGGCCGAAGACCCTGAAATAGTGAAGCGCGAAGGCTCTGACAGCTGGCTCGTTGACGGGCAATGCTCGTTCTACGACTTCCTTGCATACTTCGACAAGGAGGAACTTTACGACGGCGAGCAGCAGAACTACAACACCCTGGCTGGCTTGCTCATCGAGCAGATGAAGCACATACCGCAGGCAGGGGAGCGCACCGAGTGGAATTGTTTTGACTTCGAGGTGGTGGATATGGACGGGGCGCGCATCGACAAGGTGCTCGTCACGATGAAGGAAGAAGGAGAAAATGTTAACAATTAGTTTTAGGAGTTAAGGAGAGGCTTAGCCAAGGAGCCAAGACGGATGCCTCTGTTGCATATTCTTACGCACGTAACACAGCCGTTGTCTTAACTGCTTGGCCGCATGACTCCTTAGCTTCCAAAGATTAATTCCCTAAATAATACGATTCTATGGAAATACAAACAGCACAGAAGCATCAGGCTCTCTCTATCGCGAGGCTTATCATGCAGGCGATGAATTATGACTGTTGCCGCTATTTCACCGGCCCGGACCATACGCTTGACGATTTCGAGCGCGTGATGACCAACATGGTCTTGGCTGAAAATTCGCAGTACAGCTACCTTAACACGCTTGTCGCCATTGATGCCGACGGCGGCCTCTGCGGTGCTTGCGTGTCGTATGACGGCGCACGCCTGCACGAGCTGCGGCGTCCTTTCTTTGATGCTTGCAAGGAGCATTTCGGCCGCGACGTTAGCGGCATAGGTGACGAGACACAGGCCGGCGAGCTGTATCTTGACAGCTTGGCCGTATACGAAAGCTACCGCGGCAAGGGCGTTGCCACGCGCCTTCTGCAAGCTGCCATCGACAAGGGCAAGGCCCTCGGCCTCCCCGCCGTTGGCCTGTTGGTTGACAAGGGCAACCCGAAGGCCGAGAAACTCTACCTGCGTGTGGGCTTCAAGTATGTCGGCGACAGCTCTTGGGGAGGCCATGAGATGAAGCATTTGCAGTATCCCCTGTGAAGCTCTTTCCGCCGTTAAGGATGTAGGAGGAAACTTCCTTGGCTGCAGAAAGAAACGAATTAACCTTAAAACCGCAAGAATATGCAAGACAGCAAATATATGGTGGCGACCGAGCGTGACGCCCAATGGGGGCTGGTTGTCAACACTGTGGGCTACGACGAGGTGTCTTCAGAGGAGCCATACCCTACCAAGGGACACCGCGACGGCTATTATTTCGACGTGGAGCGCGGCCGTATCCTCGATGAATACCAGATGCTTTACCTGCTTGAAGGCGAGGGCGTGTTCTCCTCGCGGCACGCTACGGACGTGCCAATCAAGGCCGGTGACATCTTCCTGCTGTTCCCCGGGGAGTGGCACACTTACCATCCGTTGCCCGGGAGCGCGTGGAAAAGTTACTGGATAGGCTATAAGGGACGCAACATGGACGACCGCCTGAAGTACAACTTCCTGTCGCTTGACAAGCCGGTGTATCACGTCGGCTTCAGCGACGACATCGTTTACCTGTACAACTTCGCGTTGCGCACGGCCAAGGAGGAGGCTGCCCACTCGCAGCAAATACTCGCCGGAATAGTCAACAACTTGCTGGGCTTGATGTATTCGCTGGAGCGCAACATGGAGCTTAGCCGCAAGGGAGGTTACGTTGACATGATTAACAAGGCCCGGCTGCGCATCCGCGAGGGCGTGGAAGACAAGCTGACGGTGCAGGAAATAGCCGCCGAGCTGGGGTCGAGCTATTCGAACTTCCGCAAGCTGTTCAAGGAATATACGGGTCTTTCGCCTGCGTTCTATCAGCAGGACCTGAAGCTGCAGCGTGCCAAGGAGCTGCTTTCTACCACCGACATGAGCATAAAGGAGATTGCTTACCGCCTGAACTTTGATTCGCCCGATTATTTTTCAAGTAAGTTCAAGACGAAAATCGGCTGCAAACCGAGCGAGTACAGGGCGAAGACAAGATAAGAAAGAGTGAAGAACGAAAAGTGAAGAGTGAAAAATCCATTACCTGAATAGGTTTGAAAGGTAATGGATTTTTCACTCTTCACTTTTCGTTCTTCACTTAAATCACAGTCCTATTACAGACTTTTCGACCCAGTAGGCCAGGATGCCGAGGACGTATCCGATGAAGGCAATCCATGAGATATGCTTCATGTACCATCCGAAGGTGATTTTCTCGAGGCCCATCACTACCACGCCGGCAGCCGAACCGATAATCAGCATGGAGCCTCCGACGCCGGCACAGTAGGCCAACAGTTGCCAGAATATGCCGTCTTGTGCCATGTCGCCGACCTCTGCCATCGGGTACATACCCATGCAGCCGGCCACGAGGGGCACGTTGTCGATGATGCTAGAGAGCACGCCTATGAGTCCGGTCACTAAGTAGTGGTTGCCGTTGAAGGTGGTGTTAAGGCCTTCGCCGAGGGCTGCCAGCACGCCGATTTCCTGCAGGCAAGACACTGCCATGAGGATGCCGAGGAAGAAAAGGATGGTGCCCATGTCGATGCGCGATATGATGTTGGCTATGCGCTTCTGCGTTCCGCCCTTGTCCTCTGCCTCCGGCAGGTGACGGTAGAATATCTCGGTGGCCGTCCAGAGCACGCCGAGCACGAGCAGGATGCCCACGAACGGGGGCAGGTGGGTGATGGACTTGAAGATTGGGACGAAGATAAGTCCGCCCACGCCAATCCAGAACACGGCCTTGCGCTGGCTCTCGGTGAAGTCGTCAGAGCCTGTTGCCACGTTGCCGAGGCTGGCCGTTGCGGCCACGTTGCCCTTGAGGTGGAGCGACAGGATGTATGCCGGCACGGCGATGGAGATGAGCGACGGGATGAAGAGTTCCTTGATTACGCCGGCCGCGGTGATGAGCCCCTTGTTCCAGAGCATGATTGTCGTGACGTCGCCGATGGGCGAGAAGGCACCTCCCGCGTTGGCGGCTATGATGATGAGCGATGCGTAGATGAGGCGGTCGCGGCGGTCGTCGATGAGCTTGCGCAGTATCATCACCATGACTATGGCCGTCGTCATGTTGTCCAGTATGGCCGAGAGGAAGAATGTAAGGATGGTAATTCGCCAGAGCAGTGCGCGCTTGCTCTTGGTCTGCATCATGTTGCGCACGAAGTTGAAGCCGCCGTTTTGGTCAACGGTTTCTACGATGGTCATGGCTCCCATGAGGAAGAACAGCGTAGTGGCCGTGCTGCCGAGGTGCCCCTCTATGGCGGCGCTCGCTTCGGCGGCAATCTGGTCAGGCGACAGCCCGGCGGTGAAGTTGCCCGGGTCGAACATATAAAGTGTCCAGCAGGCGACCAGCATCAGCAGGGCCACCGCAGCCTTGTTGACCTTGGTAAGGGTCTCCAGGGCGATGCATAGGTATCCGATGACGAATACGATAACGATTGTTACTGTTAATGTTGACATTTAATTAATTGTTTAAAGATTAGTTGTTTTCAGTGTGCAAATTTAGTATTATTAATTGATAATCATGATTTTTATGACAATAAAATGAGCCTTTCAAATGTTATAATTTGTAAAGTGGACTTTGCAAACAGGCATCTTCCCCCTTCGTAATCGTTTGCGTGCACAATGTGGGCACGTCGTTGCCGGCCGTTTCCACGGCTTTTTTGCCGATGCTTACTTAGCGGTTTCTAACTGCCTGACAGCCAGTGGCTTCGCGATATGCCGCATATTGGCTTGCAAAAGGACACCTTTTACGGCCTGAAAAGGCATCTTTTGCAGGCCAATATGCGGCATATCGCGGAGCGTCGCTGCCCGGCCCTGTCCGCCTGTAGGCGTAAGAAGTGTTACGATTGCCGCGTTTCTCAAATCTTATTGTCTAAAAATCAAAATATATTACGGCGCTTCAACGGATATTTCTTATCTTTGCAAAGATAAGATGAGCTTGGCGCCTGTAGTGCGCACAGGCACTTGCTACGGTCTGGACTTGGTTCCCGCCGTCAGCTTTTATCCTTGCAACAACTCGATTTAATACGTAAAAACATTGATAAATGGAAACTACACGCTGTTTCTTCGCTGTTGACCTGGGCGCCACGAGCGGCAGGACGATAGTAGGGACTCTCGCCGACGGCAAGGTCAGGCTTGAGGAACTGACGCGCTTCCCCAACAACCTCATAGAGACGGGAGGCCATTTCTATTGGGACATCTACGCCCTTTACTTCGAGATTATAAAGGGCTTGAAGCAGGCCGTGCGCCGCGGCTTGCAGGTAGAGAGCATAGGCATCGACACATGGGGTGTCGATTTTGTCTGCGTCGGCGACGACGGCGCGCTGCTGCGCAATCCGCTGTCTTACCGCGACCCGCACACCTTCGGCGCGATGGAAGAGTATTTCGAGACAGCCGTTCCGAAGGAAGACGTCTACCGGCTGACCGGCATACAGTTCATGAACTTCAACTCGCTGTTCCAGTTTTACGTGATGAGGCGCGACGGCAACGCGGCCCTGCGCCACGCCGAAAAAATACTTTTCGTGCCCGACGCCTTGGGCTGGATGCTCACGGGCGAGGCCGTCTGTGAGTACACCATCGCCTCTACCAGCCAGCTGCTCAACCCCGTAACCAAGGAGCTTGACGCCCGCCTGTTGGGCAGTCTCGGGCTCGACCGCAGCCTGTTCGGCCGCATGGTGATGCCGGGCACGCGCATCGGGACGCTTACTGAGGAAGTGCAGAAGATGACGGGGCTTGGCCCCGTGCCCGTAATTGCCGTAGCCGGGCACGACACGGCAAGTGCCGTGGCAGCCGTGCCGGCCAAGGACGAGCACTTCGCTTACCTCAGCAGCGGCACTTGGAGCCTGATGGGCATAGAGACGAAAGAGCCTATTATAAATAAGGTGAGCTACGAGCGCAACTTTACCAACGAAGGTGGAGTGGAGGGAACCACGCGCTTCCTGAAGAACATCTGCGGTATGTGGCTGCTCGAGCGGTGCCGCAAGGAGTGGGGCGACGACGCTCCCGCTGACTACGGCGTGCTGCTCTCCGAGGCCATGAAGGTGCCGGCCTTCCAGAGCCTAATCAACCCTGACGACCCCGTGTTTGCCAATCCCGCTGATATGCAGGGAGCAATCAAGGAGTATTGCCGCGCCACGGGACAGCACGTGCCTGAGGGTTACGCCGAGATTTGCCGCTGCATCTTCGAGAGCCTGGCATTGCGTTACCGCCAGGTGGCCGGTTACCTGAAAGAGATGGCGGCGTTCCCCATCGACACGCTGCACATCATCGGCGGTGGCTCGCTTAACGAATACCTCAACCAGTTCACGGCTAACGCCACGGGACTGACCGTCCTCGCCGGGCCGCAGGAATGCACCGCGCTGGGCAACATCATGCTGCAGGCCAAGGCGGCGGGCATCGTAGGCGACATCTTCGATATGCGCCGCATCATCGCCGGCAGCGTTGCCATGAAGCGTTACGAGCCGGCTGACAAGGAAATGTGGGACAAGGCATACGAGAAGTTCAAGTCACTTGACTACTGAAACATAATGACATAACTTTAAACCTTAAACAAATGAAAGAAAACTTGATTTCAAAGGCATACGAGATTGCCAAGGAACGCTACGCCGAGATGGGCGTAGACACGGAGAAGGTAATATCCCAGATGCAGGGCTTCCACCTCAGCCTGCATTGCTGGCAGACCGATGACGTCATCGGGTTTGAGAGCCTCGAGGGCTCGCTAAGCGGCGGCATAGCCACTACGGGCAATTATCCCGGACGCGCGCGCAACATAGATGAAGTGCGCATGGACATCGAGAAGGCCAAGAGCCTTATCCCCGGCACGCACCGCCTGAACCTGCACGAAATCTACGGGGACTTCAAGGGCAAGGCCGTTGACCGTGACGAATGCCTGCCGGAGCACTTCCAGAGCTGGATAGACTGGGCAAAGGAGAACAACATGAAGCTCGACTTCAACTCCACTTCGTTCTCGCACCCGAAGAGCGGAAGCCTCTCACTGGCCAATCCAGACGAGGGCATACGCCGCTTCTGGATAGAGCACACCAAGCGTTGCCGCGCCATTGCCGAGGCGATGGGCAAGGCCCAGGGCGACCCTTGCATAATGAACATCTGGGTGCACGACGGCAGCAAGGACCTGACCGTGTGCAAGTTGAAGTACCGCGAACTGCTGAAAGCCTCGCTTGACGAAATATTCGAGACCAAGTATGACAACATGAAAGACTGCCTCGAGAGCAAGGTCTTCGGCATAGGGCTTGAGAGTTACACCGTAGGTTCTAACGACTTCTACACCGCTTACGCAGCAAAGAACAACAAAATCATCACCCTTGACACCGGCCACTTCCATCCTACGGAGAGCGTTGCAGACAAGGTGTCGGCCATGTTGTTGTTCGTGCCCGAGCTGATGCTCCACGTCAGCCGCCCGATACGTTGGGACTCTGACCACGTTACCATAATGGACGACCCTACGCTCGACCTCTTCCACGAGATTGTACGTGCCGGCGCACTCGACCGCGTGCACTACGGGCTCGACTATTTCGATGCCTCAATCAACCGCATCGGTGCCTACGTAATAGGCAGCCGTGCCGCACAGAAGTGTATGCTGCGCGCTCTGCTCGAGCCGTTGGCCACGCTCCGCAAGTATGAGGCTGAGGACAAAGGCTTCGAGCGCCTTGCGCTGCTCGAGGAGGAGAAGGCCCTTCCGTGGCAGGCTGTTTACGATGAGTTCTGCCTCCGCAATGATGTTCCGGTAGGACAGGACTTCATCGCCGACGTTGAACAGTACGAGAAAGACGTTACGTCGAAGCGATAGACCGTATGGCTTACCCGTTTGCGGAATTATTCGTGCCTCACTGTGGGCTGACGCTTACGGTTTGTTACGTTTCGGCGGCTTTTGCTTACGGTTTCCGCTTGCGTCCGGCAAGTCGGCAAAAGGTGTCCTTTTACGGCGTGAAAGGACACCTTTCAAAAGGCGAAAGGCCATGTCTTGCAGGCCGGAAGGACACCGTTTGAAACTGTTACAATCACCGTGCAACTCAAGATAATTCCTCCAACGGATTATGGGTTCAGGTTTTTTACTTGTCAATTTATGTGATATGGAGATACTTATAGGCTTAATCATCATCGCCATCGGCGCGTTCTGCCAGTCGAGTTGCTACGTTCCGATTAACAAGATAAAGTCTTGGAGCTGGGAGTCTTACTGGCTCGTGCAGGGCGTTTTCGCGTGGCTTGTGTTCCCGTTGTTTGGCGCGCTGCTTGCCGTTCCTGAGGGGCGGGGGCTCATGGAGCTGTATGCCGCCGACCCGGAGGCCTCGCTCTGGACGATGTTCTTCGGCGTCCTGTGGGGTGTCGGCGGACTGACGTTCGGCTTGTCTATGCGCTATCTCGGCGTGGCTCTTGGCCAAAGCATCGCCCTCGGCACGTGTGCCGGGCTTGGGACTATCCTTACCCCGGTGTTCACGGGCAACACTCAAGACCTTACCACGCCTGTGGTTGTTGGTGTTGTAGTCACGCTTGCGGGCATCGCCGTTATCGGGGTGGCCGGCAACATGAAGTCTAAGTCGCTAAGCGAGGAGGAGAAAAAGAAGGCCGTAAAGGACTTCAACTTCACCAAGGGTATAATAGTGGCCCTGCTGGCGGGTTTCATGAGTGCGTGCTTCAACATCGGGTTGGGCTTCGGCGAGGGGCTTAACTTCGGCGAAGACACCGACCCTATGTTCAGGACATTGCCCGCAACGCTGCTCGTCACGATAGGTGGCTTCGTCACGAATGCCGTGTACTGCTTCTACCAGAACGGCAAGAACCACACTTGGGGCGACTATTCGCAGACGAGCCTTTACGCCAACAACATCCTGTTCTGCGCCTTGGCTGGCTTGCTTTGGTACAGCCAGTTCTTCGGGTTGAGCCTCGGCAAGGGCTTCTTGACCGACTCTGCGGTGCTCATGACGTTCTCTTGGTGCATACTGATGGCGTTGAACGTAACGTTCAGCAACGTCTGGGGAATAATCCTGAAGGAATGGAAAGGCTGTTCACGGCAGACCATCGCCGTGCTGTTGCTTGGCTTGGTGATACTTATCGTGTCGTCGTTCCTGCCACAACTACTAAGGTAAAGGTGAGACGTTGAGAAGGTGAGAGGGTGAGAGGGTGAGAAAACGTGGCCGTCAATGTTCGTTTTGCCAATTTTCTCACCCTCTCACCTTCTCAACGTCTCACCCTTACTTCGTCTTGTACCTAATCCAAACTGAGTTTTCGCCCACTCGCTGTACGCTTTCGAGCGTGAGCGGTGTCACAGGACGTGCCGCGTCTTGTATCCCGTCGAACACGGCGGGTTGCCCTGCGCGCCCGTCAATGCCGCCTCCGATTATGAGGTTTACCTCGTCAAGCAGTCCCGCTTGCATGAAGGCTGCGTTTATTCTGCCACCGCCCACGACGGCGAGACGCTCTACTCTGAACTCCGAATGCAGCAGTTGCATGGCCCGTGGCAGGTTGATGCCGTGCTTGCCGCACGCTATCCACGAGATGCCCTGCGACGTAAGGCGGTCGTGATACTCTCCAGGGCAAGCCTCGTCGGTTATCACAACGAGGTTCTCCTCGGCCATGTTGTCGCCCCAGAGCAGCGTGCCGTGGGTGTCAACGGCCACTTCATACTTGCCGCCTATGGCCGCCTTGTGCCATGCCTCGCGGCCTATCGGCGCAGGGTCGGCGGCCTTGAACGTGCCGGGCAGTGCCGTGTGCATCTGCATCGTGACGCGCCCTGAAAGGTTTGCGTCGCACTTTAGCTCGTCGAGAGCATTGTAGTAAGCCTCCGTGTCGCCAAGTTGTTCGGTCATTGCGCAGTCGATGCGCCCGTCAACCGACGACATCATGTGGCACACGATGTAAGGTCTGTTGCCTTGTCTGTTGTCTGTCATGTCTTCGAATTTTTGGTTGTTTGTGCAAAGATAATGCAAGCGAGCGGAATGAAAACTTGTTTTCAAATTCCCGAGTGTAGCTTATCTTATGCAAAGTTACGGTTTTCCGTGCCTTTTGCCCATAACCGCATTACGTTAAAAACTACCGTTTTTACGGTTTCGGCATTGGCGCACGACCCAGTATAACGCAAAAATCCGATGTTTCACAACATCGGATTTTCGTGTCTATAGACTCTTAAACTAATATTATCTGAGAATGATAAGATTTTTTCGCTTTTATACTTTGCTGTATGTAGGGTTATTTTATTTCGGCAGGTTGAAGGCCTTTGTCATCTCGGCCATCTGCTCATCGCTCATGCCTTCGGGCTCTTCGCCCATGTTCTTGGCTGCGATGTAGATTAGTGCGCTCTTGTTGAGCACGTCCACTTGGTCGAAAGCCTGCATTATGTCGTTGTCAATGGCGAACACGCCGTGCTTCTCCCACATTGCCACGTCATAGTCATCAAGCTGCCTTACGGTCTCCTCGGCCAGCTTCACGCTGCTCGGCAGTTCGTAAGGAATGATGCCCAAACCACGCGGGCAGAAAGCCTTTGTCTCCGGTATCATGCTCCAGAGCAGCCTTGTCAGCACGTCCTTGCCCAAGAACTTGCGTATGTGCGTCATGGCCACAAGCTCAATCGGGTGTGTGTGCAGCGACGCACGGTAGGGCGAGCCTTTCTCGATAAGATGGTCGTGCACCATCAGGTGCGACGGCAGTTCGCTCGTCGGGTTCACCGGGTTGTCGGCTATTATTACATAGCTTGCACAGTCGTCAAGTATCCTTATTATGCTGCCGTTCTCCATCGGCCACCGGGCCAAGTCGCGCATCCTGCGGTTCGTGCCCTTGCAGAAGAAGTAAGTGCCCTTCAGGTGGGGTAGTGCGACACCGATTTGCTTAACCTCGCTGATGGCGGGCATTTGCCTTATTTCGTCGTCTACAAGTTCAGTTACGTTTACGGTAATGTTGCCACCGTTGCGTTCAGCCCATCCTTTTTGCCACAGGTAGCCTGCTACTTCGGCCACTTTGTCTACTTCTTTCTTCAATGCTGGACGTCCGTCGAGAATACTTTTCATAATTATCAGATTTTTTGACTTTGCAAATTTACATGAAGTTTACGGTTTGTAGCATTGTAATTTGATACTAAAACTTTATTTTTTGATATTATGCGGCCTAAAAAGTTACTTTCAAGGTCCTTTTTGCCCACGTTCATTGTCTCCTCGTTTTATGTTCTCCTGCGTCTTGCCTTATGTCTATACTGTAACTTATTGATTGCCAGTTAGTTGCCGATTTGCCGCCTTTTGCTGGGTAAAACGTGCCCTTTTACACGCTAAAAGATGCCCTTTTGCATCGCAAAAGGGCACATATTGAAAGGTTGTGTGTGGCGTGTGTCGATGACGTATGTTGAATTTAGGGCATAAAGTTGTGTGCTGTCGTTTTTTTTCTTACCTTTGTTGCATGATACGGGATGTGCGCCCGGCTTCTTGTCGAGGCCGTGGCCGGCGTGGCGTGGGCGTGCATTGCGGTTAACAAACAAGTTTGCTTAAATGGACGATAATCTGATGGGCACGGCCGGGTGGTGCGAGAACGTCATCGTGGCCGATGCCGACTATATAGATAAGGTGGCGTTTGACCTTACGGTTAACTTCGAGCGTATGCTCGAACGCCGCGTGCCCCGTGCCGACCTGGCGCGGTGGCTCGACTGCGTGGCGCTCGACGGTGGCGTGCGCGAGGGTGCGGTCAGGACGCAAGTAGTGCTAATCCACGACAAGCGCAACGCCAGGCTGGAGAACTTCGCGCCGTCAGACCATGCCGAGGAGCTTGACGGCAAGGCCTTCAACGACAACCTCGGCGAGTTCTTGATTAGCTCGTTGCCCGTTGAAAGCCTTGTGAGCAAGGAGGACTTCATCGACGACGTGCTGACTGCGGTGTGCCGCCAGAAGGAGGTGAAGCGCGTGATGGTTGTGCCCGACACCGAGCGGATGTATGACCGCGTGCGCCAGGCGCTGCGCTTCGTTGACGACGACAAGCGCGTAACCGTGTTCGCCATGCAGCCCATGCCGGGCGGCAACTTCCGGCAGGAAATACTCGGCTATTCGCTCATGAGCGCGCTGGGAATACGCGCGGAGGAACTGAAAGAAAGGTAAAAAAGTAAAAAGGTAAAAGGGTAAAGAAAGGTGAAAGGGTGAAAAATTGAAAAGGTGAAGAAGGGTAGGGCGGTCAACGGAGCGTTCACAGCCGTCCCATCCATCCCATAACTCCCAGTTCTCCCAGTCATCCCAGTTAACAAAAAGAAAACAAACAACAAATAACAAAATAACTACAATGGGAAAAGTATTGATGATTGGCGCAGGTGGCGTGGCCACCGTGGCTGCGTTCAAGATTGCCAAGAACGCCGACGTGTTTACCGAGTTCATGATTGCAAGTCGCCGCAAGGAGAAGTGCGACCAGATAGTTGACGCCATCCATAAGGCCGGGATTGATATGCCCATCAGCACGGCGCAGGTGGATGCCGACGACGTTGAGCAGCTCAAGGCCCTGTTTAACGACTACAAGCCGGAGCTGGTTGTCAACCTCGCGTTGCCTTACCAGGACCTTACCATCATGGACGCCTGCCTCGCCTGTGGGTGCAACTACCTCGACACGGCCAACTACGAGCCGAAGGACGAGGCCCACTTCGAGTACTCATGGCAGTGGGCTTACAAGGAACGCTTCGAGCAGGCGGGGCTTACGGCCATTCTGGGCTGCGGCTTCGACCCCGGCGTGAGCGGCATCTACACGGCTTATGCGGCAAAACACCACTTCGACGAGATACAGTATCTTGACATAGTTGACTGCAACGCGGGCAACCACCATAAGGCTTTCGCCACCAACTTCAACCCCGAAATCAACATACGCGAAATCACGCAGAAGGGCCTTTACTACAAGGACGGGCAGTGGCTTGAGACTGAACCGCTCGAGGTACACAAGCCCTTGACCTACCCGAACATAGGCCCGAGGGAGAGTTACCTGATGCACCACGAGGAGCTTGAGAGCCTCGTGAAGAACTATCCCACAATCAAGCAGGCACGCTTCTGGATGACTTTCGGGCAGCAATATCTCACTTACCTTGACGTTATACAGAACATCGGTATGTCGCGCATTGACGAAATAGAGTACGAGGCGCCGCTGGCCGACGGTTCGGGAAAGACCGCACGGGTAAAAATCGTGCCCCTGCAGTTCCTCAAGGCTGTGCTGCCCAACCCGCAAGACCTCGGCGAGAACTATGACGGCGAGACCAGCATAGGCTGCCGCATACGCGGACTGAAGGACGGCAAGGAGCGCACCTATTATATATATAACAACTGCAAGCACCAGGAAGCGTACAAGGAGACGGGTATGCAGGGCGTAAGCTATACCACGGGCGTGCCCGCGATGATAGGCGCGATGATGTTCTTCAAGGGCCTGTGGCGCAAGCCGGGCGTGTGGAACGTCGAGGAGTTCGACCCGGACCCGTTCATGGAGCAGCTCAACAAGCAAGGTCTGCCTTGGCACGAGGTGTTCGACGGCGACCTGGAACTGTAAGGAAGATACAAGCAGACAAGGCACGAGCAGACAAGAAAGTTTGCTGCGTTGTGCTTTGTTCGTCGATAAATAAATATAATAAGGCAAGTGGGCGAAGGTGCGGCAAGGCTTGGTAAAACAGTCAAATCACCTTGTCTGCTTGTCACTTGTAAACTCGTTAACTTAAAAGATAATGGCAAAAGACAAGGAAAACGCAGCCGACATGGGGTCGCAGGAAGGCAAGCTGAAGGCTCTCCAGGCTGCAATGGCAAAGATAGAGAAGGACTTTGGCAAGGGCTCAATCATGAAACTCGGCGACGAGGAGGTTGAGGCCGTTGACGTAATACCCACCGGAAGCATCGGCCTTAATGCCGCGCTGGGCGTCGGTGGATACCCCCGTGGCCGCATAATCGAAATCTACGGTCCTGAAAGCAGTGGTAAGACGACGCTCGCCATACACGCGATAGCCGAGGCGCAGAAGGCCGGCGGCATAGCCGCATTTATCGACGCGGAGCACGCCTTTGACCGTTTCTACGCCGCAAAGCTGGGCGTTGACGTCGAGAACCTGCTTATCTCGCAGCCCGACAATGGTGAACAGGCCCTCGAGATAGCCGACCAGCTCATCCGTTCGTCGGCCATCGACATCCTCGTGGTTGACTCCGTGGCCGCCCTTACGCCCAAGGCCGAGATTGAAGGTGACATGGGCGACAATAAGGTTGGCCTCCAGGCACGCCTCATGAGCCAGGCTTTGCGCAAGCTGACGTCAACCATCAGCAAGACCAACACTACGTGCATATTCATCAACCAGCTGCGCGAGAAAATCGGTGTGATGTTCGGCAATCCCGAGACTACTACCGGCGGCAACGCCCTGAAGTTCTATTCCAGCGTGCGACTCGACATCCGCCGCGTGACAAGCATCAAGGACGGCGACCAGGTTATCGGCAACCAGGTACGTGTTAAGGTAGTCAAGAACAAGGTTGCGCCGCCCTTCCGCAAGGCGGAATTTGAAATAATGTTCGGCGAGGGAATATCAAAGGTGGGTGAACTCGTTGACCTTGGCGTCGAGTATAACATCATACAGAAGAGCGGCTCATGGTTCTCCTACCAGGGAAGCAAGCTCGCCCAGGGCCGTGACGCAACGAAGACCCTGCTGAAAGATAATCCAGAACTGTGCGAGGAGATTGAGGCGCAAATCATGCAGGCAATCTCTGACAAGACCGACAGATAAACAATCTCATTGAAGCGGGCACAAGTTGTCCGCTTCAATGGCGTTTTATAACTCCTGTAACGATGCAAGTTGACGTAAGGCAGCTGGAAGAATGGTTCGCGTCTTTCAACGAAACATACTTTGGCGGCAGGCTTCCCGTACCCTCGTTGGCTGTCGGGAAGTCGCGCACCAGGCTTGGTTCGTTGTCTTGGAAGATGCGGAGAAAGCTGTTTGCAAAGCGTCCGTATGACTACGTAATACGCATAAGCAACTACTATGAGGCCGATGAAAAGCATTTCAAGAGCGTGCTCCTGCACGAGATGATACACCTTTACGTCGTGTCGGAAGGCATAAAGGACACTTCGCCTCATGGCAAGGTGTTCCGTAAGAAGATGTCGGAGATTAACGCTGAGGGATGGAACATAACCGTGTCGGCAAAGATGGGAGGGGTGGCGAAGGCCTGTCTAAGGCGGAAAGTTTGCCGAAGGATAGTGCTGGCAGTCACGACACAAGGCGGCAAATGCTTGCTTTCGGTGGTAGGGCGACGATATGTTAGCGCTGTAGACCGCGCCGTGAGAAAGTCGCCAGACGTAAAGTCATGCTCTTGGTATGTGTCAGACGATGATTACTTTGCCGACTTTCCTGTTGTAAGGACACCTCGCGGTCGCATTGTCAACCGCGAGGTGTACGACAGGTTTGTTGCTTCCATGTCGCCTTTTGATTTACAGTGAACTGCCTGTTGCAGTTTTATTGTTATGTTAATAGTTTAAGAGTCATGCCTTTGTTGCTTTTTCAGGAGTTCACTGTAAAGCCCGAAGAAGTCGAAACTAAGTATCTTTGAGATTTTCAACAGCTCGTTAGTGTCTATTGTGCGTTTGTTGAACATCTTGTAGATGTTTGTCCGACTGCATCCCAACTGTTCCGCAAGCCAAACCACCGAGTGGCTGCTTTCCCTTAGCCTTTTCTTTATTATTGCGCCTATTTCCAATGTCCCGCTTTGTAGTTGGGTTGCTTTCCGTCCTTTCATAGGGCTTTTGCTTGTCGTGTCTTTTGCTTTTCCTTTTGCAAAGATAAGTTTATTTGCCGACAGTGGCAAACGCCTTTATCCGCGTAATGGCGTATTTTGTAGGTGCTTGTGCTTGTCTGGTATATTTTCGTGAATGTCTGGTTGAATTTTTGCCGGCGGCATTTTTGAACGTCCAATAATAAAGAATGACCGTTACGGGCACGTCACTGAAGCGCACGTAGCGCATGAATGACTATGCCCGTAACGGTCGTTACATCGTTGTGTGGCGGTGTCCCGTATGCCGGGCTGCACCGCCATAAAGTGTCTTAGAGGTTTGCCAGCTCTACAACCTTGTCCACTGCAGCCGACAGTCCGTCAGCGTTCTTGCCGCCGGCGGTGGCGAAGTGGGGCTGTCCGCCGCCGCCTCCCTGGATAAGTTTGGCCGCCTCGCGCACCATCTTGCCTGCGTTGAGGTCGTGGTCGGCCACGAGGTCGTCGCTAATCATTACGCTCAGGGTGGGTCGGTTGTCGGCCACGCTGCCTATGACGCAGAGCAAATGGCTCGGCGCAGCGGCGCGCAGCTTGAACGCAAGGTCTTTTGCCATGTCTTGTTTCATCGGCATAACGGCGGTAACAACGGTAACGCCGTTGACCATGCGGGCCTGTGACAACAGCTTGTCCTTTGTCCTTTCAACGGCTTCGGCCTGGTATTGCTCTATGCGTTTCTTCATCGAGTCGTGCTCCTCTATGTACTTCTCGATGACGCCTTGCAGGTCTTTGGCGTTGTTGAACAGGGCCTTTATTGCCTTGGTTATGTCCTCGAGGTGATATAACAGCTGCTCGCACTCGTGCCCGGTCTTGGCCTCTATGCGGCGGATGCCGGATGCAACGCTGCTCTCAGACATGATTTTGAACATCCCGATGCGGCCGGTTGCCTTTGCGTGGATACCACCGCAGAACTCAACGCTCGGCCCGAAGCGTACAACACGCACCTTGTCGCCGTATTTCTCGCCGAAGAGTGCTATTGCGCCCATCTTCTTAGCCTCCTCTATCGGCGTGTCGCGGTGCTCGTCCAAGGGTATATCCTGGCGTATCATGTCGTTAACGAGCATCTCCACGCGGCGTATTTCCTCGTCGGTCATCTTCTGGAAGTGGGAGAAGTCGAAGCGGAGCGTGTCGGGAGAGACGAACGAACCCTTCTGCTCAATGTGCTCGCCGAGCACCTGCTTCAGTGCGTAGTCGAGTAGGTGGGTGGCCGTGTGGTTGGCCGCGCTTGCCTCGCGCTTGTCCGTGTCGACGCAAGCCATGAAGTCGGCCTCGGGCTGTTTGGGCAGCTCCTTTACTATATGGATTGACTGGTTGTTCTCTCGCTTCGTGTCGATTACGTTCACCGTCTCGTTCTCGCTTACCAACACGCCGCAGTCGCCTACCTGTCCGCCCATCTCGCCGTAGAAAGGCGTATAGTCAAGCACAAGCTCGTAGAACGTGTTTTTCTTCTGCGTAACCTTGCGGTAGCGCAGTATGTGGCATTCATACTCGGTGAAGTCGTAGCCTACGAACTGCTGTTCGCCATGTCGCAGCTCCGTCCAGTCGCTGTTCTCGACGGCTGCGGCGTTGCGTGCGCGTGCCTTCTGCTTCTGCATCTCCTCGTCAAACTGCGCCTCGTCAACGGTAAGTCCGTTCTCGCGGCAGATTAGTTCGGTGAGGTCCAATGGGAAACCGTAGGTGTCAAACAGGCGGAACGCCTTTGCGCCGTCAAGCTCCGTCTTGCCCTCGCGCTTAACTTCGTCCATGGCCTCGGTCAGCATATTGATGCCGTTGGCCAGCGTGCGCAGGAACGAGTCCTCCTCTTCCTTCATTACGTGCGTTATGAGTTCGCGCTGCGCTTCAAGCTCCGGATAGGCCGCGCCCATCTCGTGTACCAGTACGGGCACGAGCTTGAACATGAACGCCTCTTTTTGTCCGAGGAACGTGTAGGCATACCTTACGGCACGGCGCAGTATTCTCCTTATTACGTATCCAGCCTTTGCGTTGCCCGGCAGCTGGCCGTCGGCGATGGAGAACGCCACGGCGCGCAGGTGGTCGGCCACAACGCGCATGGCCACGTCGGTCTTTTCGTCCTTGCCGTACTCAAGTCCCGACAGGCGCGATATTTCCCTGATGATGGGCTGGAAGATGTCGGTGTCATAGTTGGAGTGCTTGCCTTGCAGGGCGCGCACGAGCCTTTCGAAGCCCATGCCCGTGTCTATGACGTTCATCGAGAGCTTCTCGAGCGAGCCGTCAGCCTTGCGGTTATACTGCATGAACACCAAGTTCCATATTTCGATTACCTGCGGGTCATCCTTGTTCACTAATTCGCGTCCCGCCACCTTGGCCTTCTCCTCCGGCGTGCGCGAGTCCAAGTGGATTTCAGAGCAAGGGCCGCACGGACCCGTGTCGCCCATCTCCCAGAAGTTGTCATGCTTGCTGCCGTTGATTATGTGGTCGGCCGGAACGTGCTTCGCCCAATACCGCGCGGCCTCGTCGTCGCGGTCGAGGCCCTCTTCCTTCGAGCCTTCGAACACCGTTACGTACAAGTCCTTCGGGTCGAGGTGCAGCACGTCAACGAGGTATTCCCACGCCATGTCTATGGCGCCCTCCTTGAAGTAGTCGCCGAAACTCCAGTTGCCCAGCATCTCGAACATCGTGTGGTGGTAAGTGTCGTGCCCCACCTCCTCCAAGTCGTTGTGCTTTCCGCTCACGCGCAGGCATTTCTGCGAGTCGGCGCGGCGGCGCGGTTCGGGGTCGCGCGTGCCGAGGATTATGTCTTTCCACTGGTTCATGCCCGCGTTGGTGAACATCAGCGTGGGGTCGTCTTTCACCACCATCGGTGCCGAAGGCACTATCTGGTGTCCCTTCTGCTCAAAGAACCGCTTGAACGATTCACGGATTTCGTTGGCTGTCATCATTTTCACTTGTCATGTTTACTTTATCAGACGGCAAAATTACACAAAATCCGACAAAACGCCAAAACATTGTCCAAAACAATGGCTTTATGCCATCTTCGGCCTCCGCAGCCGCCAAGTTAAGCCACGCGCGGCCATACATTTCTGCATAATGAATGTCCGTAAGCCGCCAACTGTAGGGACATAATTTATTATGTCCGAACGTTTCTTGAGAAACGTATTACTGAATATGGCTTGTTGACATACGCCCCTTCGTGGCGTGCGGACATAATTAATTATGTCCCTACGACGGATGTAGGCTAATTGCGGACATTCATTTTTGTCTAATGCTATATCATCTGCCATATAGCTTGTGTCTAATTTGTAACCCGTTGACAATCAACCGCTTGCCAGTTTGTGCCATTTTGCTTTGTAAAAGATGCCTAATTGCACGCTAAAAGGGCACCTTTTGCAGCGCGAAAGGTGCCCTTTGGTATCATGAAAGGCTTGGCGTTATACCCCAAGCTGTTCCATCTCCTTCTTCAAGTACAGGGCTATGCCGCCCCAATCGTCATTGCTTATTCGGCCTGACGGGTGCGGAATGCCGTACACGGGGATGCCGTTCCACAGTCCCTTCATGACCGTTTGCCGTGCCGGGTCGCCGTTTACGATGGTTGGTGTGACTGTCTCCACCAGCTCGAACTTGTATTTTGCATTCAGCGGAGCAAAGCATTCAGACTTTGAGAAGCACACGACGCATTTAGGCTTGAACACGTCCTGTATTACTTCTGCCGTGAAGTCAAGGCATCGGTCGATGGCCTCCGTGCTGCCTTCCTTGGCTTTCAGCGTCTTTATGTCTTTCGAACCGAAGTACACGGCGTTCATGAACACGTAGTTGCCGTCGGTCATCGGCGTCAGGTATCCAGCCCACTTGAACGCCTCATACGGCTTTTTCCACACTTTCCACGCGCTGTTCTCCCTGTTTTCGTAGAAAAACGGATTGCCGTCGAAGAACCTTTCCCTTTTCAGTCCGCAGTATCCCCATTCCTCGTGGCTGTTGAAACCAAGGAACACCACGCCCGGTTGCTTGTCTAACACAGGCTTTGACTGCATCACGCTGCCCGGAAAATTGAGTCTCGGCCCTGCCTCCTCGATGTATTGGCACACCTTGTCAACCCATTGGTTGTAAAGCTCCGTCCTGTTTGTTTCCATGGCTGTAAAATGGTTTTAGTATATAAATTAGGTATTAATAATTTGTGTATGGGTGCTTTCACTTTCCATATATCCATTTACAAAGTTACTAATAAATTGCCTTTCGGCAACTATTTGCGTCGTTAAAAATCGCCGCCGCTCACTTTATTTTGGCCCTGATGCGGCTCAGGCTCACCTGCGTTATGCCGAGGTAGGTGGCTATGCTGCCGAGCGGCAGGCGTTGCAGGTATTCCGGATGGTCGGCCATGAGGCGGCTGTAGCGTTCCGATGCGTCGGCAAGGAGGAACGAGATTAGGCGGCGTTCGGTGGCGATGAGTTCCGTTTCGGCGAACCTTCGCCCCCAGTTGGCTATGTCGATGTCGTCGAGGAAGAGGCGTTGCAGGTCGGCGTGGCGCAGCCGGTAGAGCACGGAAGGCTCCATCAGCTCCACCGACTCGTAGCCCGGCTGGTTGTTGACGTAGCCGTTCATCGACACGAGGGTGTCGCCCTCCTTGCCTAACCAGAATGTTATGTCATCGCCGTTGGCCGTCGTGTAGGCGCGCGCAATGCCGCGCTTGATGAAGTATATGTCCTTTTCCACCCTGCCCATGCGCAGCACTATGTGCCCCTTGGGCAGCGATATTTCGTCCATAAGCGCAGTGAGCTGCCCAAGTGAGGCGGACGGCAGTGGGTAGGTGCGCGCCAATATTTGCTCTATTTCCATGCTTGTTGGGTTTTGTTTACAAATTTATTAAAAAGGAACGGACGGCCAAATCGCTTTTTATCAAATGTAAAACGTTTTGTCGGCAGAAGGCCTTACCTTTGCCGCCGTTTACAGTAATAACGTAGAATAAAAGCAAACAAGCAAAATGAATTGGCTCATATTGATTGTGGCGGGACTGTTCGAAACGGGTTTCGCCTTTTGTTTGGGTAAGATGAAGGGTACCGCCGGCATGGAGCACTGGCTGTGGTGCGCGGGTTTCTTGGTTAGTCTTGTCCTTAGCATGGTGCTCCTGGCAAAGGCCGTGCACACCATCCCCATCGGCACGGCCTATCCCGTGTGGACTGGTATAGGAGCCGTTGGCACGGTGGTCGTGGGTATCCTCGTGTTCAAGGAGCCGGCAACGTTTTGGCGGCTGTTCTTCATCGCCACGCTCATAGCGTCGGTCGTTGGGCTTAAGATGGCGCATTGAGGCGCGTGCCGGGACACCTTTTTAAATACACTAAGCTGCGTGCCGCCTGGTTTTTAGCCTTGATAAAGGTTGTTGACTTATACCTAACTGGCGTTAATTTTAATCATCATGATATACCCTTTCGGGTATAATATAAAATATTTTTATAAATTTTATACCCTAAAAGGTATAATCTTTATGATTATTTGCTATATTTGTACCCGATAGGGGTTAATTAATGTGATGCCGGTATGGCATCGTCAAGCGTAATTTATGGGAAATGAAGACTTGGCTATAGCCGCTTTCGTAAAGGAGATGCGCAAGAAGCATGGCCTTACGCAGGTAGACCTGGCCGACAAGTCGGGCGTGGGCCTGCGCTTCGTCCGCGAGCTGGAACAGGGCAAGCAGACGCTGCGCATGGACAAAATAAACCAGGTGCTCCGCCTGTTCGGCCGGCAGGTGGGAGCGGTCTCGATAGCAGACGAGTGACGAGGTACAAGCAGACGAGCCACGAGTGACGAGTAAACGAGTTTCGAGAAACAAGCAAGCAAGGAACAAGCATACAAGGGACGAGGAACAAGACACGAGCAAACGAGTGACGAGATATGAGCAAACGAGCGACAATGCGTAACCAAATGAGCGGCGAGGCAAATCTCCTTGTCTGCTTGTCTCTCGTCCCTTGTCTGCTAAAAAAATAAACATGAAACGTGCATTAGTATATCTTTACGACCGCCTTGCGGGCAGGTTGACCGAAGACGAGAACGGCTTTACGTTCGAGTATGATGCCGACTACCTCGCCTCCGGCGACGCCGAGGCCGTCAGCCTGACGCTTCCGCTAAGGGCGGAGGCCTACAGCGACACCGTGCTGTTTCCCTTCTTCGACGGCCTTATACCCGAGGGCTGGCTGCTCGGCATAGCCGAACGCAGCTGGAAAATAAACCAGCGCGACCGTATGTCGCTCCTCCTCGCGTGCTGCAAGGACTGCATCGGGGCGGTAAGCGTGGTGCCGGAAAACCATAACGGCACAACCTAAAACCCACCCCAACATACCTGACACCCACCCCAGCCCTCCCGAAGGGAGGGAGCTTGATTAGTCTTGCAATTTAAAACATTATATAAACAACCTAAAAAACAATGCCAATCACCCTTAAGCATACCAAACTCCCTCCCTTCGGGAGGGTTGGGGTGGGTGTTTAAACAACGCCAATCACCCTTAGGCATACTAAGCTCCCTCCCTTCGGGAGGGCTGGGGTGGGTTTCAAAAATGAAGTGCTTATACTGTTATAAAGACCTGAAAGAGGGGCAGACCGACTATCATCCGGCCTGTGCCCGCAAGTTCTTCGGCACGAAAGACGCGCCGAAGCTGCCCTACGTCCGTGCCCAGTTAGGCGACTTGGCGCGCAAGGTTGTCCGCGCGCAGACCACCCTCACGGGCGTGCAAGCAAAGCTCTCGTTAGACATCGACCGCGGGGCGAGGAACGAGGACAGCCGCTTCACCATCGTAGGTCTGTGGGGACGGTTCATCCTGAAGCCGCAAACCAACACGTATCGCGCCCTGCCCGAGCTTGAAGACCTTACCATGCACCTGGCCGAGGCGGCAAAAATCGCCACCGTGCCGCATAGCCTCATACGCTTCAGCGACGGCGAACTGTGCTACATCACGCGGCGCATCGACCGCCAGCCGGGCGGCGGCAAGGTGGCCATGGAGGATATGTGCCAGCTTACCGAACGCCTTACAGAGTATAAATACAAGGGCTCTTACGAGCAAATAGCCAAGGCCATACGCCGTTACTCGTCGGCTCCGCAGCTTGATGTGGTAAACTTCTGGGAGGTTGTGGTGTTCTCCTGGCTTACGGGCAACGCCGATATGCACCTCAAGAACTTCTCGCTCTACAATCCGGGGCACGGCGGCTACACGCTGACACCGGCCTATGATATGCTCTCAACGACGCTCGTCATACCCGAGGACAACGAGGAACTGGCCCTCACCCTTAACGGCAAGAAGCGCAAGTTGCGCCGCTCCGACTTCATAAAGGCCATCACAGCATCGGGCGTTGACGAGAAAGTAATCGACAACATGGCGCGCCGCTTCGGCAAGGCCCTGCCAAAGTGGTTCGAGCTGATTGACCGTTCGTTCCTTCCCTCCGACCTTAGCCGCGCCTACAAGAACCTCATCCTGCGCCGCATAATCATGCTGCGGTAGCGTATACAGCCGTTTCAGCCACAGCGAGAACAGCCTGTCGTAGACCATGTAGCCGCGTTCCGTCCTGTAGACAAGTTCCTTCTCGGTCATGCAATTACGGTGTTTACGTTACGAACTTTACGTAACGTAAACACCGTAATGTTTGCAAATGCCCGCATTGCGATTGGCATCCAGCCAGTAAGGGCGCACGGTCGGTGCGCCCGGGTAATGTCGTATCAATACCAATCTCAATGGATATTAGGGTGTCGGGTGCGCCAAACGGGGTTTGTGTGGATTTTTGTGGCATTGTTGCGGCTGGCATTCATTGATAAATGGAATGGTCGCATTTTATATATTCAAGACCACATAAAGCCAAATCCACATTGAACCCAAATCGGTCATTAGGCCGCAATGTTTTAAACTCTATAGCTTTATTATTGCTTCTTGCCGTCTTATGCACTTCTGCCGCCGTCTTTTCTTCCGTTCCGTCTCGACGTAGCCCGCTACGCCTTCGACAAAACGGAAGAAAAACCGTCTGCCATAAGTACATAATCCGCCTAAGCTCTAATGAGCGATTTGGGTTGAAACTATAAAATCACAACTATTGGGTATTGCCCGTTAAGCCGTGTTTACGTACTTTTGCAAGCGTTGAAACACCAGTGCAGATGCAGACGACGAAAGACTACATACGCAATGATTTGACGCGCGCCGCCGAGGAGCTGTTTTTCAAGAAGGGTTACCTCGGCGTGTCGATGCGCGAGATTGCGGCGAGGGCTGGCGTCGGCTTGAGCAACATCTACAACTACTTCAGGAGCAAGGACGAGCTGTTCCGCAGCGTCGTAGCCCCAGCTACGCGCGGTCTTGAGGCCATGCTCGACGAGCACCACGGCCGCCATGGGCACGACATACTTAATATGTGCAGCGACGGGTATTACGATTTTCTCGTGAACGAGTACACCGACTACATCAACCGCAACCGCCGCTTGTTGGCCATTCTGTTGCTGAAGGCGCGCGGTTCGTCGCTTGCCGACTACAAGGACAGCTTCACCCGGAGGGCCACAACGATAGTGAAGGAATACTTTGCGGAGATGAAGCGGCGCCATCCGCAGCTGCGCACGGACATCTCGGACTTCTCAATCCAGGTGCATTCGGTGTGGATTTTCAGTATGTTCGAGGAGATAATAACGCGCGACATCGGGCCCGGCGACGTGCCCAAGGTGGTAGGCGAATACATGACTATCGAGATTTCAGGATGGAGAGAGCTTATGAAAATATAAGCTCTCTCTTTTTTTTGAATGATGTTCGGTAACGTTCGTTATTGCAGGAAAAGGCAGTCTCTCCCGGCCTCCCCGAAGCCCCTCCCGACCTCCCCATGGGGAGGAGAATGGATGAGAAGGTAGCCCCCTCCCAACCTCCCCGAGGGGAGGAGAATGGATGAAAGGCTAATGTCTTAACTCCTTAACTCCTTAACTACATAACTCCTTAACTCCTAACGAACAAAGCATTTGTCTTTAACTCCTTAGCGAGCGAAGCGAGCGTTAACTACTTTAACTCCTTTAACTACTGGAGAACACTCATTATTAACTAACCGATAAAAACAAAGTAAAATGACTACATTCAAGAGACTTCGGGGCTACATGGGGCGGCGCAAGGCGCTGCTGCCGTTGGCCATTGGTTTGTCGGCCTTGGGCGGACTGGCGGGCATCGCGCCGTTCGTGTTCATCTGGCTGCTTGTAAGGGAACTGCTGCACAGCGGCGGAGAGGCTGCCACCGCGCAGGTTGCGGTTTACGCCTGGTGGGCCGCCGGCACGGCCGTGGGTGGCGTGGTGCTGTATTTCGGCGCGCTGATGTGCTCGCACTTGGCTGCGTTCCGTGTCGAGAGCAATATCCGTAAATATGCCATGCGGCGCGTTGTGGCCATGCCGTTGGGCTTTTTCGACGGCAACACTACGGGCCGAATACGCAAGATAATCGACGACAACGCCAGCATAACCCACTCGTTCTTGGCTCACCAACTGCCCGACATGGCTGGTACGGCGCTCGTGCCCGTGGCTGCCGTCGTGCTCATCGCGGCATTCGACTGGCGGCTGGGCCTGGCCTGCCTCGTGCCCGTGTTCGCGGCCATGGGCATCATGGCATACACCATGAACACGCGCGGCAGGGAGTTCATGCGCCAGTACATGACCTTGCTTGAACAGATGAACACCGAGGCCGTGGAGTATGTCAGGGGCATACCCGTGGTAAAGGTGTTTCAACAGACGGTGTTCTCGTTCAAGAACTTCTACCGCACCATCATGCAATATAACAAGACCGCCGCGCACTACACGCGCCTCTGGGAGCGGCCGATGACGCTCTATACGGTAATAATCAACAGCTTTGCCTATCTGCTCGTGCCCGTGGCAATCATACTTACGGGCATGGGTGAGGGGCTTGGCGAGGTGGTGGTTGACCTCGTGTTGTTCGTTCTCGTAACGCCAGTGTTCTCTGAGTGCGTAATGAAAAGTATGTACATAGGCCAGGCTTTCGGCCAGGCTGACGAGGCTGTGCGCCGCCTCGACGCGCTGACCTCTTACGAGCTGTTGGCCGAAAGCCCCGCGCCGAAGTCGCCCAAGGGCTATGACGTAAGTTTCGAGAACGTCGTCTTCGCGTACCCTGGAACAGTTGACGAGCAGACAAGCAACGAGTTGACGAGAGACAAGCAAACGAGTGACAAGTTGACAAGTAAACAAGGAACAAGCGGCAAGGCAAATCACCTTGTCTGCTCGTCTGCTTGTTCCTTGTCTGCTAATAACTCGTCTGCTAAGAGAACTCTTGACGGCATAACGTTTACCGTGAGGCAGGGCACGAGGGTAGCTCTCGTGGGAGCTTCGGGCAGCGGCAAGACAACCATTGCCCGCCTTGTGCCGCGCTTTTACGACGTAAACGGGGGTGCGGTGAAAATAGGTGGAACGGACGTTCGCGACATCAGCCTTGCCGAGTTGATGCGCACGGTGTCGTTCGTCTTCCAGAACCCGCAGCTCATCAAGGCTACCGTCCTCGACAACATACGCTACGGCAAGCCCGACGCCACGCTGGAGGAGGTGAACCGCGCCGTTGACATGGCGCAGTGCCGCGAAATAATCGACCGCCTTCCCCGTGGACTTGACACCGTGCTCGGCACGGAAGGCACATACCTCTCGGGCGGCGAGCGGCAGCGCATAGCCTTGGCGAGGGCGTTCCTGAAGGATGCGCCCGTGGTGGTGCTTGACGAGGCAACGGCCTTTGCCGACCCGGAGAACGAGCACCTTGTGCAAGCTGCCCTGCGCGAACTGACGCGCGGCAAGACGGTGCTCGTCATCGCACACCGCCTTACCAGCGTGGCCGATGCCGACGAAATACTCGTAGTTGATAAGGGGCGCATCGCGGAGCGCGGCACTCATGGCGAGTTGATTGCCAAGAAGGGAATGTATTATGACAGATGGAACGAGTATTGCCAAGCCGTTGACTGGACAATCAACTCAGTCCGTCATACGGCCGTGGGGCAAGCTGGCGAAAGTAGCCAAGGCGTAAACTCGGGCAAGAAAGCTCCCCTTGCCAACTCGTCCCCTTGTTCATCGTTTGCTCGTCCCTCATCCACTCGTCCCTCGTCTGCTCGTGGCTTGTATGCTAAATTAGCTTTGTCGCCTAAGGGCTACCGTGACTTTAAGCGAGGCGTGGCGTGGACTACCGTTTTCGACATAGCCCTGATGCTTCCTGCCGTGTTCGTCTTTGCCTTTTTAAGCGATGTCTTGCCGTCGTTGCTTGGCGGCGGCGAGACTGTTGGCCGTCCGCTTTGGACTTACGTTGCGCTCGCCTTGGCGTTCATGGCGGTGATGTATGTTGTCGGCGTGTTCCAGTATCGTGCCACGTACACCTGCGTCTACGACGAGAGCGCCAACCGCCGCATCAGCCTTGCCGAGAAGTTGCGCCGCCTCCCGTTGGCATTCTTCGGCGAGAAGAACCTGTCAGACCTTACCGCAACAATCATGGACGACTGCACCGACCTTGAGCATACGTTCTCGCACAGCGTGCCGCAGCTGTTCGCTTCGCTCATAAGCATCGCCCTCGTGGCCGTCGGCATGGCCGTGTATTGTTGGCCGCTGGCCGTGGCACTGTTCTGGGTTGTGCCCGTGGCGCTTGGCGTGCTGCTGCTTTCGTGGCGGTGGATGAGGCGCAGCAACAAGGTGAACTACCTCAACAAGCGTGCCGTGACGGAGGTTATACAGGAAGGGCTCGACACCATTCAGGAGATGAAGTCTTACGGGCAGGAACGCCGTTACTTAGGGAAACTCGACAGTGCCATCAACCATTATGAGCGGGTGATGACGCGCGGCGAGCTTGCACTTGGCACGCTGGTCAACGGTTCGCAAAGTATCCTGAAGTTAGGGCTGGCCTCGGTGGTGCTCGCCGGTGCGTGGCTGTTGGCCGCAGGGACGGTTGACCTCTTTACGCTGCTCGTTTTCTTAGTCATAGGCTCGCGCGTTTACGGCCCCATCAACGAGGTACTAAATAACCTTGCGGCCCTGACTTATTTAGACGTGCGCATCGCCCGCATGAATGAGATGGAGCAAATGCCCGTGCAGGGTGGGGCGGACGTCAGCATCAGCGGTGGCTACGACATCTGTTTTGAACACGTCAGCTTCTCTTACGATAGCAGACAAGTTGACGAGCAAACGAGCAAACAAGATACGGGCAAACAAGCAGACGATGCTTTTGTAAATGAGCAAACGAACGGCAAGGCAAATCTCCTTGTTTGCTCGTCTGCTTGTCCCTTGTCAACTAAACGAGTCCTTGACGACGTTTCGTTTACCGCTCGCCAAGGCGAAATCACGGCGTTAATAGGGCCGTCGGGTGGAGGAAAGAGCACCGCCGCAAAACTGGCCGCACGCTTCTGGGACGTAAATTCGGGTCGCATAACGCTCGGCGGTGTAGACATTTCTACAGTAGACCCCGAGGCTTTGTTGCGCAACTTCTCCGTTGTGTTCCAGGACGTAGTGCTGTTTAACGCATCCGTAATGGATAACATACGCATAGGGCGGCGCGACGCAACCGACGAAGATGTGCTCCGCGTGGCTCGTCTTGCGTGCTGCGACGAGTTCGTTAGTAAGCTGCCCGACGGTTACAACACCGTAATCGGCGAGAACGGCCAGACTCTCTCGGGCGGCGAGCGGCAGCGCATCTCCATAGCACGCGCCTTGCTCAAGGACGCTCCTGTTGTGCTTCTCGACGAAGCCACTGCGTCGCTTGACGTCGAGAACGAGACCCTTATACAGGCCGGAATATCCGAACTTGTGAAGGACAAGACCGTGCTAATCATTGCCCACCGTATGCGCACCGTTGCCAATGCAGACAAAATACTCGTGCTCGACGGTGGAAAAATCATGGAGCAAGGCACGCCTGACGAACTGAAAGCCCGTGGCGGATACTTCGCCCGTATGCTTGCGCTGCAAGGAGAAGAGGCTTGAAAAGGTGAGAAGACAAGAATGTGAAAGGGTGAGAAGCCGTCACCCGTTTTCCCAAACGTGGCCTTTCGCATTCCAAAAGGCCACGTTTTACACGCCGAAAGGCCGTTTTTTACAAGCTAAAAGACGGCCTTTACTATGTCGCTGAATATCAAGCACTTGGCAATGGCACTCATGCTGTGGGCAATCGACAAACGTTTCTTCCGCTTGGCCGCCATGAACAAATAGTTTTACGCTACACTATTACCAATGCATAAACAATAAAAAACATACTTGTCTCGAAGATAATGGCAGGTTATCAGCCTGTTTTCTTGATTTATCGGATAAAATATCGTACCTTTGCGCTATAACAGTTGATATTTAGGAGGAAAAGGCAAACAGGCCGCCCTCTTGATAAAATAGAACCGTTGAAATAATTTATAAGGAGGAAAAGAATATGTTTACTGAAGTTGTAAAGGCTGAATATGTTGATGGCTATCGGGTAAAGTTATGGTTTAATAATAATGTGACGAAAGTTGTTGACTTAAAGCCGTCATTGAAAGGTGAAGTGTTTGAGCCGCTAAAAGACATTGACTTTTTCAAGCGTTTTACAGTCAAATACAACACTATAGAATGGGAGAACGGAGCTGACTTCGCCCCGGAATATTTGTTTGATTTACCCGATGCTTGATAATTTTATATGAAGTCTAATTTGAAGGAGAAACGGAATATGAAAACATTTGGTTCAATGGAACACCTTTGGCTGTACTTGCAGTCTCTGCAAAAAAAGCAAGGAATGGCTGTAGGAAAAGCTGACAGAAGATTTGGCTGTTGAAGAAAATAAGACAACACGAAGGGGAAATATTCCGCTGACATCGAATGCAGCCTGAAATAAATTTACCCATTATGGCACTGAACACGGAAAAGAACCTGAAACTGTATTACTCCATAAAGGAGGTGGCCGGGATAATAGGCGTCCCGGAGTGCACGCTGCGTTTCTGGGAAAAGGAAATACCACTGTTGAAGCCTAAGACCACGGGCAACAACGTGCGCCAATACACTGACGCCGACATAGAGAACATCAAGGCCGTGTATAACCTCGTGAAGGTGCGCGGTTTCAAGATAGCCGCCGCCCGCAAGATGCTGCGCGAGAACAAGCAGGGCGTTGACGACAACGCCCGCCTGATGGAGAGCCTTATCAAGGTGCGCGACGAGCTGAAAGAGCTGAAAAAGCAGCTTGATTACCTTACATAGGCCTTTTGCTTAGGCACCAACATTCTATCATATAGCAACAGGCAAGGAGGTTTGTGAATATTACAATTCTCCTTGCCTGTTCATTTTAATTATTGGTTACTCGCAGTGGCGGAATACAGGAACATAACGTCGGCTTTAATTCTCATAGTTCCTTTAAATTCCATGGAAGTAACGTCAGTTCGGTATAAGGTGATGCTGGATATTCTTAGTTCCGTCCCGTAACATCCAATAAAAAACGGCATTCGTCCTCCGCCAAGTTGCTATCCGCGGGTAGGGACGCTCGGTCGGAGCGTCCGGGTAGTGTCGTAAACATATAGTCATTAGTTGTTTACATTGCATACGTTGGCTGTTTTCATGGTTACCCGGACGCTCAGACCAAGCGTCCCCACGAGGAGGCCAGGACGTTTGAACGCAGGACGGACAAAAAATGTTGCCTTTCACTTTCTTTAACCTAATTTGCTTGGGTGGAGATATAGAAAGCCAGTTGGTGGCATCGATTAAATGAATGGGAGGCACTCTTTTTACCGCAGGGTCGGTGTAAACCTTATACAGCAAAGCAAAAAACATGGCTCGGCAAAGACTGGCTTCTTATACCGAACTCACGTTATTATTAAGAGGCAAGGCCTTTGTACCACATTTCTCAGCAGTCGCGACGATGTGGAAGTCGCTCCAATTTTTCTTCGTAAGGCGAGTAATCTTTTCGATTTTTTTGTGCAATGTCACACTTTTATCGAATGAAAGGAACCTTAAATTAAGAATTAAGAAAATATGCTGGAGGCAATAACAGCAACACCTATTTTCTTAATTCTTAGCTCTTAATTTATTCCATCGTCCAGCTTGTGTCTTGCTTGAATACGTTAGCGAGAGTTACTTGGGCGGCTTCTTTCTTTGTCAGCTGCTTGCTCCACGGTGCGCGTTCAGATGTTTTTGCACCGTCGCCAGTGTTGTTGTATTCAAGGTAACGGGCTGTTTTTTCGTTGTCGGTGTTGTTCCAGTTGTGCCAGCCTACGGGGACGATGTGGCTGCCGAGTTCGCAGTTCATGAACAGGGTGTAGGCATACGGACGCCAAGGGCGACCGAGATATACCTTCGTTACGCTTGGGGCTGCCGTCAGGCGGCAATGGTTGAACACATAGCCGTAAGGCACGCCCTGCGGTGTTGAGGCCGCCGTGACGTAAGAGTTTGCCTTGCTGTGGATTGTGCAACCTTCGAACCAAGCGGTTGACGGGCCGAAAATGAAGTCTGTCGTTCCCTCGATATAGCAGTCCTTGAAGTAGACGCGCGTGTTGCCTACGCCGGTGTAAATCGTGTCTTGGTTGCCGAGGAAGCGGCAGCCGATGAAGACAAGGCGGTCGCCCTCGGTGTGCAGGGCTACGGCTTGGCCGAGTTTGGCCGCGTTATTCTCTATTGTGATGTTCTTGAAAGTTATGTCGCTGCCTTCAACCTTGACGGTGTACGTGCGGAAAGTGCCCATCGGCTTGTTTGTTTCCGTCAGGCGTATGTTGGCATGGTCATCAAAGGTGATGATTGTCTTGTCGGCACTTTCGCCACAAATTTCGATGTTGGTGAGCCACGACGGGATGATGAGCTTTTCCTTGTAAACTCCGTTCTTGACGTAGATTACCTTGTGGTATTCCATGAAAGCGCGGCAAACCTCGACGGCTTCGCCTATGGTGCGGAACTGTCCCGTGCCGTCGCGCGCAACGAACAGGGTGTCGGGGTTATCGTAAGGATTGGCCGCATTGGTGGTAACGGCGCAAATGATGGTTAATAGTGTGATGATTATTTTTTTCATTGTCTTTGTTGTTTGGGTTTTCCGGGAGAAATGGGGCAGGGAATGCAGGATGTTATTTTAGGTTTGCGTCTTTTGCCCTTGCTCCTTTTCTCCTTAAACTTAAACTACTTGTGTTATTTCTTGCAGTCCTTCGATTTTCTTCAGCTTGCCGATAATGTTCTTTACGTCGTCGCGGTCATGGATGCGCAGTTCCAATGAACCGTCGAAGATGCCTTCTTCACACGAAAGGGTTATTTTGTGAATGTTGACGTTAAGCTCTTCCGAGATGACCTGCGTCACTTCGTTCAGTATGCCTATGCGGTCTATGCCTTTCAGTTCAATCGTGGCGTCGAAGAAAAGTTGTTTATGCATATCCCATTTGGCATCGAGGATGCGGTTGCCGAAGCCGGCCTTGAGCTTGGTCGCCACGGGACATGAACGTTTATGGATTTCGATGTGGTTCATGCCGTCGATGAAGCCGAGCGCATCGTCACCTGGGATAGGGTGGCAGCACGTAGGGAATATGAACTGGCCTATGTTCTCGTCGGTGATGTATATTGGTTTCTTACGGTTGAAGCCTTCCTTTACGGTGAAGTAGTTACGTTTTTTCTCGCTGCCGTCTTTCTTCTTGTCGCGCCCTACGAACGGCACGAACTTGCGCCAACTTGCACCTTGCTTCTTTTTTTTCTTGCCCGTTATTTCGTCTATGTCCTTGTCGCCGAGGATGATGGTCTTTTCGCCAAGGGCCTTGAACAGCATATCGGGCTTCTGCACTTCGTGGAAGTCGCACAGCTTGTCGATGATTGACGAGCTGGGCTCGAGCGAGTGTTTTTGCAGGAAGTTGTTGAGTATTTCCTCCCCTTTCTTCTGCGTGTCCTTTGCGTCTCGGCGCAATATGGCTTGTATTTTGCTCTTGGCCTTTGCCGTGGATACGAAGTTAATCCATGACTTTTGCACGTGCTGCGAGTTTGACGTAAGTATCTCCACCTGGTCGCCGCTCTGCAGCTTGTGGCTTAGCGGAACAAGTTTGTGGTTGACCTTTGCGCCGATGCAATGGCTTCCGAGGAATGTATGGATTTGAAAGGCGAAGTCGAGTGCGGTGCATCCAGCCGGCATGGTCTTGATTTCGCCTTTCGGCGTGAATACGAATATTTCCGAGGCAAAAAGGTTCAGCTTGATGGCGTCGAGGAAGTCCATGGCGTCAGGCTGCGGGTCATCAAGAATTTCCTTGATGGTGCGCAACCAGTTGTTCAGTTCGCCGTCATCCTCGGCAATTTCGTCTTCTCCCTCTTTGTATTTCCAATGGGCGGCAAAGCCTTGTTCGGCTATTTCGTCCATTCGGTCGGAACGTATCTGCACCTCAATCCAACGTCCCTGCTTGCTCATCAGTGTTACGTGCAATGCCTGGTATCCGTTCGCTTTCGGATGGTTAACCCAGTCGCGCAGGCGGTCGGGATGCGACTTGTAAATCTGGCTGATTGCAACATAAATGTTAAAGCATTCGTTTACCTCCTCTTCGCGTTTCTTGGGCTTGAAGATAATCCTGACGGCGAGTATGTCATAGATTTGGTCGAAGGTGATGTGCTTGTTTTGCATCTTGTTCCAAATGGAATAAGGACTTTTCACACGCGCTTTTATTTCATATTCAAGCCCCATCTTGTCGAGGGCTTCGCGTATAGGCGCGGTGAACTCAGCGAACAGCGTGTCACGAGATGCCTGCGTATCGGCGAGCTGGTCTTCTATCGCTTTGTATGTGTCAGGGTGTTCGAACTTGAAACTCAAGTTCTCAAGCTCGGTCTTTATCTTGTTGAGGCCGAGGCGGTTGGCGAGCGGTGCATATATATATAATGTCTCGCCGGCTATTTTGTATTGCTTGTTGGCCGGTTGGCTGGCCAATGTGCGCATATTGTGTAAGCGGTCACATATCTTGATTAAGATGACTCGTATGTCATCGCTCATCGTTAGCAGCAACTTCTTGAAGTTCTCGGCCTGGGCCGATGCCTGTTCGCCGAATATTCCGCCTGAAATTTTTGTCAGTCCGTCTACTATTTGCGCTATCTTATGCCCGAAGATGTTTTCGATGTCTTCAACCGTATAGTCGGTATCTTCGACGACGTCATGAAGTAACGCGGCGCTGATACTCGTAGAGCCGAGTCCCATTTCGGAACAAGCAATCTGCGCTACGGCTATCGGGTGCATGATGTATGGCTCTCCTGAAAGTCGCCTGACGCCTTTGTGTGCTTGTTTGGCAAAATTGAAAGCCTTTGTTATGAGGTCAACTTTTTTTCGGTGGCGTGTTGCCAGGTAGCTGTCCAGCAGGTGCTGGAATGCGTCGTTAACCAATTTATCCTCAGCAGCTTCTTTTGCGATGTCGGTATGATTCTGTTCCTCCATATTCGTGTGCTTTTTGATATTAATAATAAGGTAAGGCAGGTGTACGTGCCGTCATCTTACCCTGATTTTCTTTCCTGCACGTATGTTGTTGCCTTTTATGCCGTTAAGCTGTCGTAGCTTTTTTACTGTGGTGTGGTTTCTCTCCGCTATTTCGGAGAGAGTGTCACCCTTTCTGATGGTTACTCTTTTGGGTCTTGAGCGTCGTGTCCGTTTTTTGCGTGTATAATTTTTCCGCTTTGTGGATGAGCTCTTGCGTGTGTAGCTTGAGCTTGACGAGCTTGCCACTTCCACGAGCGACCTCCTTGTCAGTAATGTCTCGGTCTTGTAGTTGAAAATAGAGTCTTCGTTGGCGATGAACGTGTTTGTGGCAGTTGCCGGCAAACGTATTATCGACGGCTTGTTATTGCCGTTGACTATATCGCGGCGGTATTGTGGGTTGAGTGTCCTTAGCTCGTCTATGTCGATGCCGCATACTTCGGCAATCTGTTTAAGGTGGACATCCTTGCTTACGATTATCGTGTCAGACTTGGCCGGCAGCTTCGTGCGCATGGGACAGATATTATGCTCGCAGTAATAGTTCATCACGTAGTTCGCGGCGATGAATGCTGGAACGTATCCCCTGGTTTCACGGGGAAGGTATGGATAGATTTTCCAATAGTCCGAATTTCCACCAGCACGGTGAATGGCTTTGTTTATGTTTTCAGGGCCACAGTTGTATGCGGCTATGACAAGGTTCCAGTCTCCGAAAATCTTGTACAGGTCTTTCAGGTATTGGGCAGCGGCATACGATGATTTTATCGGGTCACGGCGTTCGTCTATAAGTGAATTTATTTCAAGCCCGTATTGTTTTCCCGTCGCAACCATGAACTGCCACAAGCCGGCGGCCCCGGCGTGTGAAGTGGCTTGCGGGTTTAGGGCAGACTCTATTACCGGCAGGTACTTTAATTCCAGTGGAAGTCCATAAGCCTCAAGGGCTTCTTCAAATATCGGGGTATAGAAGTTCGATGCCCCTAACATATAGCTTACCGAGTGGCGCAGACGGCCGGTATACCTGTCGATGAATTTTTGAACGATGTCGTTATATGGCATCTCCATGACGTTGGGCAGCCTGCTCAACCTCTCGATATATACCTCTTTCGGGTAAGAAACGTTTTCGTCTTTTAGGTTGCAGTCGTTATCTGGTTGCAGGTATGTCCTTGAGTAATACAAGTTCAGGAGGCTGTCAACTTCATAGCCCATGGCTTCCGGCACATCTATTATTTCTTCTTTTCCTTCGTTGTCGGTTACGGTGATTTCCTCTTTCTCGTTTTGTGCCTGCGTCACGCAGTTACCACCGAGAATGGTCAAGGCCATGACGATAAATAGTTTTTTTCTCATAATTAAGTAATAACGTGTGCGAATATTTATATTTTGACGTTAGTTAGAATGTTATAAAGCATTGTAGGCCAAGCGACGATGACTTCAGTGGGTTGGTCGAAGTGCCATTGTTTATGATGGCCGGTTGTACCCTTAGGCTCAAGTCCTTGGATATGTCGAACTCTGACAGCGAAGCGTCTACATAGGCATCTATTACCGACAGGGCGTAGACTCCTATCAAGATGAATACGCTTAGGTCACGGTACCTTCGATAATAATCTTTGCGCCTTCTGAACATATCTTGGTATCGTTCGGTGTTCTCCGGCGTTATCGTCGCTCCAAGATGCAGGAACTCGTTGTAGCTCTGCGTGTTTGGGTCGTTGTCCATAATGTCCATATACGCCTGGGAGTAGTCGTTGTACATTTGGTTGTTCCATCTTATGGCGTAAAGGCATCCGAGAAAACCTCCATATACAATCGGCAGTTTCCAGTATTTGCGGTTATATATTTGTCCTGCTCCCGGTATGACGATGGCAAGCCACATCGCACGTTTCGCGTTGGGCCTCCATGTAGACCAGTCGCGCTTTACCTTTACTTTCTTGCCTTGTTTGTCATTGGCGATGTTGGTACTGTCCATATTGGCCGAGTCAACTGCCGCTACAATCTTTTTCAACGAGTCGTTCACGCTTGCATAGGAGTCGTTCACGGGTATTGACGGCGTGCTTCCTGGCCCAGCCGATGTTTCCAAGCTGTCGAGGCTCGCGCCTTGGCATGGTGTCAATACAGCCGTCAAGGCACAAACCAACAACGCTGCCACTGCTTTAGACATGAAAAGTCTGCTTCTTGTATCCACGACCCTTACTGCTGCTCTTTCAGTTTGCCCAATATCGTCCTTATCCGTTCCAGGTCTTTTTCGTCATTGAACGGAATGCTTATCTTTCCTTTGCCCGTGGCTGAGAGCGTGACCTGTACAGGGGCGTTGAACATCTCGCCAACCTGTTGCCGCAGGGATGCTATTTCTTCAGGTAGTTGCAGCTTTGAGGCTATTTTCTTTTTCCCGCTAACAATGTCTTCGCCGTTTTTCAGCTTCTGCACCATTTCCTCTACTTTGCGTACAGAGTAGCCGTTCTTCTGTATTTCCTTGAACAACTTAACTTGCAGCGACGGACTTTCCACGGCCAACAGTGCGCGGGCGTGTCCCATGTCGATTTCCTTGTTCTGCAATGCCATTTGTACCTGTGCCGGCAGTTTCAGCAGGCGCAGGTAATTGGCAATGGCCGTGCGGCTCTTTCCTACACGTTCAGACACTTTTTCTTGCGTCATGCCTGTGCTGGATATAAGGTGTTCGTATGCCAGGGCTATCTCTATGGCATTCAGGTCTTCGCGCTGTATGTTCTCGACGAGAGCCATTTCCATGACATTCTCGTCCTTGATAGTCCTTATGTAGGCGGGGATTGCCGCAAGGCCGGCCATCTGTGATGCCCTCCAGCGGCGTTCACCGGCGATTATCTGGTATCTGTCTTCGTCCACCTGCCTTAGCGTGATAGGCTGTATTATGCCAATCTCGCGAATGCTGTTGGCCAGCTCTTGCAAGGCTGTAGGGTCAAACTCCCTTCGGGGTTGGTTGGGGTTGGCTTCTATCTGGCTTAGCGGAATTTCGTTTATCGTTGAACTGCCTTGCGGTCGCACGTCGTCGGTCGATATTAGCGCGTCCAGGCCGCGTCCCAAGGCGTTGCCGTATCTTTTCTTTATTGCCATGTCTGTATTATGTTAGTTGACAAGCTGCGTCCAAAACAGTTTTACTCGTTTACTCGTAACTTGTCTGCTTGTAACTTGTCTGCTCGTCTTTTCTTAATTGTTCTTGTTTATTATCTCTTTCGCCAGTGCCAGGTGGTTCTTGCTTCCGGTAGAGTCTGCGTCATACAGGATTACGGGCAGTCCGTGACTGGGCGATTCGCTCAACTTCACGTTGCGTTGGATTACCGTCTTGAATACAAGTTCCTGGAAGTGGCGTTTCACTTCGTCGTATATCTGGTTGGCCAGTTTCAGGCGACTGTCATACATTGTCAGCAGGAAACCTTCTATTTCAAGTTTCGGGTTCAGCTTGCTTTTTATGATTTTTATGGTGTTTAGCAGCTTGCTTATGCCTTCAAGGGCAAAGTATTCACATTGCACGGGTATTATCACCGAATTAGCCGCAGTCAGTGCGTTCACGGTAATGAGGCCGAGTGACGGCGAGCAGTCTATCAGTATGTAGTCATAGTCGTTCTTGATTGGCGCGAGCAGGTTTTTGATTACTTGCTCCCTGTGCTCTATGTTCAGCATCTCGATTTCGGCCCCCACCAAGTCTATGTGGCTCGGTATTATGTCAAGGCCGTCAATGTCGGTCGTGTAGACGGCGTCGCGCACGTCTGCGTTGTCGATAATACATTCGTATAAGGAGCAGTCAATGTCTTTCGTGTTGACGCCAAGGCCGCTTGATGCGTTGGCCTGTGGGTCGGCATCGATTACCAGAACCTTTTTCTCCAATGTGGCGAGCGAAGCCGCCAAGTTGATTGTAGTCGTGGTTTTCCCCACGCCTCCTTTTTGGTTTGCTAATGCGATAATTTTTCCCATGTTCATTGTTGTTAGTTGACAAGTCGCGGGCAGGAAATGCTGCCTCCCAATGCTGCAAGGCAAAATACCTTGGCTGTATTGTTGCTTGTCTACTTGTCCTCAATAAAATTATTTTGCAAAAATACATATTTTATGTGAGAAATGGTGGGTTTAAACCTTTTTTCGTACTTTTGCGGGCGAAAGAAAATGATTTTTAATGAAAAAGATGAAACCGTTAATACTTATTTCGAATGATGACGGCTATCATGCCAAAGGCATCAACTCTTTAATAGACATGGTTGCCGAGTTCGGCGACATCCTTGTTTGTGCGCCGGAGTCTGCGCGTTCGGGCTTCTCTACGGCTTTTTCCGCTACCACTCCGTTGCGGCTGAAACTGCGCCGTGAACGTGAAGGAATGCAGATGTGGTCGTGTAACGGCACGCCGGTCGATTGCGTCAAGCTCGCCCTCAGTGAACTTTGCAACGGACGTAAGCCTGACTTGGTGCTCGGTGGCATCAACCATGGCGATAACGCTTCTGTCAACTCTCATTACTCAGGCACTATGGGAGTGGTGCGCGAAGGGTGTATGAAATATATTCCGTCGGTGGCATTCTCACTATGTAACCATGATGACAATGCTGATTTTGAGCCTTTGCGTAACTATGTAAAATCCATTGTATCAGGAGTTTTGCGTGATGGATTACCTAAAGGCGTATGTCTTAATGTCAATTTTCCGTTGGTAAGTGAATTTAAAGGCGTAAAGGTGTGTCGAATGGCTGGCGGAACATGGGGTAACGAGGTTGTTCGCGCACATCATCCACGTGGCTACGACTACTTTTGGCTTGTGGGCGAATACACCAACGACGAGCCTGAAGCTGACGACACGGACAACTGGGCCTTGCGCCACGGCTACGTTGCCGTAACGCCTACGACGATAGACGTCACGGCTTACGGAATGGCTGAAAGGATAGAAAACATTATTTCAATTCATAATTCATAATGCACAATGCATAATTTGGTTGTTTGATGTGGCCTGTCATTTTTATTAATTGGCTACGTCTGTCAATAGGGAATTATGCATTGTGCATTATGAATTATGCATTGCACTGAGCATTGTGCATTATGAATTATGCATTGTTAAAATGAAGTATTATATAATAGTAGGCGAGGCGAGTGGAGACTTGCACGCCTCGCGCCTGATGCGTTCGTTGCGGGCGGTTGACGGCGATGCAGAGTTCCGCTTTTTCGGCGGCGACCTGATGTCCGCCGTCGGCGGAACGCGCGTGAAGCATTACCGCGAGCTGGCTTATATGGGTTTCGTTCCGGTGCTGTTACACTTGCGGACAATATTCAGCAATATGGCTCTTTGCAAGCGCGACATTGTGGAGTGGCAACCTGACGTTGTAATCCTTGTTGATTATCCTGGCTTTAACCTCGACATAGCCAAGTTCGTGCGTGCAAGCACTTCAATACCTGTATATTATTACATTTCGCCTAAAATCTGGGCTTGGAAGGAGTACAGAATAAAGAACATCAAGCGTGACGTCAGCGAGATGTTCTCAATCCTGCCGTTCGAGGTTCAGTTTTACGAGGGCAAGCACCATTTCCCCATCCATTACGTAGGCAATCCTACGGCGTCAGAAGTGGCAGAGTTCTTTGCCTCTTACTCCGAACCTTTCGGCGCTTTCTGTCGCAGTAACTCCCTGCAGGTCGGAAAGCCAATAATTGCCCTGCTTGCAGGCAGCCGCCGCCAGGAAATAAAAGACAACCTGCCCGCTATGCTTGAGGCAGCCTCGCGCTATGCCGACAAATACCAGTTGGTTGTTGCCGGCGCGCCGTCCATTCCCCATGATTATTATGCAAAGTTCATTTCGGGGCATGACGTGTCCGTGGTTTATGACCGTACCTATCCGCTCCTTGCCCATTCGTGTGCGGCCCTTGTCACGAGCGGCACGGCAACGTTGGAGACGGCCCTGTTCGGAGTGCCGCAGGTGGTGTGTTACGAGACGCCCATCCCCAAGGTCATTGCTTTCTTGCGCAAGCATCTCATCAAAGTGCGTTACATCTCGCTTGTCAACCTGATAGCCGACGATGACGTTGTGCCGGAGCTTGTGGCCGATACGTTCACCGTAGACAACATTGCCCGCGAGCTTGGCCGACTGTTGCCCGGCGAACCTGCGCGCGCCGCCATGCTTGGCGGCTACGCCGAAGTAAAGAAGCGCCTTGGAAAAGAAAACGCACCCGACAATGCCGCAAATATAATGGTAAAACTGTTATCCGGGAAATCCGGACAACAAGCATGAGAAATCATGAAGATATTGATTTTGAACGCAAGCCCAAGGCGTAGAGGCCATGTTTCTGGCATGTTGGACATTGTTAAGGACGCCGCAGAAGCTGGAGGAGCTGAGGTCAATGTAGTGCGCGTGGCTGACCTTAACGTGAAGCCGTGCACCGGTTGCATGTCATGCCGCAGCACGCTGAAATGTGCATTGCCCGAAGACGACGCGCAAAAAGTCCTTGAAATGATTGATAATGCCGACGCAATAGTAGTCGGTTCGCCGTGTTATTGGGGCAACATTCCGGGCGAATTGAAAGTGGTTTTCGACCGCATAGTCTACGGAATGATGGGCGAGAGCCGCTGCGGCATGCCCAAACCTCTGCACAAAGGCAAGCGTGCGGCAATAATTGCCATATGTTCTACCCCCTGGCCTTTCAACAAATTATTCAGGCAAAGCCGCGGCGCAGTGAACGCTTTGCGCGAAATCCTGAAGTGGAGTGGCTTCAGAATTGTTGCGACCGTTGAGAAGGGAGGGACAAAGAACCACGCCGGACTGACCGAACGCGACAGACGCGCCTGCCTGAAAACCGCCAGAAAAATAACAAAGCGGTAATAGCGGCAAAGGTTCTCATTGTCTGCGGCGGCATACCTCTACACCATACGGCAAGACAATACAACCAGGACACATTTCCACCATACACAAAAAGGCCGTGCACCCACAATGGATGTACGGCCTTTTTGCTGTTTTCACCAAAGCTTCAGGTCACCTCGCCTCGAACGTTACGCTTGCGCTACCACGGCCAACGTTGGCGGCAAGTCCGTCGGGATTGTCTATTTTGCCGATGCGAGTATAGCTGTAGCCGGTGGAAAAGGTGTCGTAGAACAGTACCACGCACGACGAGCCGTACAGCATAAGGTCGCCTGCGTTGATTGTTCCGGGACTGTACGAGTCGGTGGGCAGGCTGCTGTCAAGGTAATGATACTTCTCGTTGCCGTTCAGTTCGTCCATCTTAAGCGTCAGCGGCAGCATTGCCGCGAAAGCCTCCGCCGCAGCGTTGTCTGCCAGAGTGGCGGCAAACGCCGTGCCGTTTACGGTTATCGTGATGTTCCTGTTCATGCTTTCGTCCTCGTTGTTTCCGTCATTTCCGCCTTCATCTCCATTGCTTTCGCCCCCGTTTCCGCTGCCGGAGCCTCCACCGTCGCCTTCAATGCCGTCCTGCACAGGGTCGTCTTCCGAGCAGGCGGCAAAGCTTCCGGCCGCGAACATCAGGAATATGGCGAGCAAAAACCTTGACGTGTGCTTCATAACCATGCTCTTTCCTTATTTCAAATACACCCTATAGAACTGCCCGATTTCGTCAAACGGGATTTTCTCCAAGTTGTCGTAAAGGTCGGTGTGGTTTGCGCCGGGCACTATTAGCAGTTTCTTGTTGTCGCCTTTCAGCTTCTTGAAGGCGTCCTCGCCCATATAGCGCGAGTGGGCCTTTTCGCCGTGCACCACCATTACGGCGTTGCGTATCTCGTCGCTGTAAGTCAGTATGGGCATATTGATGAAAGGCAGCGATGATGTTTTGTTCCATCCCTCGTTAGAGTTGAGTGAACGTTTGTGGTATCCGCGCTTGGTCTTGTAATATGCGTGATAGTCTTTTACGAACTGCGGTGCGTCGGCCGGCAGCGGGTCAACAACGCCTCCGGCCCGTTCGTAAGAGCCGCTCAGGTAGTCCTTTGTGCGCTGTGCGTTGAGCTGTTGGCGCATTGCGTAACGGGCGTCTGCATTGTCGTTGGCGTCGAAATAGCCGTTGGCCGTGCAGCGGCTTATGTCATACATTGTAGATGCCACGGTTGCATTGATGCGTGTGTCGTTGGCTGCAGCGTTGATGGCGAAGCCTCCGAAGCCGCATATTCCGAGTATTCCTATGCGTTCAGGGTCTACGTTGCTGCGTGTTGACAGGTAATCTACGGCGGCCGAGAAGTCCTCGGTGTTGATGTCGGGCGAAGCCACGTAGCGCGGCGAGCCGCCGCTTTCGCCGGTAAACGAGGGGTCGAAGGCCAGGGTTATGAAGCCCCGCTCGGCCAGCTTCTGTGCGTAAAGACCCGAAGCCTGCTCCTTCACCGCCCCGAACGGACCGCTCACGGCGATGGCCGCAAGGCGGCCCGTGGCGTTTTTCGGTGTGTAAAGGTCGGCGGCGAGCGTCACGCCGTAACGGTTGTGGAACGTCACTTTCGTGTGGTTCACTTTATCGCTTTCAGGAAAGGTCTTGTCCCATTCCTGCGTAAGGTTGAGTTTTTCTTCTGTCATATTTGTATTGTTTGAAGTTTGTGCCGCCGCCATTGTTGCGGTGGTGAGCAGCATTGAAATAAGGAAGCCCCGCCACGCCTTCCCAAGGGAAGGCATGGAGAGTATGTTTTTGCTGATGTTGTTCTCTTTTTTCATTTTTTTAGCTTAAAAGCATTTTGCAGATAAATTCTTTACTTGACAAAAGGTTTCAGCCCTTTTACGGCTTCGGCGGCGGTGATGCGGCGTCCGCCGTTGTCGAGGTCGATTAGCACGTAGCGGTCGTTACCCATGCCAAGCTCCTTCATGTATGACAGTTGGCGAAGGCCGTGGCGTGTCTCTATGCGCTCAACTATGTCGTGGTGCTCGGCCTCGGTCATGGCATAGATAAGGTCGATGCACGCCTGGTCGAGGGCGAGGATGTCGGTTGACGAGAGGATGCCTACGTTAGGCGTAACGACGGGGGCTGCGTTGACGCCCTCACAGTCGCAAGACACTGACATATTGCGCATTACGTTGACGTAGGCCACGTGCTTGCCGAAGTGGTCGATGACCGACTTTGTCGACTCGGTCATGCGCTCCATGAACTCTTCCTTGGCTATGTCCCACTGGTTGTCCTGGTTCGGCGTGGTGTGTATCCACGCCTTGCCGATGCGCCCGTCGGCGCAGCCTATGCCGATGTTCTTGTTGCTTCCGCCGAAGCCTCCCTGTGAATGGCCCTTGAAGTGGGTGAGGACGACGAGCGACTGGTAGTCGGGCAGGTGGCTGCCCACGGACATCTTCGTGAACCACTTGCCGCCGATGACGGGCAGCGTCGTGGTATCCTCCTCGTCGATTATGTCAACGGGGCAGAACGTCCAGCCGTTCACCTCCAGCGTCTTGCGGTGCTGCTCGGTGGTGTAGCGGTCGCCGGCGTAGTAGGTGTTGGTCTCTATGATGCTGGCCCCGGGCAGGTCTTTCTGCATCAGGGCCTTCACCCATGCCGAGGGGATGATGTTGGGGCCGTGCTGTTCGCCCGTGTGCAGCTTCACGCCCGTGCGCCCGCTGATGTTTGCGCTAACCTGTTCGTAGGCCTTGATGAGGCCCTCCGGGCCGAGGTTTCGCGTGAAGTAGACGATTGACTCGTTGCCCGTGCGCTGCTCGTAGGGCACGTACTTGTTGCCGTCCTTGCCCGGCGTGGGCGTTTGTGTGGCGGCTGCGCCTTGGTTGGTTTGTGCCATGCCGCAGCCGGGGAACATACCTATGCCGACGTATGCGGCCAGCATAGGCTTTATGATACTTGTTATTTTCATTTGTTTGTTGTTTTTGGTTATTCTCGTTAGTGCGTCTGTTGCGCCCTCGTAGCTTGCGCGCAGCGGCGTGCGTATATTATTCCACATTGCAAAAATAATCAATTTCCTTGACATATAATGTAAACTTTTCTCGGCATAAACAACCAATATTACTGATTTTTATGAATGTCCGCAAAGCTCCCATTCATCAGTAGTTAAAGGAGTTAAAGTAGTTAACGCTCGCTTCGCTCACTAAGGAGTTAAGGACAATAGCTTTGTTTTTAGGAGTTAAGGAGTTGCGTAGTTAAGGAGTTAAGACATTTGCTTTTTTATATAATGAATATCCGCAATTAGCCAACATCCATTGTAGGGACATAATTTATTATGTCCGCACGTTTCGCAGAAACGTATTACGCAGTATTATTTGCCAACATACGCCCCTTCGTGGCGTGCGGACATAATAAATTATGTCCCTACAATTGGCGGTTTGCGGATATTCATATTTTATATTGATGTTTAATTTTTAATTTGTCAATTCTGTTGAAAGCGGCCACGTTTGCTAAGGATTTAAAGGCGAAGGTCTTGTCGGTTTTGCCATATTAATGGTCGTTGTTGTAGTTGATTGGTTATCAGGCACTTGGCAAGATGACACCTTTTGGATTATGAAAGATGCCCTTTTGCCTTGTAATCTGTGCCCTTTTGAAAGGCGAAAGGGCACGTATTGCGGGGCGTTTTTTCAGCGTGTTCACTGTCAGGTCAGCATTAATTTAGCGTTGTGGCTCGTTGTTTGCGGCGTGTGCGCTTGCGCGCGTCCGTTTATTTGTTTACTTTTGCGGGTGTTAATTAAAGAATATCGGCGTATGAGGATTGACCATTTTGCGATGTATGTTGACGACTTGGAGGGCGCGAGGGCGTTCTTCATGAAGTATTTTGGGGCGCGTTCGGGCGGGATGTACCACAACCCGAGGACTGGACTGCGGACGTATTTCCTGACGTTCGACGGCGGGGCGAGGCTTGAGGTGATGTCGCGCCCGGGGCTTGCCGAATGGGAGGGAAGCGCTCCGCGCGTCGGCTATGCCCACTTGGCGATAGGCGTCGGCGGCAAGGAGGCCGTTGACGGACTGACGGAAAGGCTGCGCGCCGATGGCTACAGCGTGGTAAGCGGGCCGCGAACAACGGGCGACAGCTATTATGAAAGCTGCGTTGAGGGGCCTGAAGGTTGCTTGGTCAAGATTACTGAATAGCGAATTTAATGTTTGCTGATATGGAAAATATAAGAAGAGCCTTGCCCGAGGATTGCAAGGATGTGTATGCGCTGATTTGCGAAATGGAGGAGAGCGAACTGCCTTACGGCGAGTTTGAACGGATTTTCATGGAGCAGGCTGCCGACGAAAGGTATGTGTGCCTTGTGTGCCTGGACGGCGGCAAGACTGTGGGGTGCATCAACCTAAGGATGGAACGGCAGTTGCACCACGCTGCGCGAATATGCGAAATAATGGAGCTTGCCGTGACAGGAGGCTCAAGGAGCAAGGGGCTGGGCCGCCGGCTGTTCGATGCTGCGTGCGAGGAGGCAAAGGCAGCGGGATGCGTGCAAATAGAGGTGTGCTGCAACCAGTTGAGGATGAGGGCACACCACTTCTATGAGAAGTGCGGCATGAACAACTTTCACTATAAGTTCTCGCTCGACTTCACGGCCAAGGGCAGGTATGGCAACAGGCTCGGCAGGTGATGCCGTGGATACGATAAAAGCCGTACCGACACAACGTCGGTACGGCTTTTATCGTTTTTAACGTGTACTTGGTATAGGCTTATTCCCATACCAAGGGTATCTTTATGTCGAACTCATATTTGTTAAATGTTGCCTTTTCCGGCTAAAACAGCGTGAGCGAGTAAAGGTAGATGACCGATGCGGGCATGGCCATTAGCGACGAGTCGAAGCGGTCGAGCATTCCGCCGTGGCCGGGCAGTATGTTGCCGCTGTCTTTTATGCCGAGCGTGCGCTTGAAAAGTGACTCAACGAGGTCGCCCCACGTGCCGAACACCACGACGACAAGCCCGAGACCCATCCATTGCAGCACGGTAAGGCCGGTTTCGGAGTTGAGCCCTGCCTCGTAGCGACCTATGAAGTAGGCCACGATGAGCACGATGACGGCACCTCCGATAGACCCCTCCCAGCTCTTGCCCGGCGATATACGCGGGAACAGCTTGTGCCGCCCGAGCAGCGAACCGCAGCAATACGCTCCCGTGTCGTTAGCCCAAAGGAAGATGAAGACGCAAAGCGGGACGAGGTAGTTGAACACAACCTGGCCGTCGGCTGCGGTGTTGAAGGCCAGCACGTTGATGGTGGAGAGGGGCAGGGCTATGTACATCTGGCTGAGCATGGTGTAGGCCCAGTCGTTTATGGCGTTCTCGGTCTTGGCGTAAAGCTCGCTTATGAACAGGTAAACGAGCGTAAGCAGGTAGGGGATGAATACCGCGCCGGTGGGCACGATGCCGCTGCAGAACCCGCCTACGGCCAGGAAGAAGTAGACGCCGGCCACGGTGCTGATGAAGCGGTTGACCTGTACGCCCTTGACGTTGTTTACCAGTCCGCAGTATTCCCACGTGGCAAGGCCCGTGACGAGGGCGAAAAGAAACTCCATTGCGACAGGGCGCATGAAGCAGACTACGATTGCCGCAACGAAAATCACGCCCGTTATGCTTCGCGTAATTAGGTTTTTCATGTCTTGTTTGGTGTTTTAAGTTTTGGTGTTTGAATATAAAAAAGGGGAGTTGCAGGAGCTAAAGCCAACAGCGTCAACGCTTGTGCTTGTTTGCGTTTATGGCTTTAAGTCGTGCAACTCCTCCACGAAAATCAAAACATATCTTAGTTCTTCTCCTCCGTTTGTTCGCCGTCAGTGCTTTCGGCGGTGGCGTTTTCTTCGCCGAAAGCATCTTTGGCCGGGGTCTTGTCTTCAATGGCGTCTTGGTTGTCGTTGTCCGCCTTACTGTCGTTCTTGCTTTCCATTATTTCCTCTGAACGGCTGACCCATGGACGCTTGCCGAAGATATGCTCGACGTCTTCGGCGAAGATGACCTCGCGTTCGAGAAGAAGCTCCGCCAGCTTGTTGTGCCCTTCCTTGTGCTCGAGCAGCAAAGCCTTGGCGCGTTCGTATTGCTCGTTAATCATGGCGAGCACCTCGTCGTCCATTATTTTTGCCGTTGTCTCGGAGTAAGGCTTCTGGAAGTTGTACTCGTTGTTGTTGTAATAGCAGATGTTGGGCAGCTTGTCGCTCATTCCCGCGTATGCTATCATGCCGTATGCGCTCTTGGTGACGCGCTCAAGGTCGTTCATCGCGCCTGTTGATATATGGCCCGTGAACAGTTCCTCGGCAGCTCGGCCACCCAGTGTTGCGCACATCTCGTCGAGCATCTCTTCCTTGGTCGTGATTTGTCGCTCCTCGGGCATATACCAAGCGGCGCCGAGTGCGCGGCCGCGGGGCACGATTGACACCTTGACCAGTGGGTTGGCGTGCTCAAGGAACCATGAAATCGTGGCGTGCCCGGCCTCGTGCAGTGCGATGGTGCGGCGTTCGCCTTCGGTCATTACCTTTGTCTTCTTCTCAAGACCGCCGATAATTCGGTCTACGGCGTCAAGGAAGTCTTGCTTGCCTACGTGCGTCTTGTCGTGGCGTGCGGCTATAAGCGCGGCCTCGTTACATACGTTGGCAATGTCTGCCCCGGAGAACCCTGGGGTCTGTCGGGCCAGAATATCCACGTCAACCGTAGAGTCAATCTTCACCGGTTTCAGGTGGACGTTGAATATTTCCTTGCGCTCGTTAAGGTCGGGAAGGTCTACGTTGATTTGTCGGTCGAAACGTCCGGCGCGCAGAAGGGCCGAGTCTAGCATATCGACACGGTTGGTTGCGGCGAGTATTATGACGCCGCTGTTCGTCCCGAAGCCGTCCATCTCGGTCAGCAGGGCATTGAGAGTGTTCTCTCGTTCGTCGTTTCCGCCCATGGCAGGGTTCTTGCTTCGGGCACGTCCTACGGCATCAATCTCGTCGATGAAGATGATGCACGGGGCTTTCTCTTTTGCCTGTCGGAACAGGTCGCGCACACGACTTGCACCCACGCCGACGAACATTTCAACGAAGTCGGAGCCGCTCATCGAGAAGAACGGCACGCCGGCCTCTCCTGCAACGGCCTTGGCCAGTAGCGTCTTTCCGGTTCCCGGAGGGCCGACAAGCAACGCTCCCTTGGGAATTTTGCCGCCAAGGTCGGTGTATTTTTTCGGGTTTTTCAGGAACTCTACAATCTCTTGCACTTCCTGTTTGGCTCCGGCCTGACCTGCAACGTCCTTGAACGTTACGTTGATGTCAGCCCCTTTTTCGTACATCTTGGCTTTGCTCTTGCCGACGTTGAACACGCCGCCAGAGCCGCCCCCGCCTCCGCTCATGCGTCTCCAAAGGTATATCCACAGGAAGAAAAGCAGCAGGATGGGGCCAAAACTAAGTAATATGTTGAACAAGTCGTTGCCACGCTTGTTCTCATAGCTTAGTTGTCCTTTGAATTTCCCGGCCTGTTTCTCGGCTTCGACGAATGTTTCCACTTTGTCAACACTTCCGAACTCGGTCGTCACATACGGGCTGTTACCTGTGCTCTTGGCCCCTTTCTTGAATACGTCGCGGATGTTTTGTGGGTTGACGTACATCTTCAGCGTGCTTTCATCCTTGTTGATGACAATCCTTGAGGCGTATCCTTTTGCTACTAACGTCTTGAACTCATCGTAAGAAACCTTTTTGCTTGCGCTTCCGCGGGCATCGCCACCGAAAAGATACATGGCGATTAGGCCGAAAAGCACGAGCATATAAATCCAGTTCATGCTGAACTTTGGCTTCTTGTTGTTCGTATTTTGTTCCATATAGATGCTTTGTTTTGTGAAATGTCCCGGTGCGTTCCTTGTCAGTCAATGTCGGGGACATGGGTCAGTTTGGCGTCTTCCCAAAGGTTCTCTAAGTTGTAATATTCCCTTGCTTCGGGCATGAAGATATGCACCATGACGTCGGTGTAGTCCATGGCGACCCACTGTGCATGGGTAAGGCCGACAACGTGTACGGGCTTTTCGCCGGCGTCCAGCCTTGCGGTTTCCTCAACCGAGTCGGTTATGGCCTCGACCTGTGACGGCGAGTTGCCTTGGCAGATTATGAAATAGTGGCAAATCGAGCCTTCAATGCCGCTTAGGTCGGCTATTGTTATGTTTGAGCCTTTCTTTTCCTGTATTCCTTTTGTTATTGTCTCTACTAATTTTTTTACCTGTTCCATTAAGTAAATACCGTGTTGTTGATGCTTGAAAATATTGCCGCAAGCGGTTGAAAGCCGTTGTGTACGGCCTTTCCATACCGGCTTGCCGTTTGTAGTGCAAAGGTACATTGATTTATTGTAAAACAATGGCTAAAGCATATTATTTTGAGTTTTTTTAGAAAAAAAACGGTGAAAATCTTGTTATTATAAAAAAAATGCGTACCTTTGCAAACGCAAAACGATAAAGGTTGCAAGACATTGGGATATGGTGTAATGGTAACACTACAGATTCTGGTCCTGTCATTCCTGGTTCGAATCCGGGTATCCCAACACTTCTAAGGCATCAACATCATGTTGATGCCTTTTTTGTTTGCCTTTTTCCATGGTTCCGTTTGTGGCTTGCCTACCGGTGACCTTTGGCGGTGCTTGCTTTCGCGGTACATCATTTTCTGCTTGCTTTGACTGTAGTTGAGGGGATGTAAACGCGGCTTTTAGGCTTTAAACCTGCTTGTTGGTCGGCGTTGTGCCTAAAACTTGGCGGCGGCATAACGTTGCTTGATGTTCCCTTTTTGCTCGTGTAAATCCTGTGGCTATGTGTGTTGGTTTCCAATATGTGGCAAACCGCGATGCAAAAGGCCGCAGTTTACGAGGTAAACTGCGGCCTTTTGCATCGCGGTTTGTATCCTTTTACATTATGCCGTGTTTGCAGTTACTTGCATTTGGCGTACCATTCGAGCAGCAAGCCGCGTGGTACGCCGTGGCTTACGGCCTCGTCAAGCGCGGCCTTGGCTTCGTTTTTGCGGTTCTGTGCAATCAGTATTTCCACTTTCGATACGGTGTAGTCCCTGTTGCCGGGGGCGCGTTTCAAGGCCTCGTCAAAGTCGAACAGCGCCGTCTCGTATTGCTTCATGTCCTTTTCAAGTTCGGCCCTTGCGGCATATACCACGCAGCTGTCGGGGTACATCTCCACCAAGTTGTTCAGCTCGTCGAGCGCTTTTGTCGGTTGTTCGAGCTTGATGTGCGTATAGGCAAGCCCGAGCCTGGCCTCCATGTTGCGGGGCGACATACTGAGGAACAGCTCATAGTCGTTCCTTGCGAGTTCGTAGCGCCTCATGTTGTTGTTGGCGTAAGCCCTGTAGAACAGGGCTGTAAGGTTGTTCTTGTCCTTGTCCAGGATTTTCCCGCAGGTGTTTGCTGCATCTTCCCATTCGAGCAGTTGCAGGCACACGGCGGCCTTGTTGAGCTGCAGGTTGAGCGAGTCGGGATGGACGGCAATCTCCTTGTTGATGACGTCTAACGAGTCGCGCCATTGCTTCAAGGTCTGGGCGTTGGCTGCAGACGTGGCGATTAGGAGCAGTATAAGAATTTTCCTCATTTCTTTTTGTCTGTATAAATAAATAGCAAAGGGCTAAGGTGTGGGACTTGCGTGCCTCGGCTGGTGTTGCCGTTGTTGGCCCGTTCCCCCTCCTTAGCCCTTGGCTTGGATGATGTTTAGTTGTTTTCGGCGTCGATAGCCTTAATCTTTTCGCGCACAAGGTTCATGTCGTCTTTCAGTTTCTGCACCTTGCGGTTCATCTCGTCGATGAGCGAATTGCCTTTCTTGCTTGAAGCATTGAGGAAGCCGATGTTGTTTTCGTAAGTTTGTATTTCCTGCTTCAACGCTTCGTAACGCCTCATAAGGCGCGAACGCTCATTGTCCAAGGCGTTGCCGCCCTTTTCGGCCACGCTCTTGATGTTGCTCTTGAATTTGTCGAGCCGGCGGCGCGCCGTCGTGACATTGAGCTCCTTGTATAGCTTGTCGAGAATGTCGTGGTACTCCTTATAGACAGCGTCCTTCTCCTTGAAGGGTACGTGCCCGATGCCGTTGAATTGCTCCACAAGCTCACGCACCTTTTCCTGTATGTCGTCAGCGGCGTTTTCGGCCAAGGCTTTCAGCTGCTCTATGATGTCGCGTTTCTTTTCAAGGTTAGCCCGTTCTTCGGTTCGTGTGCCGGCGTTTGCTGCGTTGCGTGCGTCGAAGAAGTGGTTGCAAGCCCCGAGGAAGTCGGCCCACAGCTTGTCGCCTAACTTCTTAGGAACCATGCCAATGGTCTTCCACTCCTTTTGCAGGGCTATGAGCTTGTCGCTCGTTGCTTTCCAGTCAGTGCTGTCCTGCAGTGCCTGGGCCTGTTCAACGAGTGCCTTTTTCTTCTCTGCATTGTCCGCAAACTGCTGTTTCAAGGCCTTGAAGAACTCGGCTTTCTTGTTGAAAAAGTCGTCGCAAGCGGCGCGGAAACGCTCGAAGATTTTGACGTTCATCTTCTGGGGGGCGAAACCAATGGTCTTCCATTCAGCCTGTATGGCGATTATTTCCTTTGTCTTTTTGTCCCATTCGGCGGCGTTTTTGCTTTCGCTTCCGGCTATTTCCTCAGCTTTTTCACAAAGCGCGGTCTTTTTCGTGAGGTTTTCTTCCTCTTTGCCGCGCAGTTCCTCGAAGTGCTGTTGGTGGCGCTTGTTTATTACGGTAGATGCAGCCTTGAAGCGTGCCCATATCTCCTCGCGCAGCTCCTTGGCCACGGGACCGGTCTCGCGGTATTCCTGGTGTAGCTCCTGAAGCTGGTGGAAAGCACTTATTACGTCGCTTTCATCGGCCAGTTTTTCGGCTGCCTCACAGAGACGGGTCTTTATTTCAAGGTTTTTCTTGAAGTCATATTCACGCGCTTCGCTGTTGAGTTTCAGCAAGTCATAGAACTGCTCAACGTACAGTTGGTAGTTTCTCCACAGCTCGTTAGCCTTCTCGGGCGGCACGGCCTTTATGTCCTTCCACTCCTGTTGCAGCTTCTTGAACTCTTGGTATGACTTGTTCGCATCCTCGGGAGATGTGGCCATACCCTTTATCTTTTCTATTATGTCGAGCTTCTTCTTGAGGTTTTCCTGTTTCTCTTTTTCCTGTTCCAAGAAGATTTTTGCGCGTTTCTCCTTTATGACGCTCATCTCGGCCTTGAATTCCTCTTCGTCCGCGTCAGGCAGCACCTTGTAGTTTGCAGGGTCGCCTCCACCTTCTATATATGCCTTCATGTCCGCTTCCCTTTCAGCGAAGTGCAGTTTGTAGAAAGCTGTCTTTAGCGCTTCAGTCTCCTCCTTTTGCGGGTTGTCGTCGCTGTGGGCGATTTCCTTCAGGCGCTCTATGACCTCTTTCTTGCTCTTGTACACCTTCTTTTGTTCGGGTGCGTCGGCTTCAGCTTGTCCGGCGGGCGTTTCTTCCGTGCCAACAGTCAGTGTTTCTTGTGTCTCGTTGGCGGCGTTGGTATTGTCGCCGTTCCCGTTGCTGTTGTCAGCCGGTGCGGCATTCAGCAGTTCTTCTGTTCTTTCTTGACCGAGAGTGTTTTCTTGAGAGTCCATCATGTAATCAGTTTTAGTTTGCAAGCCTCCAGACGTGGCCTTGCAGCTTGGGGCGAGTTTTTCTTGGTTTCTTTTGCCCGCGCTTCGCGGCCGTGCTTGTCTGTTTATGCCTTGTCTGCTTGTTGACTAAGTATGTTATAGGTGTGCAAACTTAATTAAAATAATCGTAAATCGGCAAATAATTTTGAAAAAAGTGGCTTTTTCTGTCTAAATGAGACGTTTATGCCGAAAAATCCACCACGAAATGCCTGAAATCAAGGCCGACATTACTATGGCGAAGAGGAAGCCGAACTTGTTGTCTTCCATGCCGTTGATTAGGTTCATGCCGAAGATGCTTGCGATTAGGGTGGGGAACATCAGGATGATTGACACCGACGTAAGGGTACGCATCACCGTGTTCATGTTGTTGTTGATGATGCTCGAGTACGTGTCCATCGTGGATTCGAGGATGTCCGAGTATATGTTCGTCGTCTCGCGTGCCTGGCTCATCTCGATGTTCACGTCCTCGATGAGGTCGGCGTCAAGCTCGTCCACCTGCAACTTGAACTTCAGTTTGGCAAGAAGGTTCTCGTTGCCGCGGATTGACGTGATGAAATATGTCAGCGAGTCTTGCAGCCTTGACAGGCCTATTAGCGACTCGTTGTTCACCTCGCGGTCGAGGTTGCGCTTGGCTTTCTCGATGAGGCTGTTTATTTGCTTCAGCCGTTTAAGGTACCACACGGCCGACGAGAGGAACAGGCGGAATATCATGTCAACGTAGTCGGTGAAGCCTTCGCCGCGCTTCTGTTGGTAGCTTACGAAGTCTATCATCATGTTCGTCTCGTGGTAGCACACCGTGATGGTGACGTCGCGCTTGTGTATGATGCCGAGCGGCACGGTGGTGTAGGGCGTGCGCGAGCGTATTTCCTTGACGAACGGGATGCGCAGGATGATGAGCATCCAGCCGTCGTCGTACTCGTAGCGGGCACGCTCGTCGTTATCGCTGATGTCTGAAAGGAAATAGTCGGGAATGTTAAATTCTTCTTCAAGAAGACGCTGGTCGTCTTCCGTAGGACAAGTCACTTGTATCCAGCAGTTCGGCTCCCACTGGCCAATCTGCCTAAGACCCTTGTTGGTGTTCCAGTATGTTCTCATTTGCTAATCCTCCGAAAATGTTACGCTTGGTGGGAAGACAGCCTATGAGAGCCATGCCTTCTCACTTTACAGGTTCATCTTTTCCGCGTGATAATCGTCCATGATAAGTTTGAATTTCCGTTTTGCGCTGCAAAATTAGGCAAAAAAAGGAAAAGCGCAAAACAAAAACGGAAAAAATGCCCTCGCGCAAACCTTTTGTAACAGTATCGGAGGGCGTTGCCGTGCGTCCGTGCGGCGTCATTCGGGGGCGTTGTACAGCCTTTTCCCGCTGAACCAGCGCGACAGTCGCAGCCTGTCCATCACCCAAGCCACGGCCAGGCTGCCGCCGATTGTGAAGGCTACCGACACGGCAGTGTACAACAGGGCGGTAGGGTCGAAGGCGAACAGGGGCACGAAGCGCTTGGTTATTATTGTGAACATGGGCGAGAAAAGCAGTATGGCCAGCGTGTTCTCGCCGATGAAGTGTGCCGCGGCCCTTGCCTTGCGGCCTATGTGGGGTTCGGCGGCGAGGGCGAAGCTCATGGCGAGCCACGTCATCGCGAAGCCTTGCAGGGTGGAACGGTCGAGGCCTTCGGGCGACGCGATGCAGAACAACGCCAACGGAACGGCGGCCAGCAGGGTGGGGCTGAACGCCCGTATGAACTGCACGCCGCACATCCTCACCATCGCCCCGGCCATGAAGTACATGGCATTGTGGAGCGACACGATGCCCAGCAGCCTGTCGGCGGCGTAGAACGCCACGCCCATCAGGCACACCACGCCGGCCACCCCGACGCGCTGGCGAAGGCGGCTTGCACCATAATATATAAGGTAACAGACGATGAGCGTGTGCAGATACCAGTACGGCCCGAGCGGATGCAGCAGCAGTTTGTCGATGAACACGCCCACGGTAAGCCGTTCGATATGCTCCCTGATGGGCAGCAGCGACGCCATGTAAGTGTATCCCGCCTCCATCACGGCATACGGCACGAGCAGCCATTTTACCTGTCGTGCCAGCTTGCCTATGCCTTTATCCATGTTGGCAAGGTAGCCCGAGATGACAAGGAACACGGGCATATGGAACGTATAGACCACCTGTTTGGCGTAAGGATATTTGTCGCCGACATAAACCAAGTGGAAGATTATCATCAGCACGATAAACACACACTTGAGATAATCTAATTGTCTGATGCGGTCTTGCATTGCGTAATGTGTTGCTCAATTATTATTGAACAACTCCTGTTTGTCGATTTTATTGTATGTTTTATCTTGTTTTATGCTTCGGTTGTACGTTAATTTATGTAAGAAAAGTCCGTGCCTTCGCGCAATTTGGGAGTATGCAGCGAAGACACGGACGTATTGTGTCGTAGATTAGCGTGTAAACGTGTTGGCGCATGGCGGGTTTGTCGTAACCTGCGCCAGCACGCTATTCAGGCAGTATGGCCACGGATATTGGCGCATAGTCAGCCGGGCGGAAGCGGCGCAGGCCGCGCGACGCTGTGTAAGTGCCGCGGTATTGGGTGGTGCCCCCGAAGTTGTAGAGCTGTCCGCCGACGCATTCCGTAGCGCCGTACCAGTTGAACGTGCCCAGCATACGCAGCGGTTCGGCCGTGCCGTCGCCTACGGTGTAGCGTGTTACTTGTGTGCCGTTGAAGGCGTAGATGCAGCCGTCGGCCACGCCTATGAACTCCATTTGCGGGTTGAGCGTGTCCGCCGGGGCGCACAGTGTGGCCTCGAGCGCGCCGCCCTTCACGGCGTATGCCTTGTGGAACAGGTCGTCCATGAGCCACGTCGTGCCGTCGCCGTCGTGCGTAACGGCCACGTTGCCGAAATATTCGCCGTGCTCCGCCGTGCCGTCGAGCGTCGCCGTGGCGTTGCCGTCGGCATCTTTGCCTATGGTGTACGTCTCTATTGTGCTGCCCGTCACTACATACAGCTTGTCGCCCTCGGCAGCAGCAGCCATTGGCTCGCCGCTGCGTTGCGCCAAGAGCCGCCACGCCATGCCCTCAAGGCGGTATATGCCGCCGTCGCCCGCAATCACCGGCGTGCCGTCAACGCACGCTCCCACGCCCTGGCAGGGGATGTCGGCGTAGCGGTGCTCCGTGCCCGCGGCGGTGTCGTAAGCGCGGAACTCGTAGCTCGGCGTGGTCTGTTCGTAGCCCAGCGTGGTGCGCTCTATGATGCCTCCTCCGTAATAGATGATGTCACCGTCGGTGAAGTGCATCCCGGCCGAACCCTCGTTGCTGAGCTGGCCGAGGTCGTCGTAGACGATGTTCTGCTTCACCCTCAGCGTGTTCACCGATGGTTCGCCTGCTATCGAGAACTTTCCTTCGGCCACGCCGTTGGCGTCGAGCGTCACGTATGGGTTGGCCGTGTGGGTCTTTCCCTTGTTTACGTAGACTATGGGCTCTTTCTGCGGTGTTGAGGCGTTAGGGTCGGTGAAGCTGAACGCCGCGCTCTCTGATGCTAACTGCTGCATGGTGCTCGTTGACTCGCGGCCGTTGTAAATGTCAACGTATATGCCGCCGTCCTTATAGTACGCAGCCGTCAGCACAACGCCGGGAGCGGCGTCGGTGTCGTTCGCCGGTTGGCGTACCACGATTTGCGTTGAGTCTGCCGACGCCCTCGACGCTGGTGCCTGGCCGAAGCTGATGTATCCCGTGCGCTCCTTGCCGGTAAGGTTTTTCGCCGCAATCACCTGCACGCTTTCGCCTCCCTTGCCGCCCATCTGCGACAGTTGCAGCCAGTCGGCAGACGATGTTGCCTCCCACGCTTCGTTGATGGGTATAGTCACGGCTTTCTGTTCGCCGTCAGGCGACAGCTGGAACACGTCTTCGCCCACGACGGGCGGCGTGGGGTCGTCGCCGGTACCGCCGTTGTCGTCGTCGCTGCACGCTGTCAATGCCATTGCGGCAAATAGCGTGGCGAGCATAGAGTGCCAATTAATTAACTTCTTCATAATGGTTGATATTTTATAAGGTTAGTATTTTTTTGCAAAAAAAGTAAATTCCGTTTACGAAACAATAACGGTTTTCCGTTATTTTCCCGCGTTCCTTGCGCGTGTCTTGTGGCCCTTGCCGCTTTTCGGCAGGTGGCCGCAAAGGCGTGCCCCGACGGCCATTTCTTCGTCGCGAGGTAACGTTGTTAACGTGAGTTCGGTATAAGACTGGTGCAGGACTTTTCAATTTTAGTCCCATAAATGCCGATAAAACGGCATTTCGCCATCAGCCATGTTGCCACCCAACCCGTAGGGACGCTCGGTCTGAGCGTCCGGGTAATGTCGTAAACACATAGCCGTTGACGTTTCGCATGGCAGCCGTTGGATGTTTTCATGGTTACCCGGACGCTCAGACCGAGCGTCCCTACGGGTTGGGTGGGCATTGTTTCCAGTGATGATGCCCAATATTTTTAACGCAGGTTCGGCGTAAACCTTACGCCGAACTGACGTTAAACCCAAATCGGTCATTAGGGCTTAGACGGATTATGTACTTATGCCAGACGGTTTTTCTTCCGTTTTGTCGAAGGCGTAGCGGGCTACGTCGAGACGGAACGGAAGAAAAGACGGCGGCAGAAGGACATAAGACGGCAAGAAGCAATAATATAACTATAGAAATTAAGACATTGCGGTCTAATGACCGATTTGGGTTAATAGTCTGCGTGTTACCTATTGCTTTGCAAAAGGCCACAAACCGCCTTGCGAAACGTGGCCTATTGCACGCTAAAAGGGCACATATCGCAGCGCGATATGTGCCCTTTTGTAAAGTCGTATGTTTACGTTCGTGTTGTGTTACTTGCCGTCAGCGTTGCTTATATACTTCTTGCCGCCGCGTATCGTGATGCCGTCGTAGGCTGCGCCGTCGGGCAGCCGTGTGCCGTCGAGCGTGTAAGTCTTCGCCTGTTGGCCGTCTTCAGTGGCGTCGATGCCGGTTATGCCTGTTTCGATGCCGAGCGCCTCCGATACATGGTTGAAGTTTCTCGCGTACCAGTCTTTTACGTATTGCAGTTCGTCGTTGATGTCTTCGGTCAGCGGTACGGGGTTGCCGTTCCACTTGTCGTGTTCGCGTTGCCATGCTCCCGACTTCGTAAAGGCCTCGGCATAGTCGTCGATGCGCTTGCATACGCCCTCTATTGAGAGCGGGCCGGCTGCGTATTGTTTCCATTGCGCCTTGATGCCATCCATTATGCCGTCAGCGTTTGCCTTGGTTATGGCGTCAAACAGTCTTGAGCTAAGTATGCTTTCCACGTCCGCCATGTGGTCGTATCGGTCGCCGTTGAACTCCCCGCCGAGCGACGTGTCCATGTCCCAAGGCGTTATGAGGAAGCGCACGCCCTTGTTGATGTTCTCCGTGCTGAGGAACGTGTTTTTCATGTTGCAGTCACGGTAGTTGGTTGCAAACTGCAGTATGGCGTAGTCAGCGAGGTTTTCGGTATACAGGTGGTCACCGTAATTCTGCGCGATGAAGTCGCCGGACGCCTGGAAGAAGTCGATGAAGTCCATCAGCGGCTGCCACGACTCGGCGCAGGGGTAGTCGTCAGGGTGTTGCAGTTCCCATCCGTTCCACGTCTCGCCGTCCACGGGTGCTTCCTTGTCATAGCCTAACAGGTTGGTTGCGTCGCTCCAGCTGTCGCCCTTGTAGAGCACGCCCTTTATCGTCACGCTGCCGTCATCCTCCTCGTCTGCCTTTTTAAGCCCGAGCAGCTTGCGGTTGATTTTGTCCGTCATGCAGTACAGGCCGTGGTAGTTGCCGTTGATGAAAAGCTCGACGAACACCCCGAGCGTGCCGTTGCGGTTGCCGTAGTCGGTGTCGTATGGCGTCTGGCTCATCTCGTTCCATAGGTCGAAGCACAGGCGGTTGCGCATACGTATGCGGTCGATTGCCATGGCGTCGAGTATCCAGCTGTCGTCCTCGCGGATGCCGAATATGTTTACGTCGGTCTTGTCCCCGCTCTCGTCGGTCGGCTTTATGGCGAACGATTTTTTGTCATACGCCAGTGAACTTGAACCGCGGTACTTCACGCGGCATCCTGTCTTGAAGTATTCCTGGCCGTTGGTTCTTGCCTTGGTGTCGAATATTTCTATTGTGCCGTCAATCTCTTCCTCTTTCGTTACGGCGTCGATGTCGGTCGTGAGGTTTACCAAAGGCAGTGAGTTTTCGTTGGCTTCGGCCTTCAGCCTGTCGAAGTCGCTCCCCTGTTGGGCCATTGCCGTGCAGGTCGTGTTTACAGCCAGTAAGGTGAAAAGGGCGTAAATCAGGTTTCTCATTCTCATTGTTTGTTATATTGTTTGTAAGTTTGTATTGAAAAGGCGGAATGCTTATTGCTTACATTCCGCCTCTTTTTATGGTCAAAAACGTTTCATCTTGTCATTCTGCTGTTGGCCTTGTGCCTTTTTACTTCTCGGGTATTTCCTCGAGAGTCTTCGTCAGCAGTGCCCAGAACTTGGCTGTTGAAGGCCAGTGGGCGCGCTCGCTTGGTGTGTGGGGGGATTGCAGCGTCGGGCCGAACGAGCAGATGTCAAGCCCAGGATACTTTGAAAGGATGATGCTGCACTCCAGTCCTGCGTGCACTACTTGCACCTTAGGCTCGTTGCCGAACAGCTCGTTGTAGATTTTGCGCATACGCTTTATCAGCTCGCTGTCGGTGTTCGGGTCCCATCCGCCGTAAGCTCCGCTGAACTCAACCTTCATGCCAGCCATGTTGAAGCAGCTCTCGATGGATGTAGCCAGCTCGTCTTTCTTCGTCTCGCTTGAGCTGCGCGCAAGGATTTTAACGGCAGCCTTGCCTCCGTCAATGTCAACGATGGCGAGGTTCGACGACGTCTCAACGATGTTGGGTATTGACGGGATGTAGCGCCAAACGCCGTTATGGGCAGCGTAGATGGCGTCAACGAGGTTGTCCTGGATTTCCTGCGGAACGACCTTCGACGGCAGTTCAACGTCCTCGACGATAACTTCAATCTCGTTTTCGATGCCCTTGTATTCGTCGTTGAACGTCTCGCGGTAGTCGTTCACGAGGTCGATGAGGTCGGCCTTGTTCTCCTTCGGCAGTGTGAGCACGGCCTCCGCTTCACGCGGAATGGCGTTGCGCATATTGCCTCCATGCCAGCTTGCGAGGCGTGCTTCGTCGTCGGCGATGGCCTCGCGGACGATGCGCACGAGCATCTTATTGGCGTTACCGCGTCCTACTCCGATTTCAAGTCCGGAGTGTCCGCCCTTGAGTCCCTTGATAATAACGCGCACTGCGATGTCTTCCTTGTCGCTGTCAGCTTCCTGGTAGTCCATCGTTGCGGTGATGTCTACGCCGCCGGCGCTGCCTATAATGAGCTCGCCCTCCTCCTCTGTGTCGAGGTTCAGCAGGATTTCTCCTTCCAGTTCACCCTCCGGCAGGTCGTTCGCGCCGTACATTCCGGTCTCCTCGTCTGCCGTGATGAGTGCTTCGATGGGGCCGTGCTTCAGGTCTTTGGCCTCCATTACGGCCATGATTGCAGCCACACCGAGGCCGTCGTCTGCGCCGAGGGTTGTGCCCTTTGCCTTAACCCAGTCACCGTCTATGTAGGTCTGTATGGGGTCGGTCTCGAAGTTGTGGGTGCTGTCCTTTTCCTTTTGCGGCACCATGTCCATGTGTGCTTGCAGTATGGCTGTCTTGCGGTTTTCCATGCCCGGTGTTGCGGGTTTGCGCATGACGATGTTCCCGGCAGCGTCCTGGAATGCCTTTACGCCTACTTCTTTTGCGAAGTCAAGCAAGAATTTCTGCACTTTCTCGCGGTGTCCTGACGGACGTGGAACTTGTGTCAGCGCGTAGAAATTGCGCCAGATGCACTCGGGTTTCAGGTTTTTGATTTCATTCATAGTAATAAAATTTTTAAAGGGTTATGTTATTTTTAAGGTGGGAAGGTGAGAGGGTGGGAAGGTGAGACTTGTGCTTTAATGCCTGTTCTCACTTTCTCGCCTTTTCACTTTCTCGCCTTTTGTTTCGTGAATGCCAGCGCTACCCAGCTGTATATGCCCAGCGCTATGACGAGCAACGTCTGCACGGAGTGGACTATTAGCACGAAGTATAGGGCGTTGTTGTCTGCCACGCCGTAGAGTATGAGCATCGTCTTCACGGCGAAATGCCATGGCCCGGCCCCGTTGGGGGTGGGGACGATAACGGCTATGCTGCCCACGACGAACGTCACAAGGGCGCACTCAAGTCCTAAGTCGGCAGTGAAGTCGAAACAGAAGAACGTGAGGTAGTAGTGCAGGAAGTAGCATACCCAGATGCCCAAGGTGTAAAACACGAACAGGGGGATGTTCTTCACGCTCTTCAGCGACATCACTCCCTGCCATATTCCGCCTAACGTTGCTTTCACCTTATTATATATTGACAGCTTCTTCAGCAGTATGTGCAGCAGGAACAGCACGGCTATGCCGCAGGCTGCGGTGACGAGGTAGCCCGTGGTTGAGAACTTGTTGAGTATTGAGTCCATGCTCGTGCCCGTGCGGTTGAAGAACGTAGAGAACACGCCCATCTGCAAGACAAGCGTCAGCACGCACACCATGGCCATGAGCAACATATCTATTGCGCGCTCGGTGACTACCGTTCCGAGGGCCTTGGGGAACGACACTCCGTCGTATCTCTTGAGCACTCCGCACCTCGTGAACTCCCCGATGCGCGGCACTACGAGGCTTGCGGCGTAAGAAAGGAATATTGAATGCACGGCGGTTGACGTCCTGGCGTGCTCCCCTATGGGTTCAAGCGTCTGCTTCCAGCGCCATCCGCGAAACATCTGCGCCAGTATGCCGAAGGGGAAGGAGAGAAGCATCCACGTCCAGTCCATCCCGTACATCAGCAGGTCATCAACGCTCTTGAAGTCGAAGTCGCGGTACATCCAATAGAGGATTGCGCCCCCGAAGGCTAACGGGAGCAGGATTTTGACTACGTTGTTGACGAATGTCGCTGTTTTCACTACTGGCAAATGTATTTCGTGCAAACTTACAACAAAATTTTGAAACAACACAATCCGCAAGGGATTTTTTAATTGATAGTTGAGAATGGAGAATGGAAAATTATGATTACCTTTCGCCCTTCGTGTGTTGATAGGTACTAAAGCAAATCATAATTTTCAACTCTCAATTCTGAATTTTCAATTAGGACTAATCATAATTTTCAACTTTCAATTCTGAATTATCAATTAGGACTAATCATAATTTTCAATTCTCAACTTTCAATTCTCAATTCAAAAACATAGTCGTCCATCACGAAGTCTTGTCCAATGTCGGCCACTTGGCTGCGTATGTTGCGGTATCCGTTCTTCTCGTAGGCGGCTATTGCCCTCGCGTTGTGCTTGTTTACTGTAAGCCAGATGCTGCCGAGGCCCTCGCGGCGGCACATCTCCTTGAGGTAGGCCGTCATCTCGGCGAACAGCCCGTGGCCGCGGAACTCTTTTTTGAGGTACATCTTGCTGAGGTAGAGCGAACCGTCATCACAGGGCTGCACGCCGCAGTAGCCCGCGTCATTGCCGTCCTCCGAGAGGATGAAATATCTGTAGCCGTGGTTCTCCACCTGGTCTTTCACGGCACGGTGCGACTGGAATTTTTCCACCATATAATTTATCTGTTCCTCCGTGATTATTCCGGCGAACGCCTCGTGCCATATTGTGTCGGCCATTTCGGCTATCTTTCTTAGGTCGCCGTCATCTACAGCCGTGCGTATGTTTATTGCCATTTCGTTCATTGTCGTTTCGTTTCGGTAATGCAAAGATAAGCAAAAAATCCGGCATTGCGAAATGCTTTCATAACCCGTTGATAGTCAACGATATTCCGAAAGGGTATCTTTTACCCCGCAAAACGTGCCCTTTCATCGTGTAAAAGGTGCCCTTTTACCGTGCCGTTTGCCACGTATTGCATCGCCGATGATGCCTTTTGTAATGATATTTTATTATTATTTTAACACATTCTACATCGCAATGTAGAATAATAACCTTAATTTTGCATTGGCAGTCGATACCATGCCGCCTTGGGGATAGCCCGTCTTTCCGCTCGTGTTGTTTGCCGAAAGAGTGCCGCATGGCGCGTTGCTATATTGTCATTCAGAACAAACAGATATTATGGCCGTTAAGATTATCAACAGAAAGAAGAAAGAAAACCGCTATGTAGAGCGCGACGTCAGCTGGATGTATTTCAACCACCGCATATTGCAGGAAGCCCGCAAGGAGAACATCCCGTTGCTTGAGAGGCTGTCGTTCCTCGGCATCTACTCCAACAACCTTGACGAGTTCTTCCGTGTGCGCATGGCTTCGCTCAACCGCCTCTTGGAGTCGGACAACAAGGAAGTGCGCAAGCAGCACGACAACATACGCAAGGCCATCAAGACCATCAACAAGCTCAACACGCAGTTCAGCCAGGAGTACACCGTTGCCATAGACGAGGTGTTCACGGCGTTGGAGGCGCACAACATCCGCCTTATCGACAACACGCAGCTCAACGACGAGCAAGCCGCCTTCCTGAAGGGCTACTACCATGACCGCCTTAACGGCTACACCAACCCCATCTGGTTCTCCGAGATTGACGAAATAGGCCAGCTCGAGGATAACCGTATATACCTCCTGGTCAAGAAGACGGAGCAGCCTGACGGCCTGCGGCTGCCAAAGAGCAGCTTGGCCATAATCAAGGTGCCCGACAGGGAGCACGGGCGCTTCGTCAAGGTGCCGTCGTCCGACGGCTACGACAACATCATGTACCTCGACGACGTTGTGCGTTACTGCCTTCCGCTCATCTTCATCGGCTTCAAGCCGAGCACGTTCGAGGCCTATTCATTTAAGTTCACGAAAGATGCCGAGATGGAGATGGAGAACGATTTTGACTACGGCGTGCTCCAGAAGGTTGCCAAGGGCGTAAGCAGCAGGCGGCGCGGCGAACCCGTGCGCCTTATCTACGACAAGCAGATGCCTAAGGACATGAGGAAGAAACTCATGTCGAAAATCGACGTGAGCAAGCTCGACGCATCGCTGGCCAGCAGCCGTTACCAGAACCACAAGGACTTGATGGGCTTCCCTGACTGCGGCCACCAGGAGCTGAAATACCCTAAGTGGAAGCCCATACTGAAGCCGGAGTTCCTCTCGCAGGAGAGCATTCTCGACCAAATCCGCCGCAAGGACATATTCATCCACGTGCCTTACCACTCGTTCGACGGCTACATCCGCGTGCTGCGCGAGGCCGCGCTGAAGCCTGAGGTGAAGTCAATCAAGACCACGCTGTACCGTCTGGCCAAGGACTCGAAGGTAGTCAAGGCCTTAATCTGCGCCGCACGCAACGGCAAGAAGGTCACCGCCGTGGTGGAACTCCTGGCCCGCTTCGACGAGGAGAGCAACATAAAGTGGAGCAAGCGGATGCAGGAGGAAGGCATCAACGTCATCTTTGGCGTGGAGGGATTGAAGATTCACTCGAAACTGTTGTACATAGAGTCGAAGCAGGGCAACATCGCCTGCATAGGCACGGGCAACTTCCACGAGGGCAACGCCAAGACTTACACTGACTACCTGATGATGACCGCAAGGAAGAACATCGTGCAGGAAGTAAAAAAGGTGTTCGACTTTATCGACCGCCCGTTCTCCCAAGTGCGCTTCAAGGAGCTGATGGTGTCGCCCAACTCTATGAAGAACCGCGTGCTCGCGCTCATCAACAACGAGATGAAGAACGCCAAGGCGGGCCGCGAGGCATGGATTAAGATGAAAATCAACCACATCACCGAGATGGACGTTGTCAACAAATTATATGCTGCATCGGCGGCCGGCGTCAAGATTGGCATCGTGCTCCGCGGCAACAGCTCGCTCGTTACGGGCGTGCCCGGCGTGAGCGACAACATCAAGGCCGTGGGCATAATAGACCGTTACCTGGAGCATTCGCGCATATTGATTTTCTGTAACGGCGGTGCGCCGAAATACTTTATAGGCAGTGCGGACTGGATGCCGCGCAACCTCCTGAACCGTATCGAGGTGATGACTCCCGTCTACGACGAGGATATGCAGCGCGACTTGATGCGCACGGTGGAGTACGGTCTTAACGACACGACCAACGGACGGATAGTTGACGGAAGCGGAGACAACGTGATACAGCCCGTCGTTGGCGACCGCCCGTTCCGCTCGCAAGAGGAGCTGCGCAACGCATACGAGGCAGAGGTTAAGGCCGCCAGCCAGTCGGCAGAATAAGAGCCATATTGTAAAAGGCCGTCTTTCGCGTTGCAAAAGGGCATCTCTTGCAACACGAAAGGTGGCCTTTCGCACGCCAAAAGGCATCCTTTTGCGGCGTGGTTCGCAACGTGCTGAATATCAACAAGATAGCAAATCAAGAGTAAACAACGGAGCAATAAGGGAAGAAAGGGCAACCACAAAAGCATTCGTCTTTAACTCCCGGCGAGCAAAGCGAGCGATAGCTCCTTTAACTTCTTTAACTCCCAGATATAAAAAGATAATAAACCATAAGGAGAAAGCGCAACCGTAAAAGCATTCGTCTTTAACTCCCGGCGAGCAAAGCGAGCGATAACTCCTTTAACTTCTTTAACTCCCAGATATAAAAAGATAATAAACCATAAGGAGAAAGCGCAACCGTAAAAGCATTTG
>CALUEX010000052.1 GCA_944319815.1 uncultured Prevotella sp. | reverse complement strand
CAGCTTGAAGAAAATAAACCGATTTATATAGTGATGAATAAGAAAGAAGGTGCATCGTGGATTACGACACACCCTCATTTACTAATTGCTCCGTTACAATAATAGAACAAATAAATCTGTTATCTTTACTTTTCGGCTTTGGCGAATTTATAATTTATCTGTTGCCGTAGGTACAAAGTTCAACATTTTATGGTTGATTATTGTTTATCGAGCCAATCGTCTATTAATCGCCTTGCAATGGAAAGTTTCTCAGGAATTTCAGGAAGCGCATTTTTGTTGAACCAGTCTCCTGCTCCTAATTCAGAATATTGCAAGCGTATTTCTCCTGAAGCGTAATCAGCATGGAAACCAACCATTAAACCGCATGGATAGGGCCAAGGCTGTGACCCGAAATAGCGTAGATTTTTAATCTCAAGTCCAGTTTCCTCCATGACTTCACGTACTACGGCCTGTTCAAGTGTTTCGCCAGTCTCTACAAAGCCGGCTACTAAACCATAATAGTGGCCCTTAAAATTATTTGCATGAACGAGCAAGACATCATCACCCTTGTGGATTAAGACTATCACCGCAGTAGAAAGTTGCGGCCACACTTCACGTCCGCATTTTCCGCATATCTTTGATATGTCTGTGTGCAAGTGCATCTTGCCCCCGCATTTTCCGCAATATTGAGTGTTTTCGTCCCAATACAGAATTTCCGCACACTTTCCTGCTTTCAAGTACAGTTCTAAAGGCAGTTTGTTATATGATGCCCGTAAACCGCAAATTTCATATTTTCCATTTGCCGTCGTAGAGTCTGTTTTGTATGTCTTTACTTTTGTGTCCCCTAATGGCGTTATGTTGTGTATGTCTTTCCGAGGCTTAGCGATGTCAATAGGAATTTCCTCACGTTGCGGAATGGTATATCCTCCGTCTGGAGTTTTTTCAAGAAACAATCCTGTATTATTGAAAATAAACCAATATTCTTTCATTTGAGATGATAACAATGTTGTTAAAAGCGTTCGATATTTTGTTGCTCTTATTGTTTTTCAAACAATAATTTCTTGTCTCTAACGATAGCTGGTTGAGCCCATTCAAGTGGTTCAAAATGCCAATTGTTATTTGGAACAGGTGAAAGTATATCCTGTGATTTTATTTCTTCTATCAAGTAATAACGCTGGTCTCGTGGGCTTGTATATATTATTCTGCTTTTTAGGGAATCATGACATATTCCTGCCCCTTTTGTAAGCAATTCTCCGCCTCCGTTTCCCCTATAGCTGTTCATTGCAACCTTATACCATTTTGATTCGTCAAAAGGCATACCATTTGTCATTTTTTGTATTTTTACTTTATGACCTTTGGGTTGGCTTACGTCAACTATATAATCTATCCCAGCTGCGCTGTCAAAGTTAAATGCCAGGTTCTTGAAACTATAATTTCCGTTAGCATCTTCCTTTAGCAACATTATGTGGTCATCGGGCGATACCATCGTATTGGTCCACAAAGCATAGCTCATTTCAAGATAGTCATGTATTTCCTTGCCTGTCATAAGCAAGACATATATCTGGTTTTCATACTTATACAAATTAAACATATCGCTGATGTGTACATCTCCAGCTTTAATCGAAGCATCGAATGCCAATGGGGCATTGAATGAAATATCAGCTCCAGTTGTTTTTAATTGGATGTTATGTATGAAGTCACAGAACGCACTGCTGCCGAAATAAGCATCGCGAGTATGTATGGAGTTTTCAAAAAAGCCAATTCGCTTATTGACAAATGAGGCCACGCTATCCATCTGGTGTGAAAAATGCGATAGAAAGTTTTTGTCAACAGGGAATTCGTCAATGTTGCAAATTTGTCCTGTAATATCCTTATTAACTACGCGCCCATTTTCTAACGTAACCTTTATCATTGCCTGGCTGACCATGTGTGCGTCGGACGAAGGATTTAGGCATAAAACATAATCGCCGTTTATGTTTTTCACGCAATGCTTTGCTTCATGGTGGTCATGTCCATATAAAATCAAGTCAAAGCCGGGAACATCGCTTGCTATAAGCGAGACGGCGTTTTCTTTATATTGGCTTGTTTCGATACCGCCGTCCAAGCCTGAATGAAACAATCCTATTATGACGTCCGGGTGTTCATGCTTTTTGACATATTCGACCCATTGTCTTGCACTTTCAGTCATATCATCAAAATGCATCCCATCCCAAAGTTCTTTATCCAGCCAGTTCGGAATAGCAGGTGTAGTCAGACCTATAACCGCAATCCTTATATTTTCCCGCACAAATATCTTGTATGGAATAAAATAAGGTTTTCCCGTTTGCGTGTCAATAACATTCGCCCCAAGTATTGGACATTCAACTTCTTTAACCCATTTATCATAGACAGGATGCCCAGTCTCAATGTCATGGTTGCCTATGGTTTCTGCATCGTAACCAATATAATTTATTATTTCTGCGGCGACATTGGGCATATCAGGATTTATATAGTTGCAATAATAACAAGTTGGTTGTCCTTGTAAAATATCACCATTGTCCAGTAATATCACCTTGTCGCCATATTTATCTCTCATGGAATTTACATAGCTGGAAATCCTTGCCATTGAACCGTTTGCAGGTTTTCTGTTGATGTAGTCATACGGGAAAAAACATCCATGCACATCGCTCGTTTGCAGGATGCAAAGTTCAACGTTCTTTTTTTGGGCCATGAGTATAAAGTCAATGGAACAAAACAATAAAAGGAGTGCTATGCAACGTTTTCTATTCATTCGGTAGCATATTATTCTACGATTTTCGTCATTGACATTTCTGTGATTTTCCAGTCAGGATTTATTTTTGCATTTATGCGGTATGTATTTACGACTTCAGTGCCATCTGTCTTTTTGATTTTCTGTTTGGCCGTAAACGTAGTGTTGTATTCATACTGCTCGTCACCGATTTCTTTTTTCCCTATGTCATAATTCCCGGAAATGCCCCATATCATGCTTTCAACATCGATTTTATATAATTTGTGCATGAATGATACGACATCGTTTTTTGTTGCATCTTGTTTGCCAAGAAAATTTATGAAATCGCTCACATTCGCAGTTAAGCTGTTTTCATCTTTCGTATTGATGCTTAAGAAGAAATTATGGAATATGTTGCTTATGGCCTGTCTCTCGTCAATACTTACTTCTGATAATTTTATCTTCTTTAATGCAATCATGGCCTCTTCATAGTGGTTGTATTTATCTGTGGCATGACCGTCTATATACGCCTGATAGGCTTCTGCTGTATTCGTTTTTTTACAAAGTTCCCAGTCTATAGAGTCGATTTTCGCAAGAGCCTCTTCTTCATACGGACTGTTGGGATGCGTCTTTATATATTCAAGCAAGGCTGTTTTTGAACCACTGACGACAGCGTCCGTCCAGTCTTGGTCTTGTAGTTTTATCCGTTGCAGGTGGGCTGAAATAGAATCAATATGTGCCTGCGGTGCATCTTTGAAATTATCAAGATACATTTGCAAGACCATCGGGTCATTGCTGTTCATTGCAATATTGTATTCCTCCATCTCCTTGTTGCCTTGTGCTTTGTTGTAGGCATATAAGGCGATGCCGACGATTAACACTGCAATTATGGCAGAAATGATAATAACCGTTTTGTTGTTTTTTCTTCTATTGTTGTTCGCATTACCGTGTTCCGGCGAATTTTCCATATATGTTGATGTATGCGCCTGCACGTCCCCTTCGGGTTGTTGCGCGTCAGACTGGTCCTTCTGCAAAGTTCCAGCCACTTCGTTATGGCAATGCGGGCATGAGGTCTCAGTCTTGAAATAATACTCACCACAATACCTGCATTTAATTACTTTTCCTGCTATTTCTACACCGCAGTTAGGGCACATTGGTGCCTTGTCGCTTATTGAATGACCACATTCGGGGCATTTGATTATTGCCATTGGTAAAATATTTTTAGTCGTTAAAAGTGTTTAAATCTAATTTCTCTCATGCTGTGACGGCCCATGAACCTACTTTTGTCCACGTATGTGTTTATCCCGTTTATACGGCCTTTAGCCGTATATTGCCACATCGTATAATCCCTGTCATCTGCAAGTTGTGGTTCCTCGTCAGAATATTGGGCTATCATCAGCTTATAGTCGTCAATTTTGCCTTTAAGGTGTTTGTTGTAAAAATTAGTATATGTGTACAATAAAGGTTTTTGACGATATGCCTTCTCAACTAAGCCGATGAACTTGAACAGGGAATCGCAAAACTCGTCGGTACCAAGTCCGCCTGTAGACTCAATGTCAATCATTGGGATAAGGTCCTGGTCGCCGGGCCTACATTGCGACATGAAATTCTCAAGTTGTTTTACAAGGTCTGTCTTTGGGCGAAAAAAATGATACGAACCAACTTTCAGCCCATATCTATGGGCAAGTTCAATATTACGTTCGTAGGTCTTGTCTATATGTGTGCTGCCTTCAGTGGCCTTAAGGTAGACATACGCCATCTTGCTGTTGGCTCCGACGTTTTCCCAAAACACTTCACCTTGATAGTGGCTTAAGTCTATGCCGTGAATGTGGCTGCACGTATCTTCACATTGTATGTAGCTTGTATTGTCTTGCGCTGCGGAATACTGTAAACTTAAAAAGATGACTGTAAAAATGAATGTGATATGCCGTTTCATCTGAGAATTTCTTATTTCATACAAAGGTACGGCTAATCATTCTTATGACAAAATAAATTAGAAAATTTTAGTTATTCATCAATGTTTGAAAGACTTTTGATTATGTTGGCGATAAAACGGCTTGACGTTTCTAAAGGGCAATATGAAAAATATTTTAAGGGATGTGCGTCAGGTTTAGCTATCGGATTGATGCTTTGGTGGGTACCGGCACCATTTGCCATTGTAGGTTTTGCTGAGCTGCACAGTGTTACCTCAAGTATGTTCAAGGCCGTTTTTTCGTTTTTTTTATTTGAATGTTTCAAGAATGGCAGTTCGGCATCACTAAAATGGAAAAAGAATGCAAGATAATAGCCGATAAGGCTACTCATCTTGTTCAGCTTCAATATTTTTATCCAGTTTTCAATCTTGACAAAATCAACTTTATCACCATTTTCCCTTAAATAAAAACCAAGCTCGAAAAGCAGCTGAAAATTCAATCCAGCATTAATCAATACGTCAATGTTGGTTACCAGTTTATCAAGAAAAACAAGCGAGTCAACAGAGGTGTCAATGCTGTGGATTTCGTCGAAAACAATCTGGTTGTATTTCCTGTTCAAATAAAAATTTGCAAATTTTTTCACCTGTTTGTGCAGGTTATACTTGGTTTTGTTGCCTATTACACTGCTTACGGTCTTATTTGTGAATTTACAGGTTTGTGCCTTTTCGTAAATGCCCTGTGGTATAAGTGTAGAGCATTGCCCACACGTTCTTAAAATTCCGGTGTAAACGAATTCCTTGACTTCGCATTTTTCGGCCAAGACAAGTAACTGGTTCCATTTATATTCAGACATGGGCTCGGTTGTGTCTTTCGAGTCAAAAGCCCCTCTAGATAAAAGTTTTATGAAGTTTCTGAATAATACTTTCATATTTTTATTTATCTGCCTGAATGTTAGAAGGATATTTGTTCCCGAATATATTGGACGACAGGCGGATACCAGTCGCACGTGTGTGCGCTGGACAGTCCGCCCATCGTTGTCGTGATAATTACAGGGTAACCCCGTTCTTGAATATAGATATTTCCCTATAACCGTTTTTCTCGTTGCAGGTCTTTTCGCCGTTGGCTACCGAGATAATCTTGTCTATGAACTTGCGCAGCAACGTATTCATGTCTGTGCCGTCTACTAACTCTCCGGCATTGAAATCAATCCAATTCGGCTTGTTTGAGAACAAGTTGCTGTTGGTGGAAATTTTCATTGTCGGGATGAACGTGCCGAACGGCGTACCGCGTCCGGTCGTGAACAATACTATTTGGCATCCAGCGGCAGCCAAAGCCGTTGAAGCAACGAGGTCATTGCCTGGAGCCGACAACAAGTTAAGGCCTTTGGCTTGCAGCCTGTCGCCGTACCCGAGCACTCCGCTGACAGGAGCACGTCCACATTTCTGTGTGCATCCAAGGGCTTTGTCTTCAAGTGTTGATATGCCGCCAGCCTTGTTGCCGGGGGATGGGTTTTCGCCTACAGGTTCACCGTGACTGAGAAAATACTCCTTAAAGTCGTTCACCAATTTTACTGTCTGGTTGAACAAGTCTTCGTTCTTGCACCTATTCATCAAGATGGTCTCCGCACCGAACATCTCCGGCACCTCGGTCAAGATTGACGTACCACCTTGTGCAACGAGGAAGTCGGAGAACTCGCCGACGAGCGGATTGGCCGTGATGCCGCTGAAGCCGTCGCTACCGCCACACTTGAGTCCGATGCGCAATTCGCTCAACGGGCAGTCTGTCCTCTTGTCGTTCTTGGCTATGCCGTAAAGCGAGCGCAGTATCTTCATGCCTTCTTCAATCTCGTCACCCTGGACTTTCTGCACTACAAGGAATTTTATCCTTTCCTTGTCATAGTCGCCAAGCAGTTTCTCGAATTGGTCTGGCTGGTTGTTTTCACAGCCTAAACTCAACACAAGTACAGCACCAGCATTGGGGTGAAGCACAATGTCCCTCAAAACCTTGCGCGTGTTCTCGTGGTCTTCGCTCAACTGCGAACAACCATAGTTGTGGTGCCAGGCATGAACTGCGTCAATGCCTTCAAGTTTTGTCTCACCGGCAAGCATTGAAGCCAACTTTTCGGCAATGCCGTTGACACAACCAACGGTAGGTACAATCCAAACTTCGTTCCTTATGCCGACTTCGCCGTTCTTGCGGACATAGCCCTTAAAGGTAAGGTTTTCGTTTTGTATGCCAAGTTCCTCGTTTACAGGCTTATATTCATAAGACAGCGTACCAGACAGGTTGGTCTTCAGGTTGTTTTCGTTCACCCATTGACCAGCTTTGAGGTCTTCTATGGCATGGCCTATCGGATAACCGTATTTTATGATATTTGTACCCTTTGAAGCGTCGTTTATCAATATTTTATGTCCTGCGGGAGTGTCTTGTAATACGGTTATTTCTTTCCCGTCGACATTCATGGTTTCTCCCTTTTGATAGTTTTTCAGGCAGACAACCACGGAGTCAGCCTTGTTGATTTTTATAAATGGTGCTTTTTCCATAACAAAGATTAATTTTTATGGGTTGTTTTTATAATTGTGTCCTTCGGTAGAAGTTTATGTTTTCTTTTGTCAGAAGCTCTATTGGCATATAGTTTACCGGGTCAACCTTGGTCTTCAGCACGATGGCCTTGAAGAGGGTTTCCACACAGTTGTAACCTTGCATGAAGGCGTGCTGTGCTATAAGGAATGATATGGAGCCCAAGCGTAAGCACTTCGCATTGCGTTCAACCATGTCGTAGCCCATTATTTGCACGTCTCGACGGTTGGTCTTCAGCAAAAATTCTCCAACGATGTGCCCTTTTGAACAAAATGTAATACAATGGTGAACGCCTGGGTGTGCCGCAAAAAAACTTTCCAACGTGTTGTCGTAGTCCTCCTTGCTGTCATCAAGCGGCAGGTCTAATTCGAGTATCTTGATTTTCGGGTAATGGTCTTGCATATAATGCCTGAAACCGACTTCGCGGTTTTCCTGCTGTTTGCTTGCCACCATACCGTTCTTTGTTTGCTTCATCAGCATGATTTCCTTTTCCCCGGAAGCAATCAGCATTAGGATTTTTGCCGCAAAATACCCACTGCAAAACGAGTCCTGCCCGTAGAACGACAATGGTTTCAAGTCAGGCATATAGGAGTCTAAAAGGATAAAGGGTATATTGCGCTCGTGCAGCTTGTCGGTGAATTTTTTTGTTATTCCAAGCTCGCTTGGAACCACAATCACGCCGTTGGGGTTGGCGTTGAGGCATTCTTTGCATATTTTCGTGAATGTGGTTGTGTCGAAGCGGCCATAATACATAATCTTGACATCAACGTGAAAATCACGTCTGGCCTCACAGGCGCGGCGTGCCCCTTCTTCGATTTCGTCCCAGTAGGCCTCAGACTCGTGCTTGGGGATTATGCAATAAAAAGTGTATGATTTGTTGTAAGCAAGCGCACTTGCGTACATATTGGGCTGATAGTTCGTATTTTTCAAGACAGACTCGACTTTTTCCCTTGCCGATTTTGAAACGTTAGGACGGTTGTGGAGTACGCGGTCAACAGTTCCTACCGAGACACCGGACTTTTCTGCAATGTCTTTTATTCTAATCTTTTCGTTCATGACGTCTATTATCTGCTTGTAGCAAGCTCCAAATCAATATTTGTGCATAAATAAAATACACGAGACAACAACCTGCCCGTGCCGCAAATCCCGAATGCGGTTTATCTTCTGCAAAGATAATTAAATTCGATTTAAATACCAAAAAAACATGATGAAATGCGGTTTTATTTTCGATGCGACATGGCTGCCGGTAAGTGCCAGAATATATGTGTACATGGCCGACTGTTTCCAACATGATTGTAATATGCCTCATTTTGCCAGGTGAAACGCCATCTTTTATGCAGTAAAAGACGGCATTTTGCTGCAAGACAAGTAGCCAATGCGAAAATGCCTGGCTGTCAATTAATTATAAACTTTTCATGAAGTTCGCAATTAATGTTGCCAAAGTATCCTATAATGTATTACAATCTTAAAAATGTTAGATGCGCATTGTCGCATTGATTATACGCAATGACTATTAAAATAAAAAGGCAACTTCCTAAAAACATTTTTTTTGTTATTTTATTTGTTTTGTTCTAATTAAAATTGTAATTTTGTGAGCGAAAACAAATTAGATTATCTATAAACATCCAAAAACAAATTTAAGAAATGGCTAAAGTTGTAACATTAGGTGAAATAATGCTTCGCCTTTCTTCTCCGGGTCAGAAGAGATTTGTACAAAGCGATAGTTTTGATGTCGTTTATGGTGGTGGCGAAGCCAATGTGGCTGTAAGCGTTGCAAATTATGGACATGATGCATATTTTGTAACAAAGTTGCCTAAACATGAGATAGGGCAGTGTGCCGTGAACGCCCTGCGTCGTTATGGCGTAAATACTCAGTTCATTGCCCGTGGTGGTGACAGGGTCGGGATTTATTATCTTGAGAGCGGTGCAAGTATGCGTCCTTCAAAAGTCATTTATGACCGCGCCCACAGCTCAATAGCTGAAGCCGACCCTGAGGATTTCGATTTCGATAAAATCATGGAAGGCGCACAATGGTTCCATTGGAGCGGCATTACTCCGGCAATCAGCGACAAGGCTGCCGAACTGACACGATTGGCTTGCGAGGCTGCGAAGCGTCACGGTGTGACGGTCAGCGTAGACCTCAACTTCCGTAAGAAACTTTGGACTTCCGAGAAAGCCCAGAGCATCATGAAGCCTCTCATGAAATATGTTGACGTTTGTATCGGCAACGAGGAGGACGCACAGTTGTGTCTTGGCTTCAAGCCGGACGCAGACGTGGAAGGCGGCAAGACCGACGCTGAAGGATACTATGGCATTTTCAAGGGAATGATGGAGACATTCGGTTTCAAATATGTCGTTTCAACTTTGCGCGAGTCTCTTTCTGCCAGCCATAATGGGTGGAAGGCCCTTATATACAACGGTAAGGACTTCTATCAGAGCAAGCACTATGACATCATGCCTATCATAGACCGTGTAGGTGGTGGCGACTCTTTTGCCGGCGGACTCATCCATGGTCTTCTTACATATCCAGACGACCAAGGCAAGGCTCTCGAATTTGCCGTAGCTGCTTCTGCCTTGAAGCATACAATCCCGGGCGACTTTAACCTGATGTCTGCCGACGAAGTTGCAAATCTTGCCGGTGGTGATGCTTCTGGCCGCGTCCAGAGATAAGCCATGGGGCGGTATGAATATAAGGTAAAGTGCTTTTTGTGGAACGAAGAGCAAGGTATTAATAAACTCGCGGACGAGGGGTGGGAGCTTGTGTGCTCCTATTGCCTCGGTCTGTATTTGGTTTTCAAACGAGAAAAAGAATAGTTTAAATGGCTAAATTTGATAAAATAGCAGTGTTGAACAAGATTGGTTCAACAGGTATGGTGCCCGTGTTCTATCACAAGGACGTTGAGGTTGCCAAGAAAGTAATCAAGGCTTGTTATGACGGAGGCGTTCGTGCCTTTGAGTTTACTAACCGTGGCGATTTTGCTCATGAAGTTTTCGGCGAGGTTGTAAAGTACGCAGCAAAGGAATGTCCTGAACTTGCGTTGGGCGTAGGCTCTGTAGTTGACCCCGCCACGGCGGCCCTTTATATCCAGCTCGGTGCAAACTTCGTTGTCGGCCCGCTGTTTAACCCTGAAATCGCAAAAGTATGCAATCGGCGTCTTGTGCCTTATACACCTGGATGTGGCAGCGTTTCAGAAGTTGGATTTGCCCAGGAACTTGGATGTGACTTATGCAAGGTGTTCCCCGGTGATGTGCTTGGACCTAAACTGGTTAAGGGTATGTTGGCCCCAATGCCGTGGTCTAAGTTGATGGTAACTGGAGGAGTGTCTCCCGATGAGGAAAATCTTACAGCTTGGTTTAAAGCTGGGGTCTTCTGCGTAGGTATGGGGTCAAAACTGTTCCCCAAAGATGTTATCGCAGCCGAGAACTGGCAAGCAATAACTGACAAGTGTAAAGAAGCTTTTGGTTACATTGCCAAAGCACGAGACTAAATATAATCTTAAAGGCTCAATATGGCTTATTGCCGTATTGGGTCTTTTCTTTTTTTCAGCTTGTTCGCATCGGGATTGCGATGAAACGGTTGACAAGCTGAATACCTTGTCTTATGCGTTTCATTACAAAAATCTTGATTCGGTAAACGTATATTCAAATAAAGCATTGCGATTGGCTACGGATTATCCTGCCGGCAGGGCGGAAGCATACAATAATTTAGCTTTTGTCAATATCGCAAAGATGGAATATGAGAAAGCCTATCGCTTGCTTGATAGCGTTGAACTTATAACAGACAACCAGGTAGAATTGCTTATTGCTGATGTGCAGTTAATGCGTCTGTGTCAACGTGAATCAAAGAACAAGGATTTTTACGATTACAGGGAACGCGCCATAGGGAGGATTAGGCGAATTTATGAAGAACGCAATTCCTTGTCAGACCGGGTTGACGCACGTTTCTTATATGCACGAACTGAATTTGCAATAGTTTCTTCGACATATTATTATTATGTGGGGCTGACAAATCAAGCAGCAGAAGCATTAGCCGCATTGAAAAGTGCCAATGACATTCAAAATGATACTGCGCAATATCTAAATCTTTTGTATCAGATAGGAAGTGGAGGCATCATCGAAGGTAAATCAAAGCATGATATATATCAAGATGAATTTGAGTATTTGGTGAAATGTTATTCTTTGGCGCAACAAGCCGGTATGGTTTACTGGGAAGCAAACGCTCTGCAGGCAATAAGTGAGCATTTACTTGACAAAGATGAAGGTAGGCAGTTGATTGCCAACAATAAGCCTGTCATACGTTATTTAAATGTTGACAATATGCCTGATAGCCTTCTTGCTGGTTATTTTGCGCAAAAGTCGCTGGATTTGTTTAATTCTTATGGCGACATTTACCAAGTAGCTGGTGCCTATCGCACGTTGTCTTCTTGCTATTGGGCCTTAGGGGATTACAGGTCGTCTCTTATTTGCCTGGAAAATGCCTTGACAAAAAACGTAAATATCGAAAAGTCTCCCAGTCAGGTAGCGAGTATAAGAGAATGCCTTAGTTTGGTATATTCGGCAATGAACGACAAATATAATAGTGACTTAAACCGGAATAAGTATTTAGACATTCAGGATGAGACACGGCAGGACCGGCAGTTGGAAGCGCGGGTTGAGCAGTTGCAACGTATATCATCGCAACAAAATATCTTGATTATATCCATACTTTGCTTGATTGTCGTAGTCGTCGCACTTTTGTTTTTTTTCAATAAATTGGGAAAACGGATGAACAACAGCGAACGAATAAAAAGTTTGTTGATACCGTTGCAAAAGTATGAAAACTGGAAAGAACGAAAATCAATCGAACTGGATGAAAAATACGAAGCAGCATCCGAAACATTGTCACTTAGTCGTTTAAAACTGGAAAAGAACAAAAAAAACTGTCTTGACAATAGAGCCAAAGTGTTCCTTGTTAATGGTGTGTTGCCGTTTATTGACAGGATTGCAAATGAGGTAAAACGACTGAAAAACGCAACTGGAGACGAGGATGAATGCCGTGAACGTTTTGCTTATATTGCCGAACTCACGGACTGCATAAACAGCTACAACAATGTGCTTACGCATTGGATACAAATACAACAAGGTAAACTTAGCATTAATATTGAAAGTTTCAACCTAAGAGATTTGTTTTCTCTGCTGGCTAAATCAGAAATGTCTTTTCGTCTGAAAGGTGTAGAGCTCTCTGTTGAACCATTAGATGTCGTAGTTAAGGCAGATAAGGTATTGACGTTGTTTATGTTGAATACCATAGCAGACAATGCGAGGAAGTTCACCCCTAAAGGAGGCGCCGTGAAGATATATGCGGTAAAAGAGCCTACGTATGTTGAAATTTCAGTAGAGGACAATGGCGTAGGGTTATCCCAAGCCGAACTTTCCAGTATTTTTGACCATACTGTATATAACGGGCATGGTTTTGGTCTCATGAATTGTAAAGGCATAATCAATAAATACCGTAAAATAAGCAAAACCTTTAATGTTTGCGGATTGTACGCCGAAAGTGAAAAAGGTCATGGCAGCCGTTTCTTTTTTCGCTTGCCATATGGCTTAGTCAGAAGTGTATTGTTGATATTGTTTTTTTGTTACGGGGTAGTGAACTTAAAAGCCAGTAACATAACAGCCCAATATGCAGCTGAAGCTGATGCTTATGCAGACTCGGCATATTATAGCAACGTGAACGGTAATTATGAAAAAACTTTGACATTTGCCGATTCGGTATTTAAATATCTCAATAAGTTGTATAAAGCTGAAAAACCGAATGACAGCCGATTTATTACTTTAGAAGGAGAAAACGGAAAGCCTCCAGCTGAAATTCAGTGGTTTCATGAAAAAATCAATATTAATTATGACATAATACTCGACATCCGAAATGAAAGTGCTGTAGCGGCCCTGGCTTTACACGAATGGGATTTGTACACTTACAATAATAAGGTCTACACGCAGTTGTTTAAAGAGGTGTCGGCAGACAAGGGGCTTGATGATTATTGTATGACAATACAAAATTCAAGCATGAACAAGGCTGTTGCCGTAGTTCTTCTTGTTTTGCTTCTTGTTACTATTGTTTTCGCTTATTACTTCCTTTATTATCGCCATGTGTTGTTTTTCAGGCTGTGTGTTGACAAGGTTGAAAACATCAACAAGGTTTTGTTGTCGGATATAAGCGACGTGGAAAAGTTGGCACGTGTCAGTTCCGTGGATACAAACAGATTTCCCAATGTGTTGAAAACGATACTATTAGAGATAAAAAGTTCGTTGAGTCGCTCTGTTAATCAGGAAATGACAAAAACACTAAATCTCGAATTAATTGAAGACGAACATAACCGTGTTACATACGAAGCCGAAAAATTTTACATCACAAATAACGTGATAGATAATGGCCTAAGTGCTTTAAAACATGAAACCATGTATTATCCTTCACGTATCAGGCAGTTGATAGACGGTGCGGAAAAGGACATAGACAAAGTCAGTGAGGTCGTTGAATATTACAAAGAGCTTTATTCAATATTGTGCCGGCAGGTAAACGAGCAATTACGTCTTGTTTCGTTTGAGTGCAAAACAGTCTCGATAAAAAGCCTGACAGGTATCGATGGATATGTCTTAGGTGACGCCACGCTCATAGCCTATTTGTTTGAGACGTTGAAAAAACGTTGTGGCTTTGCCACGTCTGATATTTCATTGTCAACAAAATCAAGGGAATATGCGAAGTTTCATATCCTATGCCGTGATTTGTGCTTGACCGACGAAGAATATAAAAATTTATTTACAGTCCCTTCGACCGAGAATATACCGTTTTTTGTTTGCCGCCAGATTGTGCGTGAATGTGCGGAGCAGACAAATTTGCATGGGTGCGGAATAACCGTCACAAAAATCGAGGAGGGTGGGGCTTTGATAGAACTTGTGTTACCACGAAGCCTGAGTGACATAAATGCTAATTGAATGTATCGGCAATGGTCTTGTGATTGGATGTTTGCCGTTTGATTAAATATAAGTTATTATGGACAATTTTAAGGTTATAATCGTTGAAGATGTGCCTTTGGAATTGAAAGGTACGGAAGGAATTTTGCGCAGCGACGTTCCGGAAGCTGAAATCATCGGAACTGCCGGAAATGAAATAGACTATTGGCGCTTGATGAAAAACCAACTGCCTGATTTGGTCTTGCTCGATTTAGGTCTTGGCGGTTCTACTACTGTCGGAGTGGAGATTTGCAGGCAGACAAAAGATGCCTACAAAGACATAAAGGTGTTGATTTTTACAGGTGAAATATTGAACGAGAAATTATGGGTTGATGCTCTCGACGCCGGATGCGACGGGATTATACTGAAAAGCGGTGAATTGCTGACACGCGACGAAGTGGTTGGGGTTATGAATGGAAAAAAGTTAGTGTTCAACCAACCTATTCTTGAAGCTATAATACGAAGGTTCAAACGTAGTGTAAACAGCCAAATAATGAAGCAGGAAGCCTTGGTGGATTACGAGATTGACGAATATGACGAACGCTTTTTGCGCCATTTGGCCTTGGGGTACACAAAGGAACAGATAACAGGGTTGCGCGGTATGCCTTTTGGGGTGAAAAGCCTTGAAAAGCGGCAGAACGAACTTGTGCGCAAGTTGTTTCCAAACGGGAATGGCGGCATAGGAGTGAATGCTACAAGACTGGTCACGAAAGCCATAGAGCTGCACATTCTCGATGCTGACAATATCAAGCCTGACGAAAATTGATATGGCCAACAATCCTGTATTAGTTAAATCTTGGGAAGATTATCATTACCGCTTATGAAACACAAGATTGCCGGAATAATAGTATTTTTGCAATTACTCCTCATTTTGTTCTCGTGGGTTGCAGCGTCGGTAGCACCAACGTTACAGGTGAAGTCATTGTTGAGCGGTGAGGGCATAAGGTGGTTTTTCGGCAATTTTGCGGATAATTTGTCGAACAGACTACTTGTGTGGCTGCTTTTATGCACAATAGCATACGGGGCGTATGTCAACAGCGGACTGGGCCGGGCGTTGACAGCGTTTTTGCACAAGAAACCACTTGCCTATGGCCAGCGCCACGCCTTAATTTGGGTTTTCATTTTGCTTGTCATTATGGCCTTGCTTATAGTTTTACTTGCTTTTGTCCCGCACGCAGTGTTATTAGGGGTTTCAGGCGGACTTTTTCCCAGTGCGTTCAGCGCAGCGATTGTCCCAATGGCAGCGTTTATCATTACTGTGCTGTCGTTTACGTATGGGATGGTCGGAGGGACATACGCCAGTCTTGATGAAGCATTTGACGGTTTGTATGCCGGTATTATCATGTTTGCTCCATTATTCCTTATATATGTACTGGCTGCACAGTTGTTTTATTCTGTTGGTTTTGTGTTCTTTTGACGGCAACGGCTAATGTTGTGATTTTTCCGTATGGCCACATAACTGCTCTGTTCCATTGCGTTGGCATTTATGTATAAGGCCATAGCTTGGGCAAAAGATGGCAAATTAGGGCATGATTAATAGTCTTTAATATTGCAATAGGCCACATTTTGTAATTCAAAATGCGGCCTATTGCAACGTCTTGAAAACCAAGCAGTTTTGTATGTCTTAGTCCATGGTTAGTGAGTGGCCTTATGCCAGTTTGTTTGTGTCATCTCCTCAATGACACTTTGGTTGGTAGTAGGGTCTGAAATCGTGAGCCCGGAGAATGCATTTATAGGGCGTTGCCTGCCTGTAAGCTGTGAATAATATGTCTCGGTAGCCGCCTTGTAAGGCACAAGGCGCTCAAGTTGCTCGTTGAATGCAGCCAAAAGGTATTGGTCTTGGCAGAGGTGTGACACATAGTCGCCGAAGTCATAGAAAATGGACGGAGTGTATCCGTCGAGCTGTTGGAGTTCGTCCGTATCATTGACACCGGCTGGATAGTTTGTGTTTATTTGCAGCATAATATTAGCCATTTCTTCCGCTTCACTGCAATCGGTTACTCCTATCGTGCCGCATGGGGTACTATATGTCGAATAAAAATCATAAAATCCGTCAACGATACCTTTGTAATTGTTGTTCAGCAAGTCAACACCTATCTCGGCATAAGGCATACCCTCAATCATTATCTCGCAGGTGGAGGCTATCAGGTAATTGGTGGCATTGCGCAGGTCATAGGCTGTCTCTATGTTCGACATATAACAGTCGTCAAACAATATATATTCCATCTTTTTGCCGGCAAGTATTATGCCGTCGGCAAGAGTTGTCACGTCGGTTTGGTAATTGCTGTTCGATGTGTCCCCGAAAAAGCGTGTAAGCTGGATGCCTGCCCCGTTCAGGGATGTGGTTCTTGAACGTGTCGTTACGTTTGTACCTATCGGTATCCACCCCATACCATGGCAGCCTATGGCCATGGCGTAACTGTAGGCAGGAGCGGCATCCATTGCATCTGTTATGATTGAGGCGATGCCCGACGCCGTGGTATAGTTACATTCTGAGAAATTGTAAGATTTCAACGTATCCCGCACACACTCGCCATTGTCATAAGTGATTTTGATAAGATGCGATGTCGTCCTGTCTTCAGAGATGAAAACGAGCAAGGCGTTACCTTCAAGACCGTTGTTGTTCTCTATAGCAGTCTCGAATGATTCTATGTTGTGCAAGAAGTACGAGTAAATACTGCTTCCCGACCAAGGCATATACATCAGCACCGTTTGCCTGGCAGTTTGCGGAACGTCGGGTATGTCATCATCGTCACTGCATGACGATAACAACAACGGGCAAACAAGCAATAATAAAAACAACCGGGTTTTGTATCGAAAAATATGTGATTTCATGACTTGAAACAGTGCGGGGAAAAATTAAGAAACTGTTTTGATTTTTTACAGAACTTGTTTTTAAGAGGAAACTGTATATTCTTTGTTAATGTCTTGAGCGTCTTTTCGGCCGTTTTTGATTGCTATTTTCGACGTTTAGTCCGCTAAACTTACTCAAACAGTAATCAAAAACGCCTCGAAAATACATCTCAATCCATTTAACAAAAAAATCAAAACAGTTTCAAAGTCGTGCCTGGACGCATTTGCGTCCAGGCACGACCGTGGTTTATTCACATTGTTTTTTCTTGAGTTCAGCCAAAGACACTTTCAGGTTCGCAATCTTTTCCTCTGAGTCGCTTTGTTTCTTACGTTCCATGGCAACGACGGCTTCAGGTGCATTGGCTACAAATTTTTCATTTGACAGCTTTTTCTTTATTCCTGCCAAGAAACCTTCAAGGTGCTTCAGTTGGGCTTCCTGCTTTTCTATCTCTGCGTCAATGTCTATCAGGTTACCGACGGGTATTGCGTATTCGTCTGTTCCAACCATGAATTGAACTGTATTGGCAGATTTTTCATTGACAACGTTTATAGCACTGAGATTTCCCATCTTGATGGTTACGTCATCATAAGCCGCATATTTATTAGCATTGACTGCTTGCAGTTCCAGGGGCTCTTTCTGCGGAAGGTTCTTTTGGTTTCTTACAGTTCGTACATTGCTTATTATTTGTTTTACGCATTCAATGTTGTCAACCAGTTGAGTATCATCGCCCGTAGGTTTTGGTATTGACAGTTTTTCGCGCATTATGCTCTCTCCATCCTTGCGCTCGTAAAGATGTTGCCACAATTCTTCCGTTATGAAAGGCATGAAGGGGTGCAGCATTTTCAGCAAGTCATTGAAGAAACCTAACGTCATGTCGTATGTCGCCTTGTCGATGGGTGAACCGTAAGCGGGCTTAATCATTTCAAGATACCAGCTTGAGAATTCATCCCAGAATAGGCGGTAGACCACCATTAATGCTTCGGAAATACGGTATTTCTTAAATAGATTGTCGAGTTCTACATTCGTCGTTTTCAATACGGCAGCAAACCATTTAGTGGCAATCTTGTTGGTCATTGACTGCTCTGAGTCAACCACGTTCCATCCCTTGACCAAGCGAAAAGCGTTCCAAATCTTGTTATTGAAATTACGGCCTTGTTCGCAAAGACTTTCATCAAACAGGATGTCATTACCGGCAGGAGCCGAAAGCATCATGCCCATGCGTACACCATCTGCGCCATACTTGTCGATAAGTTCAATCGGGTCAGGGCTGTTGCCGAGGCTTTTGCTCATCTTGCGGCCGAGCTTGTCGCGCACTATTCCCGTAAAATATACGTTCTTGAATGGCATGGTGCCACGGTATTCATATCCAGCCATAATCATCCTTGCCACCCAAAAGAAGATTATGTCAGGGGCGGTAACAAGGTCTGAAGTAGGATAATAGTAGTTAATTTCTTCATTGTCCGGGTTGTTAATGCCGTCAAATACCGATATGGGCCATAGCCAAGACGAGAACCAAGTGTCAAGGCTGTCGTCATCTTGCTTCAAGTCAGCAACCGTCAAAGTATTGTTCCCGCTTTTCTCCTTTGCCAATTCAAGGGCTTCTTCAGGTGTCTCTGCTACGACATAGCCGCCATTGTTAGGCAAATAGTAAGCCGGGATACGATGCCCCCACCAAAGTTGTCGGCTGATACACCAATCTTTGATGTTTTCAAGCCAATGGCGGTATGTGTTTTTGTATTTAGCAGGATAAAACTTGATTTCGTCTTCCATTACAGGAGCAAGTGCAAGGTCTGCAAAGTGCTGCATCTTGAGGAACCATTGCGTTGAAAGTTTAGGCTCGATAGGAACGTTTGTCCTTTCCGAGAATCCTACTTTATTAGTATAGTCTTCAACTTTCTCCATCAAGCCAGCATCTTCTAGGTCTTTGGCTATCTGCGTGCGCACGTCCATACGGTCCATACCGACATAAAGTCCGGCGGCTTCGGCGATGGTTCCGTCGTCGTTAAATATGTCTATTGTCTCAAGATTGTGTTTAAGTCCAAGAGCGTGGTCGTTTATGTCATGTGCAGGAGTAACTTTCAGGCAGCCTGTACCGAATTCGACATCTACATAGCTGTCCTCAATCACTGGAATTTGGCGGTTGACCAATGGGACTATTACGTGTTTTCCCTTCAACCATGTGTTTTTTTCATCATTGGGATTGATGCACATGGCCGTATCGCCCATGATTGTTTCCGGACGCGTGGTTGCTACTACCGCATATTTTCCAGGGTCTTCTACAACCATATAGCGGAGATAATACAACTTGCTGTGTTCTTCTTTGTAAATAACTTCTTCATCGCTAAGTGCAGTCTGGGCTTTGGGGTCCCAATTCACCATACGTGCTCCACGATAAATAAGTCCCTTATTATATAAGTCGCAAAAAACCTTGATTACCCCTTTTGAGCGTTTCTCGTCCATTGTGAAAGCCGTCCTGTCCCAGTCGCAGCTTGCCCCAAGTCTCCTTAGTTGCTTTAATATGATGCCTCCATGCTCATGCGTCCATTCCCAGGCATGATTTAAGAACTCATCCCTCGAAAGGTCTGTTTTCTTTATACCCTCTTTTGCCAATTTATTGACAACCTTGGCTTCCGTTGCTATTGACGCATGGTCTGTTCCCGGAACCCAGCAAGCATTTTTCCCTTCCATCCTTGCGCGTCTTACAAGGATGTCTTGGATTGTGTTGTTGAGCATATGTCCCATGTGCAGCACACCTGTGACGTTGGGTGGGGGGATAACTATCGTGTAAGGTTCGCGTCCGTCTGGTTTGCTGTTGAACAAATTGTTGTCTAACCAATATTGATACCATTTTGACTCAACTTCCCTTGGGTCATACTTACTTGCTAATTCCATATTGTATGATAAATTTGCTTAATTCCATAAAAAACGATGCAAAAATACAAAATATTCATGGAAAATATCTACATTTGCATGACTAAATATACATTTATGCATACAAGGGAAGAAAAATTGGAGGCTTTTGGACGTCTTTTAGACGTGCTTGATACTTTGCGTGTGCAATGTCCATGGGATAAAAAGCAGACAAACGAAAGTCTTAGGCCGAACACAATAGAAGAAACATTTGAATTGTGTGACGCCTTGATGAAAAACGACAAGAAGAATATTTGTAAAGAGCTTGGCGACGTATTGTTGCACGTTTGTTTTTATGCCCTTATCGGTAGTGAAACCGAAGATTTCGACATTGCAGACGTATGCAATATGGAGGCTGACAAATTGATTTTCAGGCATCCCCATGTATACGGTAACGTTAAGGCTGAAACGGCAGCACAAGTTTGCGAAAACTGGGAACAACTGAAGTTGAAAGAAAAAGACGGGAACAAGAGCGTTCTTTCTGGTGTACCTGCTGCGTTGCCGTCTTTAATCAAGGCATACCGGATACAAGACAAGGCCGGAAATGTTGGCTTTGATTGGAAGGATAAAGGCGATGTATGGAAAAAAGTGCATGAAGAACTGAATGAGTTAGAATCCGAATTACGGAATGGCGATAAAGAAAAATCAACAAAAGAATTAGGAGATTTTATTTTTAGTGTTATAAACGCAGCACGTTTATATAAACTAAATCCAGATAATGCATTGGAACATACAAATTTGAAGTTCATACGACGCTTTAATTATATTGAAGAGCACGCTACTAAGGCAGGGAAACATCTGACAGACATGACTTTGGAGGAAATGGATAAACTATGGAATGAAGCAAAATTAATGGAAGAAAATTGAAAAAACGAAAACTATGAAAACATTTGAAGCCATCTTTTTTTTGTTTTGCGTGTTAATAGTCGCTGGTTGTAATGATAAAAGAAAAAATGTTCCAGTTATGGACATCGTGACTGACAGTACGGAAACGGACTCAACTGTTTATGGACGATGTGGCGAAGGAACGGCTATGCACACGTTGGAACTTGTGACAGATAAAGGCGATACTGTCGTCTACACATTGGAAGGCGAGGATACGTGCGCAAATGTTTTGGGCGGCCTGTTTGTCGGTGACAAGATAGCTGTTATCGGAGAACACGTTGACGGGCTTAACGAGGATATGTTTGCAAAAAAAGTTATAAACTTGACATCGTTGTTGGGTACATGGGAAAGCCTTGATAAAAACTTTGAAATTCTTGAGGGAGGAGCTATTGTTAGTACATCCGGCGAACCACGGTATACGGAATGGAAAATACTTAATGGCCAACTTATTCTTTCGCCTGACACTTTTGATATATATTCTTTAGGCCCTGACTCTTTATATTTAGAGAATGACCGAGGAATTTATGGATACAAGCGTTTACCCCAGAAGTCTCTTGGCAAAAAGAAAGCTGGCAAATAAAATTAAACGTATGCAGCCTTTTAAGGTCCGTATTTTGGGATGTGGCAGCGCACTTCCAACATTAAGACATTTTGCGTCATCGCAAATAGTGGAATTGCGCGGCAAGATGTTCATGGTCGATTGTGGCGAAGGCACCCAAATCCAAGTGCGTCGTTCACGTATACACTTTAATAAAATAGCATCAATATTTATAACTCACCTTCACGGTGACCATTGTTTTGGCTTGATTGGCCTTATTTCAACATTGGGTATGTTAGGACGTACAGCTCCTTTACACATATATGCCCCGTTTGCGTTAGAGGCTATTCTAAACCAACAAATAAACTTTTTTTGTGAAGGATTGGATTATACTGTCTACTTTCATGGCATAGATACAACTGTGCCGAATGTTGTTTATGAAGATAAAAGCATAATCGTCAAGTCCGTGCCATTAAATCATCGTATTGCCTGTTGTGGATTTGTTTTTTGCGAAAAACCTACATTACCGCACATTCGCAGGGATATGATTGATTTCTATAACATACCTGAATGTTATAGAAACAATATCAAAAGAGGTGATGATTGGATAACTCCTGAGGGTGAAGTTATACCAAACAGCAGGCTGACGGAGCCGGCCGATGCACCTCGTTCTTATGCATATTGTTCCGATACAAAATATATACCGGACCTTTATAAGCATTTAACGAATGTGGATACATTGTATCATGAAGCAACGTATTGTGATGAAAATGCAGACCGTGCGGCCCTGTATTATCATAGTACAGCAAAGCAGGCTGCAACTGTTGCCCGTGACGCAAAGGTCAAGAAACTTATACTTGGCCATTTTTCCGCACGTTATAATGATGAAGATGCGATACTTCAAGAAGCCCGTTCCGTTTTTCCAAATACATTTTTAGCCAATGAAATGGCCATTTTTGACATATAAAGTGTAAAAAGTCTATAGAATATTTTGTTTTGTATCAAAAAAAACGTATCTTTGCCGATAAAAGATGAACCTTATGGCGAAAAATGTACTTGTAATATTGACTTTTATCACGTGTTGCTTGCTTTGCGTGCCAACATCAAGCTATGCAAGTATGGCAATGGGGGTTATTGATACTGAAGAATGTCAAGAAGTGTCAGTAACTGTAAATTCATCAACCATTCATGTCACAGGGGCTAATGGGTTAATGCTTTATGTTTATAATGTTGCAGGAGTGCGTGTTATGAGCATAAGGATTGATGGCCAAGACAGACGTTATGAATTAAACTTGCCAAAAGGATGTTACATTGTGAAAGTCGGTAAGACATTTGTACGGAAGGTGTTTATTAAGTAAGTCTTTTACGCATTTTGTCAAAGGTCATTTTCTCATTTTTATTGGTTATTATATTACTTTCTTCGTGTCATGAGAAAGTGAAAAATGCCAATGTTGAACTTACTTTGGATTCTTTTTCAAAGTTAAGGGATGGTGTTTATAAACTGAATTCACATGAAATCCGTCGGAATATCATGCGCTTGATGAATGATGACGGCATGTCCGTATCTATAGACAAGCATATTTATAAATACTATTCAAGCGAAAATCCTTTTATTTGGATAAATAGACAAGGAATATACGGGCGTGTTGATACCCTTTTAGCCATAATTAAAAATGCCGATTATTGGGGTATTGGAACACAGATGCTGCGCGTCGTGCAAATTGAGAATGATATTCAATGTATACGTACACTGAATATAGACAGCGATAATGATGGTATAAATATGATAATGGCCCGCCTGGAATACAATCTGACCAGGGCGTATTTTAGATATGCAGTAGGTATGCGGTACGGTTTTGTCAATCCGGATTATTTTTATAACCGCTTTGAAGAATATACTGTTGACTCATTAACAACAAGGTTTCGACAGCTGTCTGATATGCGTGTCGAACGGCCTGATACTCTTTTTTACAGAAAACTTGTAGTTAAGGCTTTCAGCGATAGCATCGGGCGGTTTTTATCAACCTTGAATAGCAAAAGCACATTATATACACAGTTGATTGAGCGTCTTAATTCAGACAATATTTCCAGAGATGAAAGGTTGAAAACTTTATGTAATATTGAACGGTGTCGATGGCGTTTAAAAATATTGAAGGGTGAGATAAATTTTGATAAATACGTAGAAGTCAATATTCCTTCATTTTCTTTATGCGCATATAACAAAGATGAAATGTTATCTATGCGTGTTGGGTGTGGAACCTATGAAAATAAGACCCCCCTTCTGTCGAGTTATATAACCAGAATGGATGTCAATCCGCAATGGATTTTGCCTAAAAGTATTGCTAAAGGAATTGTCGGGAATTTGGAATATATGTACAAAATGGGAATGTTTGTATTGGACAAGAAGAAAGGCAAACTTCCTCCCGAAGATGCATCGTATGATAAAGTCATGAAAGGCGAGCAATACATAATCCAGGCTGGTGGACCTAAAAATTCTTTAGGCCGGATAATATTTAGGTTTAACAATAATTTCTCAGTATTTTTGCATGACACTTCTTCGCCTTGGCTGTTTCAACGTGCCAATCGGGCTGTTAGTCATGGGTGTATCAGAGTTGAAAAGCCATATGAGCTTGCTGTTTTTCTGTTAGGAGATGCCGATGAGAAACTTATAGACAGGTTAAAGTATTCGATGACAGTGGATTTTCAACGCAATAACGATTCCATAAAAAAAGTAAAGATTGATAGAAAACGCTTAGTCAATTCAATATCAGTCCATCCTCCAGTGCCTCTGTTTATCACATACTATACGATTTATTTAAATGAAAATAAACAGCTTGTTGATTTTCAGGACATTTATGGTTTTGACAAAGTATTAGCTGAACAACTTGAACCTTTTATGAAATGAGCATGGCCAACAATGATGACAACATAGACAAATTGCTCATGTCTGAAACAACTAAGCGTAAGGCATTTGACATGATTGTAAAATCATATAGTGAATGTCTTTATTGGAAGATACGATATATAGTTTTTTCGCATGAAGACGCTAACGACGTGTTGCAAAACACGTTCCTCAAGGCATGGGCAAACATTGACTCATTCAAAGGAAAATCCAAACTGTTAACATGGCTGTGCAGCATAGCCATAAATGAAGCGTTAGACTTCCTTCGCAAAAACAAGGCCGCTTTTAATGCTGATGCTGTTGAAAATGTTAGTGTCGCTAATAAGTTGTTGGCGGATGAATATTTCAATGGCGATGAGGTGCAAGCCATGCTGATGCAGGCCGTGTCTAATCTTCCGGACGTTCAGCGCACGGTATTTAACCTGAGATATTTTGACAACATGAAGTACAGCGAAATCAGTGCTATCCTAAACACTTCTGAAGGAGCATTGAAGGCTTCGTATCATATAGCGGTAAAGAAAATATCTGATTATTTCCACTTGCATGAATGATTTTCGTTTTAGTTGATTAAACTTTAAAAGTCAACAAACGTCTTAATTCAAAGCGGCAAAGAATATGAGAGAGGAAATTTTAATAGAGCGGAAATTCGGTAGGCCACAGCCATTCAAGGTACCTGATGGATATTTTGAGAACTTTGAAATAGGCATGATGGCTAAATTGCCATTAGCCAAGCCCAAGAAGCGACACGTGATGCGTGTGTTGCGTCCTATAAAGTGGGCAGCGTGTGTAGTTGCGGTTTTAATCGTAACCACATTCTATCTTAGTAGAATATTTGTACATACGGACAAGCGAGTTGCAAGTGTTTCCCAAATAGAAATATCCCAACAGGCTTCAACTGATTATTTGATAGACGAATTGTCTGATTACACGATGATGGACAACGATGACTTTTATTCGTTTATCGCAGATGAATAACTGACGTAAAAGATGAAAAGACACTTTTTTTTACTTATATTGTTATTTGTTGTTTGTTTTGCTGACGCTCAAAACAAACGCAATGGATTTACGCCCGAGCGCTTTCAAGCTGAATTGGAACAGTATATTACCAAGAAAGCGTGCCTTACGCCTAAAGAAGCTTCAAAGTTTTTTCCTTTGTATTCAGAGATGTCAAGAAAACAGCGGATTGTACATCAGGAAATAAAAAAATTGAAAAGGATAAAACCTGCCTCAGAGTCAGAATGTAAAAAGAACATCAATAAGCGTGACGCCCTTGACATTCAGATGAAACAAATACAAAAAACTTATCATGAAAAGTTCATGGAGGTTCTTCCTGCAGAAAAAGTGTATGATATACTAAAAGCCGAAGATAGGTTTCATCGCCAAATGTTTAAACGTAAAGCTGCGAGAATAAGGAATAAGAAATAAAAAAAGCATTGTTGCTATTTGTTAGCAACAATGCTTTTTAAGTAAGTATGAAAGTTTTGTTTTTCGGTATAAGTCATTTTGCATTATTTAAAAGATAATGCTTGAGGTCGGCAAATATCGCCGTCATTTGTATTGACTGTTTTTCCCCATGGGTGAAAGCCTCAAGACGTTTGGGCATCGCAACCTTACTTCCTATATAGCGTTCAACAATATTTTTAAATTTTGCAGGGTGTGCCGTTTCAAGAAATACACCAACTTCGCCTCGCGTTAAATTTTCATGTAACGCCAGCCAGCCACAAGCACCGTGAGGGTCAAGTATGTACCCATACGACTTATAACATTCTGTTATTGCATGGGTAATTTCATCATCAGAATAAGCGCATCCGCTAATCGTTTTGCAAATCTCGTCATGCGAGTTGTTAAATATATCGATTATACGCGCAAAATTACTTGGAGCCCCCACGTCCATTGCGTTAGCAACCGTCATTATACTTGGACGTGGAGTATATACCCCTGTTTTAAGGTATTGCAAAAATACATCGTTGGCATTGTTGGCCGCAATGAAACGCTTGACAGGCAATCCCATACGTTGCGCAAGTAATCCGGCAGTTATGTTGCCAAAGTTTCCGCTCGGGACACAAATCACTAAATTGTCAGCCAGTTCCTTCTCTTTCATTTTTGCGTAAGCATTGAAATAGTAAAAGGATTGTGGAAGGAAACGTGCAACATTAATCGAGTTTGCAGACGTAAGGCGCAATGCCTCATTTAATTCATTATCTGCAAAGGCTTCCTTTACAAGCGACTGGCAGTCGTCAAAAGTACCGTCCACTTCGAGTGCCGTGATGTTATGGCCCAGTGTAGTAAATTGGCATTCTTGTATTGGACTTACTTTACCCTTTGGGTATAACACGAATACGTGCACTCCGTCAACGTTCAAAAAGCCATTAGCAACAGCAGAGCCTGTGTCTCCGCTTGTTGCGACAAGTACGTTGACGTTCCTTGAACGACCATTCTCGCCGTCAGTTTCTTTTTTTCTCCTAATATCTTTATTCGCAAAATAAGCCAATGTTCTTGCCATAAAACGCGCACCGACATCCTTGAACGCAAGTGTTGGTCCATGGAAAAGCTCTAACGACCAAATGTTTTCACTAATGTTTACAACAGGGCAGTCAAACGACAACGTATCGCATACTATATTCTGCAAGTCGTCATGGTCAATGTCTTCTCCAAATAAGTTTTCCGCCACGCAACAAGCTATCTGCCTGAATGTCATGTCCTGTATGTTTTGAAAAAAACTTTCAGGCAGTTGTTTTATTTGTTCAGGCATATACAATCCTCTGTCTGGTGCAAGACCAGTCGTAACGGCCTCCTCCAACGTAACGGGTTGGGTATTGTGATTGGTGCTATAGTATTTCATTGTTTTTTGTTTTTTTCCGTGAATACATCTTTTTAATTGCGTTTCCGCTCATTCTTTCATGAATTCCTGCATAAATTCGCCAAGGTGAAGCATTCCGAAACAACCGCTGACGCAACTTACTTCATCAAAGGTCTGCACACTGTCGGGAGTAATGTCCTTGTGCCAAATGGCGAAAGGTACTGGTTCGTCTACGTGTGTCCTTATTTCAACAGGGGTAGGGTGGTCGGGTAATAATGCAACACTTACGGGCTCACCTTCCCATACTTGCAATTCATTGCATATAGGCGTAACAATTCGTTTGTCAAAATTTTCAATGGTCCTTAGTTTCAATTCTAAATCCCCGTCATGTCCTGCCTCATCGCTTGCCTCCACGTGCAAGAATACAAAGTCTGACGTCTTTAATGCAGCAAGTGCGGCTTCTGCCTTCCCCTCATAGTTCGTGTCAGCAAGCCCTGTGGCCCCGTCAACGTTTATCACCTGAAGTCCGGCATATCGTCCAATCCCCTTTATAAGGTCAACTGCCGAAATAACGGCTCCAGACTTTATTTGCGGATACACCTCCATAAGGGTTTTCATGGCCGGGCGGTATCCTCCGCCCCAAGGCCAGATGCTCAATGTTTCTTGTGTAGAGTTTCCTTTTGTATGTTTTTTTAGAAATTCTTGTGACTTTATTATCAATTCGTTCAACAGGTTTGCCGTTTCGCCGGCTGTCATTCGCTGGTTATCCTTTTTGTTTTCCCATCCGTCTTCAGGTTTTACCAGCAAATCCTGCCATGCCTCGTTAGGGTGGTCATGCGGTGGCGCGCATACAATGTGTTTGTTTCCGCCGTTGATTATCAACAAGTGACGGTACTGCGTCCCGGTATGGAAACTAACCTTGTCGTTTCCCAATGCCTCATTGAGTTCCCTTATTAAGGCGTCGCCCTGTTCCGTTGTAAGGTGGCCGCCGTGATGGTTCTTTATTGCACCGTTTGATAGGGTTATGATATTGCAACGCAAGGCCAAGTCATTTTCTTCCATGTCATAACCGATGCTTGCGGCCTCAAGCGGTCCCCGGCCTTCGTAAACTTTATTCAGGTCATAACCGAGTATGGCTGTGTTTGCGACTTCACTACCGGGCTGAAATCCTTTCGGTATTGTTGACAGACGGCCGGTACGGCCGTTTCTTGCGATAAAGTCCATACCGGGTGTGTTCGCATATTGAAGCGTGGTCTTTCCGCCCAAACGCTCAATCGGGTGGTCGGCCATACCGTCCCCAAGTATAATGAGATGTTTCATTTTTTTCGAAGATTATATATTAGCAATGCTCATTATGTTTGCAAACACGCCTGCAGCGGTAACACTTGCACCTGCCCCATATCCTTGTATTAGCATAGGGTATTCCTTGTAGCGTTCAGTTGTCAGCATAACTATATTGTTCGAGCCTTCAAGGGCATAGAACGGGTGCTCTTTGCTTACCTCTTGCAGGGAGACGGACGCATTGCCCATTTCCATTTTCGCCACGAACCTCCACCTGCGTCCTTGTTCTTCGAGATGTTTCCGATGTTCCTCAAAGTCTGCGTCAAGCTGCGGCAACCTTTTCCAGAAGTCATCAAGCGACCCTTTGAAAAAGTCGTCAGGCACAAACAGGTGTTTCTTTACGTCTTCCAATTCAATTTTATATCCGGCTTCGCGGGTTAGTATTATCAGTTTGCGCACAACGTCAGTGCCGCTTAGGTCTATTCTCGGGTCTGGTTCGCTGTATCCCTGTTCCTTGGCACGCCTTACTGCTTCAGAGAACGGAACCTTGCTTGACAACTCGTTGAATATGAAATTCAGCGTGCCGCTAAGTACGGCCTCAATCTTCAGGATTTTGTCGCCGGAGTTGCGTAAGTCGTTGATAGTCCCTATGATAGGTAGGCCGGCACCTACATTTGTCTCGAAACGAAACTTAACGCCGCGTGCTAACGCCGTGCGTTTGAGTTTTATATAGCTGCCGTAATCGGATGATGCTGCAATCTTGTTGGCCGCAATGACGGAAATATTGTGTTCCAAAAAATCCTGGTAAAGGGCAGCCACCTCGTTGCTTGCAGTGCAATCCACGAACACGCTGTTAAAGATGTTCATCCCAATCACCTCTTTGCGCAACTTCGAAGTGTTGCTTGGTTCGGAGTTCTTCAACAGTTCGCGGTAATTATCCAAGTCAAGGCCGTCGCGGTTGAATATGGCGTTATGGCTGCTGGCTATGCCTACGACGTTTAGCTTTAACCGCCTGTTTTGTTTTAATTCTTCGTATTGCAGCTTGATTTGCTCTATCAGCTTGTTGCCGACAGTGCCCACGCCGCAGATAAAAAGGTTAAGTACGTTGTACTCGGAGAGGAAGAACGAGTCGTGCAGGACGTTGAGTGATTTTCTCAAATACATCCCGTTGATGACAAAAGAAATATTTGTTTCCGACGCTCCCTGTGCGCAGGCAATTACGCTGATGCCACTCCTGCCAAGTGTGCCGAACAGTTTTCCGGCTATGCCGGGCGTGTGCTTCATGTTCTCGCCCACGATGGCGATTGTAGCCAAACCACTTTCGGCGTGCATGGGGAACATTGCCCCGGTCTCAATCTCTTTTGAAAACTCTTCGTTCAGCACGCTCACGGCTTCCTCCGCGTCGGTATCCTTTACGCCTATTGACGTAGAGTTTTCAGACGATGCCTGGCTTACGAGGAAAACGGAAATGCCGTTTTGCGCAAGCGCGGTGAATATACGGCGGTTTACGCCGATAACCCCGACCATCGAAAGACCTGTAACCGTGATTAGCGTAGTGTCGCTGATGCTCGATATTCCCTTGATTGCTTTTTGGTCATTATCTATTTTCTCCTTGATTATAGTGCCCGCGCCGTTTGGGTTGAACGTGTTTTTTACCTTGATTGGTATATTCTTTATGCAGACGGGATATATGGTAGGCGGATATATTACCTTTGCACCGAAGTTGCAAAGCTCCATCGCTTCCTTGTAGCTTAACTCGCTTATGGTGTATGCCGTGCGTATTACGCGCGGGTCGGCTGTCATGAAACCGTCAACGTCAGTCCATATTTCCAGCACCTCTGCGTCAAGGGCTGCGGCGATGATTGCGGCGGTGTAATCGCTGCCGCCACGTCCGAGGTTTGTTGTCTCGCCCGTGTCCTTGTCGCGACTTATGAAGCCCGGCACTACCGAGATGCGCGGCAGTTCGGCGAATGTTTCGCATACGAGCCTGTTAGTCAGTTCGCTGTCCAGGAGATGTTTCCCTCCTTTATACTCGGTCTGGATAAAGTTCCTTGCATCAAAAAGTTTGGCGTTCTTAATGATAGCGGCTGTTATGTTTGAGCTTAGGCGCTCACCATAACTTACTATGGCGTCCTGTGTCTTTCGGCTGAGGTCGTGAATGAGATAGACACCGTAATAAATGCTCTTGAGCTGTTCGAACAATACGTCCACGGCATTAAACAGGTCTTCACGCTTCTTAGTGTCGTTTATCACAGTGTCAATCATCCTATGGTGGCGTTTCACCATCGCGTCGAACTCCATCTTGTAGCGTTCGTCGCCTTCCAGGGCCATTTGCGCCGTGGAGAGTAGTTTGTCCGTTATGCCTCCCAGCGCACTTACCACTACTATTATGGGCTGTTTCTTAGCCTCTTTCTCTACAATTCTTTTTAAGCATAGAATGCTTTTCACGGAACCTACGGACGTTCCACCAAACTTTAATACTTTCATTATTTTAATTATGGTTTTCGAGAGCCTCGGAACAAACGAGGTCTGTTCTCTGTTAAAATTGCCGACAAATATAATAAAATTACTCATTATTGCAATATAAATTATCACGAAATTGCTAATTTTGCAGAAAACAACTGAATTATGTTACATATTTATGCAAAATATAAAACCGTACTTGTCTTTTTGCCAAATGGCTTTTGCCGAATTACGTAAGTTTCTTGAATAAATGTATTAACATTAATGAATATCCGCAAAATATCCCTATAACCGTTAATCGGCACATACCGACAAAGCATTTGTCTTTAACTCCTTAGTTCGCGAAGCGAACGTTAACTACTTTAACTCCTTTAACTACTAATGAATGGGGGCTTTGCGGACATTCATACCAATCATTTTTATAATCGTATGATAACAGAATATCAATTAAGATTGCTGCCGCAGCAGGCAGCCAACGAGGCAACTATCAAGGATTTTGTTTCACGCGACAAGGGCCTTGACGTCAGGACTATCACTCACGTTAGGGTGTTGCGGCGCAGCATCGACGCACGCCAGCGCACAATATTTGTCAACCTTAAAGTCCGTGTTTACATCAATGAGCAGCCTGAAGACGACGAATACGAACGAACCGACTACCGCGACGTGTCCTCCGCCCCGTCAGTTGTTGTGGTGGGGGCTGGTCCCGGTGGTCTTTTTGCCGCCTTGCGACTTATTGAAATAGGCTTGCGCCCCATCGTTTTGGAGCGTGGCAAGGATGTGCACGAACGCAAGAAAGACATAGCCGCAATAACGAAGACGCAAAAAGTTGACCCCGAGAGCAACTATTGTTTTGGCGAAGGCGGGGCAGGGGCTTATTCTGACGGCAAATTATATACACGCAGCAAGAAGCGCGGCAACACGCGCAAAATCCTAAACGTGTTCTGTCAGCACGGTGCTTCTACGGCCATTCTTGCCGATGCCCATCCGCACATAGGTACAGACAAGCTGCCGCGCGTAATCGAGAATATGCGCAACACGGTCATAGGCTGTGGCGGCGAAGTGCATTTCCAGACAAAGATGGTTTCGCTGCTTGTCGATGGTGACAGTGTTATAGGTGTCAATGCCGTTGACCTGACCTCGGGAGAGGAGCGTGAGTTCCGCGGCCCCGTAATCCTTGCCACGGGCCATTCGGCGCGCGACGTCTATCGTTACCTTGACGAGAACAAGGTTGAGATGGAGGCCAAGGCTTTGGCCGTGGGCGTGCGCCTTGAGCATCCTGCCGCACTGATTGACAGCATACAATACCACAGCAAGAACGGGCGTGGCCGTTGGTTGCCGGCGGCTGAATACAGTTTCGTAACGCAGGTGGATGGGCGTGGCGTCTATTCGTTCTGTATGTGCCCCGGAGGCTTCGTCATCCCGGCGGCTACCGGCCCGGGACAGATAGTCGTAAACGGAATGAGCCCGAGCAACCGCGGCTCGCAATGGTCAAACAGCGGCATGGTGGTTGAGGTTCACCCGGAGGATGTGGGCAACCCAGCCGACACGCTCTGCATGATGAACTTCCAGGAGAAGATGGAGCATGACTGTTGGCAACAGGGTAATATGCGGCAGACAGCCCCTGCGCAACGCATGGTTGACTTTGTGCGCTCGCGCCTTAGTTTCGACTTGCCGAAAAGCTCATACGCACCGGGACTTATTTCGAGTCCGCTTCACTTTTGGCTTCCCTCCATTGTCAGCAAACGGTTGCAACAGGGTTTCGAGGTTTTCGGGCGCACCAGCCGTGGCTTCCTTACCAACGAAGCAGTGCTCATAGCTGCCGAAACGCGCACGTCGTCCCCTGTGCGCATATTGCGCGACAGTGAGTCGTTGCAACACGTGTGCCTGTCTGGCCTCTTCCCGTGCGGCGAAGGGGCAGGGTACGCCGGAGGAATAGTCTCTGCCGGTGTTGACGGCGAAAGGTGTGCCGATGCCGTCAAGGCGTATATGTCCGCGCTGTAAATTGTTATTACAACAGAAAGCATCTATCATATTAACGGGCAAGTTCCGCTGTCAGGTACACCTCGTGACAGGGGCTTGCCCGTTACTTAATATTGCCATGTTTTACCGATGAAATGGCACATATATAAATAAGAAAATCCGCAAACAGTCCAACTACGGTTCATCAGGCATAAACCTGCAAGGCACTTGTCTTTAACTCCTTAGTGAATGGAAACCAGCCCCCTCCCGACCTCCCCAAGGGGAGGGGTGTTGATGAAAAGGCTGATGTCTTAACTCCTTTATTACATAACTCCTTTACTCCTTTTAGTACTGGAGAAAACTCCTTTAACTACTAATGAATGGGAGCTTTGCTGACATTCATTTATATAAATCCATCCTCATCACGATACGTGCCTTTTTGCCGTGCAAAACGCTACAAAACGCACGATGAAATGGCATCTTTTACGCTGCAATATGCGGCATATTGGAAACCTCCTGATAATCAAGCTAATACCAGCTGGGCAGAAATGCCAAACTTTTTTGTTTGAGTATATGGCAAATAATGTTGTTCGTTATCACTGTTTATTTGTTCGAATATTACATTTTTCATGTCAAACCATGATTTTATTTGGATTAAGACTTTGCTCATTTGCATATTTTACGTATTTTTGCGTTTGTTATTTTTAACTTAAAATATAAATTATAACTTTAGCATTTATGAGACATTTTATCAAAATTCCCTTATTACTATCACTCTTTTGGGGAGTTGAGGTTAAGGCTTTGTCGCAAAATAAAATTTATTATACTTATGACGCAGCTGGCAATCGTGTGTCTCGTGAGGTTGTTCAATCAAAAAGCATGAGTGCAAAATCGTTAGAAGCGAGCGAAGAACAACATATTGATGGAATATTCAAGAATTATAAAATAGACATTTATAATAATCCATCAAGCGGAAGTGTACGTGTTATGGTTAGCAATATGACTGGAGGTGAGGTTGTCGGCGCCATCAATGTTTATGGCATTGATGGAATCTTCATAACAAAACAAGCCATAAATGTTTCAGGCAACTTCATTGATTTGGGCGTTCGCCATAGTGGAGTATATATATTGCAAGTTGAGATTTCAGGTGAATTAGCGTCATGGAAAATAGTAAAGAAATGAAACCTATGTTGACTTTTACAAGAACGGCATTATTGGCCGTATTGTTTTCATCTGTACGGCTGGCCTCTTTGTGTGGAATGACCGTTTCAACGTCAAGCCCTGATGACTTTGGCTATTCTCTTCCTCCTGTGGAAAATAGTGTCAACAACGTTCCTGTTGGATGTACGTCAATACATTTTGACGTAAACAATAACGGTGCAGCTATATTCAATATACCAATAACCACTCCATCAGGACACTGCCAAGTTCAACCTAATGTTTCAATTTGCTATAACAGCCAGTCAGGCAATGGCGTTGTAGGTTATGGTTGTAATATATCGGGACTTTCCGCCATAACACGTGTGCCTGCGGATATTTATCATGACGGACAGGCTAAGGGACTAACTCACTTGGCGACAGACAACTATAGCATTGACGGTCAGCGCCTTATGCGTAAGTCTGGAATACAGGGAACGGTAAATTCAACATACAACATGGAGTCAGACCCTATGTCGGTCGTTGCAGTCAAATCTGGAACTTATGGTTTATATTTTTCAGTTTCAATGGCCGACGGGCGAACTATAACATACGGTAATAGTGCAACATCGAGACAAAACTATAAAGGAAAAACAGGGCTGACAATATGTAATGCTTGGTACATCGACCACATTGAAGACACCCAAGGCAATTATGCAGACTATACATATTTATGCGACAACAACTTTGTTTATATATCAAAAATAACGTATGGTAAAAATAAAAATGTTGCGACTGTACAAACGGCAAACGAGATAGCTTTTACATACGAAACACGTGGCGATGTGCAAAAATTCCGTTTGGAGACAGTGGAAGGCAAAATGGGCTTACGCCTTAAGAGTATAACAACAAAAATGCACGGGGCATTGTTGCGTAAATACACTTTTACTTATAATGCCATTAGCGACCAGTCGAGTACAAAGTTTTCACGCTTAGTTTCAGTGATTGAAGAAAATGCCTCTGGCGAACAGCTTAAGCCAACTGTTATAAATTGGAATTACCTTCCATCACCATCGTTGACGGCCAAGACCCCTGACCTCGCTTTACAAACGTCCACGTTCGTCCACAAAAAGGGACAGAACTTCATGGCAGCCGACATGAACGGTGACGGAATATCCGACTTAATTGAAATGTGTCCCGTAATTGTAGGCCCGACAGACCAAAGTGGCAAACTCAACAATTATTGTTATATATATCCATCGAAGCTGAATGCGGACGGGAGCATAAGTTTTTCAAAAAAAAGTGAAATATCATTAGGTGCAAGTTTTAGTTTTGATGACTGGAGTGAACAGCAGGGAGCACCGGTTGCAGCCGACATTACTGGCGGCGGAATTGTGGAGATTGTAATCCCCAGTGTGTCACTTATAAGTGAATTAGGCGTAAGAAGGGCTGAATTCCAGTTTGTCTGCGGTGATGAATATGGCGGTAACAGGAATATGAATTCATTTATCTGCGTCATGAAGAAGTCAAATGAATTTCCTGTTTACACCGTCGCCGACTTTGACAACGATGGCAAAAGTGAGATTGTGGTCGTTGAACGCGAGCCTGTGAGCGGCACGACTTATAACCTTATACGCATATACCATACTTCGGGTTATACATTGAAACATACGGAATCAAACATCACATTGCCGGGAAAACCTAAAGACCTCTATTCTGCAGACTTCAACAATGACGGACTTAATGATGTCATATTTATATACGACAACGGCTACAAGCTGTTTTTGAACCGTGGTGATACATATAAATTCAACGATGCGCGTGTTGTCACCGGTACAAACTTGAAAGCCTCAACACGTATGGGACTTGGTGATTTCAATGGAGACGGCGTTGCGGATTTTATTGTTTTCAATGGAGGTGTCTTTAGTTTTGCATTAGGACAGGGTGATGGTAGTTTCAGTATTGTAAATATAGGCAAGGTTTCAACTATAACAAGCCATGGCAAGGATGACACGCGGTTTGGCTTGTCTATATTTGATTTTGACCACGACGGAATGTCCGACGTAGTGGTCAATGCAGTTCAAGGTAGGGCCACTACTTATTGGTTGCGTTCAACGGGAACGGGATTATCAGTAGTTAAAACTGCAACGTCTAACCGACAAGACGATGCCTTGTCATGCCGGTTTACGGTCGGAGATTTTAATGGCGACGGAGCCGCAGAGCTTTTAAACTACGGGTATAATTGTTTTGGTGCGGTAAACGCCAATGTTGACCCATCTTTGCACTTTTACGGAAACTGGTCGGCTGCAGAGGGCAGGGTTACGTTCGTTGCGGACGGCTTTGATAACCAGACTTCAATCACATACGGTACGTTAGCTTCAAGTTTCGGCACATATACCCGTTTTAAGAATGAAATGTATCCAATGGCGGACATAACACTGCCGTTGCCCGTTGTGACACGTATCGTCAAGACCAACGGTGCCGTGGCGAATGAAGTGTTGACATATAAATATAAGGGATTGAAAGCCCACCTGCAAGGCAAGGGACTTTTAGGTATGTCGGGCATCGAGGCAAACAACGAGACTACTGGGCGTAAAAGTGCAACGACATTAAGCTCATGGGACCGCAAATTTTTCATCCCCTGTAGTACGACCGTAACAGAGACCACGGGCGACTATACGTCAACAACTGTCACCACGCAGACTGTCGTTGACAAAGGCAATAAAGTGTTTTTTGCTTATCCAAAATCCAAGTCGATAACAGATTTTGATGGTGACAAAACGCTCGTGACATATCAATACGACACGGATAAATGCGTGTTGACAGAGGAGCTTACCGAGCGTGACGACGGCTTTGCGTACAAAGCTGTTTCTTACGGAAGTTTCGTGAAGAAACCGTGCGGCTGGCTGCCACAGATTGTTGACGAGTTTTTGATGTATGGCGAGGATGTCGATATGTCTGAAACGCGGACGATAATAACATACGACAATCTCGGACGCAAGGCGTCAGTGAAAGAAAAGGCCGAGTCGTCGATGCCGGTCACTACTTATTACACTTATGACGCATGGGGCAATGTGTTGTCAACCCGCACGGAAGGGCAGGGTGTAGAACAGGTTACGATGTACAATGAATATGATGCCCATGGTGACAACATTGTAAAAAAATACACTTCACCTGCATCGGCGGTAAATACGTTTACCTATAACTCAACTGGCAGTCTTTTGACGGAAAATGACGAAACGGATGCCTCGGCGGTGCTGACGGTCAGTTACACGTATGACGGTTGGGGACGGCTTGTTAAGACAGTGCAGCCGACCGGTAAGGTATCGACGACATCTACAGGGTGGGGAACATCACAAGCCAAGAAATACTACACTCTTAAGCAAGGCGACGGAGAACCTTGGGTGAAAACTTGGTATGACGCACGTGGGCGTGAGGTATTGGTGGAAAGCGTTGGCGCCAAAGACGTTCCATTGTCAAAACAAACCACATACGGCGTGAACGGATTGCCGGCAAAGATAGTAACAAACACAGGCGTACTGTCTTTTACCGAAAATCTTGAATATGATACGAGGGACAGACTCATTCGTGACGAAAACGAACGCCGTAATACAACAACTTACTCTTATGGGCTTAGAAGCACGACTACGACCAAGAGAGTGTCGTCAAACGCAGATGAAAGTGATTTCACTACGAATTATGACGCATGGGGAAATATTGCGTCGTCAGTTGACCCGCTGAACACCGTTGAATGGAAGTACGGGCCTCTTGGTAAACCCATAAGCGCAAGCACTTGTGGCAACACCGTAAGCATGGAATATGACGATGTAGGCAACCGCACATCACTTACCGACCCTGACGCAGGCACAATGACTTACGAATATGACGCAGCTGGACGCGAACTCCGTAGAACGGATGCGCGCGGAAAAACAATAGCGACCGCTTATGACTATCTTGGACGTGTGACATCTGTTGTAGCGAACAGGGACTCAACGAAATATACCTATGGGACTTCCGGCAATTATGCAATGAGATTGCAAAACTGCACTAATTCTGTCGGTACCGTTGGATACGTGTATGATACTTTCGGACGTTTGCAGACAGAACTAAGATACATTCTCAGCGTACCGTTTTTAACGGCTGCAACATACGAATATGATAAAAGCGGAAACATCGTAAAGCGTGGATGGTCTAATCTTACCGTCAACTACGATTATGACAGTTATGGTAACATGACGGCGATAAAGGTAGGAGATGAGACCGTTTGGCAACTTACAAAATACACAGGGCGCGTAACACATTACGCATGGGGCAAGAATCTTGTAGCCAAAGAACTGCGCAGCCCGGCTACCGGCTATCTGAAACACAAACCAGTATATAGAGGCACAGAAAACGTGGCTTATCTGTCATTTGATTATAATGCAGATACTGGAAACTTGGGTTCACGTAGTGGAGTTGGTGAAAATACGTTTTATATAGATGATTTCTATTATGACCAACTTGACAGGTTGAAAACTGTAAAGTATTCCATACTTAATTTTAAAGCTATTCCTGCATACAATGATGATGGTAGTGACGACCCTAAATCAGAAGAGGCTATAGGGGCTATACAGCCTTCTAACAATGTATTTCCACTTCTGCGATATATGACAAGATTTTCAAATGACGGAAATATTTTATCGAAATATAACGTTGGCAGCTACACTTATGAAGCAGATAAGCCCCATGCCGTAACTTCGGTTGAAAATACAAATGGCCTGATTCCTGAAAATCCTCAATATGTAGAATATGACGCCTATGGGAATGTCACGCTTCTTGAAGAAGGCGGCAGCGGCGGCTACCGTATGGAGGTAGCATACGGGCCAGACGGTAAGCGCTGGGTGTCAAAGCTCTACCGTGGAGGCAGTTTAGCGCGCACTGTGGTTTATGGTGACGATTTTGAGTACGTAAATGAAAATGGCACAGTTCGTTATTTTTATTATCTCGGTGAAGATGTGCTTTGCGTTGTTGACGGTAAAGGCGATACCAAGGTGTATTATATGGTTACGGACAATCTTGGCAGCATTGTCAACATTTTAGATGCAGACGGCAATGCAGTTTTCACGGCATCGTATGATGCATGGGGACGGCAGACAATAGGAAAGAATGACATAGGCTTTCTTCGTGGCTACACTGGGCACGAAATGCTTACGGAATTTAACCTTGTTAACATGAACGGGCGACTTTACGACCCCGCGCTCGGGCGTTTTTTAAGTCCTGACAACTACGTACAGATGCCCGAAAACAGCCAGAGCTTCAACCGCTATTCATACTGCCTGAACAACCCTCTGAAATATACAGACCCGAGCGGTGAGTATCTTATTGTGGACGACCTGATAGCCGCATTTGTTGGCGGTGTCGTGAACCTTGGTGCTAATTTGTTAACAGGAGATGTCCATAGTATAGGTCAAGGTGCGTCATTGTTTGGAGTTGGAGCATTATCGGGTGTGGTAGCATTATATAATCCTTTAGCAGCTGCAGGAATTGTCGGCTTAGGAAATAGTGTTGTTAACCAAGGATTTACTAATGGATGGAATAATATTGATTGGGGCAATGTCTTTACTTCTGGGGCAATGTCTGTTGCTATGGGGTATTTAGGAGGAGCGATGTCTTCTTATACTTCTACTTATACAAGTCATTTGACGTCATGGATACCAAATGACATTGCCCGAAAAACATTCGACAGTGCCCTTTCAGGTTCAATCGTAGGTTTTGGATTCGGCTCTGTTTTGTCGTTGGGACAAGGCAACAGCTTTGGGCAGGCCTTTGGTGATGGGTTAAATGATGCAGCAATGGGATTTACAGTTGGTGCTATCGGTGGTTTTGGAAATGCTGTTATAGAGCAACGACAGGCAAAAACAATGTCTATTCTTGATGCGTTAGAACCTAATAATATTGATGCAGAGCAAATAGTGAAAGAGGTTTTATCTTCTTCTAAAACGCCACTTGGTTCAGGTGACAATAGTGTATATTTAGGAACTGACGATAACGGTATTGTAAGGTATGTCGGAATAACAGCTCGTGAACCGTCTATCCGATTTTCAGAACATTTACATTCAAAGACTAATAGGGCTACATTACGTTATCATACTATTGACAGGACGGGACAATTAAGCAGAATGCAAGCTTTAATAATGGAACAACGTTTGATAAACATTTATGGCTTAGGAAAAAATGGAGGTTTGTTATATAATAAAATAAATTCGATTTCTCCCAAATATTGGGAGAAATATGATTTAATTAAATAAAAAATCGGATTATGACAAAACGAATAGTAACGAAAATCGGTTATGTATTTTGTGTTGAAGTTGACAATCAATACAAATGTTTCTTTCAGTATGTGGCTAACGACTTGACACAGCTGAACAGTTCGGTAATACGTGTATTCAAGAAACGTTATCCTATGGATTATGTTCCGGATATTGAAAAAATAGTGCAAGATGAGGTGTCTTTTTATGCGCATACTGTGCTTAAATTCGGAATAGAGAACATGGCTTGGTATAAGGTGGGAAAGAGTAATAACATTGGGGATGTTGTAAATATATGGTTTAGGCTATTTAATGAGCTTGATTATTCGAGAATAGAAAAAAGCGAAAGATGGTATATATGGAAGATAAACGAAAAAACTATAAAAATTGGATGCTTGGCAGAAAAATACAAACATATAGATATGGGATTTGTTTATCCATATTTAGATATAGTGGCTAAAATTAGGACTGGCAAATACTTAGGAAAAGAAATATTTTAACGCTTATGGCAAAGCGAATAGTAACGAAAATCGGTTATGTATTTTGTGTTGAAGTTGACAATCAATACAAATGCTTCTTTCAATATGTGGCTAATGACTTGACACAGCTGAACAGTTCGGTAATACGTGTGTTCAAGATGCATTACTCGATGGATTATGTGCCGGATATTGAAAAAATAGTGCAGGACGAGGTGTCTTTTTATGCACATACAATATTAAAATTAGGTATTCAAGATGGAGTTTGGTACAAAGTCGGTAAAAGTAAAAATGTTGGTGAGCCGGACAAAATAATGTTTAAACTGTTTAGTGAAGGAAATTTTAATAATATGACGAAATCTTTTAGGTGGTATTATTGGCCAATCAATCAAAAACGTATTTTTGTAGGTGAGCAAACAGATGAAATCCGCGATTATGACCTTGGTTGGATTTTTCCTTATAATAGTATCATATGTAAAATAAAAACAGGACATTTCGCAATTCGCGAATTGGAATGAATTTATGCAAATTGAATAACTACCGTCAAGTTAGAAGTGCAACACCGCCATAGCCTTCCTCCGTCTTTGGAGCGTAGCGGAAAGGAAAGATGGTTGATGACATCGTAAGTAGCAATCATTGGAGCTTGGGCGATTATAAGAGCGGAGCTTGGAAAAAAGGGGAAAGTATATTTTGCACCTATATGGATTGGCTGGAAAAACGGTAATATGGTCTATCGCTTAGGTTACAGCCACAGATATGTGCAAAGTCTTACTCAAAACGCTGTACATAAATATCTTTCCAAAACGCCGCTATTTATTGATTATTCAGATTTCAGACAGTCGGCTTATTTCTACTTTGGTAGCAATAACCCTTATACATTGTGGACATATTAAAATGTTTGAATTATGAAGAATTTAATTTTGGCAATAATTTGCTTGCTTTGTTTTACGTCGTGCCACTACTTCTATTTTAACGTCAGTTCGGTATAAAACTGATGCAGGACATTCCAAGTTTAGCCCTGTAAACGCCGATAAAAAACGGTATCCGTCCTCCGCCACGTTGCCACCAAGCCTGTAGGGACGCTCGGTCTGAGCGTCCGGGTAATGTCGTGAACAGATAGCCGTTGGCGTTTCGCATGGTATCCGTTGGCTGTTTTCATAGTTACCCGGACGCTCTGACCGAGCGTCCCTACTAGTGGATGGGCATTATCTACGGTGATGAGGCCCGATATTTTTACCGCAGGGTCGGCGAAAACCTTATACCGAACTCACGTTATTTTATGTTGATAGATGGCAAAAAGCGGAAGGCAAAAGATTTTGCATCGATACGTTATGACACCGTGCCTATAAATATATCCAAAATCATTAGGACTGATGGCTTTTTCACGGAGAAAGACATAAACCATTTGGTTATCAAACCGGATTCAGTCATAAATGATAACATTATTTTTTATGATGACGGAACTTGCCTGTTCGTATCTTTTTTTCAACGACTGTGCGATGAAAAAAAATAACGGAAGATGTAGAAAAGGCGGTTAACCCAAAGGGCAAGATGGGATTATTTTCCGTTGGCGATTATGGTTTGTATGAAGTTAAGAACGATACAATAATAGTGGAGGTATATAGCACATGGCAATATGTTTGGGATATGGAAAGATGGTTTTTCAAAGTGGATGATATGGAGCATATAAGGCTGGTAAAAAGAAAAAGATGGGCATTGTATGATGTAATAGTAATGAAGGAATACGAACACAACGACGTCTTCAATTTCATTCCAGCCAAGAACCTACCTTCGACATATTACAGTTATTGCAAAAGACAAAAATGGCTGTGGGAAGATAAAGAGGCATGGGAAAAATGGATGAAAGAGTATAAGGTATGGAAGAAATGGAACAAAGAAAAACATAAGAATATGCAATAAATCGTGTACCAGACATTGAAGTTATGTAAAGGAGGTTGAATAATTGCGTTTAACTTAGATTTTCCAATAAACCTTTGTCGGTATTACCAAAAATTATTACTTTTGCGTCGGCAAATCAATGCCTGTCGGCAGAGTGTTGCGATTGTTTGCGTAAGCGGTAGGGGTGCTGCCGCCTTCTTGCGAGTGTTTGCATTGAGGCAAAGGCGCAAGTTTTATCTATGGAACAAGGGGCAAGACCGACAGAACAAGTATTGAAACTAACAAAACAAAACGATGAATATATCTTATAAATGGCTCAAGGAATATGTAGATTTCGACTTGACTCCGCAGGAAGTATGCGACGCCCTGACGTCTACAGGTCTTGAGGTTGATGCCTTGGAGGAGGTGCAAAGCATTAAAGGTGGTTTGAAAGGCTTGTATATAGGTAAGGTGTTGACGTGTGAACAGCATCCGAACTCAGACCATTTGCACGTGACGACTGTTGACTTGGGACGCGAAACGCCATCGCAGATTGTTTGCGGTGCACCTAACGTTGCCGCTGGGCAGAAGGTTATAGTGGCCGACCTCGGCTGCGTGCTTTATGACGGCGACAAGGAGTTCGTGATAAAGAAGTCGAAACTGCGTGGCGTTGACAGCTACGGAATGATATGCGCCGAAGACGAGATTGGCGTGGGCACGAGCCACGACGGCATAATAGTGCTGCCTGACGACGCACAGGTTGGCCAGACGGCAGCCGAATACTACAACTTGGAGAGCGACTGGCTGATAGAAATAGACATAACGGCCAACCGCGCCGATGCCCTGTCTCACTGGGGCGTGGCGAGGGACTTGTATGCGTGGCTGAAGCGTAACGGCCACGAGACGTCGCTCCATCGCCCAGACTGCAGCGCATTCACCGTGGACGACAACACGATGCCCGTTGAGGTGACAATAGAGAACACCGACGCTTGCAAGCGTTACGCCTGCGTCAGCATAACGGGATGCGACGTAAAGGAAAGCCCCGCGTGGCTTCAGGAGAAACTGCGCGTAATAGGCCTTCGCCCAATCAACAACATTGTTGACATTACTAACTATATAATGATGGCTTACGGCCAACCGCTGCACTGCTTTGACGCAGACATGGTGACGGGCCACCACATAATAGTAAGGACTATGCCGGAGGGCACGCCGTTCGTTACGCTTGACGGCGTGGAGCACAAGCTCGGCACGCACGACCTTGCAATATGCAACACCGAGGAGGCAATGTGCATTGCCGGTGTGTTCGGCGGCAAGGGTAGCGGTACATACGAAACAACAAAGAACGTAGTGCTTGAGAGTGCATATTTCCATCCTACTTGGATTAGGAAGAGCGCGCGCCGCCACGGGTTGAGCACGGATGCCTCGTTCCGTTTCGAGCGTGGAATAGACCCCAATGGCATAATCTACGCCTTGAAACAGGCCGCCATAATGTGTAAGGAGCTTGCCGGCGGCAAGGTGTCGATGGAAATAAAAGACGTATATCCCGAACCTATTAATGACTTTAAGGTTTCGTTGAAGTATGACTATGTAAACAGCCTGATAGGCAAGGAGATACCTGCTGACATGGTGAAGTCGATTGTGACGAGCCTTGACATGAAGATAGACAGCGAAACTGCCGAAGGTCTGGAACTTAGCGTGCCGCCTTACCGCGTAGACGTGCAGCGCCCATGTGACGTCGTTGAAGACATATTAAGGATATACGGATATAATAATGTAGAGATACCGACACAGCTGAAAAGTTCACTCGTAATCAAAGGCTACGAGGACAACAAGCACAAGCTGGAAAACATTATAGGTGAGCAACTTGTAGGCTGCGGGTTCAACGAAATAATGAACAACTCGCTGACCAAGGCTGCTTATTATACCGACTTGAACAAGTATTCGGCAGAAAATCTTGTACGCATAATAAATCCTCTTAGTTCAGACCTTAATGTCATGAGGTTGACGTTGCTGTTCGGCGGTCTTGAAAGCATAGCTTACAACGCCAACAGAAAGAACGCCGACTTAAGGTTCTTTGAAATGGGTAATGTGTACAAATTCAACAAGGACAAGCAAAATGCCGACAACCCTATGTTGGCTTACAAGGAGGAAGCACACCTTGCACTTTGGGTGACAGGCAAGCGCGTTTCAGGCAGTTGGGCGCATCCCAACGAGGACTCGTCGTTCTATGAACTGAAAGCCTATGTTGACAATATCTTCCGCCGTTTGGGCGTAGCATCGGGGTCCATTGTCGTGAAGGACACTGATAACGACATCTTCAACTGCGGTCTTGCGCTTGAGGACAGGAACGGAAAGATGCTTGCCGAGGTTGGTGTAATCAGCAAGAAGCTGTTGAAAGCGTTTGACATAAACAATCCGGTGTATTACGCTGATATTCATTGGAATACGATTGTAAAGTCAATAAGCAAGAAAGCAGTCAGCTTCCATGAAATAAGCAAGTATCCAGCCGTTAGCCGTGACCTTGCATTGCTGATTGACAAGAGCGTGAAGTTCAGTGATATTGAGCGTGTTGCACGTCAGTCGGAAAAGAAATACCTCAAGAGCGTAGAGCTATTTGACGTATATGAGGGCAAAAATTTGCCAGAAGGCAAAAAGAGCTACGCCGTGAACTTCGTCCTGCAAGACGAAAGTAAGACATTAAATGACAAGCAGATAGACGCGATGATGAGCAAGCTCGTATCTAACTTGAAGAAGGAACTGAAGGCAGAGTTGAGATAAAGCCTGTTTGCATAGAAAAAGTCAAGAATAAAAGTTAATACATAAGATATGGGAAGAGCATTTGAATACCGTAAAGCTACAAAACTTAAGAGATGGGGCCATATGGCCAGGACGTTTACCAAGATTGGGAAACAAATTGCAATAGCCGTAAAGGCCGGAGGCCCAGACCCGGACAATAATCCGCATCTGCGTTCAATAATTCTCAATGCAAAGCGTGAGAATATGCCGCTTGAGAACGTAAAGCGAGCTATCAAGAACGCAATGGGTAAGGACCAGAGCGAATATAAGGAGGTGACATACGAAGGATATGGGCCTCACGGAATAGCAATCTTCGTTGATGCTGCAACAGACAACACGACCCGTACCGTGGGCAACGTTCGCGCAATCTTTAACAAGTTCAATGGTAACTTAGGGACCATGGGCAGCTTGTCGTTCTTGTTTGACCATAAGTGTGTGTTCACTTTCAAGAAGAAAGACGGTCTTGACATGGATGAAATGATACTCGACCTTATCGATTATGGCGTTGAGGATGAGTATGACACGGACGAGGAAAGCGGCGAAATCACCATTTACGGAGACCCGAAGAGCTTTGGCGAGATACAGAAGCACTTGGAAGAAAATGGTTTCGAAATCACAGGTGCCGAGTTTACAAGAATTCCGAACGACTTGAAGGATGTCTCACCCGAAGAGCGCGAAACAATCGATAAAATGGTTGAATTGCTTGAAGATGATGATGACGTGCAGAATGTTTACACAAACATGAAGCCAGAATAAAAAAACATCTGACAGTTACTTATAGCGACAAGTGAAAATGTTTTTACGCCGTGCATGGCGTTAAAACATTTTCACTTGTTTTTTTAGGGATTATCTTTAAGAAAAACATACGGTGCATTATCCCCTTTTGATTGAGTGAATATACGGCGTAAAAACCATAAGGTAGCCCTTTCGTTGCAAATAAGCCTCCAATGCATGGACGTACACCGACATCCGTGCCGACAATATTCTTGATGATGACCGCATCGGTTGACTGCCTATTGAACGGTTCTGGCATCATTACATTCTCGCCGGCCACAACATCAATCAACGGTATGCCGGGTTTTTCATTTGTATGTGTGTATGCCAGTATGTCTTGTTGTGTTGCTTCGCTTTCACGCCCAAAGCGGTCGATTGCGGTAACTGCAAAATACATATCGTCCTGGACTTTAGCAGCAATGCGGTTGCCTTCCACCTTCATGACCAATAGATTTTGCGCATTGTCTGTGTCTACAGGATAAGTGTTTGACACATAAACATTATGGCGTAGCCCGGACAGGGTACAGTCTTTCCATGTTACTACAGCGTAATTCCCTGTACGTTCAACATTTATTGTCGCTGGGGCTGCGATAGCTGTGCTATCTTTATGTGAAGGTGGCACAAATGAGGGGTAGGGGGAAAACTCTTTCATGAAAGAGTAAATAGGTTTTGCGTAATTGCGCAGGAATTTTTCCCTGAATAAGGCGAACCCCATACCGAGTGAACGCGATACAAGCATTTGCCGTTCGATTTCCTCGGTTGGCCAATGTCCTTCATGGGGTGACAACATATAAATGCCAAGTCCTGGTATGATTTCACAGTTGTAGTCGTTTTCTTTCCAGTCAAGCAAGAATGGATAAAACTGGTCTCCACGGAAATACATCATGGGATATAATTGGTCCACCAAACCACGACGCATCCACGTTTCGACGTCTTGACGGCCAGCGTCAAATGCGTTCCAGCCGTAACTATGCGTTCTTGCTAAGTCATCCCGTTTGCCTATTACTGCACAGCTAAGTTTTAACCATGGTTTTATCGCTTTTACTCTGTCGCGTACAACTTCCACTATCCGGGTTATGTTTTGCCTTGCAGTTGCATGGTTTACCCCACGCATTGTCTCTGGATAACGTATATAATCAAGATGGATGCCGTCTATGTCATAGCGTGACGCTATTTCAGAGCATAAACCTGCAATGTATTGTGCCGAAGCCGGACGTGACGGGTCGATGTAGCCTTGGCCACGATGGCGTATAACTATGCCTGTATGCTTATTACGCAGGGACTTGCATCCTGGCGAGTTCCATCCTCCTAAAGGTATGGCAACTACCCATGCTTGTATTTCCATACCCCTTCGGTGGCATTCTTTAATGGCAAAAGCAAGTGGGTCATATCCTGGATTGCGTCCAGGAACGCCTGTCAAACAAGCGTCCCACGGCTCAATGGATGATGGATAAACAACCGTGCCTCTTATCCGCGCCTGGAAAAGCACAGTATTTATGTTTACACGCTGTAAACTGTCAAGGATGGCCGTTAGTTCGTGTTTTTGTTTTTCAATGCCAGAAACGGATAATGCCTTACAGCCTGGCCAATCAAGACCGTCGAGCGTTGTAAGCCATACAGCACGAGTTTCACGCTTAGGGATTTTGCGTGCCAAGAAATCTTGTGGGTGGCTATATAGTGGGAATGTGAAAAGTAAGCAGAGAATTAACAGGCAATTATAATATTTAGGGTAGTTTGACGTATTCATTTTGCTATCGGTTATTTCCAGTTTCGTGCAAAGTTATACTATTTTTTTTGTTTTTCAAATTAAATGTGTACTTTTGCAGCAAGGCAAAAAGACAGGTTTGCCGATATGTCGTAAAATCAAAATAAAACAATATGAAGAAAATTTCAATGTTAATCGTTGCGCTGCTCGTTGCAGTAGCGAGCCACGCCCAGTTTGAGCAGGGTAAATGGTATGTCGGTGCCGCAGTGTCAGGTCTTGATATAAGTTATAGCGGTACTGAAGAATTCAATATCGGTCTTGATGCCAAAGGTGGTTATCTCTTGGCTGACGACTGGATGTTGCTTGGACAGTTCGGATGGCAGCACAGTGGACGCGACGGAGCCTCTGATATGATAAGCCTTGGTATAGGTGGACGATATTATATTATACAAAACGGGCTTTATCTTGGAGTTAATGCAAAACTCATACATGCTAACCATAATTATAACGATTTAATGCCTGGCATTGAAGTCGGATATGCATTTTTCCTGAACAAAAATGTAACTATAGAACCGGCCATTTATTATGACCAATCGTTCAAGAACCATTCTGATTATTCGAAAATAGGCTTTAAGTTAGGATTGGGTGTTTACTTGTAAATATCAATTAAGATTATTCTGAAACAAATGTACACAGTAGATGAACTAGAAGACCGCCTCATTGATTTGGCGTTTGCAGAAGACATAGGTGACGGTGACCATACGACATTATGCTGCATTCCTGAAGACGCTATGGGAAAATCACACCTGTTAATAAAGGAAGACGGTATTTTGGCAGGAGTGGAAGTCGCCAAAAGAGTGTTTGCACGCTTTGATTCGACGCTGAAAGTAGAAGTGCTTATGTGTGACGGTTCAAAGGTCAAGAAAGGCGACATAGCGATGGTTGTAAGCGGTAAAATACGTTCTTTATTGCAAACGGAACGACTCATGCTCAATATAATGCAACGAATGAGCGGTATCGCTACCATGACAAATAAATATGTCAAGCTCATCGAGGGAACGAAAGCACACGTACTCGATACAAGGAAGACAACTCCAGGTATGCGTATGCTTGAAAAACAGGCAGTAAAAATCGGTGGTGGAGTAAATCATAGGATAGGCCTATTTGACATGATTTTATTGAAAGACAATCATGTCGATTTTGCCGGTGGCATAAGCAATGCGATAAATCGGTGTCATGAATACTTGAAGGAGAAATCTTTTGACCTTAAAATAGAGATTGAAGTGCGCAACTTCGACGAGATTAAGCAAGTCATGGATTGTGGCGGAGTTGATAGGATAATGTTGGACAACTTCTCGGTAGAAGATACAAAGAAGGCCGTTGAAATGATTGCAGGCAAATATGAAGTGGAATCAAGCGGCGGAATAACGTTCGACACTATACGCAGTTATGCCGAATGCGGCGTTGACTTCATCTCTGTCGGTGCTTTGACCCATTCAGTGAAGGGTCTTGACATGAGTTTCAAGGCTTGCTGAATATTGTAACATTATCATGACGGGCGAACGTGTGGCCATAAGCATTACAAGGCTAATCGTTCCCCGTCATTATTCTTTAGTAGTGCTTGGATAAATACATCAACCATAATATAAAAATCGTCTCGTGTTCAATACATTATCAGCATTGCTTTTGTCGTCAGTCATGGCTTTTGGTTCTCCAGTCAATTATCCTGTATCGTTAGCCGGCAATTTTGGAGAACCGCGGCCGAACCATTTTCATGGTGGTATAGATGTAAGGACGGGCATGACAGAAGGTAAGCCTATCTTTTCCGTTGCCAATGGTTATGTTTCCAGGATAACGGTTGGGTTGAACGGATTTGGGAATGCTGTCTATGTGCGCCATCCGGGTGGCATCACTACAGTTTATTGCCACTTAAAGAAATTCACCCCACAACTTGCTGCCATCGTGCGCAAGTGGCAATATCAACACCAGACTTATTTTGCAGACGTTGACCTGAAGCCTACAGATTATCCTGTAGCTCAGGGGCAATTAATAGCTATAAGCGGAAATACGGGGGCCAGCAAAGCCCCACACCTGCATTTAGAGTTCCATGAGACAAGGACATGGAACCTGCTTGACCCACTTGACTATTTGAAAGACTTTGTTACTGACACAACAAAGCCTATAGCACATTCATTCATGGCATACCCGCAGGCTGGCAAAGGCGTGTTTTGTGGGTCAGGCAGGAAACAGTCTTACGGCTTTTCTTCACCGACATTAACGCGGAAATTTACTGCGTGGGGTAGAGTAGGCTTTGGTATTTGGGCCAACGATTATATGGAAGGAAGTTTTGGTATTCTCGGGGTACGCCGCACCTCATTGTCGGTTGACGGAAAAGTTGTCTTTGAAAGCGATGTAGACAATATCCCGGAGAAGTGCAATCGAATGGTAAATTCATGGGGCGATTATGAGCATTATTGTAGAACACGTGTCTGGTATATGAAATCTTTTATCGAACCGGGTAACACGCTGCCTATTCTTTCTGCCCCGCAGATGAATCAAGGCATGGTTGATTTCAATGAAGAACGTGACTACCATTTGGTTTATAAAATTACCGACATATATGGAAATTCACGGGAATATTCATTTGTCGTGCGTGGTGAGCGCCAAAAAATACCGATGGGGCCAAGGCAAAAACTTATGAACATCTTGCATTTCGACAGGTTCAATGTATTCCAAAGGCCTGGAGTGTCGCTTAAAATCGCCCAGGGATTATTGCCTGACGATGTAGAGTTGTCACCGACGGTGAAAGTCGGCGATGCCAATTCTTTATCCAATGAATGGAGCTTTTATAGGCAGTCTTATCCGCTTTTTGGATGGGCGCAAATAAGTTTGAAACTAAACAAGCCTGTAAAAGACCCAAATAAATTATATATTGTAAGCCATTATGGAGCAGACAGGTATATGGGTGGCTTTTATAAAGATGGCTGGGTTACGGGGCGCATAAGGGAATTAGGGGCACGGTATGAAATAGCATACGATGCCGATGCGCCGGTATTGACAGCATTCAATGCATCTAACGGCAGATTGAAAATTTACGCTTATGACAAGAAAAGCGGCTTGAAGTCATTGAAAGGATATGTAAATGGAAGTTTTGTCCTTTTTGAATATGATGAAAAAGCAAATATATATTCATGCAACTTGCATGGTTCTCCAATTCGAAAAACATCAAGTTTGCACAATTTGAAGATTGTTGCCGTGGACAGATGCAACAACGAGGCTGTATTTACGTCGCAATTTAAATATTGACATAATAAAATATGAAGATTATGAAGAAAATATTGTTGGTCGCTATTATTTTAGCAGCATATACCAATGCTTTTGCGTGTACGAATTTCATTGTCGGCAAAGCTGCAAGTGCCGATGGTTCAGTATTTTGTACGTATAATGCTGACGATTATGGAATGTTTATCGGTCTCTGCCATTATCCGGCCGGAAAGCATGACAAAGGGACGATGAGGCAGATTTACGACTGGGACACAAAGGAATATCATGGGCAGATACCGGAGGCGGAAGAAACATACAACGTAATAGGCAATATAAATGAATTCCAAGTTTCAATCGGGGAGACCACATTCGGCGGTCGTCACGAAATGGTCGATACAACAGGCATTCTTGATTATGGCTCATTGATATATATAGCCTTACAACGTTCTAAGACTGCACGAGAAGCAATAAAAGTAATGACAACTCTTGCAGAAAAATATGGATATTGTTCAGAAGGCGAGACTTTTTCTATTTGTGACCCGGAAGAAGCGTGGATAATGGAGATGATGGGTAAGGGGCCTGGAAGCAAGGGTGTTGTTTGGGTTGCACTGAGGATACCTGACAACGCTATCTGCGCCCATGCCAACCAAAGCCGCATACGGAAGTTTGACCAAAAGGACAAAAAAAACGTGATGTATTCAAAAGACTGTATATCATTTGCAAGGGAGAAAGGTTGGTTCACAGGCAAAGACGAGGATTTCAGTTTTTGTGAGACGTATGCCTATCCCGATTTTTCCGGGCGACGCTTCTGTGAAGCAAGGGTATGGAGCTTCTTCAACCATTTTTCAGACGACATGGATAAATATTTGCCGTATGCGGAGGGTAAAGTGAAGGATGCCGAACCTATGCCACTGTGGATTATCCCCAATAAGAAAGTCACGTTACAGGATGTGCGCGATTGTATGCGCGACCATTATGAGGGAACGCCTTTTGCCCTTGACAATGACCCCGGCCAGGGAATATGGGGGATGCCATATCGGCCGACGCCGCTTACTTACAAAGTTGACGGCAAGGAATATTTCAACGAGAGGCCTACATCCACACAGCAGTCTGGTTTTTCCTACATAGCCCAACTACGCTCGTGGTTGCCAAGGCAGATAGGGGGAATACTCTGGTTTGGTAATGATGACGGAAATATGGTTGCCTACACACCGATATATTGCGGCAACACGGAGCAGCCTGAATGTTATAATACGCCGGGAGCCGATGCCGTAACGTTTAACGAGAATAATGCTTACTGGATTTGCAACTGGGTCAGCAACATGGTTTATCCGCGATATTCATTGATGTTTGGGGCGCTCAAGGCTGTAAGAGACTCTCTTGAAAGAAGTTATGACGCAGGGCAAGCCGAAGTAGAAGCTACGGCAACGCGCCTTTACGCAGAAAACAGTTTACAGGCAATAAAGTATCTTAATGAATACAGCAACTTAAAGGCTGAACAAATGCTTGACCGATGGAAACAAATGGCTATTTACATGATTGTCAAATATAACGACATGACCGTGAAGCCAGAAGAAAACGGCACGTTCAAGCGTACTGAAACCGGATTAGGCGCTACAGTAGAACGTCCTGGCTTTCCAGGGAAAGTTGCGCGTGAAATAGTACATTCCACAGGAGACAAATATGCCGTACCCACGGAATAGACAAAGCAACACGGCAACTTACCAGATTTTCAGCTGAAATATAAAAGACCATATTTTACGGGATTGGAAGCATCTTCCTGTCGCTTAAAATATGGCCTTTTATATTTCAATTAATCCCCTTTTGATTTTTGCAGGATTTTATATAACTTGTAATATTGGACACTGCACCCAAATGTCACTTCATTCGTCAGCTTCGTACATCATCGCGACACGGTATGTTTACGCTCATTTTACCACAGTGGCACGTATAATCTTTATATCATCTTTGGGCCGTCCGTTCTCGTCAGTATCAACCCATTGTATGCTATTTACGACATCCAGTCCTTCAACTACTTCCCCGAAAACCGTATATTGCCCGTCAAGATGGGGCGTGCCTCCTTGCTTTTTATAGACTTCCCTTATCCCTTGTGTCAGTTTAACCGTTCCACCAGTCTGTCTGTCGAGTTGTTTTTGGGCGTCATCCAACATCTGGTCGTTGAAACGCCGTCCGTACACGATGTAAAACTGTGATGCCGAAGATGCTTTTTCAGGATTTACCTTGTCGCTTTCACGGGCAGCAGCCACTGCACCACGTTTGTGGAACAGTGACGGATATTTTATTTCCGCGGGTATCTTGTAGCTTTCAGGTGTGTCTCCCAAAAGCTGTCCAGGCTTTGCATGGCGACTTGCGCTGTCGCCGGTTTGTACCATGAAACTCATTATGACACGATGGAACAATAGGCCATCATAAAAACCAATCTTGACAAGCCTTATGAAATTGTCACGATGCAGCGGGGTTTCATTGTAAAGGGCAATACGTATATTGCCTTTAGTCGTTTCAAGCAAGACTTCGTGCCTCGTGCTGTCTTGTGTTTGCGAACAAGCATAAGATAATGGGAACATGAACAACACGATGGGAAGTAATGCTCCCGAAAGAGCCTTTAATAAAGGATATGCTCTTTTACGACATTTTTTCTTCATCATAGATTTTGTCAAATATCGTTCTTAAAGTTTTTTTGTCAACCAGAAATTCACGGATTTTCTTCAGGTTCGCCTCGTTTTCCGAACCAGGAATCCATAAATGTATATATCCATGCTGTGAATATTTATTGTCAAGATGGCTGATGAACCTTGTCCAATGTTCTTCCTTGTTCTTTTCCGGATAATGGTCTAATCCGAATTGTATTGTCCGGCGAAAAACTGTCATGGGCTCAAGTTCCCTGTCTGCTTCGGCAACAATTTTGCCATAAACACTACGCGGCGTATGGGATGCCGATGCCCTATGGTCCTCTACGGCTTCTTTCATGATTTTTATTTGTTCACGGGAGAACCATTTGTTCAGGCGCGAATCGGCAGCCAGTATCTTTCCGCTGGTTACATGGTGAATAGCCCGTGGCCCTTCAAGTCCCAAGTCGTGGTAAGCCGCTATCGTATATGCCATATTAATGTCTGCCCCTATCGTTTTTGCAAGTTTTATTGAACGCCTGATTACGCTTGTAACGTGCGGCATACCATGGGCCTTGTCAAAATTTGAATAACGTGGCAGTATCTCTGTCTCGATGAACGTCATCAAGTCTAAATTGACATTGTTGTCAAGCATGGTCAACAAATATTATAAAGTTAATGTATGAACTTCATGGAGTCTGTCAAGACTCATACTCAATCATTTTCTTGCAAATATAGCGCAAAATGTTTATTTTTGCAAGGTCTTGAACGACTTAAAATGCATAATTCCAGATATTGTAACCATACATTAGGCTAAAGACAAATGGAAGGAAAAAACATACGTCCAAACTCGGTTATGTCTTGGGTGCTTGCTGCACGCCCCAAGACTCTTTCCGGTGCAGCTGTGCCTGTAATGATAGGTCTGTCGCTGGCTTATTCTGACATAGGACGTTCTGAATTCAACATAATTCCCGCTGTTTTATGCATACTGTTTGCATTTATCATGCAAATAGACGCCAATTTCGTCAATGATTATTTTGATTATGTACGTGGTAACGATGACGAGACACGGCTTGGCCCGCGCAGGGCGTGCGCCCAAGGCTGGATAACGCCAGGAAACATGAAACGGGCAATAGCCGTAACGACATTTGTTGCCTGCGGATTGGGGTTGCCACTTATTATTTATGGCGGCATCGGTATGCTTGTGGTTGGTTTTTTATGTGTCCTGTTTTGTTTTCTTTATACTACGTCACTTTCTTACCTCGGCTTGGGCGACATTTTGGTATTAGTCTTTTTCGGAATAGTTCCTGTCTGCATGACTTATTATTTGTTAGTTGGCCATGTCACGGCAGAAGCATTCATCGCTTCGATTTTATGCGGATTAGTAATTGATACTTTATTGTTAGTCAACAATTACCGAGACATTGACAATGATGCTAATGCGGGGAAAAAGACCCTCGTTGTACGAATCGGTGCTGCTTACGGACGCAGGGTTTACCTTTTTGCCGGACTGTTTGCAGTGGTTGCCGGGATGTCATTCATCTACTACAGTCACCAGTGGGCAGCCATATTGCCATTTGTTTATTTAGCATTGCACTATGCCACATACAAGAAAATGATACGTATAAATAAAGGCAAAGCGTTAAACTTGGTGTTGGGCGAAACGGCCCGTAATATGTTCATCTACGGCCTGCTTGTGTCTATTGGATTTCTATTATAAGAATAAATATGCATAGACGAATGAAGCATTTAATTTTATATTTGTTTTTCTTTTCATTGAGTATTTGCACTTTTGCACAACCAGAAGACGACAGCGAAAAAGACCATGTGCGCGTCACGTTGGCGGATGGAACGTGCATTGATGGATACGTCCAGGAATATTGGGTATCAGGAAAATTGTTCAAGCGCTTTAATACATCTTTCACGTTATCTCCAAAAGCCGACGGCAAGGATGCTGTTACATATAATGCGGATAACGTAAAGTGTATAGAGTTTGTGAAGAAAACGTCCCCTGACGGTAAATATGACAAACTACTGTCCAAGGTTGTGGCTAATCCATCCATCCTGAAACCCAAACGCACGCGTAAGCAATTTGTTTATGAGGAAGGTGGCAATGACATTGGAGAAATATATTGGTGGAATGGCATAGACTCGCAAAATATGCAATTAGGGAAAATGAACATAACGACAATATATGGCATCTGCCTTCGTGGTGATAGTGTCATCGTACCGTTTATGACTGGCAACGTCATCAGCCTTAACGCAATGCGCATACGCTATAAAAAGACCAATCCAGGGCTTGTTGATTATGTAGATAAACGTATCCTTAAAGGCGGCAAAAAATTATGGGATAAACTTGCATATAGCCCGATGATATTTCTTGAGATATGCAATGAATACTTCGCACGGCAGAACAACGAAACAACAAATAAACAGTGCAAGAAATAATAATAGAAATAGAATATTGTCCTAACAATAACACGATTTTCTAATTATTTTTAAATATCTTTGCATCATGGCATTAATCGTAATTACTATATTCTGTTTGTGTTTTGTCGTCGCCATTTTCGGATGGTGGACGCTGTTGCTCATCCCGCTTTTCATTGGCGCGGCAATACTCGACGGCATCATAAAGGACAACGACGCGCAAAAGAGAGCCGAACGGGAAAGGGAACAAGCCTACCGCGACAGGATAGAAAATGCCGACTTCAATATTGGATTTTTCAACAAAGAAGAATACAGGCGTGAAAAGGCCGCGCCGTCAAGGACTACATGACCTACTGCCGCAAAACCGAATACAAACTTTCCCTGCAAACAGGGTGGAAGGCGCGGCGGACATTGCGCAAACTATGCAAAAGGCGTGAAAAATGGTGGAAAAAACACAGCGACTACATCCGTTTCCTTGAAAATTACCAAAGACACAACGAATATGAGACCGAGGAAATACTAGATGGGCGTTACTGAGTCATTTTTTAGCCCTATCTTCATGGCTAAATATAAAAGAAAAAGGCGGTTGTTTTTACCGCCTTTTCTATGTAATTGCCTTATATTCAATGATTTAGAAGAAGAGCGGTAAACGAGGCTCGAACTCGCGACCCCCAGCTTGGGAAGCTAGTGCTCTACCAACTGAGCTATTACCGCAAAAATTCTTAAGAGCCGATACCGGGACTCGAACCCGGGACCTATTCATTACGAATGAATTGCTCTACCAACTGAGCCATATCGGCGTTCCTGTTTTGAACGGTGCAAAGGTATAAAAATTAATTTAATCAAGTGAATTTATATGTGTGCAATTCCCGTATTTTAACTTATTTTTTCAAATCGCCAATCATAATGGCATCTATTTACCATTTATTTTCTCTCTAAGGAATGTGCCAGTTACGCTTTCCTCGCATTTTGCGATGTCTTCAGGAGTTCCAGCGAATATAAGTTTTCCGCCTTTATCACCACCGTCAGGACCAAGGTCGATGACATAATCCGCACACTTAACAACATCCAAGTTATGCTCTATTACAACAACAGTATGGCCATGGCTGATTAACGCATCAAAAGCTTTTAACAATTTCTTTATATCATGAAAATGTAAGCCGGTTGTAGGTTCATCAAAAATGAATAGGGTAGGGGCACACTTTTCTTGACTAAGGAAATAGGCCAGTTTCACGCGCTGGTTCTCACCTCCAGACAAAGTTGAAGAGCTCTGTCCAAGTTTTACATAACCTAATCCGACATCGTCTAATGGTTTCAGTTTGCGTACAATAGTATCCTGATTATTTTGTCCGAAAAATTCAATAGCCTCCTTGACTGTCATTTGCAAAACGTCATAGATGTTTTTTCCGTTGAATTTTACATCAAGAACATCCGACTTAAACCTTTTCCCGTGGCATACATCGCATTCGAGTTCCAAATCAGCCATAAACTGCATTTCAACAGTTATAATACCTGTACCCTTGCACGTTTCGCATCGGCCTCCGTCAGTGTTGAATGAAAAATACTGGGCCGTAAATCCCATCTGCTGCGCCAATGGCTGTTCGGAAAAAACCTGTCTTATATCATCAAAAGCCTTGACATACGTTACAGGATTAGAACGTGAGCTCTTGCCTATGGGATTTTGAGTTACCATTTCAACGTGCTTTACGTCCTTCCAATCACCGGCTAATTCTGCAAACTCACCGGGTATATCTGCAATCTCATCGAGTTTCCTTTTCAATGCAGGATATAAAATTCCTCTGACCAAAGATGATTTGCCAGAACCACTTACACCTGTAACAACCGTTAATACGTTTAAAGGAAATTCCACATCAATACCTTTCAAGTTATTCATCCTTGCACCTTTTATCATGATGCTTTTATTCCATGAACTCCTGCTCGACGGTATGGGAATACCCTCTTTGCCAAAAAGATACTTGATGGTATGGCTTTTATCATATTTATTGATGTCGTTTTTAGAAAGTTTACCAGGGACACCGGCATATACGATTTCACCACCAAGACTACCCGCATCTGGCCCAAGGTCAATAAGGTAATCTGCAGCCCTTATAATGTCTTCGTCATGCTCTACAACCATTACCGTATTTCCCAACTTTTGCAACTCCCTTAAAACATTTACAAGTTTAAACGTATCTCGGCTATGTAACCCTATGCTTGGCTCATCCAATATGTACAGGGAGCCCACCAAACTGCTTCCCAAAGCTGTAGTCAAGTTTATGCGTTGGCTCTCACCGCCAGAGAGACTGCTGGAAGTGCGGTTCAACGTTAAGTATCCAAGTCCCACTTCAACCAAAAAGCGCAATCTGTTATTTATTTCAACCAATAAGCGTCTACTGATTTTTTGTTCATGTTCATCAAGTTCCAAATTATCAAACCATTGTTTCAAATTACCGATAGGCATCTCTACAAGATTGCTAATGCTCATCCCGTTAATTTTCACATAGTTAGCCTCTTTCTTCAATCTCGTTCCCTTGCATTCAGGACATACGGTTTTTCCGCGATAACGACTCATCATTACGCGATACTGTATCTTGTACTGATTTTCTTTCAACATGAGGAAAAACGAATCAATACATACTTTTTCATGTATATCGCGGTTGCCTTGGCATGGAAGACCGTGCCACAGCCAATCTTTGTGTTTTTGTGATAAACTGTAATACGGCTCGAAAATAGGAAACTTGTCTTTGGCTGCCTGGATGCAAAACTCAGTTTTCCACTGTTCCATTTTCTCCCCGTGCCAACATTGCACACAGCCATCATAAACGCTTAATGACGGATTTGGGATAACGAGTTTTTCATCAATGCCTATAACATTACCAAAACCCTCACAAACAGGACACGCTCCGATGGGGGAGTTGAATGAAAACATATTATCATTTGGTTCTTCAAAGCGAATGTCATCAGCTTCAAATTTATCTGAAAAATCATACGTGATATTTGAGGGGAAGAACACAAGTCGGCATGAGCCGTCACCTTCATAAAATGCAGTCTCCACAGAATCGTTTATCCGTGAAACCGTATCCGTTGTATCGTCCACAGACAGTCTATCTATTAGAATGAAAATGTCTGTGGGAGTATAATTGTTTTTATTTTCTATGACATCTTCTATTTGGACGAACTCTCCATTATGATAAATACGAGAATACCCCTGCTGCAAATACATTTTCAATTGTTTCTCAAAAGAATATCCTTCATTTATGTGGAGTCGCGACAATATGACGAATTTGGTTCCTTTTGAATATGAAAGCACGCACTTTAAAACGTCTTCACCTGTATGGCGCTTGACTTCTATACCACTGACAGGTGAGTATGTACGCCCAATTCTTGCGTACAACATACGTAAATAATCATATATTTCTGTACTTGTGCCAACAGTCGAACGCGGATTTCTCGTGTTTACCTTTTGCTCAACAGCTATTGCAGGGGGCAATCCCTTTATATAGTCGAAATCAGGCTTGTTCATGCGTCCCAAGAATTGCCTGGCGTAGGCTGACAGGCTCTCGACATAACGCCTTTGGCCTTCGGCATAAAGAGTGTCAAAAGCTAATGATGACTTACCTGAGCCTGATACACCCGTAACAACTATAAATTTGTTGTGCGGTATGTCCAATGAAATATTTTTCAGGTTATTTACCCTTACATTCTTAAGTTCTATGCAATCTTTCATCTTTTTCACTTTCGTTTTAAAAGCGGCCAAAGGGGAAATAAACATTATGGATTTATGTTATTTATCATAATACTTGTTAGTTGATAAATTCGTGGCTGTTTATCACTTCCCAATCATTGGTTGTACGGCGTATGTATATTCTTACACAAACTATCGAACCCTAAGCAAATCGCCAACTTGAATTGAGTAATCAGGAGAAAGGTCGTTCATCTTATAAAGACTCGAAAGCCTTATGCCGTAATATTGTGCTATTGAATACATACTTTCACCTGCTTTCACGCGGTGTGGCCGTTTCTTATAGGTTTTTTCCGCCTTCTTTTGTTTTTTCTTCAGATAAATTATTTCTCCAGGTTCCAATTTGTCGTCTTTGTCACGTTCATTATATTTCGCGATTTTTTTGTATGATATGCCGACCTCTTTACCTATAGACCTGAATGTGTCACCTGGCCTGGCCTTCAAATAATAGTTCTTATTATAAATATGTATTGGGTGCAAATTCAGGTTGGTATCTACGTCCTTGACCGAAGAGCGTTCAACCATGAACTTGTCATACTTTTTCGCATTGTCATAACGGTGCAACTTATATAGCTCTATAATGTTGATAAGCTGCTTTGCGTATGCCGGATTTGTGGCGTACCCACAGCGTTTCAGGCCACGCGCCCAGCCTTTGTAGTCAGTCTTTTTCAGTTTAAACAAGCTACGGTAACGTGGCTGCCTGGCCAAGAACTTGCTATGGTCTTCATAACTCTCATATACGTCACGATAAGACCTGAAACACTCGTTTTTCTCATCATCGTTATAAAACGACCTATCTCCGCGCCAGTCATGGCATTTTATGCCGAAGTGGTTGTTGCTCTCACGGGCCAACTCACTTTGGCCGGCGCCGCTCTCAAGTAATCCTTGTGCCAATGTAATGCTTGCGGGGATATTGTATTTAAGCATCTCTGCTATGGCCAAATCTTTATATTGGTCAATGTATGCCTGATAGCTTGAGTTCCACCTTAATTGTGCGCTAAGCGAAAAATTAACCAACAACGCGATGGCAAATAACAAATATCTTTTCATCTGGTACATACAAATTTATGCAAAAATAAGGTAAATATGTTTGTTCGCAAAATTTTAGCTTATAAAATTCCATAATCTCGGTTACAATATCTATTTTTGCAGAAAAATATCGATTTTATGGAAACTGGTATCAAAAATGTGATTGAATTGACCGTCACACACGACAAGACTGCCGCCGCCGTGGGCAGCGGTACGCTCGAAGTATTTGCTACGCCGGCTATGATTGCCCTGATAGAGGAAACCGCATGGAAGAGCGTAACGCCATATTTGGAAAAAGGCCAGGCAACAGTCGGTACAAGACTTGACATCAGCCATATAGCCCCTACTCCATTGGGAATGGCCGTAAGGTGCGAAACCGAATTGAGCGAAGTTGACGGAAGATGCCTGAAATTCAAGGCAAATGTCTATGATGAAAAGGGACTCATCGGTACTGGTGTACACGAACGGTTCATCGTGGATGCTGAAAAATTCCAGGCAAAGGCCAATGGTAAAAAGATGTAAGGCATTGCGGTAATATGTCGTTTCTTGCCATTCTTCATGCGCTTGATAAACACCGATGGAATGGGGCGAAACTATGCACACAGCCAAAGGCCGTCTTTTAGCTCGCAATATATGGCCTTTTGTATGGTAAAAGACCATATATTGCATTGTGATTTGCCATATTTCACAAAAAGGCTGGTTTCATCGGGGCTTCCAATGGCTAAATCCTTTTACTTCTTTATGCCAACTATAACATTTAGGACTCGCTTCAACCATTGCAATGTACGATGAATTCACGGATTTATTACGAAACAAACATATATTTAACCAGTTAGTTTATGTTAGCATATACATATATCGGACCGCATAAGTTTGGCTTTGTTGACAAAGCCAAACCAAAGTTACAAGATGACCGCGATGCAATAGTCCGCGTCACGCTCGGCAGCATCTGTACGAGCGATTTGCACATAAAGCATGGCAGTGTGCCACGAGCTATACCAGGAATAACCGTCGGGCATGAAATGGTTGGCATTGTGGAGCAAACTGGCTCAGCCGTCACAAAAGTAAGGCCAGGAGACAGGGTGACGGTGAACGTCGAAACATTTTGCGGCGAGTGCTTCTTCTGCAAGCATGGTTACGTAAACAACTGCACTGACCCTGACGGAGGATGGGCACTCGGATGCCGCATTGACGGCGGCCAGACAGAATACGTCAGAGTGCCGCACGCAGACCAAGGACTTGACCGCATACCTGATAGCGTAAGCGACGAGCAGGCACTGTTCGTTGGCGATATTCTTGCCACTGGCTTTTGGGCTGCCCGTATATCGGATATAACGCCACAGGACACAGTGCTGATAATAGGTGCCGGCCCTACCGGCATTTGTACTTTATTATGCGTTATGCTCAAGCAGCCAAAGCGCATCATTGTCTGTGAAAAAACAGGTGAGCGCAGGGATTTTATTCGTAGGCACTATCCTGAAGTCTTGGTAACATCACCCGATGAATGCGAGGATTTTGTTAAAAAACACAGTGAATATGGTGGTGCCGATGTGGTACTTGAAGTTGCCGGCAGTTCCGACACGTTCCGAATGGCATGGCGATGCGCACGGCCGAATGCAATAGTTACAATCGTTGCCTTGTATGATGAGCCACAAGTGCTGCCTTTACCCGATATGTATGGCAAGAACCTGACATTCAAGACCGGAGGCGTAGACGGTTGCGACTGTGCCGAAATCCTCAATCTCATCGAACAGGGTAAAATCGACACGACACCGCTTATCACCCACCGTTTACCACTTGCCGATATAGAAACAGCTTACGACATATTTGAGAACCGCAAAGACGGCGTTATAAAGGTCGCAATTTACGGGAATGGATAGAAATATTCATATCCGTCATCATTTTCGTTCATTGTATATGTTGTTTGACGGTTGCGACAAATAGCTTTATGCACATTGAATAAAGCAACTTTAATAAATCAAACAACCTGTTGTGGTATCGCCCAGCATTCCACAACAGGTTGTATTGACTTTCATAGTAGTACCGTTTATTCTTTATTATGCCTTCCTGATATAATCAACTATCCACTCTCCCACTTCTTTCGTGCCATAATGGATACCGCCTTCGACCTGTATTTCAGGTGTTCGCACATTTGCGTCAAGCGAAGCGTCAACAGCTTTCCGAACCAGTGCGCCCTCTGCCTTCAAGTCAAAATGTTCAAGGAGCATGGCTACTGAAAGTATCTGGGCCAAGGGATTGGCTATATTCTTGCCTGCCGCTTGCGGCCAAGAACCGTGAACCGGCTCGAAAACCGGCGTGCTTTCCCCTGTCGAAGCAGATGGCAGTAATCCCATACTGCCTGATATGCAGCTTCCTTCATCGGTCAAGATGTCGCCGAAAGTGTTTTCCGTAACCATCACGTCGAAAAACGTAGGTTCGATAAGCATACGCATTGATGCGTTGTCAACAAACATATAGTCGGTCTTTACGTCAGGGTATTCGGGTTCAATTTCCTTTGCGACCTGACGCCATAAGCGGCTGGATGCCAATACGTTTGCCTTGTCTACCACTGTAAGGTGCCGCTTGCGTTTACGGGCATACAGGTATGCAACGCGAAGGATACGCTCTATTTCATGGCGTGTGTAATAATTCGTGTCGTAAGCCTTGTCGTTGTCTTGGTATTTTTCACCGAAATACATCCCCCCGGTAAGTTCACGAATGCAGATAAAGTCTGCATCACGTATAAGCTCATCTTTTAACGGCGACTTATGCAGCAAACATTTAAACGTCTGCACCGGGCGTATGTTAGCGAACAAGCCAAGTTTTTTACGCATAGCTAAAAGCCCTTGTTCAGGGCGCACTTTCGCCGTAGGGTCATTGTCAAAACGTAAATCTCCTACTGCCGCAAACAAGACGGCATCAGCCTGTTGACACGTTTTGAACGTGTCTTCGGGAAACGGGTCACCAACCATGTCAATGGCAGCCGCTCCGCATATTGCCTCCTTATATGTTATTTCGTGACCGAATTTGGCCGCTACGGCATCTAACACGGCTATGCCTTGTTCCATAATCTCCGGGCCTATGCCGTCACCAGGAAGAACTGCAATTTTAAGTTTCATATATTATCTAAGATTTTTATTTGTTTATATCCAGTTAGATTACCTTTTAGTTTATATTCCTGAAGAAAAGCATTCAAAGCTGTCAGGTATTAATATCCTCGAATATGTTAAGCATTTTTAGTGTAGCTTTTATGGCAGACTCCGTTTGGTCTGCATCAAGTCCGCGTGTCTTGATGACTTTATCTGCGTTACGCCATGTTATTACTGTTTGCACTAAGGCGTCAGTTCGTCCTCCTGGAGGTATGGAGACGCTGTAGTTGGCAAGTATTGGGAACGTCCGGTTGAGCGAGTTTTTATAAATTTTACGCAAGGCCTTGACAAATGCGTCATATTGTCCGTCGCCCATAGCCTCGGCCTCATACTGGTTACCGTTTATTTCAACTTTCACACTGGCCACAGGCTTTAGGCCATAAGCGGAAGATACCATATAGCTGACAAGCCTTACTTTTTCTTCGGGCACATTATGTTTCAGTACATCGCTTACGATATATGGTAAGTCTTCTTGTGTTACGAACTTCTTTCTGTCACCCAATTCTGTTATGCGTTGCGTCACTTTCAAGGTTTGCTCAGCGGTCAATTCCAAGCCCAATTCTCGAAGGTTCTTGTCGATGTTGGCTCTTCCGCTGGTCTTTCCCAATGCATATTCACGCTTGCGCCCGAAACGTTCCGGCACAAGGGCATTGCTGTAAAGATTTGCCTTATTGTCGCCATCAGCATGCACTCCAGCCACTTGTGTAAAGACGTTTTCGCCGACAATAGGCTGGTTTGGAGCTATCGCTATACCTGAATACCCCTCGACCAGCCGGCTTATATCATTCAGGCGTTCTTCACGTATGCTCGTTTTTGCATGGAATTGGTCTTTCAAAATTACTTGTACGCTTGCCAACGGCGCATTGCCGCACCGCTCTCCGAGTCCGTTTACGGTCACATGAAGCCCTTTTGCCCCACTCAATGCTGCAGCAAGCGAATTGCTTACAGCTAAATCATAATCGTTGTGAGCATGAAAATCGAAATGCGTATTAGGATACCTTTTTACCATTTTCCTCATGTATTCGACGACTTGCAAGGGATTCAGTACGCCAAGAGTATCAGTTAGCATGAAACGTTTTACATTCTTTGTTGTCAGGGAGTCAAGCATCTCATAGACGTATTCAGGATTGTCTTTCATTCCGTTACTCCAATCTTCAAGATAAAGATTTACGTCAATGCCCTGCTGCCCTGCATATTCCAACACACCTTCAATATCACGGATATGTTCTTTTACCGTCTTATTCAGCTGCCCGTTACAGTGTTTCAGTGACCCTTTGGCTAAAAGGTTCATGACTTTACATCCGCATGAAGCAATCCAGTCCACACTGATGGTTCCATCGACAAACCCCAGCACCTCGACTTTTCTTAATTTCCCTATCTTGCTTGCGTATCGGCAAATCATCGTGACAGCATCCTTTTCTCCCTCTGAGACCCTGGCGGAAGCGACTTCCACCCTGTCTACATCAATGCCGCTGAGAAGCATTTTTGCAATCATCAACTTTTCATGTGGCAAGAAAGACACTCCGTTCGTCTGTTCACCGTCACGCAGCGTGCTGTCCATTATTTCGATAAATGGCGGAATACGGGTATATGTATTTATTTGTTCCGTCGTTCCCATTCTTCTATTTTATCCTTATTTTGCAATAAATAATCTATGTCGTCAATGCCATTCATCAAACAATGTTTCTTATACCCGTTTATTTCAAACTGCTCGCTGTGGCCTGTCGCTTGATTTGTAACCATTTGATTGGGTAAGTCAACTTTCACCATCGTGCTTGGATTTTCCAAGATACTATCGAAAAGTTCTGCCAAGAACGCTTCCGAAACCACTACAGGCAAAACAAAATTATTGAGCTCGTTGTTTTTGTGAATATCGGCAAAAAAGCTGCTTATCACGACCCTGAAGCCATAGCCAGCGATTGCCCATGCTGCGTGTTCACGGCTTGAACCGCATCCGAAGTTTTTACCGGCAACAAGTATTTCGCCCCCGTATGCAGGATTGTTTAAAACAAAATCCTTTTTCAACGAACCGTCTTTATTATACCGCCAATCCCTGAAAAGATTATCCCCAAACCCTTTTTTATTTGTGGATTTTAAAAAACGTGCTGGTATAATCTGGTCAGTGTCAACATTTTCCAGCGGGAGCGGAACGCAGATGCTTGTTATGACATCAAACTTTTGTTTCATATTTTAATAATAGTTTTAATCAAACCTTAACTTGATAATCTCAAAATAAATCGGCTATTGGCTGAAAGGCCATGTTTCATCTCGCAGAAGATGGCTTTTTGCACATTAAAAGGTGGCCTTTTATAATGCAAAACACGACATATTGGAAAACGATGCTTTTCGGGTTGAAATGCAATGCGGACCATCCGATAGACGGATAGGCCTTCAGTAGTCGTGCGCCGCCTGTTTTGTGCAATGGCCATTGAGAGCCAAATTCCTTACTTGCGGAACTTATACCAGCAAATCGCGTGGGTCTGTTATTTTTCCCGTAACAGCCGCAGCCGCGGCGACCAGTGGACTGGCCAAAATAGTACGTGCACCTGGCCCTTGGCGTCCCTCAAAATTCCTGTTGCTTGTTGAAACAGAATATTTCCCCGCAGGCACCTTGTCGTCATTCATGGCAAGACAAGCCGAACATCCGGGTTGGCGTATTTCAAACCCAGCGTCATTCAATGTCTTATCTATACCTTCCTGCCTTATCTGTCTATCCACAGCCCATGACCCTGGAACTAACCATGCAACGATATTTTCAGCCTTTTTCTTTCCCTTCACAACAGAGGCAAACGCCCTGAAATCCTCTATACGACCATTGGTGCAGGCACCCAAGAACACATAATCAACTTTTTTCCCAATAAGTTTCTCGCCTGGCCTAAATCCCATATAGTCAACGGCTTTCAAGAAAGACGCCCTGCTTTTTTCATCTATATCCTCCATTGACGGGATACATTCAGTTATGCCAATGCCCATTCCGGGATTGGTGCCATAAGTAATGCGTGGTTCTATGTCCGCGGCATCAAATGTCAATTCTTTGTCAAACACGGCATCATCACCGCTTTTTAATGTACGCCAATATTCTACAGCTTTATCCCAATCGGCACCTTTTGGCGAAAATTCCTTGTCTTTTAAATACTCGAACGTCGTTTCGTCTGGAGCGACAAAACCACCACGGGCTCCCATCTCGATAGACAAGTTGCATAAGGTCAAACGGCCCTCCATCGACAAATCCTTCACTACCGAACCTGAATATTCAACAAAATACCCGGTTGCGCCGGATGTTGAAATCTTGGCCATCAAGTAAAGTGCAACGTCTTTTGCAGTTACACATTTACCGAGTTTACCGTTAATGCTAATTCTCATGGACTTAGGCTTTTGCTGTAAAATACACTGTGAAGACATTACCATTTCAACTTCACTTGTACCAATACCGAAAGCCACGGCCCCAACCGCACCATGTGTGCTGGTATGAGAATCACCACAGACTATTGTCATACCAGGTAGCGACAAGCCCTTTTCCGGGCCTACGACGTGGATGATGCCATTACTTTTATCCATCATCCCATAATAACTCAACCCGAACTCTTTTGCATTTTTTTCTAAAGTCTCAACCTGTTTCCTTGATATTGGGTCTTCTATAGGCTTATCTTGGTCATGGGTCGGAGCATTATGGTCGGGCATACAATATATTTGTTGTGGCCTGAAGCACTTAAGGCCACGCTCACGTAATCCGGAAAATGCTTGTGGCGAAGTCACTTCATGGCAGTAAAGCCTGTCTATGTAAAGTTGCGTAGGCCCGTCTTCTATAATTTGTACAACGTGCCTGTCCCATATTTTGTCGAAAAGTGTGTTCATGCCTTAACAATTTTAAGAATAGCAGAAAATATTTCACTAAGAAAAAACTTTAATTTAGATAATGTTGTTTATCGAAACTTGTTTATGCAATCAATATATGCTTCTACCGATGCAGTTACAATATCAGTGTTTGCACCGAAGCCATAATAAATATTTCCGTCATGTTCAACTTGCATATGCACTTTTCCTATATCATCAGAACCCTTGCTAATGGCCTGTATGGTAAATTCCTTCAGTACCATTTGTTTCTGTATGATTTTTTTCAAGGCCTTTATTGCTGCGTCCACGGGACCATTTCCTGTGGATGCTGCCTCGAACTTCTGTCCTGAAATGTCGAGGCCGATACTTGCCACGCTTCTTACTCCCATACCCGTAGTGACTTGTAAGAAATCAAGTTTTACGGAGTGTGCTTCGGCTCTGTCTGCACCTGCGAGAACCAAGATGTCATCATCATTAATTTCTTTTTTCTTATCTGCCAGTTTCAGGAAATTCTGGTATATGGAGTCCAATTTCTTTTCGTCGTTAATATTTACTCCAAGAACTCCGAGGCGGTATTTCAAGGCAGCCCTGCCACTGCGTGCCGTGAGTACGATGGAATTATCATCAAGTCCAACATCCTTCGGATTTATTATTTCGTAGGTGGCTACATTTTTTAAGACCCCGTCTTGATGAATTCCGCTTGAATGTGCAAAAGCATTACGCCCTACGATTGCCTTGTTGGGCTGCACCGGCATATTCATCAAACTACTAACCATCCGGCTTGTAGGATAAATTTTCGTTGTGTTGATGTTTGTATTTATCCCGAGATTTTTATGGCATTTCAGTATCATTGAGATTTCTTCAAGTGAAGTGTTACCGGCCCTCTCTCCTATTCCATTCATCGTCACTTCCACTTGCCTGGCTCCATTAACAATTCCACTAAGCGTATTTGCCGTAGCCATCCCCAAGTCATTATGGCAGTGTGTTGAAATGATAGCCTTGTCTATGTTGTCAACATTCTCAACCAAATATTTGATTTTTTCACCATATTCGCTTGGAAGACAATACCCTGTTGTGTCGGGAATGTTTACCACAGTCGCGCCAGCCTTGATGACTGCTTCTATGACCTTGGCAAGAAAGTCGTTGTCAGTACGTCCGGCGTCTTCTGCATAAAATTCCACGTCCTCGACGTATTTTTTTGCATACTTAACGGCCGCTACAGCTCTTTCTATTATTTCTTCACGGGTGCTGTTAAACTTATATTTTATATGCGAGTCGCTTGTCCCGATGCCCGTATGTATCCTCTTATGCTTTGCATACTTCAATGATTCGGCTGCAACGTCAATGTCCTTTTCTACAGCGCGAGTCAATGCACATATCGTAGGCCAGGTTACCGCTTTCGATATTTCAATTACAGAATTGAAATCACCCGGACTTGATATTGGGAAACCGGCTTCTATTACATCTACACCAAGTTGTTCCAGCTGTTTGGCCACTTGTATTTTTTCCACAGTATTAAGCTGACATCCTGGAACCTGCTCGCCGTCTCTCAATGTTGTGTCAAAAATAAATAACCTTTCATTCATTATAATCACATTTTTATTATTAACAAAAAACCTTTCACACATATAAAAGTGAGAAAGGCTCGGTTTGTAGTAACACTAATAACTGCACACTTTCTCCGACAAATTAAAGTCGTAGAATAACAATATGCAATATGTTTATATTCTGCTTCATTTGTTATAAATTCTATATTACCAGTGCAAAGGTAATAATAAAAAACAAACAAAACAAATAAATTGTAACTTTTTAAAGGTTGATTATTTCAATTTGTTTACAAAAGCCTGTTTTTACTGCTTTTATTGTATTCCGTTATAATAGATGCTTCCCATACAATACGCAAAAAGCATTGTCGTGATTTTTTAAGTTCACACAATGCTTTTTCCTAATATTATCCTAACGTTATGTTTGAACGTACTCGGCTCAATGTTTCCGGGGTCATCTGCAAATAGCTGGCTACATACACCAATGGTGCGCGCAATGCGATTTGTGGAGACCGCTTGCAAAACTTTTGATACCTGTCTTGTGCCGTTTCAAAACGAACTAAGTCTGCATGTATTTGTGAATTAATGAGAGACTCTTCTAATATCTTTCTATATAATATCTGGATGTTTACATTATGCAATGCTACTTCTTCCAAACGTTTTTTAGGCAGCGCATATATCAAGACAGGTTCGAGTGCTTCAATTTGCAGATACGTTGGTTCTTCCTTAAATAGGCTTTCGATGCACATTATTATTTCTCCTTCTGACGCCATGTGCTCAGTTACCTCTTTACCTTTTTTAAAATAGAACTGCCGTACCAATCCCTTTTCTATATAATATATATGTTTACACGTCTCGCCTTCATTCAATATTATCTCCCCTTTTGCAAACTTCATTGGCACAAGGATGCTTTCAAGAATATCAAGTTCATCATGCGTCATGGTGCTGTATTTTCGTGCAAGCTCCCGTGCTATATCCCGTTTGTTCTTTAACACTTCCTTCATGGTTCTCCTCCTTTTTATCAATCACTTTACAAGTAAAACTTGAAAAGACTTATATATTTTATTTTCACGGTTATTAGATTACAAGGTTTATTTAGGCTTCAACATTTAATTTGATGCGTCATGATTAACGATTTTAAATTATTAATCCAATTTCAACACAGCAAGGAAAGCCTTTTGTGGAACTTCAACATTGCCAATTTGCTTCATGCGTTTTTTACCTCGTTTTTGTTTTTCCAGCAACTTACGTTTACGGCTTACATCTCCTCCGTAACATTTGGCCGTTACATCTTTACGCACGCATTTTACTGTTTCACGAGCTACAATCTTTGAGCCGATAGCAGCTTGTATGGCAATGTCAAATTGTTGGCGAGGTATCAATTCTTTTAATTTCTCACACATACGCCGCCCTAAAGTCACTGCATTATCGTGATGTGCAAGTGTAGACAAAGCATCAACAGGTTCACCGTTAAGTAGTATATCCAGTTTTGCCAACTTAGAGGGGCGGAAACAGTCTACATGATAATCAAATGATGCATAACCCTTGGAAATGCTTTTTAGCTTATCATAAAAGTCTATTACAATCTCACCCAGCGGCAACATGAAATGCAATTCTACACGGTTGCCGCTAATATATTCCTGCTTTATTAATTCACCACGCTTGTCAAGGCAAAGTTTCATTATTGGCCCAATGTAATTGGTATCCGTGATTATCGATGCCCTTATATAAGGTTCTTCTATATGGTCTATCATGGTTGCATCAGGCAATCCCGACGGATTATGTACCTCTTTGGCATTCCCCTGCTTATCGTAAACCATATAAGACACATTGGGGACGGTCGTAATCACGTCCATATTGAATTCCCTATCCAAACGTTCCTGTACTATTTCCATGTGAAGCAGTCCGAGGAATCCACAGCGGAAACCAAATCCCAAGGCCACCGACGATTCAGGCGAGAACGTCAATGAAGCATCATTAAGTTGCAATTTCTCAAGCGAGGCTCTAAGATTTTCATAATCTGCAGAATCTATTGGATACACCCCTGCAAAAACCATAGGCTTAACTTCTTGGAAGCCGGAAATAGCCGTATCACAAGGGTGTGCAACGTGGGTTATAGTGTCACCAACTTTCACCTCCTTGCTATCTTTTATTCCGCTGATAATATATCCGACATCACCTGTCCCGAGGCTATTACGTGGAATCATATCCATTTTTAGCACACCTACTTCATCAGCGTCGTATTCCATCCCCGTGTTGAAGAACTTTACCTTGTCACCTTTGGTTATTGTGCCATTTTCAATCTTGAAATATGCAATGATTCCCCTGAAAGAGTTGAAGACAGAATCAAAAATCAGCGCCTGCAAAGGTGCCTCTGGGTTTCCTGTGGGATGTGGCACTCTTTCGACAACTGCGTCCAAGATGTCTTGCACACCTTCTCCTGTCTTGCCTGATGCACGGATTATTTCAGACCTGTCACAGCCAAGCAAATCCACTATTTCGTCCTCTACTTCGTCCGGCATGGCTGACGGCATATCTATCTTGTTGATTACAGGTATTATCTCCAAGTCATGCTCGAGTGCCATATATAAATTGCTTATAGTCTGGGCCTGCACACCTTGAGTGGCATCGACAACAAGCAATGCTCCTTCACAAGCAGCAATGCTGCGCGACACCTCGTAAGAGAAATCCACGTGTCCAGGAGTGTCAATCAAGTTCAGTATATATTTCTTACCATTATGCTCATATTCCATCTGTATTGCATGGCTTTTTATTGTTATGCCACGCTCACGCTCCAAGTCCATGTCGTCAAGCATTTGTCCTTCTGTTACTTGGATTGTGTTAGTATATTCAAGCAAACGGTCTGCAAGGGTTGATTTCCCGTGGTCTATGTGTGCAATTATACAAAAATTCCTTATTTCGTTCATCAATTCATATTTTGGAACGCAAATATACAAAAAAATGCTTTCAAGTCCTAAGATTTCGGATATTTTTATGGCTAAAATAAAAAAATACACACATCTAAGTATGAATGAAAAAGATAATGTTTATTTTTGCCAATGAAAAACAATCGAGCAATATGAACAAATATTTACTCATCGCCTCTTTGGCTGTTTTGGTTACCGCCTGCCATGAAAGCCTTGAAGAAAAAGCTGCGAGAGAAGCGAAAGAATTTACGCGCAGGAATTGTCCAATGCCTGTTTCCGAGTATATAGTCAACGACAGCATGACCTATGATGCTGACACTCGAACCATCCATTATTTTTACACGATAAAAGGGGCTGCCGATACTACGGCCATTAACAACCGACAGGCAAAATCAGAGTTGATAAAGGGCGTGAAAGACGCAACGTCCATACGCACATACAAGGAGAACAACTTTAATTTTGCCTATACGTATTATTCGGCAAAAAACGAGGGAAAGATACTTTTAGACGTCAGGATAACTCCAGGCGATTACAAATGATAAAAAAACAATATAAATTTACCCCCAATCGGTCATTAGGCTTTGGCGTAACTTTTGTATAGTTACCATATTGATGGTTTAAAAGCATATCTTTTGACATTTTGATTTTTGTTGACGCTTTATATGCGATGCGTCATGTAAGATTAAAATTTTTGGTGGGAATAAGCCGATATTGCGTACAATTATAATATGCACATTATCAGGATGTTACATTTAACATCCGTCAATGTGCATAGAAATAATGGCTGTTTTGAATATAAAATGCCACCTTTTAAATCTCCAAAGATAATCTCTGTGGAAGTCTATTGCTACCTTTTAAGATTGCCAATGCCGCCCAAACATCATGTTTAGGCGGCATTGGTATAACAAACGAACCGTGTTACAGAACAATATTCACGGTGAATGGTTATAAAACGGACATTCTGCGATGTGTATTTTTCCCTATTTTGATAATTCAGGTGCACATTCCCTGAATGACATATTGCCACAAAAAACGAGGAAAAAGCAACACGCTGACATTCCGTCAAAAAGGCAACGGCTCTGCAGGTGGGTAATCTGGATAAGGCGGCATGGACGAATCCCCATCGCCATTAAGCCGTGAACCGATGATTTCGCCACCAAGTGGCGGTGGCGTTGCTGCCCCGGGATTGTCAAAACGTGTAAACTCACCACGGAAATTTAACAACACATCACCAGTACCACCCTTACGGTGCTTGGCTATTATTATCTGGGCCTTACCGTGAAGGTCATTCCCCTTCCCGTCTTCAAATATTCTATAGTATTCAGGCCTATGGACAAAAAGCACCATGTCGGCATCTTGCTCGATGGCACCAGACTCTCGCAGGTCACTAAGTTGAGGACGTTTACCTTCCAGTCCGTCGCGGCCTTCAACCGTTCGGTTCAACTGTGACAATGCGATTATAGGTATGTCAAGCTCTTTGGCAAGTCCTTTTAAAGAACGGCTTATGGTCGAGACCTCTTCTTGTCGGCTGCCGAAGCGGGCCCCGCTGGCATTCATCAACTGTAAATAGTCAATCATTATAAGCTCCACCCCCTTCTCGCGTACAAGACGGCGCGCTTTAGTGCGCAGCTCGAAAATAGACATTCCCGGAGTGTCATCAATATAAATCGGAGCCTGCTGCAAACGCCCTACATTTTTATCTAAGCGTTTCCATTCCTCGTCGTCAAGCTGGCCATTAAGTATTTTCTTTCCTTCTATTTCGCATACGTTCGAAATCAAGCGGTTAACAAGTTGCACACTGTTCATCTCAAGCGAAAAGAAAGCTACCGGATGACCGTAGTCTACGGCCGTATTCTTGGCGAGTGACAGGGCAAACGATGTCTTTCCCATCGCAGGACGTCCTGCGATGATGACAAGGTCACTCTTCTGCCACCCCGCTGTATAGTCGTCAAGTTGCGTATACCCGGTAGGCAGGCCAGTCAATCCCCCCTTGTTGGCTGCTGCCTTTTGCAATATTTCAACGGCTTGCTTTACTACAGGGTCAATGTGGCTGTAGTCTTGCCGCATATTTTTTTGTGAAATCTCGAACAGTGAGCCTTCGGCTTCCTGCATCAACTCATCGACATCTACGGTTTCATCAAAGGCTTTTGTCTCAATGACCCCGGCAAAGGAAATTAACTGGCGAGCCAGGAACTTTTGGGCGAGTATCTTGGCATGATACTCAATATGGGCCGATGAAGCAACGTGCGAACTAAGTTCAAGAATGTAAGTAGCTCCTCCTACATCCTCCAACGTACCTTGCCGCTTCAACTCTTCGGTAACGGTCATTATGTCAACAGGCTTTTCATCCAGGCTGAGACTTTGTATGGCACGATATACCTTTTGGTTTCTCGGTTCATAAAAAGTTTCAGGATGAAGCGTCTCACTGACAACCGAAAAAGCGTCTTTGTCTATCATCAAGGCACCGAGCACAATGCGTTCAATGTCTATCGCTTGCGGTTGCACGTGCGCATAACTACCTGAAGTTGTGGCGGAATTCTTTTTCTTTTCTGGCATACTTATATGTTTTGTGGCGCAAAATTACAACATTTTATCTTGTAACATACAATTTTATCGGCGTAAATTAGTTATTTTATTACCTATGCCCACAGCGTGAGATTGTGGGAATGTAATGAACCAATGTAAAATTAAACAAGCATGATTGGCTATCCTTGTGCAAAAATAAACTTGGGACTCAATGTCGTGGCCAAAAGGCCTGACGGGTACCATAATCTTGAAACGGTTTTTTATCCTATTAATTTGTGTGACACGCTTGAAATCAATGCAGCCACAAATGCATCTGACGGCTGTGAGCTTGAGGTTGCCGGATTAAATGTTGATGCAGCCCCCGACGACAATCTTGTCGTTAAGGCATACCGTGCCGTCAAGCATTTACACCCTGAAATGCCTGGAGTCGTAGCAAAACTTACTAAACATATACCTTCGCAAGCTGGTTTAGGTGGCGGCTCGTCTGATTGCGCCTTTATGATTAGGATGTTAAACGAGATGTTTGGTTTAGGAATGTCTGTCGGCAAGATGCGTGAAACAGCAGCGACATTAGGCGCTGACTGTGCATTTTTCATTGACCCGACGCCCTCATTTGCCACCGGTATCGGTGACAGGCTTGAACCTGCGGATGTAAACCTTGACTATTATAATATAGGTGTAGTTAAACCAAGGCTCATGATAAGTACCAAGGAGGCATTTGCCCACATTGTCCCAAGAACTCCCGCCATTTGTTGCAGAGACATTATAAACAAGCCTGTTTCGCAATGGAAGGATATTCTTGTAAATGACTTTGAGCAAAGTGTTATTACGGAACATCCGGAGATTGCGGAAATCAAACAGACTTTTTATGATTTAGGAGCTGAATATGCAGCTATGAGCGGTAGTGGCAGTGCACTTTTTGGAATATTCCGTAATGTTCCGAAAAATTTTGAATTGGCTTTTAAAGATTGTATTACATATATGGTCAAGACGGGTATGGATATATCTGCCTATCAAAAAAATGCGTTATAATCCATGAAATTCAATGCTTGATATACCAATGTTAATAGTATCGGGACTTTATTATTTTTCAAATTTTAACTCTTTTATAATGACAACGTGTCGATATTTTTCGTAACTTTGCACCGTTTTTAGAGCTAAAAATAGCTACCGACTTAATAATCAGGCAGTTACAACATTTTAAGGTAAATAGATGAGACAACTAAAAATTCAGAAAAGTATTACCAACCGTTCAAGCGAAGCCTTGGACAAATATCTTGTCGAAATAGGACGTGCTCCATTAATCTCTATTGACGAAGAGATTGAGCTTGCCCAGAAAATCAAGAAAGGGGGACCGGAAGGTGAAAGGGCTAAGAACAAATTGGTTACGGCCAATCTACGCTTTGTCGTATCTGTTGCAAAACAGTACCAACACCAAGGCTTGACTTTGACGGACTTGATAGACGAGGGTAATATAGGTCTTATCAAGGCAGCACAGAAATTTGACGAAACACGCGGCTTTAAGTTTATATCATACGCTGTATGGTGGATTCGCCAAAGCATCTTGCAGGCCATTGCCGAACAAAGCCGCATTGTGCGTTTGCCGTTGAACCAAGTTGGCTCCCTTAACAAGATTAATCATGAAATCAACAAGTTTGAGCAAGAAAACCAACGGCATCCTTCAGTTTCGGAGCTGTCGGAAGTGACAAAACTTGACGAGGAAAAGATTGGTCAGTCTCTTGCTGCCGACGGTCATCACGTGAGCATAGACGCCCCATTCCAGGACGGCGAAGACAACTGTATGCTTGACGTTATGCCGAGTGGCGAAGATAGTCGCACAGATAGAGCAGTTGACCATGAATCTATGGCACTCGAGCTTAACTCCGTTTTGAGCAAGGTTCTCAAAGAGCGCGAGATTACGATAATCCGTGAATGCTTTGGAATAGGCTGTCATGAAAAAGGCCTGGAAGAAATAGGAGACCAATTAGGACTTACTCGTGAGCGTGTACGCCAAATCCGTGAAAAGAGCATAGCAAAGTTGCGCGAGAGCGGAAATGCCAAGATTTTAATGAAATATCTCGGATAAAGTTTTAAAGTTATACATAAAAGAGACATCGGAAGAAATTGTTGACATACAATCCTTCCGGTGTCTCTTTTTATATGCGTAATCTCATTTGAAGTTCAAGGTCTGTGATTGAAGACCCGTTTACTTCCTGATAACCGCTGCCTATCTTGTCACGGTCAAAATATTTAGTGAAACCGACCTTGGCACTTATCGTGATTTTATCTGAAAAATTAGAGCTTGCAAAAACTGCCAATCGTACACCGTTTCCAAAATAAGAGGGGACAGAAAAAGAATACAGCATACCTTTTTCGTAAGAATATATCCGACTATAGTAGTCGTCTGTGTCAAAATAACCAATCATGACGGACGTATTTAACAACTTATTCAAGTCAAGGCTTACATTTTGTCCTATCATCCATCCAAAACTGTCACCTTTATATTGTGTATAGGCAACGTCGGCTTGTGTTTTCATACCCAGCATCCCCGAATTGTACGCCACAGACAAGCGTCCACGATGCTCATTCTTAAAATCTAATCCAGTTTTGTCATCATTGTCACGCTCACGCATTTTCAGCCTATACCGTGCACTAAAATTCCATTTTCCGCGTATATATGCAGCTTGAAGCATATTGTCAAACGAACGTGAGCTGCCTGATGCTTGATATTTTGGCCAAGCAAAATATGCAAAATCAGTATATGCCATGATATTCATGCCTGGCATCGGCTTCCAATTAGCTCCAATGTATATGCCACTTTCATTCTGCACAGCCCCACCCTCGCTAAAACTTTCGGCAAAGAGGGAGTAATACCGATAAGAATAAAATCGCTGCAAAGCCATCAGGGCAAGATTGTCAGTCAGGCTATAACTTAATGAATTTATGGTGGCTATTGCGTTGCAACCTCCTGTCGCTGTTTCGCCGCTAACTGACAATCGAGGACCTGTGTATCCATAATTCACCCCGATGTTATAGAAAATCCGTCCGTGAGCGTAATGTTTGCGGTATATGGCTTCCGTTTTAGGTCTTAACTCTTTGTCTAATGTAACATAGACACCGGTCAAACCTACATGAAACCCTTTAAACCTATAATCAACATTTCCACCAGCTAAAAAATGTGCCGAGTTATGCTTCTTGGCAATTTCGGTTTCAGTGCGATGATAGCCTGATGTTATGATTGTTGCGATGGTATTGTCATCATCATTAAGCGTTGCGTCAAACTTACGGTACGACACAAAACCGCTGACATCCAAACCCTTTGTAACATTAACAGTGGCTGCCGCTCCCTGAAGGTAATTGCCGTCGGAGCGTGATGAATGGGCACGAATATTGCTACCCCCTCGCCCCAAAGTCGTCAAGGTTGACAGCTTTCCAAAACCGAAATTATTGTTTATAACCAGCCCCATACCAAACCTAAGCCTGTATCTTCCTAATGCGAGAGTTTTTATGTTACCCAATTTCTTGATGACAAAATAAAATGAATAAAAATCATACCCAAGGTTATTCTTGCCAGCAAAAAACGGTTCACCTGCATCCTGTGAGCCAATTAATCCAAATCTCACGTAGTCTCCATATGTGAAATCGTACCTTATGCTGTGTTTATATTGATACCCCATATATCCCTTTTCGTCTCCTTTACGGGTATAAAAAGGGACTTTAAATGTTCCGATAATGTCATGTTTACCGTATTTCAGGATGTTTTTAATCTTAGGAAATCCTTTTTCAGGTTCTTTACCTGCATACGTGAAATAAAAAAGAAGTTTGCGCTTGAAATAGTCCAAATTGCTTATCATCGCCAATTCACCAAGCGACCTCATTGGACCATACCTATAAATATATTCACTTATATCTTCCACGTCCTGCGCTGTCAGGAACGGCAGCTGTTCTAGTTGCTCCCTTGTTGCGGTATTGATATTTATCGGATTTTCCTCCAAATCGCATAAAAGGTTGAATGAAGTTTCCCAAGTGGTTGACTCTAAGTCTTCAAGTACTCCAATTTGGTATAAATATTGTTCCCATTCATGCTTTTGCGCCCATGTATATTGTATTGACAAAAGCAAAAAGCAAATTGTAATGACACATTTCCACATCAGATTAAAGTCAAATTTTTAAGGTTCCAGGCTTTTACTCATCTTAAATGTTCAAATATGAAATCTATGGCGCCTTTTTGCTTTTCTTGGCTTGAACGGACTATACGGGGCAACCTGTTCCCCTCCCGACCAATCCTTAACAGACGCACCATCATAAGGAACTCCACGGTATTGAGCATAACGTTGGCGAATACGGTCAACGTATCCTACGGTTTCAGAGCCACGCATATATCCATATTTCACAACCGGGTCATTGTAAAATCGTGGCTGTTCCAAGGCAAGGACATAATATGCAACATCTTTCCATTTATGTGGATTTTTGCCATTCTTGCGCGCTAAAGCCATTGCGTCTTGAACATGAAAATAGCCGGCATTATAAGCTGCAAGGACAAACAACTGTCGTTCAGTCATATTTCTAACGTATCCGAATTTTCCAGACAATTCCCTTATCAGCTTCGCCGCTGCCTTGACGTTTTCTTCCGGATTATATATAGACGAGCGTTCCAAACCTAAATGGTCGGCAGTGGTAGGCATTATCTGCATCAACCCGCATGCGCCAGCCCACGAACGTGCTCTTGGGTCAAAACAAGATTCTTGGTAACATTGCGCAGCCATAAGCCGCCAATCCCATCTCGCTAATGGAGCATATTTTTTAAACAGATGGTCATAATTAGAGATTACACCTCTTTTTCTGTCTATAAATGGTGCATACACGTGCCTTTTTACGCTTCTTGAAGAAAATATATAACTTTCTTCTTCTTTTATTTGTGCATACATCGCCGGCTTGAACCATGCATCCAAACTATCCGCCAATTCTTTATTACGGCTGTCCACAGCCCATTGGACGTCAAGAGAATCGACTTTTGCGCCACAAAATAATAGTCCATTGGTCTCTCCCGTCTTCCTCGGCAATGGGAAAGCGATAATATCACCGTCACCGTTTTCAAGCCGTGACACCATTTCAGCGGTATCCTTACATAACTCAACACGCAATGAAACGCCCAACTTGTGTGCGAAATTCTCACATAGCAAATATTCAGTACCCATTCCGTGCCCACGGTAATCGTAATATGTGTTAGGACCAGACATGGTCAATATTATCAATTCGCCATTATTTACAATGTCGCTGACAGTAAAATTCCGCCCCGATGTTATGGAGTCCGTCATGATTTCCCCCCACGGCGTAATTATTTTTTCTTGCTTTTTTTCGGAACATGAAAGCATTAGTGTTGACAACAAACAAACATTTGCAAAGTGTAACAAATACATCAAGACTTGTTCCATTTTGTTAACCAACTTGTCATGAATAAATATTCTTTTTATGCTTAAATGCATGATTTTACTATCAAAACGATGATAAAAATATTTGTTTTTCCTTATTTTGGAAACAAAAATACAACATTTCTTGCAGATATGCTTAGAAAAACGTACATTTGCCCAATATTTTTTAATAAAATTATAAATATGTTGCGCATTGCAGTACAATCAAAAGGTCGTCTATTTGACGACACAATGAATTTGCTTGATGAAGCAGATATAAAAGTCAGCTCAAATAAACGCACCTTATTGGTACAATCGTCCAATTTTCCTCTTGAAGTGCTTTACCTTCGTGACGATGATATACCTCAGAGCGTTGCGACAGGCGTCGCTGACATTGGCGTGGTTGGTGAAAATGAATTTGCCGAAAAAAATGAACCTGCCGACATCATGATGAAATTGGGTTTCAGTAAATGCCGCTTGTCGCTCGCCATCCCCAAATCTGAAGTTTATAATGGCCCTGAATGGTTCAACGGGAAGAAAATCGCGACTTCATATCCTGGTATTTTGCAAAAGTATCTTGACGCCAATAACATTTCTTCAGAAATCCATGTCATCACCGGCAGTGTTGAAATAAGTCCAGGCATAGGACTTGCTGACGGAATTTTTGATATTGTCAGTAGTGGTTCAACTCTCGTGAGCAACAATCTTAAGGAGGTGGAAGTTGTAATGGAAAGCGAAGCTGTGCTAATCGCCAACAAAAAACTTGACACCGAAAAGCGGAAAATACTCGACAGGATGCTTTTCAGGATAAAAGCCGTGCGCAATGCGGAGGATAAGAAATACGTAAGAATGAACGTCCCTAAGGATAGTTTGTCAAGGATAATAGACGTCTTACCAGGATTGAAGAGTCCAACCGTAATCCCCCTTGCAGATGACGATTGGTGTTCTGTACATACCGTCCTTGACGAAAAACGATTTTGGGAAATTATAGGCAAACTGAAAGATATGGGAGCTCAAGGTATTTTGGTAACCCCTATTGAAAAGATGATTCTTTAGGCATTCAGCATTGCCGTAGTGACATATATTGATTATGTACAAGATGTTCTTTTATCTTAAATATTCGAAATTATGAAGATTTATAAATATCCGTCACGTAAAGAGTGGGCACAGATAATAGCGCGTCCTCACATAGACGCCAAAGAATTGGCTGGTATGGTAAAAAACATTCTTGACGATGTTAAGGCTAATGGTGATGAAGCCGTTAAACGGTATGAAAAAAAATTTGACCATGCCGAACTTTCGAGTCTTTCTGTCAGCCAATTTGAAATAGATGAAGCATTGGCGGCTATATCAACCGAGCTTTATGAAGCCATTACTTTTGCCCACGAGAATATTTCAAAATTCCATTCTTCACAGCGTACCGTTACCAACAAGATTGAAACTTGTCCAGGTGTGACCTGCTGGCAAAAAAGCGTACCGATTGAGAAAGTCGGCCTATACATCCCGGGCGGAACGGCCCCATTGTTCAGCACGGTCCTCATGCTCGCCACACCGGCAAAGATTGCCGGATGCAAAGAGATTGTGCTTTGTACGCCACCATCACCTGAAGGCAAAGTACATCCTGCCATATTGGTTGCAGCACACATAGCAGGTATAGACAAGATTTTCAAGGCGGGAGGTGTCCAGGCCATAGGCGCATTGGCTTATGGAACAGAAAGTATACCAAAGGTCTATAAGATTTTTGGGCCCGGAAACCAATTTGTCATGGCTGCCAAGCAAATGGTATCGCTTCATGACGTGGCCATTGATATGCCAGCCGGTCCGTCCGAAGTCTGCGTCATTGCAGATGAGACAAGCAATCCCGTGTACGTTGCGGCTGATTTATTGTCGCAGGCAGAACACGGCGCAGACTCACAGGTTATGCTTATCACCACATCAACATCCACTGCAGAAGCTGTAGAAAGAGAAATAAACTCACAAATTGAAACGCTGGCCCGTAAAGAGATTGCCGGCAAAGCTCTCGAGAACAGCAAAATAGTCATTGTGGAAGACGAAGACACAGCGTTGGACTTGAGCAACCTATATGCTCCTGAGCACTTAATATTGGCAACAAATTCTTATGCCCGCCTTGCCGACAAGGTTATCAATGCCGGCAGCGTGTTTCTCGGCAACTTGGCGTGTGAGAGTGCCGGCGACTATGCCAGTGGAACCAACCACACCCTGCCGACTAACGGATATGCCACAGCCTATAGCGGTGTCAATTTAGACAGTTTCAACCGCAAGATAACATTCCAGTATATTACTGAGCAAGGCGTGAAATCTATCGGAAAGGCGGTGGAAATCATGGCCGAGAATGAATTGTTAACGGCTCATAAAAACGCCATGGCCGTGAGGAGAAATGATATAATAATGAATTAATGGCGGACAACAGAGTTTGGCCCAAAGATGGCATCCGCCTTGAATACTTAACAAAATAAGTCCTTTTTCTGATATGAAACCATTAGTTGAACTTACACGTCCAAACATCTGGAATTTAAAGCCTTATAGCAGTGCGCGTGACGAGTTTAAAGAAGGTAACGCACACGTCTTTCTTGATGCAAACGAAAATCCATATAACATACCTTATAATCGTTACCCAGACCCCAACCAAACAACCTTGAAGACACGTATATCACAGATTAAGGGCATTGGCGTTGACAATATATTTCTCGGTAATGGTTCAGATGAAGCCATTGACCTTGCCTATCGCTGTTTTACACGTCCAGGCATCGACAATGTTGTAGCCATTGAGCCGACTTATGGAATGTACAAAGTTTGCGCCGACATCAACGATGTTGAATATCGTCCTGTCCTTCTTGACGACAAATTCCAGATTTCGGCAGATGCACTGCTTAATGCTTGTGACGACAAAACCAAGCTAATATGGATATGTTCACCCAACAATCCTACTGGCAACAACATCCGTCGCGATGAGATTGTCAGGACTATCCGTAGTTTTGAAGGCCTTGTCGTTGTGGATGAAGCCTATTCTGATTTTTCAGCCGAAAAACCGTTACGGCCAGAAATTAACGAATATCCTAACCTTATCGTGCTCAACACTTTCAGCAAGGCATGGGGATGTGCAGCCATACGTCTCGGTATGGCATTCGCCGATAAGGCCATAATAGACATATTTAACAAGGTGAAATATCCATACAATGTCAATAGCCAAACCCAAAGTATTGCATTAAACGCCTTGAAAGACCCGTATGTTGTAGACAGATGGGTCAAGACCATCCTGCTTGAACGTGTGCGCATGGTTGACGCTTTCAATATGCTGCCATGCTGCAAACGAGTGTATCCAAGCGATGCCAATTTCTTGCTCGTAAAGTTTGACAATGCCCAAGCAGTTTACGAATACCTTAAAGACACAGGTATTATCGTCAGGAACCGTACCCATGTAATGCTTTGTGGTGACTGCCTCAGAATAACTATCGGCAGCAAAGGAGAAAACAATGCCCTACTGTCTGCACTGAGACAATATTGAAAGCATCACAATACGGCTTCTCTAAAACGGGTTATGTAAAAATTTAAAACAGTTTCTTAATTTCCGACTACGCTTTCTTGATTCTTTTTCGCTACCTTTGCAAAAGATAAAGCAGCTCTCGAGAACATTGCGAGCAAAAGCACGCTCCCGACTGTGTGCATAATCTTTACAAAGTAAAAACATATCACAAGAAATTAACATGAACAAGACACTAACAACATTGTTGGCATTGCTGGCGGCAATGCCAACATTCTCACAAAGGGCATTCGACGTTACCGTTGAAAACAACTACCAGAAAAACAAGAAAAATGTGCCTATTGTGCTCGGGTTGAGAGACTACGGCACGAACGTAAAATCTGCCATGGTAACAAATGACGGTAAGGAAATAGCTTGCCAACTTGACGACCTCGACCAAGATGGGTTGTACGACGAACTGTGTTTCCTGACTGACATTGACGGTAATTCAACGAAAAGGTTTAACATTACATTATACAACGAGGGCAAGCCAAGAACATACGAGCCCCAAGTATATGTGGAAATGTTGCTAAGCAACAAGAAAGTGAAAGAGAGCAACAAGCAAGACCTGTACATATCGGAACTGACCGTAGACAACGGGACAAACCCTTATTGGCAGTTACACCACCACGGGGCAGCGTTTGAGAACGACATGGTAGCTTACCGTATATACTTTGACCACAGACAGACGGTGGACATTTACGGAAAATACAAGAAACGACTGGAATTGCAGCAGACGCAATTCTATCCTGATAACAAACAAAAAGCAGCACAATACGGTGATGACGTGTTGTGGGTAGGTTCAACTTTAGGACTTGGCACATTGCGCGGATGGGACGGACAGAAACCGACAATGCTTGAAAACGTAGACAAAAGAAGCCAAAAGATTATTGCCCGCGGACCTATACGCACTATAGTTGAAGTCAAGGACAAGGGATGGACACCTCAATCTGCCTCACCGGATACGGCTCCGATAGACATGACTACACTCTATACGCTGTATGCGGGACGTCGTGAATGCTGCATTGACGTGAAGTTCAACAAGCCGGCCGGCGACTATCAATTTGCAACAGGATTTATTAACGTGAAAAACTCAACAGAGTTTTCCGACAAAAAAGGGTTGCGCGGATGCTGGGGAACAGACTGGCCTGTGTCGGCCAAAGACAGTGTTGGGCACAAGCGCGAAACCGTTGGCTTAGGCATTTACATTCCTGAAGAATACATTGCCAGCGAAGAACCTGCAAACAAGGATAATTATGCATACGTCTTGAATACGAAAACAGACAATCTGCACTATAAAATAACGTTCTGTAGCGACAACGAGACATTCGGTTATCATACAGACAAAGAATGGTATAACTTCCTAAAAGAATGGAAAGACGACATCTCCCATCCTGTTAAGATTACTAAATAAACACGGTGTTACATAAAAGCAAAAGCCTCCTGATATGGAAATCAGGAGGCTTTTGTGTTATATGACAAAGAAAAAAACATCCATATACAAACGACCTTTATACAGCAGTACCAAGATATGCCGCTTATTGCATTTTAAAAGATGCTACTTTAACGTGAGTTCGGTATAAGAAAACCTTTGAAAAAGTTGTGGGAATGAAATATTTTTAGTATCTTTACAGTTGACAATC
>CALUEX010000051.1 GCA_944319815.1 uncultured Prevotella sp. | reverse complement strand
TAATAACAAAGCCCCAGCTTGTGAAAGTCGGGGCTTTGTGCGTAAAAAAAAGAAGGTGTGCATTTCGACACACCTTCATAACCGTTTTTTCAACAACTATTTTTGAGCGGCAGACGAAACGACACCAAAACTCTTGTATCTTGCAAAAAACTCCCTGAATGGCGAAAGCACTTTTTCTTTGATTTTCCAATCCTCTTTTCCCCTACTGCGGGTCGGATGAAACGAATGGAACAAAAGCACCCCTTCTTCCTCGTAATAGTATAGTTTGCAATCAAAATCACAGTACTCACCTTCAAGGGTATAGCGATATTCCCATTTGTGTTCATCATCTGGAATTTTTCCATTGAAATATTTTTGTACCACATGGTTGAAGATTATCCAATCAGCGTCGCAACATACGATGATGTTTGGCTGCAATATGGCTATTTCCTGAACCTGAAAATCACCATCGCGCTCAAGGGCTTCGCGCAGTTTTAAATCCGGGCAATCCTTGGCTCCAGCCAATTTCTTACCCTCGACGTATGCAAAAGGAATGTCATTAAATGTCTGTATGACGGCTGCATCATTGCTTATTTGCTCTGCCAGTTCTTTGCCCTTGTTGTCTTCCGTCATATACCATAATCCATACAAGATGCGGGCAATGTTCTTGAAGAAACCTGTCCGTCCCTTCAATGTCCTTGTGTTCAAGGCATTCTTTTGCGACTCCTCATCATCTTCATAGCCGGTCATAAGCCTGCGGGTATCATGTCCCCATCCATTTGGGCAATCCTTCACAATAAACATAATTTTTCTTTCGGCATCATGCCATTTTTTGTTGATGTCGTATCCGCTATTTTCGTCCTTATATTTCACCATAAGACCATCGGGGCAAAATAATGCCTGACATTAGCTTCATACGAATCAGTCCATTCGCGAAATAGTTTATTGAGGTTCTCGTTATATCCCTCACATAATTGTTTTATGATATATTGTTCCATCTTGTTATTATGTTAAAATTTAAATATGGCGTGGTGTATTACCGTATTAGGTCATTTACTTTTTTAGGCACTAATACCTAAGTTTTTTAAGCATGAGTTTTTTCCTCACCGTCCATCGCAAAGGGCGGCACTCTGCAATGTCGATTAATCTGCCAAGTTTGCGAATGCCCACCAGGAAAATTCAATGTGTTCATAGTAAAACAAGTTTTCATGTGAGTCCCATCAACTTGAATTATCTCCCATTTTAGACAGTTGAACTCATTACCTGCCTGACATGAGATTTCATTTTTCAAATATAGCAAATATTTTTTACCCCCCCCTAATATTTTTACAATATTTAACCACATTATTTCAGCCCATGATATTAAGCACTACTTCCAACGTGGTATCATAGAAGAAACCTGCCGGCGAAATTATTTGTGCCACTTTTGCGACAGAGACTTACGGTTTATTGCATTTGAAAGGTTTTTGGTTACTGTTTCAATTTGCCTTCGGCAAGTCTGCAAAAGGCATCCTTTTATGATGTGAGGGGGTGCCTTTTAGGAGTCGAAAGGCCACGTCTTACAGGCAGGGATGACACCGTTTAAAACTGTAACCATCGCCGTGCCGCTCAAAATAATTCCGCCAACAGGCAGAAGAAATATCATCTCGATACACTCCCCTGTCTTGACATACTGTTCAGGAACTTTTCATATTCGGCAAGGTATCTCCGCATCAGTTGGGCGCGCCTTGACAGAACCTCCATGCTAAAATCCTTGTCACCTTCATCTATTTCTCCTATGAAGTCGAAGTCATCACGCACTTGTGAATAAAAATGGAAATAGGGAAATCTATGATTTAAATAAATCAGGACTTCTTCCACCACTCTCCTGAAATACGCTTCTTCTCTATCATACGGAAGAATACTGCATGACAAATAGTCAAATGCCAACTCAATATTTTTCCATTCCACTATTTCTGATGGCAGCTCTTCAAACTCTGTATCAGTATGGCATCCGTCCGCATTCCTAAGAGCCGCACTCCAACTCCATGAATCCTGCCTGATGTAGACACAATATGTTTTATCGCTATGCTCATTATAGAAATACGAATACCATTGGTCTGGGCAAGCACCCCCGTATTCCCATATCAATTCGATGTTTCTTACCGTTTTCTCATCCATTGTCATTATCTTTTCTAAAGTGTTTGAAACTTATTCCTTAAATCATCATATTCGTATATACTCATCGTTGTCGTTTATCTTAACGATTTCGCCGCCATTGCGTTCAACGATACGTTTTATTATTTCAATGGTTTTGTCGCTCAAGGGCGTATTTTCGTCGAATACCAGTTTTTTTAACGCAGACCGGTTGCTTATGGCGATGTGGGTCAGTTCATGCGCATAGCAGCACTCCAGGTATTCCAACTTATCGCATTTTGTTAAGTCCAGTTTTGCCTTTGCATCATGCCGTCCACCGCCGCCTGTGAAACAGTAATATAACTCCTTGAGTTCCGTGCTGTTTGAAAAATCGGCCAATCCGCAAGCCTCTCCTTTCAAGTTCATATTCAGAATGCCCGGGTTGGTAGTAAGGTCAAAATGGTCTATCAGGTACGACGCTTCAAAATGCACCAAAGACTGGCATCCGCTGATGTCGATGTCTGCTACATCCATATCGCCACTGTCAGCCATGATGCCGACAATATTGTCACTGTCGGATGATATTACTATATCAAATCGCTCTTGAGTAGCTTTGCAACCATTGGGATAAACGTGCAAATAATAAAGCCATTCAGGCTGCTTCACGTACATACTTGCACAACAAGTACTGATGTGCCCGTCGCCCCAATCTATCCGGCACGAACCGCCGTTAAGACATACATGAATATGGCCTACATTCCCCTCTGTCCAATTAATGGCTTCTACTGTCATAATAATCTGTCCCATAATATAAACTTATTGATTTCCGGCAAAATTACCAATCCTGCTATGCCAAAACGTAACACAACCTCAAAAAAAATGATACTGTGTCACGCTTTAGCATAACCTGTCGCTATCTTTGTCGCATATTGTAAGGATAAAAGTATGATGATATGAACATGAGCGCAGCAATAAAGAAGATAAAAGCAGCAATCCATAAACGGAAAGTGCTTGAACTGATTTATAAAACGGACAAAAGAGACCTGATGTATTTTGCGGTTGCTCCCGTCTGCATCAATGAACATGATGGGAAACTGTATTTATTGTCATTGGACAAGAATGAGAATGCTTACGCTTTTGAAATAGCAAGGATTACGGCTATCGATGAATATTGGGCGACTTTCAGTCTTTCCGGAGAGTTTAGCATAAACTTCTTTAAGGATTGTTTGTTCAAACAAGGTAATCACATAAATGGATATATTATGATTTTGAGTGAACTAAAGAGCGATTTGAATCCCGAGGAGCTTAGAAAGGAGCTTCAGGCGATTGAGGCTGACATAAAAGCCATTGTCGGCCCTCGAAAAGAAGATGACTGGGTGGATATTCCTGCTGGCATCGACCGTGAAAATTTGAAGAGCCTTCTGCGTTCAAGGCGTTACTGTCTTAATATGCTGTTCCGCAAAGACCCGAAGGGGTTGGAACATTTCAAGAAAGTCAATAATCTGCTGAGAGTTCTCACGGACAGGATGTACAAGAAAGGCGCAAGGGTTTATAGGCAATACCTTATTTCAGGCGTGGACGAGGCATTCGATGATGATTTTATGATTGATGCGGACTTACGGTTTGTGTACAACAGTGAAGATGCCATAGCCAAGCTCGGTGATGAGGAATACTATGGGTCGGATTTCAATTATATGATGAATGTCATTTATGATTTATGCGCAGAAGCCCCCTGTGCAGGCGCTTCATTTTCTAAAGGCTTCCATAAAGGCGACAAGCCGGAAATGTCGGACAAAGAGTTGGAGCTTGACAACGAGATGGACGAAATCTATCATGGTGAGCTTAGATTGTCAGTGCCCGAACTTGAGGGGATAGAAATATGCAATGCCGTTAACGAAATCTGCGTTTATGACAACGGATATTCAGTTCCAGACCTACTGCGCATGAATGATTTTTGGTGTGAAGTAAAGGCTATTTATCAACATATCCGTGACCAAAAGGGGTAAATGTTACAACACGTTCAAAAACTTAAAAGGCGGATGAAAAAGATGTTTTTTCATCCGCCTTTCCTGTGAAGTTATTACAACAAATTTTAATTGTTTACAGAACCGCCCATGATGTCAAGCAATTCATTAGTGATTGCCTGCTGTCTGCTCTTATTGTATTGCAAATTCAATTCTCGCAATAATTCATCTGCATTATCTGTTGCAGTCTGCATTGCGACCATACGTGCAGCGTGCTCGCTCGCATTACTGTCAAGCAATGCAGTATATACCATTAAATGTAACAGTTTCGGTATCAACTGCCCCAAAACCGTATTCATATCCGGCTCAACAATGAAGTTATCATTCAATGGTTTTGCTTCTTCCTTTCCAGAGGAAGTTTGCCGCCCTTTCTTGCGTAGATATTCTTGCGCCTTTAACGTCGCAATGTTTGATGTTAAATCGCGTTCATCATCAAAATCGAGTTCGCTTTTTACATCAATAGGCAAAAGTGTCTTGCGCGTAAGCAACTGGGAACCAGCACTCTTGAAATGATGATATAACATTTCCACTCGGTCAAGTTCACCGTCAACAAATTTTTTTGCAAAAATTTCTGCCAGCTCGACACATGGGTGGATGTCTGGTTTATCAGCTATTTCCGCATAATCACAACACGTAGTGTAGCCTAACTTTGATGCCTTTTCTGCAACCTTACGCCCTACAGGATAAATGATAACATCAGGCACGTTTGCTTTTTGGTACTCTTCTACAACGTGCTGCATGGCCTTGATGATATTTGCATTAAAGCCACCACATAAGCTACTACTTGAAGAATATACAACTAAAGCAACTTTCTTCACCGGTCGCTCTATGCTGAAAACAGTCGTAGCATCAACTTCTGAAGCAAGAAAACTTTTTAGAATATGTTCAAGCATCGACTCATACGGCAACATATTCTCTATCATGACCTGAGCATGATGTAATTTTGAAGATGCAACCATCTTCATGGCACTCGTAATTTTGCGAGTACTATTTACCGATGTTATACGATTTTTTATCTCTTTTAGTGACGGCATATTCTATCAATTTTTATATTGGCCAGCAATATCTGCCATTACAGACTCAATAACTTGCGTCTGCTCGTCGCTAATGACACCATCCGACAAAGTGCTAAGCACATCGGCGTGAATAGTACGCATTTTCTCAAGAAAAGCATCTTGACATTCACGTACCTTTTCAACCGGCACATTGTGCATCAACCCATGCGTACCACAATAAAGGATTGCGACTTGCTCGCCAACAGGCATCGGGCTGTATTGTGGCTGAATGAGCAACTGGTTATTTTTACGTCCACGGTCAAGTGTCATTGCCGTCACTGCATCCATATCACTTGAGAACTTTGAAAAAGACTCAAGCTCACGGTATTGGGCTTGGTCTATTTTTAATGTTCCTGCCACTTTTTTCATACTCTTAATCTGAGCGGAACCACCAACACGGCTGACAGAAATACCAACATTTATCGCTGGACGGAAACCTTGATTGAACAAATCTGTTTCGAGATAAATCTGACCGTCAGTAATTGAAATGACATTCGTCGGTATATATGCAGACACGTCACCTGCTTGCGTCTCGATTATAGGCAATGCCGTCAAGGAGCCACCTCCTTTGACATGGCCTTTCATACACGCAGGTAAGTCGTTCATCTGTTCAGCAACTTCCTGCTGGTCATTTATCCTTGCAGCACGCTCAAGCAAACGGCTATGCAAATAGAACACATCTCCGGGATATGCCTCACGTCCAGACGGACGACGCAAAATCAATGAAACTTCACGATAGGCTACAGCCTGCTTCGACAAGTCGTCGTAAACAACTAATGCTGAATAGCCTCTATCCCTGAAATATTCACCGATGGCCGCCCCTGCAAACGGTGCATAATATTGCATTGCCGCCGGATCTGCAGCTGTTGCTGAAACAACAATCGTATAAGGCATGGCTCCATGCTCTTTCAGATTTGCCACTAACGCAGCCACAGTGGAAGCCTTTTGCCCTATTGCCACATATATGCAATATACAGGCTTTCCTGCTTCATAAAAACTTTTCTGGTTTATTATAGTGTCAACAGCAATTGCAGTTTTACCAGTCTGGCGGTCACCAATGATAAGCTCACGCTGTCCGCGACCGATGGGAATCATCGAATCTACAGCTTTGAGACCTGTCTGTAAAGGTTCTTTCACAGGTTGTCTATAAATTACCCCAGGAGCCTTGCGGTCCAACGGCATTTCAAACGAATCTGTTAAATCAATATCTCCTTTACCATCAATTGCTTGGCCAAGAGGATTTATGACACGTCCAAGCATATTGTCGTTAACCCTGATGCTTGCTATACGCCCAGTACGCTTTACGTGCATCCCCTCTTTAATTCCCGAGGTAGAGCCCAAAAGCACACAACCAACATTGTCCTCCTCAAGGTTCATGACGATAGCCATCGTCCCATTCTCAAATTCAAGCAGCTCACTAGCTTCGGCGTTACGTAATCCATAAATACGTGCCACACCATCACTAACTTGCAATACGGAACCAACTTCGTCGAAATGAATATTATCGTTCATTCCCTTAAGTTGTTCAAGAAGGACTTGTGAAACTTCGCTTGGTTTAATTTTATCTGACATATTACAAATATTTTATTACTTAAGTTGAGACAAAATGGCATTCAATCGTGACTTTACGCTCAAATCCAATCTATATGTATCATATTCTAGAATGAATCCACCTATGACATCAGGATTTGTTGCAGCCTCAAATTCGACTGTTCCATTTGTCTTACTTTCCACTAATTTACGCAACTTCTGCTCAATTGCAGGCGTAACTACTGTGGCTGTCAAAAGCTTTGCTCGAATTAAGTTCTTCTGCTTTCTATATAATGTAATATACGAATTTGCAATAAACTGCATAATACTCTCACGCCCTTCCTTCAAGACGAGTTTTATAAACGACCTTGACAAATCGCAAATCTTTTCACCACTTGCCACAATGAGTAGGCGTTCTTTTTTCTCTTTTGAGAGCATTGGATTATCTATGGTAAACTTAAGCCCAGGGACCTTAATATAACTATCCGCTAAAGTCTGCATTTCCTCGTAAACTTTATCTTCAAGTTTCACATCAATGCCTGCTTTAAGTAAGGCACGCGCATATCTTACCGATATTAATCCTAAATCCATATTAAATTACTTTTTTACAGAAGAAATCTCATCCAGCATACGGTCTATCAAATCCATTTGCGCTTTATCGCTACTGAGCTTGTCACGAAGTATCTTTTCTGCAATTTCAACACTAAGAGTCGCAACTTGCTTACGAATGTCGCCAATGGCAGCCCTCTTTTGGTTTTCTATTTCAATGTTTGCCTCAGAAAGCAGCCTATTACCTTCCTCGCGAGCCTTATCTTGCGCCTTCCCTATAATTGCATCACGCGTAGCAGCGGCCTCTTTTATGTATTGGGCCTGCTGCTCACGTGCATCTTGCAAAATAGCTTCGCCTTCAGCTTTGATATTGGCAAGTTTTTCGTTGGCTTCATGAGCTTTACGCAAACTTTCGTCTATGTAGCTCTTACGATCGTTCACCATCTTTACTATCACCGGGAAACCATATTTCTTCAGGATAGCCAAGACGATTAAGAAAACAATCGCCATCCAAAAAAACAGACCAAGACCAGGGGTTATTAATGACATAAGCTGTGTTTTTTACATAAACTCTATCTTTATACGAACAGAGCAAGCAACGCTACTATGACCGCAAAGAAAGCGACGCCCTCGACAAGGGCTGCAGCAATAATCATCGAAGAACGCAAGTCACCCATTTTTTCCGGCTGCCTTGCCATCGCATCCATTGCCTGTCCACCAAGTTTACCGATACCAATACCTGCACCAATTGCTGCCAAACCACCACCTACAGCGGCACCTAATTTTGCAATCTCTGCTGCTAATAATAATGAAATCATAGTCGTAATTTTTTAATTGTTATTTAATGAATTTATTTACTTTACCAAATATCTATTCTTTTGCATGGCCATGCACGTGCGCAAGAGATATGAACACGGCACTTAGCATTGTAAACACCAGTGCTTGAATGAAGCAAACCAAGACTTCCAAAAGCATCATGAACACACTCATCAGGACGCTTACGGCCGTCATTGATGTACCTGCGATTGCGTTAATACCAAACATGATAAATATTATGCAGGTCAATGATAGTGCAATAGAGTGTCCTGCCATCATATTGGCGAAAAGTCGAATCATCAATGCCAATGGTTTAGTAAAGATGCTGAAGAACTCAATAAACGGCATCAACGGTACCGGTACTTTCAACCACATTGGCACCTCCGGCCAAAATATGTCTTTCCAATATGCTCTCGTTCCTGTTATATTCGTTATTAAGAAAGTGCACAAAGCCAAGAAGAAAGTTATCGTAATATTTCCCGTAAGGTTACCTCCACCCGGAGGAAATGGTACAACCCCCATAATGTTGGCAATGAAAATGAAAAAGAAACAGGTCAAAAGATACGGTGCATACTTATCAGCCTCTTTCCCTAATGACGCCTTGACGACATCATCATATATATACATTACAAACATATGCATCAAACCTGTAAATCCTTTGGGAGCAGGGTCTTCAGGCCTATGTTTCTTACACCATCTTGCTGGTATAAGGATGCACAATAGGAGAAGGATTGAATCTATAAACAAAACAACAACGGTCTTTGTTATTGATATGTCAAAAGGTCGTACCTCTTTGCCATCAACGATTTCACAGACCTTATTGTCATTTGCCTCACTGCCTGAAATATACAATCCGTATGGGCCTGGTCTATTGCCTTTGGCATCCTTGTTTTCAGAAAATTCACTGCTAAGGAATATATGCCATCCTGTAGAGCTGTTAACTATTACAGGTAGTGGCAAAGTCACATGATGCCCGTTTACGGTCATTATATGCCAATCGTAGGCATCCAGAAGATGACTGAACAGGATTTCCTGTAAATCAATGCCCTTGTCATCGCTCTCTGCAGCGCGTATTGGCACTACAGAAAACGTAAACAGAAATATATAAAGCAATAGCCTTAAATGTTTCATCTTTCAATTTTTTGATTATTACACTTTTCTACGCGAGCGAAAAATACGCTATCAAATACAAGCATCATCACGTAATAGGCAAAAAACAGTAATACAAAATAACGTATAGAAACCTTATCTTGTGATAGTATGCAATAAACTACTACTACCAACGCTGCTGTCATAAGCCGTATTGCCGAAGCTGCAAGATAAAACTTCGCCATATTTACAGAAGACGTTTTTGCAATCCACTTCCATGACGCACAATAGGCGAAAATCACGACAAGCGAATAAACCGCGCTGACGACTATGGCATTAAGGAAAGCCATATCTATCCAATTAAGCCCTATAGCACCTATGGCCAATAGTGTCAGTGCAGCCGTAAGCCATATCCCATACTTACAATAACGCTTACTCGTCTGTTCAATGAATTTCACATCCATAGCAAATTCACTCAAGCTCAACACAAAGGCTTACGACATTCTTCTGAACCTCGACAAAACCTCCCATAATGGTCAAGCTATTTTTTCGCTCACTTGTTACATATTCGACAACTCCCGGTTGCAAAGACGATATAATCGGCGCATGGTCGTTTAATATTTGGAAACAGCCCTTTGTCCCAGGAACCATTACACTATTGACCATTCCTTCAAATTCAATCTTTTCCGGTGATATTATTTTCAGCTTCAGCCCCATAGCACTAAAATTTATCAATTATTGCCCTTGGCTGCCTCAAGAAGTTTCTTACCTTTAGCTATTGCATCCTCTATGGTACCAACATTCAAGAAAGCCTGTTCCGGCAAATCATCGACCTCTCCGTCCATAATTGCATTAAAGCCCTTTATCGTGTCTTCAATTGGCACCATCACGCCAGGAAGGCCAGTAAACTGCTCGGCAACCGTAAATGGCTGCGACAAGAAACGCTGAACCCTACGAGCCCTATTGACAGTCAACTTGTCCTCATCTGAAAGCTCGTCCATACCAAGGATTGCAATAATATCCTGTAACTCCTTATAATGCTGCAGTATTTCCTTGACTCTTTGCGCACATTCGTAGTGCTCCTTACCCACAATCAACGGGTCAAGAATACGCGACGTACTGCCCAACGGGTCTACAGCCGGGTAAATACCTAACTCCGCAATCTTTCGGCTTAACTCCGTCGTCGCGTCAAGATGCGTAAATGTTGTTGCAGGAGCAGGGTCTGTTAAGTCATCGGCAGGAACGTACACAGCCTGCACGGACGTGATACTTCCATTTTTCGTTGATGTTATTCGCTCCTGCATCGTTCCCATTTCACTTGCGAGCGTTGGTTGGTAACCTACAGCTGAAGGCATACGGCCTAACAGTGCCGAAACCTCCGAACCCGCTTGGGTGAAACGGAATATATTATCAATAAAGAACATTATGTCAGCTGCTTCACCGTCCTTGCCACCATGGTCACGGAATTCTTCCGCAACGGTTAGTCCCGACAAGGCAACAGACGCACGTGCTCCAGGCGGTTCATTCATCTGTCCATAGACAAGCGTTGCCTGTGATTTTGCAAGTTCTTCAGGGTCAACCAATGACAAGTCCCATCTGCCCTCTTCCATGGCCTTCCTGAACTTATCACCATAACGGATGACACCCGACTCCAACATATCTCGAATCAGGTCATTGCCTTCACGGGTACGTTCTCCCACTCCGGCAAATACGGAATAACCATTATGTCCTTTGGCAATATTGTTGATGAGCTCCATAATCAACACCGTCTTGCCAACACCTGCTCCACCGAACAATCCGATTTTTCCACCTTTCATATAAGGTTCAAGCAGGTCGATAACTTTAATTCCAGTAGCCAACATCTCCTTATGTGTTGACAACTCTTCAAATTTCGGTGCCTCCCTATGTATCGGATACGCACCTTCCATATCCAGCTCTTTCATTCCATCGATAGGCTGGCCTATGACATTCATCATCCTGCCCTTGATTTGCTCACCTGCAGGCATAAGTATTGGATGTCCTGTAGAGACGACCTCAAGTCCGCGCTGCAATCCGTCAGTGTTGTCCATTGCAACGCACCTTACCGTGTCCTCTCCAATATGCTGTTGAACTTCTATTATAAGTTCACGACCATCAGGACGCTTTATTGAAAGAGCATCATAAATTTTAGGCAATACTTCCTCAGGGTTAGCACCGCTTGTGTCGAAATAAACATCAATCACAGGGCCTATAATCTGAGAAATATGTCCTTTAATTTGTTCCATAAGATGTATTCTTTTAAGGTATATTTTTTCAAAACGCAAAAATACGAAATAGTTTTATCAATCACCAAATAATGCGGATAAACTTTTAAAATATAAACGTTTATTTACATATATGAAAGACATTTTAACAACCACAATGCATCATTGATTAATTAGATGCTCAACTCGTCCAGAACAGTGATAAGTTTTTTATCAAAAGGCTTATCTGAACGTATGGCTTCACTAAGCGGAACATACACGACCTCATTGTTACGAACTCCAACCATTACGTTGCGCTGTCCCTGAAGAATAGCATCTATTGCACCAACTCCTGTACGGCTTGCCAATATTCTGTCATGGGCGGACGGTCGGCCACCTCTCTGAAGATGACCCAAGATTGACACCCTGACGTCATAATCTGGAAACTCGTTGCGAACACGGTCGGCATAATATAATGCACCGCATTTTGGACTCTCTGAAACTATAACAATACAGCTCTTCTTACTTTTACGTATGCCACGTTCCATGAAACGCGCCAACTGGTCCACGTCCGTCGAATCCTCCGGTATGATGGCAGCTTCTGCACCAGACGCTATTGCACTGTTTTGAGCCAAAAAGCCAGCATCACGTCCCATTACTTCTATAAAAAATATACGCTCATGGCTCTGCGCCGTATCCCTAATCCGGTCAACGCATTCAACTATTGTATTAAGCGTTGTGTCATACCCGATTGTTGAATCCGTGCCGTATAAGTCGTTATCTATTGTCCCTGGCAATCCTATACAACAAACGTCATGCTCACGCGCGAAAAGCATGGCGCCTGTAAGCGAGCCATTACCTCCTATTACGACCAATGCATCTATACCATTGGCGACGAGGTTGTCATACGCTTTCTGACGACCTTCCTGAGTCTTGAACTCATCGCTCCTCGCAGTTTTCAGGATTGTGCCTCCCGACATTATTATTCCACTGACATTTTCAGTGGTGAAATCTGCTATTTCGTTATTTATCAAGCCGTCGAAGCCCCTATAAATACCTTTTACCTGAAAACCATTGCAAATACCGGCCCTTGTCACCGCACGAATTGCTGCATTCATGCCGGGAGCGTCGCCTCCCGATGTCAAAACACCTATTGTCTTAATTTTACCCATAATATTATTTTTATATAAATCCTAATTCTTGAAATCAGCAGCATAGCCACATAACAGCCAAGCCTAAAAGCCATCCTATAATAGCCGCCACTCCTACATTCTTAAAATACCATCCTACGTGCATACGCTCCATTTTCAGAAGTGCAAGCCCGCTAACCGAACCTAATGGAAGTATGTTGCCACCCATGGCCGAACAGAAAGCCACAACTTTCCAATAGACCCCGTTTTGCATAAAGGCAGACATATATGGAGCATCAGTAGAACTGGCTACATCAACAGTATCGACAAGTGGATGTATGGAAATAAAACTCACACAGGTGGCAAATGAATCAAGCACGCTGCTGACACAGCCTGTAACAGCACCCATTATCCATACATTGTGAATGCTGGTATCACAAAATCCGGCAACATTAGACAATATGCCAGTTTCTTTAACTGCCCCTAAAGCAAGCATTATGCCCATGACAAAAAGCATCAGCTGAATTACACCATATTGCAGTGCACGTGGTACAGCACGCTGAATCATCTGGTCTGCATTCATTAACTTGTGATTGAATATCTCATTTACAATCCACAAGACAGAAAGCACACACAACGCACCAAGGAAAGGGCTCAACTTTGTGATGTTGTGAAACGTTGGTATAAACCACAACCCGCCGATGCCCAAGATAAGCATTACGACACGTTGCCATTTATTGAGGTTCGTATCATCTCCACGGTAAGGCATTGTCGAACATTGCAAGTCTATATGTTCAGGAAGGCTTCGCCCAAGCCAATATGTAGGCAAAGCCCACGCAATCAAGCAAGGCAAGGCGAGCGATGCAGAGAAGTTGGTCGCCGTCACGGCCCCAGTACTCCACAACACGAGACCGTTGGGGTCTCCAATCACGGTTAAAGCACCTCCACAATTAGCCGCAAGCACTATGGCACATCCGTATATCATACGTTGACGGCGGTTGGGCAGCAACTTATGCATGATGACAAGCATCATGGTTGTCGTGGTGAGGTTGTCGAGATTGGCCGAAATGACGAACGTCATTACAGACATAATCCAAAGAAGATGCTTACTGTTACGTGTTTTCAATAATTCCTGCAAGAAATCGAAACAACCGTTATTGTTCAATATTTCAACGATAGTCATTGTTGCAAGCAGGAACAAAACAATCTCGGCACCCTTGCCTACATACTTTATAAATATGTCTTCGGCTATGAACCGTTTTACGTTAGTGCTCGAAGAAGCCGCACCAGAGAGAAACTCAAGATAGTCAGCTTGGTGCTGACTCATGACGAAATCCGTACCAAAACAGATATAAAGCACCCACCCTGCTGTTCCAACGAACATTGCCACGGCAGCCCGATTTACGTTGGTTGCGTATCCCGTGGCAATTAGGAAGTATCCTATCAATAAGATTGAAACAATTACAAGTGCCATAGCTTTCTGATAATTCAGCTACAAAATTACTAATTATTATCAAGAATATGACAAATCCCAAATAAAAAAAATCAATGTTTAACGAGATTTTAATCTAATATAGCAACCACCATATTCCATAGAAAAATGTTTATCATGCAAAATCCTTAAAGCCATAGTGGAGACAAAAAAACATAAATGAAAGTGCGTGGTCGCTGACAATGCAGCGTATCACGCACTTTCATTTATGTTTTTAATACCTTATCACAGGCGTACAAACAAACTTGTCATAATTCAACATCCTTGTACAAATAGCGTTTGATGCTCTTTTTCGGGGTTTTCTCAAATTCTTCATCTTGCAGCCTTAAAGACGACACTTTACTGTATGAAGGTATCATTTGGTTAAGTTCAATGAGATTTTGCTCCATCACGTGCTGTAAGTCCTCCTTTGAGAAGCCAAGGTTTTTAGCCTCGTCATAGTCAGGATATATCAGGGCGGCCAATTTATCGCCGTTCTGGATTACAAGACTTTCAACGACCAATGTCATACTATTCAACTTGTCTTCTATCTCTTCAGGGTAAATATTTTGCCCGTTAGCTCCAAGTAGCATATTTTTACTTCTCCCCTTGATAAAGACATACCCATCTTCGTCCATCAAAGCTAAGTCGCCAGTATGGTACCAGCCCTCTCTGTCAAGTGCCAAAGAGGTGGCTTGCTCGTTCTTATAATACCCAAGCATTGTGTTCGTGCCACGTGCAAGAATTTCGCCAGGGACATTCTGCGGGTCCGGGCTGTCTATCTTAACCTCCATGTGCATTACCGCCTTTCCGCATGATGTCGGCACAAACTCGCTCCAGTCTGTATATGTGATTATCGGGGCACATTCAGTTGCACCGTACCCAACGGTTATGGGGAAATCTATGCTTTTAAGAAAAGCCTCAACCTCCTGGTTGAAAGGAGCCCCACCAACAACAACCTCATACAGGTTTCCACCGAAAGCGGCATACACTTCTTCACAAATACGCTGTTTTACCTTTTTGCTTATCACGGGCATATTCATCAAAAGGCGCATCTTGTGATTTTGTATTTTAGGAAATATGTTTTTCCTTATTATTTTCTCGATTACCAGTGGCACGGCGATTATTATCGCGGGCTTGATGTCCTTGAAGGCCTGGGCTATCACGGCGGGACTTGGCACTCGAGTCAGGAAAAAGATATGGCATCCATGGCAGAACTCAAAAATAAACTCGAAAGACATTCCGTACATGTGGGCCATCGGCAGCATACTTACGGTATTGGCGCCACGTGGCACATGAACACCTATTTTGTTGAGCGTGAAGTCCAGGTTGCCCCACAAGGCGCGATATGGCAGCATGACCCCTTTTGAGAAGCCCGTGGTACCACTTGTATAGTTGATAAGCGCAAGCTCATCGGGATTTTCTTCCTTATAATAATTTACATGGTTCGGGCGAAACGCCTTCGGATACCTCTTGCCGAACAATTCGTTAAGATGCTCTCGGGCATAAGTCAGCTTGTCTGTCCTTGATACCAACAGCGAATAATCCGGTATGTATATCACACCCTCCAGATTTGGCATTTTCGTAGCATCTATAGACTTTGCCACGACATCACCAACAAAAAGCAGTTTTGCTTCGCTGTGGTTAACGACATTATAAATCTGGTCAGGAGTAAACTCATGTAATACAGGTACGGCTACAGCCCCATAGGTGAGCGTCGCAAGAAAGGCCACAGCCCAATTAGCACTGTTACGACCGCAGATGGCTATCTTGTCGCCACGCTCAACGCCGCTGTTCTCGAACATGATGTGCAGCTTCTCAATCTTCCTTGCTACATCTTTATATTGCAGGGTGACGCCTTTATAGTCTGTCAAGGCGTCCAAATCCCAGTTTTCTATAACGCTTTTCTCGATATACGAGTTAAAACTTGGTATTGTCTCCATTGCACAAAAATCAAAAATTTGTGCAAAGATATGGTATTTTCTGCACACTCACAAATTATTTGTGCAATATTTTATTTCATGTAATCGCCATGACGCATCAAAAGCCCACGGCCTGAATATTTGTTAAAGATTATCCACCTTGACGGCAACCGCAATGCGGTCAATGTTATTTTGTCTATCTATATGCTGTTTCTGCTTACATCTTGACTTTCGACAAAACCGCAAAACAGGAAAAAGAATACGATTACAAAATATAGGGACTAAAAATACAATAAAAAGTGTGCACACTTAAATGTGCTGGATATAAGGACACTAACAAGCAGTCAATAAATCATGTGCAATATTCCATAACGCAACTTGTGGCCTTTTGGAAGATAAAAAGCCATGAATGACCTTTCCGTTCAACATACATTAGACGCCAGTTTAGCATATTACAAACCGCCAAACATATACAAATCCTGATGAAAAAGGGCAAATGGCCATTGCTGATAAGCAGTTTTAACGACTTTGACAAGTAAAACCGTGCACATAAATCCTTAAATTACAAAAAATACCGAACATTTGTAAAATAACAAAATGCCATCAATCATTGGCATTGCGCTTACAATATAACATTCCAGAAGCACACTTTCAGTAAAAAATAAGCACGGTAGCCATCACCTAAATTGGAAAAATACTTGTATATTTGCATCGTGAAAGTCCTTGGAAAAATAGCCTTGACGCTCGCAATATTTATTCTGCGCCCATCTGCTGAAACCTACGCCAAACCAGAAACTGACTCACTGCTATTGCAACGTGTTTTGGCGTACAGCCAAAGTGTGCCTTCTAACGACGAGGAAATAAGTTCGAATGTCTACCTTTGGTATTATTTCAAGACAGAGAAACGCAATTTTACCCTGATGGCCATACCATCAATGTTTTACATCTCACGGGGCAAACGTGAATACGCCGGTGAGACATACAGTACACTTACGATACGGAACAAAAATATAACCAAAGCCGTAAGGCAACTCAATACCGGCACTATACCACGGCATAAGGACGCAATGGAAACAATGACGCGATACCTGATGCCTAACGTCTATAATGTGACGATGTTCGGAGTCCAGGTGCTTTCGCCTTTCAATAAAAGCAACATTCGACTATACAGGTATGACATAACACAACTTACAGATAACCGCATAGAGATTGTTTTTCGCCCCAAACGATACAACACACAACTGATAAGCGGCTCGGCCATCGCCGATAAGCTCTCTGGGAGCATCATAAGAATGAAGTTTAACGGTGAATACGATTTAGTTAGCTTCCATGTTGACCTGACTATGGGTATGGACGGCATCAGCTCCTTGTTGCCAAAGACTTGCGACATTGACGCAAGGTTTCATTTTATAGGTAACCGGATAAAAGCCAGTTATCATGCCGTTTACGACAATCCTATATCACTGCCCGACACAATAGTCAACTCGCATGACAGGCAGTTAATGGCGGAAGTAAGACCCGGACCGCTGCCTGACTACATTAAAAATGTATACCAAAAGCAAGATTCGCTCGAAAATGCAAAAGATACGGCGATAATCAAAAAAAAAGAGGACAGCAAATGGAAAAAGATTTTATGGGACTCTTTTGGAGACTATGTCGTAAACCGTACTAAAGGGAACTTTGGCGCAAACGACCAAGGTGCGTTCAGGATTTCGCCTATACTCAACCCACTATACCTAAGCTACAGCGGACGACGTGGCATAACATACAAACTCAAGTTAAACGCCAGCTACAAATTCTCGGACAACAGCGACATCTCGCTGGCATTCAATGCCGGATATTCATTTAAGCAGCGCCAACTGTACTTCAATGTACCATTAAAATACGACTTCAACTTGAAAAGAAACGGCTTTATCAGGCTGGAAATAGGTAATGGTAACAGGATAACAAACTCAAGCATCGTAGACCAGGTGAAGAATGAAACCTTGGATTCGATAGATTGGGACAAGATGAACCTGGATTATTTCAAAGACCTATACGTAAAAATGGTATGCAACTATGACTTTTCAGACAAGTGGAGCATTCAGCCTGGATTTGTGTTTCACAAGCGTTCGGCTGTGGATAAAACGGGATTTGAAGTTGCCGGCCGGCCAACCGAATACTACTCGCTTGCACCTTCACTTCAACTGCAATACCGACCTATAGGATGGTATGGACCTGCTATCACGGCTGATTATGAACGCGGCATACGGGTCGGCAAAGCGGACATGGATTATGAACGGTACGAACTTGACGTATCTTGGAAAAAACAATTCCACTCGTTACGCAGCCTGTCCCTAAGACTTGGCAACGGTTTTTACACATCAAAAAGCCGCAACTCCTATTTCCTTGATTACACAAATTTCAGGGAAGAAAATATCCCCGGCGGATGGAACGACGACTGGACGGGAGAATTCCAACTGTTAAACAGCAACTGGTACAATGCGTCTGAATATTATGTGAGAGCCAATGTCACCTATGAATCGCCATTGATGGTTTTGTCACGGATTCCTTATGTAGGCCGCCTGATGGAGATAGAACGAATTTACATGAATGTGCTGTTTGTTGAACATCTACATCCTTACATTGAATATGGATACGGATTTACCAACCGCTTCTTTTCTATGGGAGTGTTCATGGCTACCCGTAATACGCAGTTCGACGGTTTTGGATGCCGCTTTGGTTTTGAACTGTTCAGGGACTGGTAGGCATACAACGCATTCAAACCTCAATTATAGGAAGTTATAGACACATCAAACAACCATAATAAAAAACAAGCATGAAAGCATTGACCGTATATAAAGCCAGCGCAGGAAGCGGAAAAACGTTTACAATCGCCGTTGAATATATCAAGTTGCTAATAAACGACCCGCTGTGCTTCAAGAATATACTTGCCGTTACATTTACGAACAAAGCAACAGAGGAAATGAAGTTGCGCATACTGAGCCAGTTGTACGGTATATGGAAAAATTTGCCAGAGTCTGAAACATACACGAAAGCCGTATGTGACAGCCTCGGAATAAGCTCATCAATGGCAAGTTTCAGGGCGGGGAGAGCATTGAACTATATCGTGCATAACTACAATTACTTCATGGTTGAAACCATAGACTCATTTTTCCAGTCGGTATTGCGTAACCTTGCCCGCGAGCTCGACCTTACGGCTAATCTGAAAATCGGCCTTAACGATGTTCAAGTGGAAGAAATGGCCGTTGACAAACTGATTGAATCGCTGACATCTACAAGCATTATTCTGAAATGGCTAATCAGCTACATATTCTCCAATATAGACGACAACAAGAGTTGGAATGTCATAGGAAATGTCAAGGATTTCGGTAAAACAATATTCAAGGATTTCTATAAGAAGTTTGGAAACGAACTGAATGCAACAGTATCAAAGAAAGGATTTTTCGAGTCTTACACAAAAGAATTGCATACGATAAAAAACAATGCTAAAAAGCGCATGGCCGAATATTCGGAGACATTCAAGCGTGAGACCGAGAATGCAGGCCTTTCCGTTACGTCATACGCAAATGGGACAAGGGGTATTTCCAGCTATTTCAACAAATTGGTAAGTGATGATTTCAGTGACAGCAAGTGTGTCAATAGCACTTTAAAAAAATGCCTTGATGACGCAAACTGCTGGGCCTCAAAAGCGAGTCCGGACAGAGATGCCATTATATCACTTGTAAACAACAAACTTATAAAGCTCCTTAACGATGCGGAAACAGAACGTCGCCAACAATGGGAACTATATGCCACGGCGGATTGCACATTAAGACATCTTGACAAACTGCGCCTTCTCAACAGCATAGAAACAAAAGTAAGGGAGTTGAACCATGACGCAAACTTATTCTTGCTTAGCGACACTCAATATTTGTTGCACACCATGATAAAAGACAACGATTCTCCTTTTATATTCGAGAAAATCGGGTGCAGACTGGAACACATAATGATTGATGAATTTCAAGATACAAGTTCCATTCAATGGCAAAACTTTAAAGTGCTTTTGGATGAATGCATGAGCAGGAGCGGAAACCTAGGATATGTATTGGGAAATAAATCCACACTCATAAACAACCTTATCGTTGGCGACGTAAAGCAAAGCATTTACCGATGGCGTTCCGGCGATTGGAGATTGTTGAACAATATTGAAAAACAATTTAGCGGCAAAGGTAATGAAATTGATGTAAAAAACTTACAAACTAATTACCGTTCCGAACGAAACATCATAGATTTCAACAATAGTTTTTTCAAAATTGCAACAAAACTTGAATATGAAGAAGAATGCAAGACTAACGACAAGCAAACATCTCAAGAATTACTTGATGCTTATGCCGATGTAGAACAAAAAGCGAGAAACGAGGAAAAGGACACAGCCGGACTCGTAAGGCTTGCATTGCTTGCAGGTGATGACTATAAAAACGAAATGCTCTCTTGGATTGACGCAACTATCCAAGAAATTCTTGCGGAAAAAATCGCAGAAAAAGATGTTGCCATATTGGTAAGATACAACCAACACATACCAATAATCGCCGACTATATCATGGAAAAGCATCCAGAACTGAAAATCGTGAGTGACGAAGCATTCAGGCTGGATGCCTCGCCAGCCGTTTGCACCATAGTCCAGGCCTTAGATTTCATGCTTCACCCAGACGATAACTTGACTAAAGCAACACTCGCCATTATGTATCAGAAAACCATGTTGCAATCCGCTGTTAAAAACACCGACATACTTACAGGCATCGGTAATACGCCTGAAATATTAGATTCTTTCTTGCCTTGCGGATTTATCGACGAAATAGAGAAGATGATTAAAAAGCCTATTTTTGAAATAATCGACTACATATATTTAACTTTCAAATTGGACAAAATAGACGGACAAGGGCCGTATATCTGCGCTTTCTACGACAAAGTGGCTGAATTTACGAACAACAATCCTGGAGGTATAGAGAAACTATTGGAGGCATGGAATGACGATATATGCTCAAAAACCATCCAAAGCGATGAAACCGACGGTATAAGGATTATAAGCATACATAAAAGCAAGGGCTTGGAATATGACAACGTCATTATACCTTTTTGTGACTGGGCTTTGGAAAACAACCGTACTATGTTGTGGACCACGCCGTCAAAAGCACCATTCAACAAATTGCCAATGATACCGGTAGACTACACAAAGAAACTTCTTGACACCATTTATTCCACGGACTACCGCAACGAACACGTGCAGAACAGGGTTGACAACCTCAACTTGCTATATGTAGCATTCACACGTGCCGGACGTAACCTATTTGTCGCCGGGCGCAAGACTTCATCATCAAAGGCCGGCCGTCCCAACCGCTCTGCTATAATCCAACAATGTCTGCCACAGCTAAAGAATGAATTAAGCGACGCATTATACATTGAGGGCGGTGACAACGCTCCATCTGTATTTGAATACGGGAAGCTCTCTGTCCCATCAAGGAAAGAGGAAAGAAGAAAAACCGGAAATGTATTCCTTTCAAGGCCTATAACTCTCAACATAAAAATAAAGACCTGTCAGCCCAATATTGAATTCAAGCAGAGCAACGATAGCCGTCAGTTCATCGAAGGCGACAATGAAAGCGAGCGTAACCAATACATCAAGACGGGCAACTTACTTCATAAACTTCTATCAATGGTCACCACTATAGACGATGTAGACAAAGCCGTGTTAAGACTCAACCACGAAGGTTTAATCGGCGACGGCAGCATATCAGCCGAAGATATAAGCACACTTTTAAAAAAGCGCCTCATGAGCAAGAACATCTCCGACTGGTTCAGTCCTCGCTGGCAGGTCTTCACTGAATGTTCAATCCTGGCCTATGACCCAGCCAATGACAAAACCATTACGCGGCGACCGGATAGAGTCATAACCGACGGCAAGAAGACCATAGTCATAGACTACAAGTTCGGGCGTCCCCGAGATGAACATCAAGCCCAAGTACGACAATATATGCACCTGCTCGACAGTATGGGATATAGTTGCGTTTCTGGCTTCATCTGGTATGTCAGCGATGACAATGTGAAAGAAGTTTCTTTATGATATTACATAACGGATAACGCCGCGTTTTGATTAAACCCAAATCAGTCATTAGAGCTTAGACGGATTATGTACTTATGCCAGACGGTTTTTCTTCCGTTTTGTCGAAGGCGTAGCGGGCTACGCGAGAAGGAACGGAAGAAAAGACGGCGGCAGAAGGACATAAGACGGCAAGAAGCAATAATATCTATAGAAATTAAGACATTGCGGTCTAATGACCGATTTGGGTTAAAAACGTCACCACTACAAAGTGCCGAACAAACAAAAACTTAACATTATGGTAGTGCCTACCAACTAATACGCGCGCCAAGAATATATAAGTTCAGCCTTACGCTGACACTTATTCGGTACATAGCCATATATAAATATGTCGATGTAAATCGGCATACGAAGACTTAAAATAACGTCGCTAACATTAGTCCCGGCAAAAGGCCATGTCTTGTATGACAAAAAGCATCCTATCATCAAGAAAAAGATGGTCTTTCGCTGCCTAATTAACGGCCTCTCACAAACTGCTTAGAAGATGAAATCCAACCCACAACGAAAAAGCTCCATATCCAGCGTTTTTTATTCGCTGGATATGGAGCTTTCACTAATCAATAGCGTAGACGTATGCTATTTCGCAACAGGATTATTCGCCTGGAACACTTCCATTCGATGCTCCAGCTCATCGAGCTGCCTATCCTCAACAAACGACGTGCAAACCCTTAATCCGTTTTGACGGCTGCCCGTTGTGGAAAGACAGATTGCACTAACACCGTAATACATCAGCTCGCGAGCCAGTTCTCCACCAGTCATGCCGGGATAACCTATCGTGAAATAAAATCCGTCGGCAATGTCCTCGTCCAAATCTTTGTCGTATACGATGTAAAAGCCATGACGGCAAAATATTTCTTTCAACTTGTGAGCCCTGGTGCCATAGACACTGGTCTCCTTGCGGAAATCATATGTACCATCAGAAGCTGCCTTCAACATTGCGGCCATGGCGTATTGAGCACTATGGCTTGTGCCTGAAGACAAGGCGTAAAGCATACGTGTAGAGTAAACCGGGCCAAAAGGCAGCCCCTCGTATCTCATGGCTAAACAATCGTAGTGACGATGGAATAGCTTGTCGCTGATGCAAGCTACACCTATTCGTTCACCAGCATAACTAAAAGCCTTGCTTCCGCTTATCATAAGCATATAATTCTCCGTGTACCGAGCCACTGTAGCCTGGTATGGAGGCGTAAAAGGCGTGCTTAGGTCCTTCCTGAAATCCATCGCGAAATAAGCGAGGTCTTCAATTACGATGGCATCATACTTTGTAGCCAGTTTACCTATAACCTCAAGCTCTGACTCATTAAAACATATCCATGAAGGATTATTTGGATTGCTGTAAACAATGGCACAAACATTGCCATTCCTTAAATAATCCTCAAGTTTCGCGCCAAGTTTTTCTCCTCTAAAATCGTATACGTCAAAGGTTTCATATTTAATTCCAAGCACTTGCAGCTGCATTTTCTGGACGGGGAAACCCGGGTCAATGAATAGGACCGTATCCTTCCGCTTATCGCATTGTGAACAAGTCAGGAATGCCGCAAAAGTCCCTTGCATACTTCCACATACAGGTATACACCCTTCTGGCGAGACGTCAACCCCTATAAATGCTTTCACGAATCGCGAGGCTTCATTTTTCAGCACAGGAGCACCCTGGATGTCTGGATAAGAATGGGCGATGCCGTTACTCAAAGCCGTAATTTGAGCCTCAACACCTATTTGCGATGCAGGAAGTCCGGGTATGCCCATCTCTAATTTTATAAACTCAACACCTGACTGGCTCTCGGCATGAGCCGCTACAGACTTTACTTCCCTTATTGTGGCTTTCTCAAAATCCTGTATGCCTAAATCGCTTATCGCGTCGTCAACAAGTTTTTTATTTATTGGTGTTTGCATCTTCACATATCTTTTAAAGTCTCACTCTAAATCACATTTTTTGCGCCAACCTCCAATGCCTTGAGATTTGCTTCAATAACAGCTTCGCCTTTTCTTGAAAAGACGGTACGTATGGCAGTCTCTATCTTTTCACGTCCAAGACCTATATGGTTAATGGCTGCACCAAGAAGTATGATGTTTGAAGAGCGTGGCACACCATTTTCATTGGCAAGTTTCTCAATGTCAAGAAGTACAACGTTTTTCATTCTTGAATATTCTGATTTAAGTAATTCAAAATCAGGATAATTGGGAATATTTACAAATGGAGTGCTTGACGTTATTATCCAACCGTCTTTACCAAGATATGGAAGATACCGCAACGCCTCCATAGGCTCCATGGCAATGATTACATCGGCGTGCCCTAATGGAATTAAGTCACTATGGATTGGCAATGACGATATACGCAAATTACTTTGCACGTCTCCTCCACGTTGGGACATTCCATGCACTTCAGCTTGTTTTATGTACAAACCTTCTTTTATTGCAGCCTCGCCTATTATTGTAGCGATTGTAAGAATACCTTGACCGCCTACGCCACAAAGGATTATATCAGCTTTCATTTTACAGTTCCTCCATTTTGTTTTTTCTGTTTCAAATGACGTTTCAACGTTTGCATACATTCACGGCATGGGATTATTACACTTAAACCATGATATGAAATTTCTTCGCGTAATATCCGTTCTATCTCCGGCATATTCTTAGGCAATGGAACAACTGTTCTTAAGTGTTCCTCTGCAAGCCCAAGCCCTCGGCAGATAGCTTCCAATTTATTTGTTCCAGCCGAATCCTGTCCTCCAGTCATGGCTGTCGTCAAGTTATCGCTGATAATAACGGTTATGTCAGAATTCTCATTTATGGCGTCCAACAACCCAGTAATCCCTGAGTGCGTAAATGTTGAATCACCTATGACCGCCACAGCAGGCCATTGCCCCGCATCTGCCGCACCTTTGGCCATCGTAATGCTGGCTCCCATATCGACAGTGGAATCAAGAGCCTTATATGGTGGCAAGGCTCCCAAGGTATAACAACCAATATCACCAAAAACTCTTGCATTTGGGTATTCCGACAACACGTCATTCAACGCTGCATACACATCTCTATGGCCACAACCTTGGCACAATGCAGGCGGACGCGGCACAACATTCTCGCTCTTAGCGATAATGTCTGTTTTAGGCAAGCCTAAAGCACAACGTACCATGTCTGGCGTCAATTCGCCTGTACGGCTCAAATCGCCCGTTAGCTTCCCCTTTATAATTGCCGTGCCACGCATGACTCCATTTAAAATATCCTCAATAAAAGGCTGTCCTTCCTCTATAACCAATACGCTATCGCATTCATCCGTCATCTTTCGCAACAACTTCTTGGGCAATGGATAGTGACCAATCTTCAGTATTGGATAAGGACACTGCCCGTTGAAACATTCTTCAAGATAGTTTATACCTATACCGCTTGCCACAATTCCAAGAGAATGGTCAGTACCTTCAATATATTTATTGAAATGGCTATTCACTGCATCCTGCTCCAACTCTTTCTGTTGCTCGGCAACAATGCTATTCCTACGTCGTGCCATCGCCGGAAGCAAGACCCATTCACTAGGCTTGGCATCATAATTAATGTCATTCTGTTTGCGTTGCACGTCATTGACTTCCACCACTGCACGGCTATGGGCCATTCGCGTGGTAATACGCATCAATATAGGCAAATGCACACGTTCGCTATAATCAAAAGCAAAATGCACCATATCGTATGCTTCTTGCTGGCTTGAAGGCTCAAGGCATGGCATCATAGCAAACTTGGCATAAAAACGGCTGTCCTGCTCATTCTGAGACGAATGCATAGAGGGGTCATCAGCCACAAGAACTATCAAACCGCCGTTTGTACCCGTCATTGCTGAATTAACGAACGGGTCAGCGCATACATTCAATCCCACGTGCTTCATGCAAACCATTGCCCGTTTGCCCATGAAAGACATACCCAATGCTTCCTCCATTGCTGTCTTCTCATTTACGGACCATCTTCTGTGAATGCCACGTTCTACAGCGATTGGAGAATTTTGGATATACTCGGTTATTTCCGTTGATGGTGTACCGGGATAGGCATAAACACCACTCAATCCCGCATCTATTGCCGCTTGTGCAATAGCTTCGTCGCCTAATAAAAGTTTTTTCATAGTATAAGGTTTAAGACCAACAAGTTTTTTATTTTATTTCTACTTCACCGTCACCTTGAGTGGTGAATGCAAAGCGTCAAGAGTACCTTCAGCGCGCAATTTCCATTCATCAAGTGTGCGCACATCATTTTTGCTCCATGCCGAACCGAAATAATAAGTATATTTCTCGTTTGGCTGATAAGTAATCAACCCTACCCCATGGCCAGCGTTACCATTTGAAGGATTATCGTACATCATGACTTTTGTACCCTTGACACCATTGGGGAACAACACTCCAACATAGATTTGGAAGTTTTGCTTTGCCGGATTGTCTGTAGGGTCTGCGTATATGACGTAATTATCGCCACATATAATACTTTTAGTATCTTCACTGTGAACAACAACGCCAGCAGCCATATCACAAGGTTGCGTCAGTCCGTCATACCATACAGTAAGTTTATTAAAGTTGCTGCCTTTGTCACAGCTAATGATACGGTGTTCAACAACATTTTTGTCATTCCCGATTTTAAAAGGATTGTAGTCAAGTTGCACGGTAAAACGCAACGGACCATTATCCAATATTTTGTATGTCTTGTAACAATACGGCATAACCATCTCTCCGCCGCTCAATAAAGCAGGAGCTCCACACCCTAATGTAGGGCCGACTTTATAACAATCAAGGCCATATCCATGGTCAAAATGATACGTCGTTTCCTGTTCCATTTCAAGCGCCTCAGCCGTCTTGCCAGCCTTCTTTAGTTCCTCTATTTTAGGATGGTTTGACAATTCTGTCACGTATCGCTTCTCAACTTCCAAATCCGGAGTGTTTTTCAACCATACATCAATACCGAAGGCTTGTTCGCCTGTACGCTGTAAAGCCGGCCCATAAACACGGTATGCCGTCCTGTCGTTCTCCCATGCTATGTCGTCAACACGTTCTGGATACTGCTTTCCACACACATAAACTTTCATTTCTTTAGGTTGCCCTTTTTGTATAGTGTAGTCAGCGGCGCCATTAGGCCTAACACTTACATCAATAAGCAGTTTCCCGTCGTATGTGATTTGGTATGCGACTTGTTGCCCCAACGAATTTTTCACAATAAACTGTTCTCCTTGAGCAGCACCAAGTTTTGCATAAACATCTTTTACTGGAATTTCCACTAATTCTTGCCGCTGCACATCACTATTGTTGGCGACCGTCACCACAACGTCCGCAGCGCAAGCCGGCACTGGCGCAAGCATCAAGCCAAGAGCCAAGGCATAAAGTGATTTCTCGATTTTCATTTTGCTAACTATTATTTTTTTAATAAACATTACTTCAGATTGTCCATAAAGAAGCGTTCTATCTGCCGGAGCAGATGGTTACGGGTATTGCCTCCATAGATGCCATGGTCACGGTTTGTATAGACATTCATCTTGAAATCCTTGTCGGCCTGGACAAGGGCTTCAGTGTACTCAAATACATTTTGCGGATGCACATTGTCGTCCGCAAGACCTTGACACAACAACAATGCTCCCTGCAAGCTACCAACACGCTTTATGGGGTTGATGTCATAGCCTGACGGATTTTCTTTAGGTGTACGCATATAGCGTTCCGTATAAACTGTATCATAATACCTCCAGTCTGTTGGAGGAGCAACAGCCACACCGGCCTTAAACACGCCACGACCCTCACTCATGCTCATCAATGTATTAAAACCGCCGTAGCTCCATCCCCAAATGCCGATGTTATCCTTATCTACATAAGGTAATGTACCAAGATACAAAGCGGTCTCTACCTGGTCTTTCGATTCAAGGTCTCCAAGACGCATATATGTGCACTTCTCAAAGTCTGCACCACGAGCCCCTGTACCACGGCCGTCAACACAAACCAAGATAAATCCATTTTGGGTAAGATATTCGTCAAAGAGTGCGCCCTCACCCATCGAGCCAATATTCCATGAATCCACAACTTGCTGGCTGCCCGGCCCGCTATATTGCCACATTATCACGGGATATTTCTTGTTTACGTCAAAATCAACAGGTTTTATCATTACCCCATTCAGTTCTACGCCTTCCGAAGTCTTAAAACTGAAAAACTCTTTGGTCGGGAGGTTCATTGTAGCAAGAGTGGCTTTCAACTCCTTATTGTCAAGTAATGTAACACACTTTTTACCCGAATTATTGTAAATCGAGTATTCATACGGAGTATTCGCATCACTCCATTGATTGATGAAGTATTTGAAATTCGCGCTAAACGTCGCTGCATTCCATCCATCCTTTGGTGTCAGGCACGTTACCTTACCATTCTTGTTTACCACATACACTTCCCTTTCCATCGGTTTCTTCCCTGCAGCTTGGTAATATGCAGAGCCCGTAGCTTCATCATACCCGTACACGGCCGTAACGTCGTAATTACCTTTAGTCAACTGGCCCTGTAACTGTCCTGTCATGCTATATAAATAAAGCTGCATATTTCCTGACCGGTCGCTCGGCAATAAAATATGCCGGCCTGTCACTGTAACACCGTCCATCGCCTCTTCCTTGACATACTTCGGCACGTTTTCCTCTATCAAGAGTTTACATACCGTGCTCCTCGGGTTTGCAGAATAAATGCACAACTTGTCTTGATGCCTGTTCATCGTCATCACAATCATCTTCCCTGCATCTGCCGTCGGTTTAACTCTCGTAACATAAGTATCCGCATCCAAAGGCAACTGCATCTTACGTGTCTGCCTTGACTGTATGTCATAGCTCATAACTGTCACCGACGAATTGTCTACCCCGGCCTTCGGGTATTTGTAAGAATAAGCACCTGGATATGTAGCATATTCCCCGTGTTCAGGTGCAAGCCCTTTATACATCTGCAATGAATACATCGGCACGTGGGCTTCATCATACCTTATCCAACAAATCATCGAGCCATCGGCATTGAACGCGAGAGCAGAATTGAAACAGAATTCCTCTTCGTTCACCCAGTCAGGCACACCGTTAATCACTTCATTGCGCTTGCCATCCTTGGTTACTTGGCTCTCGGAGTTACCGTAGAGTAATTTTATAAGATAAATGTTGTTGTCACGCACGAACGCCACCTTCATGCCGTCGGGCGACCATACCGGAGTCTGTTGCGGCCCGTTGTCTGAAAGTCTTTCCAAACGTCGGTCTGCAATGTTATATATGTAATATGTAGCGGTGAATGAACGTCGGTAAATTTTCTTCGTACCTGTCTGAATGAGCATTTTAGTTCCGTCAGGACTAAGTATGTAACCGTCAAAGCTGTCAATACTCTCACCAACAGTGTTGCTGACATCAAACAACACGCCAGTCTGGCGACCTGTCTTATAAGAACATTCTACAATTTTCTTTCCGTCACTGCTAATCATTGCATAGCTTTCCCCTCCAATCATGGGGGTGACCTTGCCCAAGCGGGTTGCCGCATACTTACCGGCGGTAATGTCCTTTAGCGAGAGTGTGCCACCAGCCGCCATACAGTTGATGGTCATTATCAGAGCCGCACACATTGCAAAAATCTTTTTCATTTCCGTTTTTTTTAATTTATTTCGGGCAAAGATAAGTATTTTTCACTATATTTGCAATCAGGATAGATTTAAAAGATATTAATGTATTCCAGCAAATAAGCCTATAAGGATTTCCGGTTTTGCCTGCCAGCTTTTTATCCGCGTTTTGCCTGTCAGTCTGCCGAGAACCATGGACAATATAAAAATATGGATTGCTACAACGACTTCGGAACATGGATACGCTCACGTTTTCCGTTCAAAGTGCAAAAAATATCAGTTGACGGAGGATTTACGTGTCCCAACCGCGACGGCCACATCAGCCGAGGCGGTTGCTCATTTTGCAACAACGACACATTCAGCCCGTCATATTGCCGACAGGAAGGAATGCCCAAAAGTATATCCCAGCAAATAAAAGAAGGTAAATCTTTTTTCTCGAGAAAATATCCGGATATGCGCTATCTGGCATATTTCCAAGCCTACTCAAACACCTATGCCCCACTCGAAACACTTAAACGCAAGTATGAAGAGGCCCTCGCTGCCGACAAAGTGGTGGGCATCGTCATAGGCACACGTCCTGACTGCGTTGACGGCAAGCTGCTTGACTATCTAAGCCAACTTTCGCGCCAGACGTTCGTGGTTGTAGAATACGGAATAGAGAGCACCAATAACGCCACATTAAAAGCCGTCAACCGCGGACATACTTTTGAATGCTCACGCCGCGCTATCGACGAGACGGCTGCAAGAGGTATAATAACCGGTGGACACGTAATCATAGGATTGCCTGGCGAGGACGAAGACGAATGCATAAGACAGGCCGAAGCCGTATCGGCAACGGGTCTCAACATACTCAAAATACACCAACTGCAAATAATAAGAGGCACACGTCTTGCGGAGGAATACGCATACCGGCCGTTCCACCTGTTTACGCCGGATGAATACATTGCCCTGTTAACCAAGTACATACAACACCTACGACCGGACATTATACTCGACCGGTTCACTTCGCAAGCGCCGGAAGATATGCTTATCGCACCACGATGGGGGATAAAAAACCACGAATTTGCAAATATGTTGGCCAACCACATAAAAAGTGTCGGAGCACGGCAAGGGCAATTTTACAAACAAGGACGAACTTGACGGATTTGCAATATACATCCTTTTACTGTCCAAAAGATGCCTAATTACGGCACGAAAAACGACCTTTTGCAAACCGATATGCCATGTTTTGCAACACAAGAGGACTTGGGCAACAAAATCCCCGCTCCAAAACAAGGTTGAAACAACGGATTAACTTCAAAAATAAAAGCCATGAAACAGCCAACCAACGGAAATCCAACGCTTGAAAAAGCGATTGATTTCTTGACGCAAACATTGAAAAAATATTTCAATGTCATGCCCGACAAGGAAAATGAAGAAGATACCATCAAGAACATAAGCGCAGGAGTGTCGTTCCACGGAGCAACCCTCTGGGTCTTGGTCTTTGCCATATTCATAGCCTCGCTCGGCCTGAACGTCAACTCAACCGCCGTAATCATAGGAGCCATGCTCATATCTCCCCTTATGGGGCCAATCATCGGTATGGGACTCGCCGTAGGCATCAACGACTTCGACCTGCTTAAACGCTCGGCAAAAAATTACCTTGTTGCCACTGTCATCAGCGTCATAACGGCTACGGTTTATTTTCTGCTTACACCTCTTGACCAAGCCCAATCAGAACTGTTGGCACGCACGTCCCCAACACTTTATGATGTCCTCATAGCCCTTTTCGGCGGAGCTGCCGGCATAGTTGCCCTCGCCACTAAAGGCAAAGGCAACGTCTTGCCCGGCGTGGCCATAGCCACAGCCCTCATGCCACCGCTTTGTACTGCCGGATTTGGCATAGCCACGGGAAACGTGCTTTACTTTCTCGGGGCATTTTATCTATTCTTCATCAACACCGTCTTCATCAGCCTGTCTACATACATTGGAGTAAGAATGATGAAATTCACCCAAAAACAATTCACCACAGGAGAACGCTATGCACGTGTGCGCCGTTACATCATCATCGCCGTGGCGGCGACAATGGTGCCAGCCACGATAATGACTTACAACATCGTAAAGGAAAGCATTTTCACGACAAATGTCAACAGCTTCATTGCCGATAAGCTGAACAACAACGGCACCAGAATCATATCATACGATGTAAATAAAGACAGCCTAACATTGCGCGTCGTTGCCGTTGGACGTGAACTTTCAGACAGTACGGTAAAGAAAGCAGAAAGTGAGATGGATGACTACAAGTTAGGGCACTATCGCCTACAGGTGATACAAGGGTCAGAATCCGACTCCATGATGATGCTTAACAACAGGCTTGCCGGTTTGCGCACGTCAACAGATAACTATGCCGCAATGCTGCATGACGAAGCTCAGAAAAGCGCACGCCTGCAAGAATTGCTTAACGAATACGCCCGCTATGAGGCCATCACCCCTGAAATTTTAAAAGAAGCAAAAGCCTTGTTCCCTGCCACGGCAAGCGTCAGCTTATCCGTAGCCACGGAAGCAACGGCCGACACTACGACGATAAAAAGATACGTCACGGCGGTCATTGATATAGCCGACGGTCACAGTCTCAATGCAGACGAGCGTAAAAGAATGACGAAATGGCTCGAGACAAGACTCGCCTTAGATACTGTGAGGATGATTATTGAATAGTTTTAGTTCAACAAAACATTTACGGGTTAAAAACGAGTCATATTGCTGGTTTTAACCCGTAAATGCCATTTATCGCAAACGGCAAAGCAGAATGATTTTGCTTGCCTTTCATGTCCTGACAATCAAAGTTCAATTTTGTTCACGCCAAAGAACAAGCGTATCTCATTATAGGTTATAGAGGGGTTTACGGCTTCCTTCACTGCTGTCAATGACGTCGGTCGTGGGTTACGTTCCACGTATTCTTGCAGCTCTTGTTGGTGCTTGTCCGGCACAAGCTCTCCCATCCCTATCTTTCCGCTCTCTACATACGTGGCAAGATGGGAAAAAACGGTGTTGAATGTAAGGTTTCTTTCCTTTGCAATTTGCTCTATTGACATTCCACCGACAAACATATTGTAACTTATCTCACGTGTCAAGACCTTTGGTTGCTTCACCTTCTGTTTCTTCTCCTTCGGCGTCTTGTCGTTGTTACCCAACAAGCACTTTGCCTTCGTTGACAGATAGTCTGCCGTGGAGAACGCCGTGTCGTCGGCACTCTCGTGCTTGAGAAGGCTCAACTTCAACGATAGTTCATCAGAGAAAGTGGAAAACCGGTCGTCAAATTGCTTTTTTACAGCAGCATTTTCTGTCTCGATTTTTGTCTTCTTCCGTAAGGCATCAAGTTCTTCCGCCTTCACAAAAAAGTATTTCGAGGCCTTGCGCACCCGCTCATGCAGCAGAGAGTCGTCGCCATGCCCCATATCGTTCACTATTCGTGAATATTGTATCCTGAACTTACGCGCCACATCCGTTAACTCGCCAAACATCATTCCGACACGTTTGTATTCATCCAAAAGTCGAGGATATTTCCTGTAAAAATGTTCATCAATGGTGCGAAGCAACAAATTGAAATACGACTGTAGCGGAACGAAGTCGAACAATTCATCCAAAAGTTTAATGATGTATTCCCGATGAAATCGCGATAAATCAGACTCCGAAGGAGTGTTTTTACCGATTTCATCGACAAACGCATCCACCACATCATCGCTGATTATAGCCTCACGCTGCAAGGGAGCACTGAGCACCATACCGTCAAGCGTCTTGCACCGGCTCAAGGCCACGTATGCTTGCCCGTGTGCGAACGAATGCGAAGCGTCAATAATGGCGTGGTCAAAAGTTAGTCCTTGGCTTTTATGTATCGTAATGGCCCACGCCAATCGCAACGGATATTGCCTGAAAACCCCTTCAACAGTTTCCTTTATTTCTTTCGACTTGTCATCCAGCGTATATTTAGAATTAGTCCATTCACCCTGCTCAAGCGTAAACGAAGGTCCACCATTCTTCCCTGAAACGACAATATGCCTGTCATCAAGGGATAACACCTCGCCTATCATTCCGTTGAAAAAACGCTTTTCCGGGTCATTCTTTATGAACATAACCTGCGCACCTTGCTTTAACACGAGCCTCTTGTCAGCCGGATAAGATGTCTCCGGGAACACTCCGCTTATTTCAGCGTTAAAGACATACTCATGTCCCGGCAGCAATGAGAGTTCCCTGTCATTAATCGCCTGGGCTTGGTAATTATGGGTTGTCAACCTTATATAGTCGCTTTCCCTGTCGGGCTTGAAACCTGGGATGTAGCGGCTATTCAAGGCAGCAAGCGTATCTTCTGTCGCATTGTCGTCACGTATCTGGTTAAGCAATGAGATGAAGCGAGCGTCTTGTTGCCTATAAACGGTCTTCAATTCTATCACATGATATTCGGCCAAGGCCAAAGCCTTACTCGAAAAGAAGTAAGGGGTGGCGTAAACAGTGCCCAACATTGCCCATTCATCATCCTTGGCCACCGGCGCCAACTGCTGCAAGTCGCCTATCATCAACAGCTGCACACCGCCAAAAGGCTTTCCGCGGTCACGATAACGCCTCATGACGGCATCGATGGCGTCAAGCAAGTCTGCACGTACCATGCTGATTTCGTCGATGACAAGCAAATCCAATGTGCGAATAATGTCTCTCTTGACCTTGCTGAACCTAAAGTATTTTTTATCCGCACGGTCGAACGTTGCACCTGGAATGTATGGCGAAAGTGGCAGCTGGAAAAAGGAATGTATCGTCACGCCGCCAGCGTTTATCGCCGCAATGCCCGTAGGGGCAAGCACGACCATGCGCTTTGACGTATTATCACGAAGGGTCTTAAGGAACGTGGTCTTGCCCGTCCCAGCCTTACCGGTAAGGAAAAGGTTAGCACCCGTCTGTTCGACAAGCCGCCATGCCAAATCAAGTTCTGGATTGTTTGACATCGTTAAAATGCCTCCCTGTATTTACTTTCGTCCTTGTCGTCCAACATACTCAGGTATGAGTTATAACGGCTTTCCGAGATATAATGCTCTTCCACGGCTTTTCTCACGGCACATCCCGGTTCATGCGTATGCGTGCAGTTACGGAAACGGCAGTCTTTTGAAAACTTGAAAATCTCCTTGAAGTAACCGCATATCTCCTCCCGCTCCATATCAAACGTACCAAACCCCTTGATTCCGGGAGTGTCTATTGCCCAACCTCCATAAGGCAACGGCAACATTTCGCTGAACGTAGTAGTGTGCATACCTGTATTATGAGCCTCACTGATTTCCGCTGTCCGTAAGCACAGCCCCGGAATAATGCTGTTGAGTAACGTGCTTTTCCCAACACCACTGTTACCACTGAACAAGCTTATCTTGTCTTTAAGCAATGGCTCAAGCGTTACTGCAATATTCCCGTCTAACGCCGAGACAGCCAAGCACTTATACCCTATCGTTTCATAAAGGTTGACCATCATCCCCTGATACTCCAATTCGTCAGGCCCAAGTATGTCCGTCTTGTTAAAGAGCAGCACCACTGGCACGCGGTAAGCCTCGGCCGAAGCCAAGAAACGGTCAATGAACGTCGTTGACGTCTGCGGATAATTTACCGTGACGACAAGAAACGCCTGGTCAACGTTAGCTGCGATGATATGGCTTTGCTTCGACAGGTTGGGCGACTTGCGTATTATGTAATTCCTGCGGTCTTCAATGTCGGTTATGAACGCCGTGCCTTCGGCATTGCGCACGATTGACACCCTGTCGCCAACGGCTACGGGGTTGGTGCTACGGATGCCTTTAAGCCTGAAGTTTCCTTTTATTTTGCATTCCACATTGCTCCCGTCATCGGTCCTCACCGAATACCAGCTGCCTGTGTTCTTGATAACGAGTCCGTTCATGTCTTAACTATGATTAAGGGCCAAAGGCCGAGAATAGAAGTCAAGGACTAAGAGCCTAAGACTAAGGGTTAAAAATTAAGAATTAAGAAAGGCACTTTAATTCATAGCCTAAGGCGTGCCTTGCTTAACTCTTAATCCTTAAATTACGTCTTTTAATCCTTAAATTACACCGTCATTATCTCTTTGTTCTTCGCGGCAAGCAGGTCGTCAATCTTCTTTATGTACTTGTCGTGTATTTTCTGGAGTTCGGCCTCGGCGTCCTTCTCGTTGTCTTCCGAGAGGCCGTCCTTTATGGCCTTCTTTAACTTATCTTTTATATCACTACGCACGTTACGCACCTCCACCTTGGCCTTTTCGCCCAACTTGTTGCATTGCTTGGCCAGGTCCTTGCGTCGCTCCTCGGTAGGCTGCGGTATGCCAAGACGCACTATCTCGCCGTTGTTTTCGGGGGTGATGCCTACGTCAGAGTCCATGATGGCCTTCTCGATGTCCCTTATCATCTTCTTGTCCCACGGGCGTATGGCTATCGTGCGCGGGTCGGGCGTAGACACGTTGGCCACCTGGTTGAGAGGAACCATTGAGCCGTAAGAGTTTACCCTCACGCCGTCAAGTATGGCCACATTGGCGCGTCCGGCGCGAATATGTGACAGCTGGTCTTCAAGATACATCGCAGCCATTTCCATCCTCTCTTCACTTTCCTTTAAAGTCGCTTTTACGTCAATCATAATAATATATGTGTTATTTGGATTTTCTTTTGCAAAAATAAAACAATTTATCAACAATCAAGATTAAGATTGAAGGATTTTTCAGAATTAAATGCAGACAGCACTTAATATCCGCCTTGCCACATACCGCAAAACACGGAAGGCCATATCCTCAATCTCCTGGCTTCAGCTTTTGCCCTACCATGTTGGTAAGCTCGACAAACTGGCTTATGGCCAACTGTTCCGGACGCTTGGCCATGATGTCTTGCCCAAAGAAGTCGTCACCGGGCAAGTCGCCCTGGAACAACGGCTTCAGCGAAGAACGCAACATCTTGCGGCGCTGGTTGAACACGGTCTTCACGACCTTGCGGAACAACGCCCAGTCGCATCCGAGGTCGTCAACACCGTTGCGCGTCATGCGTATTACGGCGCTCTTGACCTTCGGCGGAGGGTTAAAGACGTTCTCGTCTACCGTGAAAAGATATTCTACGTCATACCACGCCTGGAGCAGCACGCTCAATATGCCGTATGCCTTGGAGCCTGGAGCCGAAGCCATACGCAGGGCCACCTCGCGCTGTATCATGCCCGTGCAGCATGGTATCAGCTCCTTGTTGTCAAGCATCTTGAAGAAGATTTGCGACGATATGTCATAAGGATAATTGCCCGTAAGTACGAACTTGCGCCCATTAAACAATGAGTTTAAGTCCATTCGCAGAAAGTCCTCGCCTACAATGCTTTGGCGCAGTTCAGGGTAATTCTCGTTGAGGTATGCAACTGACTCCTTGTCAATCTCAACCACCTTCAGTTCACGCCCCTTAGGCATGAGAAACTGCGTCAGCACCCCCATGCCTGGTCCCACTTCAAGCACAGGCAGTCCTGGGCAGGCATCCACCGTGTCGGCTATTGCCTTCGCAATGTTAAGGTCGGTCAGGAAGTGTTGCCCCAAATTCTTTTTCGGTCTTACCGTTTTCATCGTCGTATCGCGTTTTGAGCGCAAAGTTAATCATTTTCCCACGAACGTCGCCACCGCAAGCTATGTTTTTGCATCAGGAAAGCCGCAAGCAGCAAGAATGTGCACGGCGGAAGTAAGACAACCAACGTTGACACTTTGCTGCAAATATGCGTCGGATGCTTACATATTGATTTTCGTTAACGCTGCACAACGGCAATATTCCTGACGAAACACAGTCTTGGCCGAAATAATCCATTCTGGCGTGTGCAAAGGCAAAAGCCACGACAACAACAATTTACGGCAACGACATTAGAATGTGTGCATGGAAACGACCGAATAAAACGGCAAAAAATGCCGAAAAATCTCGAAAAGGCAACAAAAATGGAGAGTAAAGACGGACTTTTCTCCCCTTAAATGCCATCATCGCGTCCTTTGTTTGTGGTTTTTTGCCCATTAAAGGCCACAAACAAGGGTGCCATTTGCCGCAAACTACTGCCAGGAAAGCCGTCATCGCGCACGTCGCAATCCTACTTCTACAAGACAGACGTACATTCCAGATTTGACACTTTGCAAGTGTATATGCCACTTTTACTTTCAAAACAAGACAATGGTAAGACTTATGCAGACCTGTAGACGGTGTGTGTCCTCCGGCAAATAAAAAAACAGCTTACCAACACAAAAGACGCCCCGTAAAGTGGTTACAAACTAAATACAGTTGCGTCCTATAAAAAATAATGTGCAATTCGCACGTTTTAAGTTTACGAAAAATATCTTTACCTAACCCTATCCAAAACAATGAGAAAGCTAAACAAATACCATGGAGTGGTAGTACCGATGGTCACTCCCGTCACCAAGGATGGTGACATCGACACAAAGGCAGTAGAACGGATTATCAACAACTTTGCCGAGCACGGCGTATCTGCCCTGCTTATGGGCACCACGGGCGAAGGCCATTCAGTGTCAACGGAACAAGGCGTGAAAATGATTGAGGCTGCAGCCAACGCTGCAGCCGGACGAATAACAGTATACACCGGACTTGCAGGTAACTGTGTAAGCGAGCAGCTTGAAGCCGCCAAGAAATTTGTAACGGCAGGTGCCGACGTGATTGCAGCCACACTGCCATGTTACTATGCCCTTACGCCAGAACAAATGACCAAGTATTACACCAACCTGGCCGATGCGCTTACGGTGCCGCTCATGCTCTACAATATCACCATAACCACGCACATGAGCATTCCCTTGGATGTTATCGAGAAATTGAGCCGTCATCCAAATATCGTCGGCCTGAAAGATTCAGAAAACAATATCGAGCGGATGGAAGATGCTCTGCGCCTGTTCGCCGACAGGGACGACTTCGCCTATTTCTGCGGATGCGCTGCAAACTCGGCCAAGGCCCTTGCCTTGGGAGCTGACGGCATTGTGCCGAGTGTTGGCAACTACCTGCCGCAAATGTATGCAGATTTGTTCAATGCGGGCATTAACGGCGATACAACAACGGCAGAAGACCTGCAACAGAAAACCATCGAAATAGGGAAAATCAATACTGAAGGCCTAACCCTTGGACAGTCGCTTGCCGGGCTTAAAGTCATCATGAAGATGGCCGGACTTTGCGAAACATATATGCTACCGCCACTCACCGAGCTCGACGAAAATACCGTAAAACGCATACAAGAACAAGCCGCTCCCATTTTATGAGCCATATAGCATGATTATAAATCGGTAATTATGATTACCTTTGTCAGCAATCCACAAAAAACCTGCAAGGTTATCATAATTACCCTTTACACGATTTAACAAATACCATACAACCAAATTATACCATGGAATACGAAGGATTACATTGGATTGACACCTCCATCGTGGTGGCGTCAGTGTTATTAGCCATAGGCGTGGGCATATATTTCGCAAAAAAACAAAACTCAACAGACGCATATTTCGCCGCAAGCGGAAACATTCCCGCATGGGCGGTAGGTATGTCGATGTTTGCAACCATAATCAGCAGCGTCACTTTCCTCGCCTATCCTGGCAGTTCTTATGCCGGCAACTGGATTTTGCTTGTACAAGGCATGATGGTGCCGCTCGTGCTGCTTGGCGTGATAGGTTTCATAGTTCCCCTATACAGAAAGGTTATACGCCTTAGTACCTACGAGTATTTTGAACGAAGGTTCGGCGCGTTCGCCCGTTTCTACAGTTCAATCGCTTTCGTGCTTGAACACTTTTCAAAAATGGGAACAATCCTTTACTTGCTTGCTATGGCTATGGTTGCCTTCACCGGAGGCATGGACATAGTCTGGATTATAATCGGGGTTGGCATAGCCGTGATTATCTTGACCTACTTCGGAGGCATGGAGGCTATCATCTGGATGGACGTTGTGCAAGGTTTCTTGCTCATAATAGGCGGTGTGCTTGCCGTGTGCGTAATTTTCTATCTCACAGACGGCGGGCCGTCAGCCATCATGGATATTGCCCTTGAAAATCACAAGATAGATTTTGGCCCATACGCATGGGACTTCACCCAGCTTACTTTTGTAGTAATGGTATTCAACGGCATCTTCTATGCCCTGCAAAAATACGGGACTGACCAAAGTATCGTGCAGCGTTACCTTACTGCGCGCAGCGACAAGGAAGCCAAGAAGGCGTCTTACCTCGGCATTCTTTTGAGCGTTCCTACATGGGCGTTGTTCATGTTCGTGGGCACTTGCCTGTATGCATTCTATCAAATCAATGCCGGTGACCTGCCGGCCGGCATAAAGGCAGACGAAGTGTTCCCGCACTTTATCGCCACGGAGATGCCTGTCGGAATTACGGGACTTATCATCGCTGCACTGATTGCCGGTGCAATATCAAGCCTTGATGCTGACGTAAACTGCATATCGGCCGTCGTTGTCGAGGACTATTACTCACGCTTCAAGCCCAAGGCAACGGACAAGCAACGCCTGCTTGTCGGCAAGGTCTCCGTAGTAATCGTCGGCATCGGAGCTATTCTCATAGCCCTGCTTTACGTATCGTGGGGAGGCGAAGGCGTACTTGGGACATTGTTCGGCCTTTACGCCATCATCTCTGCAGGCATTGTTGGCATATTCGTGCTTGGCCTGTTCAGCCGCCGAGCTAACTGGCAAGGCCTTTACATCGGCATCGCAGCTACGATTTTATTCACGGCCTATGCCGTACTCACCACTACAAAATTCGGCTATGGCCCTGACGCCGAGTTGATACTTGACCTTGAGGACTGGAACTTCAAACACCACACCTATATGCTTGGTGTTTACAGCCACTTGATTGTTCTTGTGGTAGGTTATGTTGCCAGCCTATTCTTCAAGACACCATTGGCAGACAAGGAGCTTACGATATACGGATATTTAGAAGCTAAAAAGAAAAGCTCAACCAAATAGATTGGCTTTTCCCAACCACAAGTTTTTTATAAAAAATGAGAAATATAACTTTATTACAACCACAGAAAACTGTCTTCGGCACGGGGTGCATTGACCAATTTGCCGAAGATTACCTGAAACTTGGCTACCACAGGCTTTTCATCGTGACAACACCTGTCGTGAAACCTGCAATAGCTGAAATGACAGAAAAACTTGAAGCCGCCAATATAAAGATACATTTTTATGAGGATGTGAAAGGCGAACCGTCAATCACGGACTTCAAGACAATGCTCAAAGCTGCTGAAGATTTCGACGCTGACAGTTTTATCGGCATCGGCGGAGGCAGCATACTTGACCTGACTAAGCTGACTGCCGCATTGCTCGGAAGCACACAACAAATAGAAGACCTGTTCGGGACTGGACTTATTGAACGCCGAGGCAAATGGTTCGCCTGTGCACCTACAACAGCTGGGACAGGCAGTGAGATGTCGCCCAATGCCATATTGCTCGATGAAAAAGACGCACTAAAAAAAGGTGTTGTAAGTCCATACCTTATAGCTGATGCTGCATACATTGACCCTAAACTGACATGGACTGTACCGGCTAAAATCACAGCTGAGACTAGTATGGACGCATTGACCCATTGCATTGAAGCATACACCAACAAGTTTGCCCACCCAATGGTTGATATGTTTGCCATCAAAGGCATAAGCCTGATTGCAGCTAACCTTGCAAAAGCCGTAAAAGACGGCAACAATGCCGAAGCACGAGAGGCGTTGGCAGCAGGGAGTATGTACGGCGGTATGTGCCTTGGCCCGGTTAACACTGCCGCAGTTCACGCGTTGTCGTATCCCCTCGGCGGCGAATACCACATCTCCCACGGCCTGTCTAACGCCATACTGTTACCGTCGGTAATGCGTTTTAACTGCTGCGCAAATGTCAAGAAATATGCAGAAGTGGCTGTCGCGTGTGGAGTTGAACCTGGTAAAGACAATGAAACAACAGCAATGAAAGGCGTAGAGTTCATCTCAAGTCTTTCAAAAGAATGCAACATACCCACAACATTGACTGAAATAGGAATACCCCACTCGGCAGTCAACCACATGGCCAAGGCGGCGATGGAAGTGCAACGACTGTTGAAGAACAATCCTCGCGAAGTAACGGAAAAGGACGCACGTGCAATTTATGAAAGTCTTTATTAAACCTATCAAGAAATGGCAAACAGCAATAAACCGATATTAGCCATAACCATGGGCGACCCAGCAGGCATTGGGCCCGAGATTATCATCAAAGCCCTAAGCCTTAAGGAAACTTATGATAAATGCAACCCGATAGTAACCGGGGATGCCGCCGTTATGGAAATAGCAGTACAACAAGCAGGGAACAGCTTGAAAATCAATGCCGTAAGCAATGTAAAGGACGCAAAATTCACTTATGGAACGATAGACGTATATGACATTCACTGCATAGACATAAAAACATTTAAACAGGGGGAAGTGGCTGCGCAATGTGGTGATGCAGCCTTCAAAGCCGTAGTAAAGGCCATCGAACTGGCTATGAGTAAAGAAGTTGACGGTACCGTAACAGCCCCACTGAACAAAGAAGCCCTGAACCTTGCAGGACATCATTTTGACGGACATACTGAAATATACGCACATTATACAAACACGAGGAAATACGCCATGTTGTTGGCTGATGACTTCATGCGCGTAATCCATGTGTCAACACACGTTCCACTGCGAAAGGCTTGTGACCTTGTGAAGAAAGAACGCATCATCGACGTTACAGAACTTATAATTGATGCGTGCCACCAATTTGGTATATCCAATCCACACATAGGAATAGCTGGACTTAATCCGCACGCCAGTGACAACGGCCTGTTTGGTGATGAAGAAAGAGAAGAAATAACCCCTGCGGTTGAAACTTTAAAAGCAAAGGGTTACAATGTGGAAGGTCCTGTACCGCCCGACACGCTTTTTGCAAAGGCTAAATGTGGCAAGTTTGACGGATGTGTTGCCATGTATCATGACCAAGGGCACATTCCGTTCAAGGTAGTAGGTTTCAACTGGAACAAGGATACAGGCAAGATGGAAAGCACGAAAGGAGTAAACATAACATTAGGCTTGCCTATCATACGTGTATCTGTTGACCATGGAACTGCGTTCGACGTGGCAGGGAAAGGCATAGCAAGCCCGGAGGCAATGCTACTGTCTATCGACTATGCCACACGAATGGCTAAAAACAGAGCATAAATAAAATATCAAAAAGCAAGGGAACACGATACATCAACTATTCCCTTGCTTTTATTGAATGGCCTCATTTATTAACTTTTGACATAAAAAGCATGATAACTGTAATTGCTGACGACATCACTGGAGCTGCCGAAATTGCAGGCGTAGCCTGGAGTCATGGAGTAAACGCCGTGTTGTCAACGGACTCCATCCAGCCATCCAAAGACACTGACGTACTCGTTATAGCCACAGACACCCGCTCTTGCAGCGAAACAGACGCAATAATTGAAACGCAACGCTTGGCGACACAATTATTAAACGGTAATTACGGTATCGTATTCAAGAAAACAGACTCTGTGTTAAGGGGACATATCATAGCCGAACTTGATACACTTGCAAACATTCTGAACTTCGAACAAGTCCTGTTGTTACCTCAAAATCCTTCAAAAGGGCGGAAAATAGAAAAGGGGAATTACTACATAAACGACGAACCGCTCTCACACACGGCATTCAGGAATGACCCGGAGTTCCCAGCTACATCATCTTCAATACAGGAAATACTCTGTAATTGCGTGAATATACTTGAACTATCTGAAAATCTTGTGCCAAACAAAAAACGCATATACGTAGCTGAGGCATCAACAAACGAAGATATATCAATACAATTAGGCAAGGCGAAAGGCAATGTTTTGCTTGCTGGTGGAGCAGACTTATTTAAGGCGCTATTACAAAAAGAGTTTCCAGACTGCCAAGTACGAACAACAAATGACAAAATTATACCACAAGAGTATTCAATCATTGTTTGTGGAAGCACACAAAGCGAAGATATAACCCTACGTCCGTTCGCAAAGGTATCAAAGACTTACAATGCAGTCATACCTGAAAATGTATTCAAAGGTGAATCTGCAGAAAGCTGGTTGACATCATTACACAACCAATACTTGCATCACAAGTCAATAGCCATAACTATTGGACAAAAAGAAAATGGCGGCTCACAATGTGCCGTTAGACTAAGAAACATTATGGCCGAAGCTGTACAAGAACTTGTCACAACACACTCCCCTGCATTATTAATCATAGAAGGAGGTGCCACAGCCTACTCTATAATAAAAAAACTACATTGGGACACACTCGTTTTGAAAGCAGAATACAGTCCAGGCATAGTCGGTATGACACATTGCGATACTGAAATTATACTAAAACCCGGCAGCTATCCATGGGGGAGCATTTTATAAAAACCACTTTAATACACTTAAGGTGAAATATAAATGCCAAAACATATAAAGTTATATCCCAGTAACTAAACTGTCAATCCGCAGGGCGCGAAAAAGCAAAAGCAGAACCAAGACGCCTACGGAAAAGCGGGAACAATCCAAGAAAGCAGCCAAAAACTGTAAACAAAAAAGCCCCGCGAGGATTGGTATGTCCTCGCGGGGCCAAGTCAAAAAAGGCGGCATCCTACTCTCCCGCATCGCA
>CALUEX010000050.1 GCA_944319815.1 uncultured Prevotella sp. | reverse complement strand
TCCAAGTTGTTACCTATCAAGCTGACAATCTTTGTAAGTTTCTTGTTTTCAACGAGTAAGAAGAATTGATATGTCTTGCCTGATGAAATGAAATCGGACGGTTGATGCCGCACATCACCGACATCTTTTTGAGGTGGCGGTTCATGCTCTCTTTCGTAAGCATGGGCAGCAATTTCCCGTCGGCATCCATGCCCTTGTATTTCTCCAATATGGCGAGCGGTATTTCCATCAGCCTTACACATTCGGGTGTCCCGGTCTTCTGCCGTTCGGTATGAATCCACAGGCTTCCATCCTCCGCTTTCACGAGATTCTTGTCCGTCAATGCCCTCATGTCGCAGTAGCAGATGCCCGTCCAGCACGAGAACAGGAACATGTCCCTCGTGAAATTGCGGTTGGGCGTATCATAAGTCATGTTGGCGAATTTGCCCAGTTCCTCTTCCGTAAGGTACATCTGCTTGAACTCCGGCTTTTGTGGTCTGTAGCCTTTGAACGGGCTGAACGGGATAATGCCACGGAACACGGCAAGCATCATCACGCTTTTCAGGCGGTTTACATGTCCGAGTATGGTCTTGGGCATAAACCGCTTGACGGTGCGCATGTACATGTCGAAATCCTCGATGAAATTCTCGTCCAACTGCTTGACAGGCATGTCTGAAAGGCGGTACTTGTCTTTCAGGAAGGTGGCGAGGTGGCGGTAAGTGTTCGTGTAATGGTAATAGCTGGTTGCGGAACGGTTTACGCCTACGCGCAAGGCATATTCCTCATTATGCTCCGCAAACAGCTTCATGATGGTGTCCTGAGATTCCGCCAGCCCTTGGTAGGCGTTCTTCACTTCCTCTGCCGAAACAACCTCCTTGATGTCTTTAAGTTCGTTGAAACGCTGGCGCAACAACAATAGCGTGCGTTCAATCTCCCGGTTTGCCATGACCGCCATCCGGCTCTTGCCCGTACACCGTTGGGCAGTGGCGTTCCACAGCCTTACATCCACCTTGAACTTGCATGAGAACTGTGCGATGGAATTGTTCTTTCCCCTGACGGCTATCCTGCCCATGAGGGGCGACTGTCCGTCCTTGTCCTGTCCGCTGCGCTTGATGTAGAGCAGCACTTTCATTTCTGTCTTCATTGCCATAACTTTTTTGGTTGCAATATTAGTGATACATTGCCGACCGACAGAATTGGAAACGGGGCAGAACGGCGCAAACGGAACGGATGCTGCTAAATCTGCGGATTTGAAGCCATTGCCGCACGTATAATGCTTGTTTACAAGCATTAGGAACGCTGTTTTTCAGGCTTCAGTCAGGTAGCGGAACAGGTAATGACTTGGTAGCGGAAACCTTGCATTATCCTGCCTTTCCCTGCTGTTTGGCTGTAATGGCAAACAATAGCAAATCCGTTTATTTACAACGCCTTGCTTTTATTCTTCTCTAAACCTATCTCCCTTGCTTTGATGCTTCTTTCTTGCTTCACAGGTTTGGTCTTCGGTGTGTCTTTTCGTCATACGCCTCGACGGTGCGCCGAAACTGGCCATGGTATGCAACCTGGTTTCCGCAATATCCACAGTGGTGTTTGGTTGGCTGTTCGTCTTCCCGCTTGGCTTGGGGCTTACGGGTGCGGCCTTGGCCGCTACGCTCGGTCTATTCATAGGCAGTGTGGCCAGTCTGGTCTACGTTTTAGGTTTTGCCGGGAAGCTGCGCCCATACCGCTTGAAGTGGAGCGTCAAGAGCTTGCGCCTTTCGGTGAGGAACATTGGCTACCGTGCCGCATAGGTTCGTCGGCACTGCTGACGGAATCTACCATGGCCATGCTGATGTTCGTGGGCAACCACGTGTTCATGCAGTGTCTTGGCGACGACGGCGTAGGGGCTTTCAGCATCGCCTGTTACTACACACCGTTCGTCTTTATGGTCGGTAACGCCATAGCGCAGTCGGCACAACCAATCATCAGTTATAACTTCGGACTGGGGCGCGGCGACCGCGTGTCGGCCACGGAGCGCATAGCGTTGTTTACGTCTGTGGCTTGCGGACTGGTAATCACGGCGGCGTTCGCTTTGTTCCCCAACGTTCTGGTAGGCCTGTTCATAAGTACCGACAATCCGGCTGCGCGCTTGGCAATAGACGGCTTTCCGTATTTCTCTACGGCGTTTGTGTTCTTCATCCTGAACCTTTCGGTCATCGGCTATTACCAGAGCATAGAAAGGGTAAAGCCGGCTACAGTGCTGGCCTTGCTTAGGGGCTTCATTTTCCTCGTGCCTTCGTTCTATTTGTTGCCAAGGTTTATGGGCGTTCATGGCATCTGGTTCGCCCTGTGCGCCTCTCCGAGTTGTTGACAACGGTAGTTATTGCCGTCGCATACGGTATCGGTATGACGAGGCGCAGATTTGGCGGAAATGCGGTAACCGTAAGGCGGTATGGCGAAAATTGACTTGTAAGGAGTAGGTCTTTATAGCCTATGACGTATAAAAACAGTTTGGCAGGTGATGGGTTTCGGGCAATGGTTGTGCCCACCTTTCACTTGCCGGCTTGAATGTTTGACTATAAAACAGAATGTATCCCCGTCGCAAAATCTTAATGCGGCATTTTGTCGTAATGTTAAAAATAATGTGTAAGTTTGCACGTGAAAATATCCCATGTTAATGCAATGAAAGTAAATTTAGATACATTCGCAGAGTTGAAAACCCCGTGCTATATCCTTGAGGAAAAGCGGCTGCGCAGCAACCTTGAGTTAATCAAAGGCGTGGCAGACGCGGCCGGGGTAGAAATAATATTGGCGTTCAAGGCGTATGCCTTGTGGAAGACTTTTCCTATATTCCGTGAGTACATCGGGGCTACTACGGCGAGTTCGTTATACGAGGCGAGGCTGGCTTGTGAGGAGTTCGGCAGCAAGGCTCATACCTTCTCTCCGGCATATACGGATTATGAGATTGACGAAATAGCCTCCTGTTCGAGCCACCTTACGTTTAACTCGCTGTCGCAGTACGAGCGGTTGCATGACCGGGTGAAGGCCGTAAACAGCGGCATCAGCATAGGACTGCGCATCAATCCAAGATATTCAGAGGTGGGCACGGCTCTCTACAACCCATGTGCTCCAGGCACACGCTTCGGAGTTACGGCAGACAAGTTGCCGGATGAGTTGCCGTCAGATATAGAGGGGTTCCATTGCCACTGCCACTGCGAGAGCAGAGCCGACGTGTTCGTAAGGACGCTTTCGCACATCACGGGTAAGTTTTCGCGTTGGTTCAACCAGCTGAAGTGGATAAACTTTGGTGGAGGCCACCTTATGACCCGCAAGGATTATGACATACCTTTATTAATAAAGACGCTTACGGATTTCCGTAAGTCATACCCTTGGTTGCACGTAATCCTTGAGCCGGGCAGCGCGTTCGGGTGGCAGACAGGGCCGTTGGTGTCGCAGGTTGTTGACGTGGTAGAGGATGACGGCATAAAGACCGCAATACTCAATGTCAGCTTCACGTGCCATATGCCCGATTGCCTTGAGATGCCTTATATGCCTGCCGTTCGCGGTGCGGAGACGCTTGAGGGCGGAGCCGAGCGCGGTGTTGACGTTTACAGGCTTGGCGGCAACAGCTGCCTTTCGGGTGACTTTATGGGAGTATGGCGGTTCCCTGGTGGCCTGAAAGTGGGTGACAACGTGATTTTCGAGGATATGCTGCATTATACGACGGTAAAGACAAATATGTTTAACGGCATAACTCATCCGTCGATAGCAATGGTAGGAGAGGACGGCACGTTGCAAATGTTGCGCGAATACGGTTATGAAGATTATCGTAGCCGAATGGATTGAAAATGTATTTATATTCATGAAAAATTCGTGTTGCTCAATGAAAACAGAGAAAAATGCAACTAAACTGAAAAAAAAGCAGGAAAAGTTTTGCAGGTTTTGAAAAAAGCCGTATCTTTGCACCGCATTTAGAGAAATGCTCCTTTGAAATAGGATGTAGGCGGCAATAGCTCAGTTGGTAGAGCGCGACCTTGCCAAGGTCGAGGTCGCGGGTCCGAGTCCCGTTTGCCGCTCAATATTCTGAATAAACCAATGTCGGGATTGTTTCCCGTTTTTGCCCAAGTGGCGGAATTGGTAGACGCGCACGTTTCAGGTGCGTGTGCCTCACGGCGTGCAGGTTCGAGTCCTGTTTTGGGCACGATTTATTCAGAATATATTTTTATGTTGGAGAGGTGGCGGAATTGGTAGACGCGCTACTTTGAGGGGGTAGTGAAAATTGTTTCGTGGGAGTTCGAGTCTCCTCCTCTTCACACATAATGTTTTATTGTTTTAGGCGGCAATAGCTCAGTTGGTAGAGCGCGACCTTGCCAAGGTCGAGGTCGCGGGTCCGAGTCCCGTTTGCCGCTCATCTTCAAATTGAAAAATACAATCATGAATTTATATTTAAGGTATTTCGATAGAGAGACATTAGTTACTAATGTCGATGATGCTATTTCTTTTCTGGCCTCGATAGACGAGATAGGGATGACTCCCGAACTTGAACACGACATAAGGGATTATGTTGCCAGCAGCGTTTATTATCCTAAGCGTTACAAGATACGTCCCCGTGTGTATTTCATTATAATCAAGACGGAAGCAGCCACGATGCTTGACTTTAAGCAGAAGAAGGCTTTGCGCTCGAATATGTCGCAGGGCGACCGTAACGATGATGTTTCGCCTGTTTTGGCGCGCTTGACTGAGGAGCGTCCCGGATGGTATGAAGGAACTCTCGATTTTAAGAGGGTGGTGCTTGTGCCTGTGACCGGGAAGCATGAATATCGTGACACGCACTTTGTAGTTAACTGCAAGGCTATGTCTGGACTTGATTGTTACAATCGCATGGTGCAGCATCTGCGTGGTAGGGTGGACAGTCGCAGCCAGTTCCCTTCGGCAAAGGGCAAGAATTTCAGGTTTAAATATCTGGGTATGTGGAAGTGACCTCATCGCAGTTGGAGGTTGGTAAATATCTACAGGGATGAACAAGATAATGCTTATTGGCAATGTCGGCAAGGAGCCGGTCGTGAAGTATTATGACCATGACCAAGCAATAGCGACGTTCACTTTGGCGACCACTGAGCGTGGTTACACTTTGCAAAATGGTACACAAGTGCCTGACAGGACGGAATGGCACAACATTGTATTGTCACGTGGTTTGGCAAAGGTTGCCGAGAAGTATGTACATAAGGGTGATAAACTTTATATTGAGGGGCGCATACGTTATAGGTCATACGATGACCAGAAAGGTGTGCGCAGGTATATAACAGAGGTTTATGCCGACAATATGGAAATGCTTTCGCCAAGGCCGGCCAAGGAAACAGGAGGCGGACAGGAGCGTCAACAACAAGACAGTTTTGAATCATTTAATGAAGCACCGTTTTAATTTAAGCGGTGCTTTTGTGTATAAAGCGATAACCAAATGCCGTTAATCTCAGTTGAAGATATTGCCGTAGGTGTTAAATTAGGTCTTTGGAAGATAGAGGAGACTGTTGACGATTTTTTCACGTATGACCCTGGTTTGTTGTTTCTGAAGCAAGCACTGTGCGCTTATGGTTCAGTACAGCGTCGTTTAGAAGTGCTTGCGGTGCATTCGCTTCTTCATGAAATACAGGGTAGGCATGAGTTATTACGGCATAATGCCGACGGCAAGCCTGGTCTTGATAGCGGACTGAATGTAAGCGTAAGTCATACAAAGGGATGTGCTGCGGTCATTGTTTCGATGCAAGGCAGGGTGGCGGTTGATGTTGAATACCTGAGTGACAGGGTCGGACGTGTTGCACGAAAGATGTTGCGTAAAGATGAATTTGCGACAGACCTGCACGGACTGATGCTGCATTGGTGTGCGAAAGAGACTTTGTATAAGTTGTATTCTGAAGACCATTTGGCTTTGGAAGATATGCGTTTGCTCTCGATGGATGGTACATATAATGTTGGGACTGTAAAAATGGAAAACGTCCAACGTGGTGAAACGTTAGACGTTTTCTATCGTATTTTTGACGGCTTTGTGCTTACTTACGCGGTTCTTTAGGTTTATTACTCTTTTTGCGAGCTGTTTTCTTCCCTCTGTATTTTCCGTATTTATGTCCTTTGCGCTTGTCTTTACCGTAGTTCGTGATTTTGTATTCAGGGGCCTTGCCCAGTTCTTTGGGTAGTGGTATCTTTTCGACTTCGTAGCCAAGGAATTTCTCTATCTGCATGAACTTTTCTATTTCTTTGCCCCTTACAAGGGTTACGGCTATGCCGTCATTGTCGGCGCGGGCTGTTCGCCCTATCCTGTGGACGTAGTCTTCCGAGTCGTGTGGCACATCGTAGTTGATGACCATTGATATGTCGTCAATGTCTATGCCACGTGCTACGATGTCGGTAGCAACAAGAACGTCGATTTTCCCGCTTTTGAAAAGATACATAACTTCGTCTCTCTGACTTTGCATCAGGTCAGAGTGCATTTCTCCACTGTTTACTTTCGATACCCTCAGTTGCTTGTTAATTTCTTTGACCTTTGATTTTGAACTTGAGAATATGATGACGCGCTTTTGCCCGTATGTATTGAATATATTTTTTAATACTTTATCTTTCTGGTTTTCATGGCAAACGCACGCGAGTTGCTTTATTTTTTCTGCAGGTTTGTTTACCGCGAGTTTTATTATTGCTGGTGACTTTAGTAATGTCTTTGCGAGTTCCTCAATTTTATCGGGCATTGTCGCAGAGAACATGATTGTTTGGCAATCAGGCGGTAATAATTTTGCTATGGATAATATGTCTTCATGAAAACCCATATCAAGCATCCTGTCAGCCTCGTCAAGTACAAAGAACGACACTTTGCCTAAATCTACGTTCCCCATCGTAATGTGGCTTATCAACCTTCCGGGGGTAGCGATGATGACGTCGGCTCCCATTTTCATGCTTTTGTATTCTTGGTCGTAGCGACTACCGTCATTTCCACCGTAAACGGCTACACTGCTGACACTTTGCATATAATACGAGAACCCTTGCATGGCTTGGTCTATTTGTTGGGCCAGTTCTCGTGTTGGGCTCATTATCACGCAATTAATAGAGTTCTCAGGAAACCCGCCGTCATCGAGCATACTTAATATAGGTAAAAGGTAAGCAGCGGTTTTTCCTGTACCAGTCTGCGCTATTCCAAGAACATCCTTGCCGTCAAGTATTTCAGGAATACATTTTTCTTGAATGGGAGTGCATGACGTCCATCCCATATCGTCAATGGCGTCAAGAGTGTTGTCGCTTAAATCTAAATCGTAAAAATCCATTATTAATTCGGTGCTTTACGGTAGCAGAAATATGCCACCACGGTAAAAATGATATTTGGTATCCATGCGGCTAATATGGGCGGAGTGTCTGCATTGATGGCAAAAGTTGCGGATACGGTTTGTAACATGATGTATGCAAAACTTAATGCCAATCCTATGCCAAGATAAAGTCCCATTCCTCCTTTACGTTTTCTTGAAGATAAGGAAAGTCCGATGGTTGTTAGGATAAACGAGGCGAACGACGTTGCTATGCGTTTGTGGTATTCCACTTCATATTGTACGACGTTGCTTGAACCTCGGTCTATTTGTTTACTGATGTATTCTTTCAGCTGTGGGCTTGTGAATGTTTCTTGTTGGCCTTTGGAGAAAACCAAGTCGGTTGGTTCCATCATTATTATCGTGTCTTTGACCGAACCGCTTGTTATGGTTTCACGCATACCTCTTAGTTGTCTTATTCTCCAGTTGCGTGCTTTCCAGTGATATTTTGAATCGGAAATCGTGTCATATTGTATTTCGGATGCAGTCATGTGGCTTACGAGCTTCTTGTTCTCAAACTTGTCAAGACAGAACCCGTAGCCTTTCTTTAAGTTGTTGTCATAATGCTGTATGTAGGCTATCACGCCTTTACCTACTTGAAGTTGTACGTTTTCCGACGATGTGTTTCTTTTTTTGTTTTTATACATCGTCTCGAAGTTTTGCTTTATGATTGTTCCCTTTGGTATGACGAATGCTCCAAGGAAGAATGTCAGTAGCGAAATAAGTGCTGCTGAAATCATGTATGGCCGCATGAGACGCTTGAAACTGACGCCTGCTGCCAGCATAGAGATTATCTCGGAATTACCAGCCAGTTTGGAGGTAAAGAATATTACGGCAATGAAGACAAATAGTGGACTGAATAAGTTGGCGAAATACGGGACGAAGTTCATGTAATAGTCTACGACAATCGCTTTTAGCGGCGCATGGTATTGCGTGAACTTTGCGAGGTTTTCGTTAATGTCGAAAACTATCGATATTGAGATGATAAGCGCTATGGAATAAAAATAAGTGCCGATGAACTTTCGTATTATGTACCAGTCCAGTATTTTTAAATAGCGTGAAGGATTGAGGTATCTCATCCATTTGAATTTTCGCTTGAGCCAGGCAAACGACACGGAAAGCCATCCAAAATGTTTTTTTATCCACTTTGCCGGCTTTAAGATTTTTTTGAAATTTCTCTTGTTGTCTTGTTTCATGTCGTTTTATTAAATCCGTTTCCCCAGTTGCTCAATTACAGACGCTTTCCATTTTACGAAGTCTCCTGTCTCGATGTGGCTGCGTGCATCGTTAACGAGGCGTAGGTAAAATGCCAAGTTGTGAATGCTGGCAATTTGCATTGCCAGCAATTCCTGGGCCTTGAACAAGTGGTGCAAATAGGCTTTTGAGTATGTTCTGTCAACGTCGCATCCGTTAGCATCAATAGGGGAGAAGTCTTTTTCCCATTTTTTGTTCCTCATGTTCATCGTGCCTTCATAAGTGAACAGCATTGCGTTGCGTCCATTGCGCGTGGGCATCACGCAGTCGAACATATCAACGCCACGCTCGATAGCTTCGAGGATGTTTTGCGGTGTGCCGACACCCATCAGGTAGCGTGGTTTGTTCTTGGGCAATATCTCGTTGACAACCTCAATCATTTCATACATCACCTCTGTCGGTTCGCCTACGGCCAACCCTCCTATAGCATTGCCTTCCGCTCCCTTGTCGGCTACGAACTTGGCAGCATCACGTCGTAATTCCTTGAATGTGCAGCCCTGTACGATGGGGAATAGAACCTGCTCATATCCGTATAAAGATTCGGTCTCGTTAAATCTTTTGATACATCTGTCGAGCCAGCGTTGCGTGAGCATTAGGCTTTTCTTTGCATATTGGTAGTCACTTTGCCCGGGCGGGCATTCGTCGAACGCCATGATTATGTCTGCACCTATGGCTCGTTCGGTATCGATGACATTCTCTGGAGTGAAAATGTGCTTGGAGCCGTCAATATGCGAGCGAAATTCACATCCCTCTTCCTTGAGCTTCCTGATGCCTGTGAGCGAGAACACCTGAAAACCTCCACTGTCAGTCAGGATTGGCCTATCCCATGTGTTGAACTTGTGTAGTCCGCCGGCAGCTTTAAGCACGTCAAGTCCGGGGCGCAGGTATAGATGGTATGTGTTGCCCAATATGATTTGGGCTTTCACTTGTTCGCGTAATTCGCTGAAGTGTACGCCCTTGACGCTGCCGCACGTTCCCACAGGCATGAATATCGGTGTGCGTATCTGGCCGTGTGCCGTAGTTATAATGCCTGTGCGTGCGTCGCTTGCGTTGTCTGTATGTTGCAGTTCAAAAAACATGGTGTCAATCCTCGATGTCGAATGTCACGGGGTTCTTTACTTTTTCGTCGGTCAAGGCGAAGTCCCATACTTCCTGGATGTTCTCAACGTAATGGAAGTTAACGCCGTTGATATATTCCTCTGAAATCTCGTCGATGTCTTTCTTATTGTCCTTGCACATCACAATTTCGGTAATGCCGGCACGTTTGGCTGCGAGGATTTTCTCCTTTATTCCGCCTACAGGTAATACTTTGCCCCGCAAGGTTATTTCGCCAGTCATTGCCGTTTTGGCCCGTACTTTACGTTGGGTCAATGCCGATGCTATAGATGTTGCTATGGTTATACCGGCCGACGGCCCGTCTTTCGGCGTGGCTCCTTCAGGCACGTGGATATGGATGTTCCAGTGGTCGAAGATGCGATAGTCAATTTTCAGCGTTCCTGCGTGTGCCTTGACATATTCGAGTGCGAGTATGGCTGATTCTTTCATTACGTCACCAAGGTTGCCCGTAAGCGTCAGTTTTGAGCCTTTGCCCTTGCTGAGGCTTGTCTCGATGAACAGTATTTCTCCGCCGACGCTTGTCCATGCAAGACCCGTAACGACACCTGCATAGTCGTTGCCTTGATATATGTCCCGATAGAAAGGTGGGTTGCCCAGCAGCCCTACGAGTTCCTCAGGCGTTATCTTGTAATATGGCAGTACACCGTCTTTTGCCTTCATGAAAGCCAGTTTGCGCAATGCCTTGTTGATTTGTTTTTCCAGCTGTCTCACGCCGCTTTCCCGTGTGTACTGTTCTATTATTTTCTCTATTGCCTGTTTGGTGAATGCCAATCGTTTCTCGTCAATCAGCCCCGTATTTTCTTTTTCCTTTGGAATAAGGTGGCGTTTTGCTATTTCTACCTTTTCTTCAGTAATGTATCCACTGACCTCTATCAGCTCCATGCGGTCAAGCAGCGGGCGTGGTATGGTGTTGAGGTCGTTGGCTGTGGCAATGAACAGCACTTTTGAAAGGTCGTAATCCACGTCAAGATAGTTGTCGTGGAAGGCGAAGTTCTGTTCCGGGTCAAGCACTTCGAGCAGCGCAGACGCAGGGTCGCCGTTTATTGTGTTTTGGGTTACCTTGTCTATCTCGTCGAGTATGAACACAGGATTTGATGACCCTGCCTTTTGTATGCTCTTGATGATACGGCCAGGCATGGCACCGATGTATGTGCGGCGGTGGCCGCGTATTTCAGCCTCGTCGTGTACACCACCGAGCGATATGCGGGCATACTTGCGTTTCATTGCGGCGGCGATGCTCTTGCCGAGACTGGTCTTGCCCACTCCAGGAGGGCCATACAAGCAGATTATAGGCGACTTCAGGTCTTTCCTGAGGCTCAGTACGGCCATATATTCCAGTATGCGTTCCTTCACCTTTTTCATGCCGTAGTGGTCTTTGTCTAACACTTTTTCGGCACGTTTGAGGTTAAGGTCGTCCGTTGTATAGCTTTCCCACGGAAGGTTGACCATTGTTTGCAGGTAAGTCAGCTGCACGCTGAACTCCGGGCTTTGCGGATTAAGGATGTCCAGTTTGTCAAGTTCTTTGTTGAACGTTGCCTCTATTTCCTCTGGCCATTTCTTCTTTTTGGCCTCATCCATCAGCTCCTTGCGTTCAGGATAGCTTTCACCGCCAGTAAGTTCTTCCTTGATGTTTTTTATTTGTTGCTGCAGGAAGTATTCCCTTTGCTGTTCGTCAATGTCTTCGCGCGTCTTTGTGCGTATGTCGTGCTTTATATCTAACAGCTGCATTTCGCGGTGCAGTATCTTCAGCAGCTTGAAAAGCCTGTCTTTCAGTGAGTTTGCCTTTAGCAGCTTTATCTTTTCGCTGGCCTCGAAAGGTAGGCTCGTACACACAAAGTTAAGTAGTATTACCGCATTGTTGATGTTTTGCAGGGCAAACTGTGCTTCGTCCGGGATTTCGTCATTTTTTTTGACGTAGTCTATTGTCTGGTTACGCAGGTCTTCGATTGCAGTAATGAATTCCTTGTCTTTTTCGTCAGGGAATTTCTCGGTTGCAACTTCTACCGTACCTTTAAGGAATGGTGCTGTAGCCTTGATTTCAGTCAGTTTGCACCGACCTAATCCTTGCAGTATAACAGTGGCATTGCCCTGTTGGCCTGGCATTTCCAGTACACGGATGATTTTTGCATATACGCCATATTCGTAGAGCTCCTCCTTTTTTGTCGGGTTGTCTTCGTCGGCATTTTTCTGGCAGAACACGGCGAAAGCCTGCTCGGGCGTTTCCTTCAAATAGTTTACAAGGTTGAGGCTCGATGTGCGTCCAATGAGCACAGGTGACACCACGCCTGGGAATAATACCAAGTTGCGCGTTGCCAACACTGGCAGGTCGCCGTTCTCGTTACCTTCAAAAAGTTTCGATATATCCCCCTCGTAGTCTGCTATCATGGAAAAAGCGCTGTTGATTTCTCTTTTCATAAGTTGTTATGCTTTGCCCAAATATATTGGGGTGCAAATTTACTCATTTTAATCGATATAATGTTGACGGCGTGCGATTATTTTATTTAAATTAATGTTGCCCATGCGCATTCATTGATTTATTGCCGCTAAATCCTTTTATTAAGGAACAAGCCTCATTGTAGTCTAACATATTTATGGTTGAATCCTGCTTTTCTTTGTTTAAACTGTTGAAAAACAGCGAGTCTATGTTCCATCCGTTAGTCTTGAACAAGGCATCAAGAGAGTCTTTCTTCTCGTTCAGTAGTTTTCGGTATAAAACCTCCATGCCGTAATCGTCCAACCCGTTAATCTGGAACGCTCCGCTCTCTATCCTCATGTTTACTTGTGGAGCCGTAATGACCGAATCATTGAATACGAACCCCATCCGTTTCCCTATAAGCTGTTCGGTAGAGTCGGTCCATGCTTGCAGCTTATGTTTGCTCACGCTGCCACTAATTACGCTATTCCCAAAGAAATCTTTTTCTATCCTAAGCCAGACAAAATCCTTGGCTGTAACGATGGGTTGTGAACTTATACTGTCTTTTGCCCCGTCAATTATGCGGTACCAGCCATTTTCCCTGTGCGCGGGCGATTTCTGGTGATATTGCAAGGATGCAAAAGCCGTTGTAATGCTTATGACGTATATTGCAAGATATAAAAGCGTCTTTTTCATTGTTGTGTTGTCTTGTTGGGGACAATCGCCTTGCGAGTTAATATTGTCTTAATGACAATCTTCTGCGTAACACCCGTCCACCTTGTATTTCGCGTATATTGCAAAGATATAGAATTATTGATAATCTGTTAATTATCAATCTGTTCTTTTATTTTAGTGTTTAAGTAATTTAACTATTTTCGACTCTGTTTATTGTGGATTAGCTGTGCAGCCGCAGTGCAATTATCGTTTGTTTTGCTGTTCGATTTTTTGCATTATTACGTTAATCTGCTAAAATCAAGCGGTTGTTCGGTATATTTCGCATATTTTTGCACCTACGAAACAAATATCCTTTCGAATATGTCTGACGGTTTTACATTCAAGCGTTTCACTGTGAGCCATGGCAAATGTGCCATGAAGGTGGGCACTGACGGAGTGTTGCTCGGGGCTTGGGCCGCTGGCGGTCGGCGCATATTGGACGTGGGTACAGGTTCAGGGCTTATAGCCTTGATGATGGCGCAGAGGTTTGCCGATGCTTTGGTTACGGCTATCGACATAGAGCATGGAGCGTGTCTGCAGGCTCGCGAGAACTTTGCTGCATCGCCTTTTGCCGACAGGATATGTGTCGCTGAGACGTCGCTACAGGATTTTAGTGGCGGCGAGTTTGACTCAATCGTGTGCAATCCGCCGTTTTACGCAGGCACGTTGAGCAGCAAGACTGTGGCGCGGACAATGGCTCGCAGTGCCGAGACGTTGCCGTTTACCGATTTGTTCGGTCACGTGGCGAGGCTGTTGGCCGAGGGTGGCGTGTTTTCCGTCGTCATTCCTGCGGCAGTGCGTCGTGAGTTCGATGGCGAGGCGGCCTTGTCTGGACTGTTTCCACGCCGTGCGTGTATGGTCAAGACTGTTCCGCATAAGTCCGTTAGCCGCTGCCTTTTAGAATACGGCAAGCAACCGTCGCCTTGTTTTGAGGAAGCCAAGGAATGCCTGAATAATGCCGACATGACGCGCTCCGCATGGTATTCAAGGCTTACTGAGGAATTTTATCTGTAAACTATTGATATTTATTTATAGAGATGATAAAATTTGCCGAATAAATAAAGTCGGCATCAGGATATTATATGCCCTGATGCCGACTTTATCATGATTTATTATCGTACAAATGTTTACTGTTAGTTCTCAATTCTTAATGCGTCTTTGATTATCTGCGCCATTTTCTTGTTGTTGAGTTGGGGGTGGAATTGTACTTGGAAACCGTCTTTTTTAAGCATATCAAAGAATACCTTGGCACAACCAATCTTGATTTGTTCCTCTTCCCTCAATTCCGTCTTGTTCTCCACATCCTTTGTTTCGACCACAATGTTTATCTCTTTTTCTCCGTTTGCTCGCTTCACTACGTACATGAAATCAGGGCTGTATGTTCCACCGGAGATTACGGGTATGGCGATGCTCGACCTCGGGATTTTACCGTAGACTATGACTTCATCAATGTCTGACGTGATGTTGTCGCGTTCTAAGGGTGAGTCGTAAGCATACGTGTCATACAGGTATTTTGCGCTTGGAGTTCCCGGTACAATCTTCGTGCCAATCCTTCCTTGTGCGATGTCCTCACGTGGTGTCCCGTCAGGGTACGACAGTGCCGTTCCTCCTATTGGTGCAGTGCTGCGGGCATAGTTAAATCTTCCCTGCAGGTTTTTCGCCTTCCATGAGTTGAAACAACGCTCAAACGTGGATACTGAAAACTCATTAAAGTATTTTTTATCTATTGTGCCGTGACGTTTTGAATATTCAACCAATGCTTTATGCATTACGTTGACCGGTATATTCGTTGTCGTTGAAATCTTTTTCAAGAACGTGCCGTATGCTATTTGCCTGTTGATGATATATGTTTTTCCCGTAGAGACGTTTACTGATAATGTGTTTCCGTCACTTACAACAACATTACGTTTACTACTAATGGCTACATCGGTAAATATCCCATCATTTTCCAATATGACGAGCACGGCATCTGATATGGATGCGTCCAAGTCCTTGTCATAACACAACGTATAACGCTTGTTCAAAATTTCCCATAGGCTGCGTATCTCCTCATACGCGGCCTTGCGTATTTTTATTTGTCGTGGCTTTTCCTTGTTGCGGTCTTTTACCTTGCTTTGGTCTATGCCAGCCTTGAATTGAGGATATTCCTCAAACAAAGCCTCGCGATATTCGGGTATGATTTTATAGTGCCTGTCGATGTAATGCTTCTTGAAACAAAGTTCCTCAAACAGTTCATCGTCGGAAATGCCTAAGGCTTGAGCCACGCTTATTAGTTTTTCTTCGCTTATGTGGATGGCTTCAGGCACCTCGTTGTTTATTTCGTTTACAAGTTCTTCCGCAAACTTTCTTTCGTTGAAGTCAACGATGTAGTTCAACATAAATTCCTCGTTTGATATTCGGTTGCCGTTCTCGTCCACCGGTAGGCGCAGTCCGCGACCTACTTCCTGCAACTTGCTTATCTCGCTTCCGCTCGAGCGCAGCTTCGTGATAGTGAACACGTTGGGATTATCCCATCCCTCTTTCAGCGTCCACTTCGAGAACAGGAAACGTAGTGTGTTCGGTGTGCCGTCTTCATTTACGAACGACAGCAGCTGTTTTTTACCTCGTAGTATGATGTTCACTTCATTTGCTACGGCCTCGTCCGTGTCACTGTTGTCTTGTGCAAAATATCCTCCGTGGCAGGCACTTATGTTGTCAAGGCTGGCCTTGAGGTATTCGCGGTATTCTTTTTCGTTGTCGCTTAATGAGGCTATGACGTCTTTTAGCTTTTCTTTTAACAGGCGTTCAAACGATTCGCGCAGGTATGGCGTTTTCCCGTCATTATCTTTACGGTAAGATGATATGTCGTCTATGAAGAAAAGGGCCAGCGTCTTTATCTTGAACTTGCGTTCGCAGAAGTTCTTTCTTTCAGTTTCGAAGTGTCGTTCAAGGGCAAGGCGCAACATTTGTTCTTGGTAAGAACTCATGTAGACGTCAACGTTTAGTTCCTCGCCTTGGTTCTTCACCATGCCGTTAGAGAACTCAACAGTTGACGTCCCAACCGCATTTATCGTTATCCCCTCGAAGTCGGGCGTTATAACCGATAGCGGGTCTCCTGTGTGCAGTGTGTAGGTGCGTGTGGTGGCGTCGGCTTTCTCGTATCTCAGGTGTACGCATTCCTTGTTCTCCACCGATGTGATTTTCACTCTTTCATCCTTTCCTGACACAGGCTCGAAATGTTCTTTCGCCACCCCCTTTATGAGTCCTTTGTTGAATGCCATACAGGCGTTCAGGTCATAAAGTAGATTTTGGTAGTCTTTCACGCTCGTCTTGTTCTTGCCTTTTCCAATGACTGTATCAGGGAACGTTGCCCCGTAGCGTATTATGCACTGTGGCTGTATCTCGCTTAAAATCACCTTGTAGGCCTTTTGGTCGCGCGAAAATCTATGAGGCTCGTCTATGATGACTATGGGCTTGGTGGCACGCAGTGCGTCGAACGGGCGGTAAAATCCTTCCACGCCAAAGTCGTAGTCGTTGCGGCTTAACATATAGTTTGCTGCCACTTTCATCATCTGCATATTTACGAGCAGCACATATATCTTGTGGCTGTTGCGGCACGACCCTTTAACGAACTCGGCAACTACAGTCGGGAAATACGAATGTCCTTTCTTCTTTTTCTTCACGGGTTCAAGCACACCGAGTTCTATCTCGGTGCCATATCCGCAAGCGTCACGGAAGTGTCGCCTAACGTAAGTGTCACTGATGAATTGTCCTGTGCCCGCCTTTATTGCGAGTGAAGGTACGGCAATGATGAACTTGTTGAAGCCGTGGAGGCGGTTTAGTTCATATATTGTGTGCGTGTAGACGTAGGTCTTGCCCGTGCCCGTTTCCATCTTGACGTCAAGGTTAAGGCAGCCGTCAGACAGGCCTATGCCTTTATGCTCTGCCGGTATGCCCATATCTCGTTGCACTTTCGCTATGTTGGCAGCTATCCTTGGCCTGTCATGGCTTATTGTTGGGTTCTCGTAATACGCCTTTGGCCCGTAAAGTTCCACCTCGTCAAACACTTTGCATACGGCATTCACCGCATTTTGCTGATGGGGTAATTCTTTTTGCAGTATTATCTCCATTGTTGCTCTTTTTGTCAATAACGCACGTCAAAGTTCAGCCGCAGGTTTTTTTCGGTAGCCTGTAGGCGTCTCAGGTTGACTTTTAGTGTCTCCATCTCGGTCCAGTTGAACGAATACCCGAATATTACAACGTTAAGCGGGTTGAAGTCCTTGTCGCTCTCATACTTTGTCACGAGTGCGTCAACAGCAGCATCGGAGAGGCCGGAGTGGAGCAGGTACAGATGTCTGTCTTTATAATATGCTTTATAGCCGGCAAGGTCAAGTTCCTCGGCTTTGTCCGTCAGCCCATAGCCGTCGCGTACAAGCCATGTGGCAAGTACCGTAGCTGTGCCGAACTCGTTGAGCAACGTATCAATCAAGAACGTATCGTTGGTTGTCGTGTCAAAATCCTCAATCTGGTCTATCAGCTTGCTTTCAGGTTCTTTCAGGGTGTAATGCTTGAAGCCAAGGTCGCCATGGAATAGAGGATTTTCTTTTTTTATTTTCTTGGCTGCACGCTTTATGCGTTCGATGCCAATAAAATCTAATGTATGTGGATGATTGTTATTATCCAAGAAATCAATGATATTCTGGATTTTTTGTTTGTCGCTTTTTGCGGAATACGATAATTTTAAATCCATGTCTTCCGGTAGTTGAACAAGTATAAACTTGCGTTCTCCCTTTTCTGCATTTAATTGAAAAACCGCATCAGCGGATGTTGCTGAGCCTGAAAAGAAATCCAAACATATTGAGTCTGTGTTGGAACCAAGTGCAAGCACCTTCTTAATTAGGTATGAAGGTTTGGGGAAATCAAAAACATCTCCCATTCCATATTTTCTCAATTCAGTTGTTCCCTGTTCTGTTATCACTTGAGTTTCATCCCATATAAGTAGTTCATCATCATCCGCGTCCAACATTTCAAGTCCATCAAACCAAATAGTCTTTGCCTTATATGTTTTTTTACGATATTTTTCGTATATTCCATAATTGCCATTTGATTTCTTCCTTGCGACAACATTGCTTGACATGGAGCTATCAGAGTTGTTGTCGTTGAGCTTTTTTCTTCCCCAACGCCAACAACTTTCTTCTTCAATGCTATTGTATGGTAAGACTTCAATCCATCCATCAAACTTCTTGTCAGAAACTGGAGAATATCCGTTCGCATCTATTTTGGTTGGATTTACATAAATTGGATAGAATAAATTAGGACGATTAAAACGCCCATACTTAGGGTTGCGATTTCTTAGTTCTCTTTCTGTAAATTCCCCTATGTCATCTTTTCTTATGATACCATCAATATCTTTTATAAGTTCATTTATAACGGTTTTTTCACTTCTTACATAAACCAGTAAATATTCGTGCGTCTTTGATAACTGTTTATATGTCTGCCCACGTTTGTTTGACTGTACGATGATTTGTGCCATGAAGTTCTCCTCTCCGAACACCTCATCACACAGAAGTTTCAGGTTGGCCTGTTCGTTGTCGTCTATTGAAATGAAAATCACGCCATCGTCAGACAACAGGTCGCGTGCGAGTTCGAGGCGTGGCAGCATGAATGTGAGCCAAGCTGAATGCGACGCAGCGCCGCGGCGTGTCATGTCGAGTATGCGTGCGGCCTCATCTTCGCCAATGCTTAGTCTCTCTGACAAGTTTTCAGGCGTAAACTTGAAGTTGTCGTTATATACAAAACCGTCTGTACCAGTATTGTACGGTGGGTCTATGTAGATGCACTTTATGCTCCCTTCATACGAATGCAGCAGATGCTTCAATGCGTCAAGGTTGTCGCCACTTATGTATATGTTATGGCTGTCGCGGTTTTCGGGCAGGTCATTGTGCTCCTCGTCAGGTACGACAACAGTCGTAGTCTCAAGCGAGGCCAACAGCCGTGCATAGTTTTTCCCAAGGAAATGTAGGCCGTAACCCTCGTTTACAACATTCATCTTGTCGTTAAGGTACTCTTTGAAACGTGTGAAGTCGAAGCTGCCGTCTGTATGAAAACATGCAGGGAAGGTCGTGCGAAGAATGTCAAGCTCGTGGTCTATGGGCGTCATGCCTTCGTTATTATGAATGATGTCTTTTATCATTTGGATAGTATGTTATTTCGATTAATCGTGGTTGTCAACCGCTTTTGCGGCAGGATTATGCAATGCAAAAATAATGATTTTTTCATTTCCTACCCAGTTATGTGGCTGGTTATTGTACAAAAATCATCGAAAAAACTCTGCAAATGGCTAATCGTATTTACCCCCATCATTTCAGTGTGCATTGCAATATGTGGCTTTTCGCGTTGCAAAAAGCCACATATCATCGTGTTGTTTGCCACCTTTTGCAACGTAAAAGGTGACGTTTGGGAGAATGAATGGCAAAAAGGGGAAATAAAGAATTTATTTGGAAACCGTTTGAATGTGATTTCTTTGGCTTTTTATTGTAGATTACATGGTAAATTAGTTTGGCCGTCATGACTTCGACTTCTCGATTTTCTTCAGCCGTCTTTCGGCTTCCTTGGCATCAGGATACAGTTCGAGGGCCTTGCGGTAGTTGGCAGCTGCGGCCTCTGCCATGTGCTCGCGTTCGCATTCCTTGCCGAGAATGGTGTATTCGGCTGCAAGGCGCTTGAGGAATTTGAGTTGTTTTTCGCGCTCTTTCTTTAGCTGTTCGTTCTCGGCACGCAGGGTGTTTATTATGCCGAGCTTGCGGCGGATGAGGCGTTTGGCCGTAGGCTTCTCTATGTCGTAACGGTGATGGATTGCACGGAAGAACGACGTTAGGAAGGCATTGAAGTCGCCGCGGTCGAAGGCTTGCATGGCATCGTGGTATTCCTTGTCGGCAGCCGACTCGCGGAGTGCACCGTTGATGAGTGTGTTGTCATTGTACGTCTTGGCGAACTGCGTGATTTCGCCGCGCACGAACACGTCTTCACGGCGTATTGGCGTTGCAAGGCTGATGCCGTCAAGCGAGGTGCAGCGTGACAGTGCAACGTAGGCTTGGCCACCGGCGAACACGCCGCCCGTGAAGTCGATGTTGACCTGGCGGAATGTCAGCCCCTGGCTCTTGTGTACGGTTATGGCCCAGGCCAGGCGGATGGGGAACTGCACGTAGCTGCCGATTTCTTCCTCGTCGATTTTCTTTTCCTTCTCGTTGAACGTATAGCGCATATTGCTCCATCGTTCGCGGCGCACGTCGTATTCGTTGCCGTCTTCGGTTACGATGTAGATTACGCCTTCGCCTTCGTCGATGCCCTCGATTACGCCAAGTGTGCCGTTGACCCACCGGCGGTCTATGTCGTTCTTGATGAAGATTACTTGTGCCCCGGGCTTCACTTCAAGTTCGGCGGGCGAGGGCAGGCTGCTTTCGGGAAACTCGCCTTTCACCTCGCCGTGGAACGTTACGGCCTCACCTGGCAGCTGTTCAAGCTGTTGTTCGTTGATGTAGTCTACCGAATCGCGACGGGTAGAGAGTGTTATGGCAAGGCTGTTACCCGTGGTGTCGAGGGGCTGGCTAACGCGACTGTTGAGCAGCTGCAGGTCGGCATTGCCGGCGTTGCCCGTGCGTATGTGGTCGAGTATGCCGATGAACGTCGGGTCATTTTGGCGGTATACCTTGTGCAGCTCTATGCTGACGAGACTCATCTCGCGCCATACGTGGGCACCGAAGAAGAAGCAAGTAGGGTAGAATGGGTGGAGCATCTTGCGCTCGTCTTCCTTAACGACGGGCTCAAGCTGGTATATGTCGCCGACAAGCAGGAGTTGCTTGCCACCGAACGGCTCACGCATATTGCGTGAGTATATGCGCAGCACCTTGTCGATGAAGTCTATTATGTCGGCTCGCACCATGCTGATTTCGTCAATCACAATCAGTTCGACTTCACGCAGGATTTTCCTTTTCTCCGAAGTGTATTTCAATGTGTTGCGGATGTTGCGTGCCGAATATCGGGTGTCGTTTGGCAACAACGGATGGAAGGGGAGCTTGAAAAAGCTGTGCAAGGTGGAGCCTCCGGCGTTGATGGCGGCTATGCCAGTCGGGGCGAGGATAACGTGCTTTTTCTTTGTGTTGGCGCAGATATACCTCAGGAATGTAGACTTACCGGTGCCGGCTTTTCCCGTTAGGAAAAGCGAACGGCGGGTGTACTGTATGATTTGGAGTGCTTGTTGAAGCTCCTTGTTGTCGAGGTCGAGCACTTTGAGAATTAAGAATTAAGGGTGAAGATTAAAAAACGGGGTAATAGGGGAGAGCCCAATAACAATTAATAAGAGTGAAGAAAGAAGGTCTTTAATCAACGTGTGGATTTAAATCTTCATTCTTCACTCTTCGTCCTTCACTAAAGTTACAGGTCTTCAAACCTTATTACTTCTTCGTGAGGCTTGTGCTCTTTTTTATGTTTGTTATCGGGATTTTCCGTGGATTTCTGTTTTCCGCCATCTTCTGCGCTTTGCTCTGCCGGCTTGGGCACCTTTACGGGGATGCCGTCTTCGCCCATGACGATGATTGAGTCGCCTGCAAGCGCGGTGCTGTCAACAAGCGCGGTGTCTTTTTTGGCAGGGTAATAGCTGTCGCACATATACATACTGCGAGTTATGTCGTCGTCTTCAGGCTTGTTGAAGCGTCCGTGGTATTTCTTGAATTGCTGGTCATCCATCAGGGATTTCAGGAAATATCCGCAGATAGGCAAGGCGGTGCGGCTACCTTGGCCCAACGCTCCGGTACGGAAGTGTATGCTACGGTATTCACCACCAACCCAGGCACCAACAACGATGTTGGGGCTTACGCCCATAAACCAAGCGTCAGAGTGGTTGTTTGATGTTCCGGTCTTGCCTCCGAAGTCTGTGTCTTTTGCACCGCTGACGTAGCCCCACAGGCTTTGTGACGTACCGCCGGGTTCACGCATTCCGCCCATCAGGAGTTGCTGCATGAAGAATGCGCTCTTGTAGGGGATAACCTGTTTTTCTTCCGTAGGACTTTTATATACTTCGTTGCCGTCTTTGTCAACAATCCTTGTCACGAGTACAGGGGCAACGTGCTTGCCGTCGTTGGCTACGGTGCAGTAGGCATTTACCATTTCGAGCAGGTTGACGTCAGAAGACCCTAATGCTAATGAAGGTTGTTCGTCGAGTGGACTGTTAATGCCCATATCGTGCGCGGTCTTGGCTATATTTTTAATGCCCATTTCCTGTCCAAGTCTTACGGCTACGGAGTTGATGCTCCTCGCAAATGCTCCTTTAAGTGGAATAGAGTCACCCGAGAAACTTCCGTTGGCGTTGGTTGGCGTCCATGTGGTCATTTCGTGCTTACGCTTGTCGTACACTTCCATGCGTATGTATTCGTCACGCCGTTTGTCGCATGGCGTGAGGCCTTGGTTCATGGCTTCTGTATAGACAAAGAGCTTGAAGGTAGAGCCAGGCTGGCGCATGGCTGTTACCTTATCGTATTTCCATGAGTTGAAATCAATGTCACCAACCCAAGCCTTGACTTCACCCGTTTGTGGTTCCATCGCGACGAACGAGCAGTGCATGAACTTCACCATATAACGTATGGAGTCCATCGTGCTCATTTCCTTTTCTATGGTACCTTTCTCATAGTCGAATACCTTTACCTTGTGTGGCTTGTTGAGGTAGTATGTTATTGAGTCGGGGTTGTTCGGGAATTTTTGCAACAACATCTTATATGAAGGTTGCCTTTTTGCTATATCCTCGATGAAATGTGGTATTACTTGGTGGTTCTCGTCGCGCCAAGGGTCTTGTCCGCTCCAATGCCTGTCGAAGTTGCGTTGCACTTGCCTCATCTGTTTCCTTGCAGCTTCTTCAGCGTATTTTTGCATACGTGTGTCAATGGTAGTATAGATTTTCAGTCCGCTGCTGTAAAGGTCATAACCGTTTTCGTCACACCAGTCTTTCAGGTAGTCGGCTACAGCCTCACGAAAATATTTCGCTTGTCCGTCATAGTTACTTTCGACATTGTAGTTGAGTTTTATAGGTATGGCACTGATGGAGTCGAATTCGGCTCGCGTCAAGTCATTATGGGTCATCATGTTATGCAACACCGTATTACGGCGTTGCAAACTGTTATCCGGATGGGATATTGGGTTGTAATAAGTCGTCGCTTTAAGCATACCGACAAGCACTGCAGCCTGTTCGGCTGTCATTTCAGCTGGGGTTGTGTTGAAGTATGTCTTGCAGGCTGTTTTTATGCCGTATGCGTTTGAGCCAAAGTCAACAGTGTTGGCATACATCGTTAAAATGTCCTGCTTGTCATACAGCATCTCGAGTTTTGTCGCAATAATCCATTCCTTGCTTTTCATTATGAGAATGCGTACCCCAGGTATTTTCCCCAACAGTCCAGTGGAATATTGTGTCCTGACTCGAAACATATTTTTTGCCAGCTGTTGTGTGATTGTTGACGCTCCGCGTGCTTCATGGCTGACAATAACGTCTTTCAGTACGGCAAACATTCCTATAGGGTCAACACCGCGGTGCTTGTAGAAACGTTCATCCTCAGTGTCAATCAATGCTTTCCAGAATACGGGGTTGACTTCTTCGTATTTTACGGGAGTTCGGTTCTCGCTGAAATACTTGCCAATCATTACACCGTCAGCACTGTATATCTCGGACGCTTCGCTTGTGGTCGGTTTCTTTATTTGAGAGAAGCCTGGAGACTTGCCGAACAACCACAGGAAGTTGATGTCAACCATGCCTAAATATACGAAGAAAGCCACGATTAGTGAAACGATGGCAACGAGTGTTTTTTTGTACCACTTGCTGCCGATGTACAATCCTTTGTACCAATGCCAAAAAGCCTTTATCTTGCGCAGACACCAATTTAAAAATCTATCGATGTATGAGTCTTTGATTTTTTTGAACATAATAAGAATGTAATTTTATGTGCAAATGTAATGAAAAAGCTACATTTTAATTGAAACTGTTGATGTAATTTATGATTTCTTCAACATTTTCGGGCGAGAACCAGCGTATGTCTTTGTCTCGCTTAAACCAGGTAAGTTGCTTGCGGCAGTATTTATGTGTGTTGCATTTTATCTTAAATACTGCATCTTCAAGCGTACATTTATCGTCAAAATAATCAAAAAGTTCTTTGTATCCTACGGTGTTAAGTGAGTTTAAAGTTCTATGCGGATACATTGCTCTTGCTTCTTCAACGAGCCCTTGGGCAATCATTTCGTCCACTCGCCGGTCTATCCTTGAATACAACTCAGCCCTTTCGCGATAAAGACCTATTTTCATTATCCTGAAAGGTCTTTCCTTTTTTTTGTATGTCCTGAAAGAAGTATATGTTTTTCCCGTTGAAAGGCATATCTCCAAAGCATGGATAACACGCTTGGGATTGTTTTTGTCAACAACATCGAAATATTCAGGGTCAAGTTTTTTTAGTTCACTTTTTATAACTTCAAATCCCTGTGTTTCATACATATATATAACTTGCCGGCGTATTTTCTCGTCTACGGACGGAATGTCGTCGATGCCGTTGCATACGGCATCGACGTACATCATACTACCGCCAGACATTATAACGTTGTCTTTTTTTAAAAACAATTTGTCCAACAAGCCAATGACGTCATTTTCGAACATTGAAGCATTGTAGTAATCATTGATGCTTAGCGTCCCTACGAAAAAATGTTTGACTCTTTTTTGTTCGTCATCTGTTGGCGCTGCTGTGCCGATTGGTATTTCTTTGAAAACCTGTCTTGAATCAGCGTTTATGATGACAGAATTAAGCCTTTCGGCAATATCTAAGCATAAAGATGTTTTCCCGACTCCCGTAGGTCCTACGATGACTATCAGTGTCTTCATAACGGGAATTTTATCTTATGATGCCTCTTTTAGAGTTTTCAACAAAGTCAATTATGTAATTGAGCTCTTGGCTTGCGGGCAAATTTTTGCGTATTTCCTCAATGCCTTCTTTCAGTACGCCTTTAGAATAAAGCAAGCGGTATGCTTCATGGATGTTGTTAATCAGTTCGTTATTGAACCCCCTGCGGCGTAATCCCACAAGGTTGATACCGCAATAGCGCGTAGGCTCCTTTCCGGCAATGATGAATGGCGGTATGTCTTGGCTGAAGCGGCAGCCTCCTTGTATCATGACAAAGCCGCCTATGTGGCAGAACTGATGGCACAACACGGCACCACTAATAATGGCATGGTCGTCGACGGTTACTTCACCTGCAAATTTTGTGGAATTTCCTATTATGCAATCACTGCCGACTATGCAGTCATGGGCAATATGGACATTCTCCATTATCAGGTTGTTTGAACCTACTATTGTTGTTCCCTTTGATGCTGTTCCTCTTGAAATGGTGGTACATTCGCGAATGCTGTTATTGTCGCCTATTTCGCACGTAGTGTCTTCGCCTTTGAACTTTAGGTCTTGCGGCTTCGTGCTGATACTTGCACCAGGGAATATCTCGTTGCCATTGCCTATGCGTGCGCCATAATTGATGGTCACGCTATTCTGGAACACGTTATTGTCTCCTATGATGGTGTTTTTATCAATGTAACAGAAAGGACCGATAATATTGTTGTCACCTAATTTCGCTTCAGGGTGAACGTATGCAAGTGGGCTGATTTGGTTCATATTAATGCAAAATTTGATAAGGGCAGATGGTGTGTCTGCCCTTATATATTAAAATAGGTGTTATTTGTTCTTGACTATTTGGGCCGTGAATGTAGCTTCGGAAACAATCTTGTCGCCAACGAATACATAGCCTTTCATTGATGACACCCCATGGCGTACAGGTGCGAGGAGGTCTACCTTGAATAGTAAAGTGTCACCAGGAACGACCTTCTGGCGGAATTTCACGTTGTCTATCTTCATGAAATATGTAGACCACCTTTCAGGTTCTTCTACGGTATTTAGCACAAGTAGGCCTCCGCATTGTGCCATGGCTTCAACCTGAAGTACGCCGGGCATGACTGGTTCTTGTGGAAAATGTCCTTGGAAGAAAGGCTCGTTGCTGGTCACGTTCTTTACACCGACAATGCTGCTTGGGCCCAGTGCGATGACCTTGTCTACCAACTGCATAGGGTAACGGTGTGGAAGGAGCTCACGTATGCGGTTGACATCCATTATCGGTGCCTCGTTGCAGTTGTATATTGGTGCTTGAATTTCATGCTTGCGTATTTCGCGACGCATCAGTCGGGCAAACTTATTGTTTATTGTATGGCCAGGTTTGGTTGCAATGATGCGCCCTTTTATGGGTTTGCCAATCAGGGCCATATCACCTATTATGTCGAGCAACTTGTGGCGCGTACATTCGTTTTCCCAAACCAAAGGTTTGTGCTGGATGTAGCCCAGTTTTGTAGCATCGAGACGAGGAACGCTCAAGAAGTCGGCCAGTTTGTCGAGTTGTTCTTGTGAAATTTGCCTTTCGTATATAACTATGGCATTATCCATGTCGCCACCTTTTATCAAGTTTGCCCTGAGCAAGGGCTCTATGTCCCTTACGAATACGAATGTACGTGCAGGGGCAATCTCGTCCGCAAAGTCCTCTATGTGGTCAAGTGTTGCGAACTGGCTGTTTATGAACTTTGAGTCAAATGAGCACATTGCCGTGAGACTAAATTCCTCGTCGGGCAAAATCGTTATGCACGAACCGGTCTCAGGGTCTTTGACTTCTATTTTGTTGCGTATGATATAGTAGTCTTTCGGCGCATTTTGTTCCTCAATGCCTATCTCCTTGATTTTGTTGATGTATTGAGCGGCCGACCCGTCAAGTATCGGGAACTCCGGCCCGTTCACTTGAATGAGACAGTTGTCTATGCCGAGGGCGTACAATGCGGCGAGTGCGTGCTCAACGGTTGATACCTTTATGTCTCCTTTCCCGAGGACCGTCCCGCGTTGGGTATCAACCACGTTTTCGGCAATAGCGTCGATTACGGGTTGTCCGTCCAAGTCAATTCGTTGTATCTTATATCCAGTATTTTCCGCTGCGGGGTTGAAAGTAATGGTTAAATTCAGTCCCGTATGCAAGCCTTTCCCGCATAGGGCAAAGCTCCCTTTCAGTGTATTCTGTTTAGACATTTCCGTTATTTATTATTGGTCTGTTTTAATTCTTCCACTTGCTTTTGTAGACTATTGAGCTGTTTGTAAATCTCTGGCAATTTGCGAGTTAATGCTATAGCCTTGAAGTAAGCCTTTGGCTCCATCGGAGGCGTTCCAATAAGGGTCTCGTTACCTTTGATATTGCCTGGTACTCCAGACTGTGCCCCGAGGAATGTCTTGTCACCGATACTGATATGTCCTGATATTCCTACTTGTCCTCCAAACATACACCACTTGCCTATTTTTGTGCTTCCGGCTACTCCCACTTGAGCTGACATTACGGTGTTTTCGCCAACTTCAACATTATGGGCTATCTGTACGAGGTTGTCAAGTTTAACGCCTTTGCGTATGATGGTTGTTCCCATCGTTGAGCGGTCAACACAGGTGTTAGCTCCGATTTCAACATCGTCTTCGATTGTTACTATGCCGATTTGTGGTATTTTGTCATATCCGTCGGTGTTTGGTGCAAATCCAAAACCGTCAGCACCTATGACCGAGCCTGAATGTATTGTTACGTTATTGCCTATTTTGCACCCTTGGTAGATGGTTACATTGGGGTAAATCTGGCAGTTGGCACCGATTTTCACCCCATCTTCTATTACTGCGTGCGGATGGATAAGTGAACCTTCTCCAATTTCCGTGTTGTCGCCTATGTATGCGAATGCACCTACGTAACAGTCTTTGCCTACTTTTGCGCTTTCTGCAATGAACGACATTGGGCTAATGCCGCATTTCTTTGGTAGTGAGGCTTGGTATACTTGTAGCAGTTTGGCTACGCATTCGTATGCGTTCTTTACCCTTATCAAGGTAGCCTTTACCGGCTTTTCAAGCACAACGTCCTCATTTATTAGCACAATGCTCGACTTCGTGTCATAAATATAATGTGTATATTTGGGGTTTGACAGGAACGAAATGGCTCCCGGCATACCTTCTTCTATTTTTGCGAAAGTGTGTATTTGGACGTTTTCGTCGCCCTCTACTTTGCCTTCTATGAAACTTGCTATTTGTCTTGCCGTAAATTCCATTACAATGTAATTACTATATTAGTTGCAAAGATAGTGTAAATCGCGCGGAATGCAAAATAAAACATCATGAAATGTGTTATTATTTTCATTCCCGATATGCATCCTGTCTTGTTCAAAGATAGTGTAAATCATGCGGATTGCAAAATAAAATACCGCAAAATGTATCATTACGGTTTCTTTGTCAAAGTGCAAGCTGCCTTATGCAAAGGTAAACATTTTTGTCTAAAAACGTTGGTAGCACAGGTAATATTTTTTGATTTTCTTGGAAAGCAGCGAGATGTTCATCACTTCAGACGCTTCAGAAATATCCTTGACATTGTCGTCCTTGAACAATATGGTTATCCTGTCGTCGTTGACGTCATACATATCCTTTTGTATGGTGTCAACGCTCATCAGGTATCGGGCTTCGTCCGGGCTTACGCCGAATTTCCCGGCAAGCCTGTTGCGTATTTCTTCTATGCGTGCCCCGTCTATCGGCGTGCCGGATATTTCGACCTTAAAAAGGTTCCTGTTTATGATGTCGGCTGAGAGCATGGACAAAATCTTGTCGTCACAGTCCATCCACACTTTCAGCGAACTCCAGATGTCGTTATCGTCGAGCTGTGAATAATAGTGCTGTGCTTTCTCGTCGGTCTTGAATGTTTCGGCATGGACGTCGTTATAAAGGAAATAGTGTAGGCATGGCGTGGCAAAAACGTCCTTGCCCTCGCGTGCCAGTTGCTTGGCGCGCAAAAGAGCATTGACTAACACTTTCTCGCTTGACACGGTTGTTTTGTGCAGGTACACCTGCCAGTACATCAACCGCCTGGCCATCAGGTAGTTCTCTATTGAGTACAAGCCCTTGGAGTTCACCACGAGGCTGTCGTCATGCACGTCGAGCATCTTTATTATTCTCGCGCTGCCGATGTTGCCTTCGGTCACGCCGGTGAAGAAACTGTCGCGGCGCAGGTAGTCGAGCCTGTCCATGTCGAGCTGGCTACTTATGAGCTGGTGGAGGAACTTTTTTTGGTATTCGTTTTTGAATATCTTTAGCGCGAGGTTCAGTTCGCCTTTCATCTCGTGGTTAATTTGTTCCATCATCAGCAGCGATATTTCTTCGTGGCTGATGCCGCTTATCAGCGTATGTTCAAGTACGTGCGAGAACGGGCCATGCCCTATGTCGTGCATCAGGATAGCAGCCTCGACGGCCTCCTCTTCGCTGTCGAAGATGAATATGCCCTTTTGCGTTAGTGACGTTATGGCCTCGCTCATGAGGTGGAACGCGCCGATTGAATGTTGGAACCTCGTGTGCTGTGCCGACGGGTAGACCATGGATGTCAGTCCGAGCTGTTTAATCCTTGTCAGCCTTTGCATCAGTGGATGCTCCACTATGTGCAGCAGCAACCCGCGTGGAATTTTGATAAATCCGAATATCGGGTCGTTTATGATTTTACTGTCGTTCATTTAAGTAATTCATAATTCACAATTCATAATAACCTTCCCGCTTTTTCACCTTTTCACATTCTCACCCATACCTCTCCCCTCGGGGAGGTTGGGAGGGGCTGCCTTCTCACTTTCTCATCCATTCACTTCCCCTCGGGGAGGTTGGGAGGGGGCTTTTACGTTTGGTAAGAATATGGCAACTATGCCAAATAGCGGAAGCCATGTGCTGACCTTGAAGATGAACTCGATGCTCGTATGGTCGGCAAGCCAGCCGAAGAATGCGGAGCCTATGCCGCCAAGGCCGAACATCAGGCCGAAGAACACGCCGGCTATCATGCCAACCTTGTCGGGCTTCAGGTCGGTGGCGTAAACCACAATGGCCGAGAAAGCCGAGGCTATGATAAGACCGGTCATCACGGACATTACGACCGTGCCGAACAGGTTGAGGTAGGGTAGGGCGAGCGTGAAGGGGGCTGCGCCGAGTATGGAAAAGAGTATTACGTATTTGCGTCCGTACCTGTCGCCGAGAAAGCCGCCGAGCAGCGTGCCTATGGCGAAAGCTGCAAGATAGGCGAATAGACAGTATTGGGACGCTTGCACGGATATGCCGAACTTGTCGATGAGGAAGAACGTGAAATAGCTTGTCATACAGGCGTTGAAGAAGTATTTTGAGAATATCATCAGCACGAGGATGGCGAGAGCCATTCGCACGGTTTTCTCGGGCAAGGTGCACACACCTGCCGCCCGCTTGCTGTGTTGTGTCTTTATCTTGGTTAGTATGAGGCTATACCAACTGCCGACCCGTGTGAGCAGCATCGAGGCGAGCAATGCGGCCAAGGCAAACCATGCCACTGCGTGCTGGCCGTATGGTATCACGATGAGTGCCGCCAGCAACGGACCTATGGCGCTGCCGCCGTTGCCTCCGACTTGGAATATTGACTGGGCAAGGCTTTTCTTTCCGCCTGACGCCAGTTGTGCCACGCGCGACGCCTCAGGGTGGAACACCGACGAGCCGCAGCCGATGAGCGCGACCGATAGCAGTATCGGCGCGAAACCCGGGGCAAATGCCAACGAAAGAAGCCCCGTTAGCGTGAAGCACATCCCCAGTGCCAATGAGTATGGTTGTGGGTGCCGGTCAGCGTAGTTGCCTATGAACGGCTGGAACACTGACGATGTAAGTTGGAACACCAACGTGATGATACCTATTTGCGCGAACGTGAAGCCGAACTTGTCTTTCAGCAGTGGGTAAAGCGCCGGCATGACCGATTGTATCATGTCGTTCAGCAGATGGCACGAGCCGATGGTGAACAATATAGAGTAAGTCGTTCCCTCCACGATGTGCGGATGTCCCTTTATCTTATTTAATATCCTATTCGTCATTTCCTCGTTCGGTTTTCGCCTGATATGGTGATATTTAGGAATGCAAAGTTAAGACAATTTCAACAAACGGCAATGCACCGACGGGTTAATTCATGTTTTTTCGTTTGTTGGAATAGTAGCAATGGGTTAAACATGGGCATTTCATTCAGGAAGGCAATCTTTATTAACGCTAGTTTCTTATACTGAACTCGCGTATTATTATGTCGAACTTATGTTGTGGTATAATAAGATATACTTTTTCGTCTTGCGAAAAGGTACGAATGGGAATGCAAAAGGGCGTGTTTTGCAATGCAAAACACGCCCTTTTGGCAATGTGTTGATATTGAATGAGTTACGAGCCGGTTCTTAATCGTTTAGTCGGTGAATGGCTATTGAATTCTTCACCATTCACTATTCGCTCTTCACTCCTTGATGTTCGGTTCTTCGAGGCCGTAGCCCTTCTTCTTGTCTACCACCTTGAGGACAAAGCCGAGGATGAGGGCGGCCACGCCGAGGCAGGCAAGCATGACGAGCGGGGCGGTATAGTCGTAAGACACGGCGGCTTCTTGCGGAGAAATGAGGCCGTTCTCAAGGTCGCTGACGAGTTGTGGGTTGGTCTTGTCGAGCACCTTACCGATGAGTAGCGGGAAGAGCCACAGTCCGATGTTTTGTATCCAGAAGATTAGGGCGTAGGCGCTGCCAATGATTTTCGCGTCAACGAGTTTTGGCACGCTGGGCCACAACGACGCGGGCACGAGCGAGAAGCTGGCACCGAGAACGAGGATTGTGACGTAGGCTACGACGACACCGCCAACGGCATTGCCCTTGAACATGGGCAGTATGAAGGCGAAAGTGAGGTGGCAGGCGATGAGCAGCAGGGAACCGACGACAAGCATTGAGGCTGCCTTGCCCTTATGGTCAACGTAGTTGCCGAGGATGGGCGTGATGCCGACGGCAAGCAGGGGGAACACGGCGAACACCGTCTCTGCGCTCTGGCGCATATAGCCCATATAGCAGAACACAACAAGCGCAACGACGGCTACTACCTGCATGAGTGAGCGCATGGACTTCTTCTTTGAGAAGTTGCTGGCGAAGGCGGCAGCTGCCACGACGAGCATTATGACGTACTGGATTACGGTAACGGTGTTTCCTGCCCAGAACGAGTCGGCAGGAAGCTCGGTGAACGTGAGGTTACACTGTAACATATTGACGGCGTACTTCTGGAACGGGAATATTGCCGAATAATAGAGCACGCACAAGAGGGCGACAAGCCAGAAACCGCTGCTGCGCAGGATGTTGCCTATGTCGCTTACCTTGAATGGGTCGTCTTTCTCTTCTGCCTCGCCGGTTTGCGCGTCGAGCTTCTTGTCCATGAAAAAGTAGACAATGAACATGATAAGCGCAATCATGAGGAGAACCACGCCGAAGGCTACGGAACGCGACACGTCGATGTCGCCACCGAGCTTGGCAAACACGGGCGAGAATATCATGCAGGTGGCTACGCCGAGACGTGCCAATGCCATCTCGGAGCCCATGGCCAGTGCCATTTCGTGCCCCTTGAACCACTTGACGATGCCTCGCGATACCATTATGCCGGCCATTTCGACGCCGCAGCCGAATATCATGAAGCCAATGGCGGCGAACTTGGCCGACGCGGGCATACCGCGGTAGAATGGCGAGATGCCGAGTTCGTCGAAGCCGGGAATGTAGTTGAGGTTGTTGTTGAACCATGTCTCAAGGCTGCTGCCCATGAACGACTCGGTTACGGCGTACCAGTTGATAGTAGCGCCAACGAGCATCACCACGCCTGAAAGCACGGCCGTGAAGCGCACGCCCATCTTGTCGAGGATAATGCCGGCGAAGATGAGGAAGAACACGAAGACGTTGAGGAACGTCTCTGACCCCTGCATTGTGCCGAAAGCGGTAGAGTCCCAGCCTCTGGTTGACTGCATGAGGTCCTTGATGGGCGAGAGGATGTCCATGAAGATGTATGAACAGAACATCGCAAACGCCAGGAAAAACAGCACCATCCACCTTGTTGCGGCGGAATCGCGAAGTGTTTTTTGAACAGAGTTTGTCATTGTATGTAATTTTAATATTTATAGTCAAGGCGTATATACGGTTAAAGTAGTTAAAGACGACATACCTGCTTGCCGCGTTTGAAGATGAAGCATACGTCTTTAACTACTTAACGAGAGCAAGCGAGTGATAACTTCTTTAACTACTTTAACTACCTGAATAATTTATTTTAGCCACTTGTCGAGCCAGTTGAAGAATGTGCGCTGCCACAGAATGCCGTTTTGGGGCTTCAATACCCAGTGGTTTTCGTCAGGGAAGAGCAGCAGTTCGGCCGGTATGCCGCGCATCCTTGCTGCATTGAATGCACCCATACCTTGGTTGGCGTTGATGCGATAGTCTTTCTCGCCATGGATGCAAAGGATGGGCGTGTCCCATTTGTCAACGAATTTGTGGGGTGAGTTTGCGTATGTGCGCTTGGCGTTCTCGGACAAGTCTTTGTTCCAGAAAGCGTCTTCATACTCCCAGTTGCTGAACCATGCCTCTTCCGTGTCTGTGTACATTGACTCGAGGTTGAAAGCTCCGTCGTGAGCTATGAAGCACTTGAAACGCTTGTCGTGGTGACCGGCCAAGTAGTAGACGCTGAAGCCGCCGAAGCTGGCTCCTACTGCGCCAAGACGATTTTTGTCAACGAAAGGCAGGTTGTCACAGGCGTCGTCGATGGCTGTCAGGTAGTCTTTCATGCACTGGCCTGTCCAGTCGCCGGATATTTCCTCGTTCCATTCGCTGCCGAAGCCAGGTAGTCCGCGCCTGTTCGGGGCTATGACCACATAGCCGTTTGCAGCCATTATTTGCATATTCCAGCGATAGCTCCAGAATTGCGATACAGGGCTTTGTGGCCCGCCTTCACAGAAAAGCAGTGTGGGGTACTTCTTTGTCTCGTCGAAATGTGACGGAAGCACAACCCAATACATCATGTCTTTGCCGTCGGTCGTCTTTACCCAGCGTTGCTGGATTTTGCCGAAAGTCATCTGGTCGTACAGGTGCTTGTTCTCGAACGTTATTTGTTCAGCTTTCGACTCTTTCTCTTTCTTGCTCGGGTTTATTACGTAAAGCTCAGAAGCCTGTGACATACTGTGCCTTTCGGCCAATAATTTTTTCCCGTCATTGAGTAGTTGCACAGAACCGTAGTCGTTCCAGCCGTCGGTAAGTTGCTTGACCTCACCTTTCTGGTTGGTCTGGTAAACGTTCTCGCATCCATGCCACACCGCGATGAAATAAAGGTCGTTGGAGTTCGCTCCCCAGCAGAAAACGTCAACGTTTGTATCGAGAGTTTCGGTCGCATACGTCTTTTCTCCCGTGTTTATGTCGTATATGCAGAGTCGGTTTCGGTCGCTTTCATAGCCGTCGCGTGCCATACTTTGCCATGCAATGTATTTACCGTCAGGTGAAAATTGCGGGTTTGTGTCATAGCCTGGGTTGTTCTTTAGGTTTTCGAGAGAGTTTACAGCCTGGTTCTTCATCGATTTTGTAAGGTCTGTTTCAGGCTCGACATAATCGTCAGGTTTGCAGATATTGGTAGTCTTCCCCGTTGTGATGTCGTACAAGAAGATGTCTGTATCGGTCGAAGTCGCATATTTAATGCCGCTTTTTTTGCGCGAGGTGTAAGCTATGGTCTTAGAGTCTGGACTCCATGCGAATTGTTCGATGCCGCCAAAAGGTTTCACTGGACTTTCATACGGCTCATCTTTCATTATGTCTGTGCCCTCGCTTATGCCGTTTGTCGTTACTTCTGCAAGGAAAGGGTGGGGGATTGACTCAACGTATTCGTCCCAATGCCTGTAGTTCATGTCTGTTATAAGCCGTCCTGTAGCCTTGGGTAAATCGGAAGGGTTCGCCTTTATTATTTCGTGGTAAGGGATTTGTTTAATCAGTAAAACATTCTTTTCGTTGGGTGAGAATATGAAGCCGTCAATACCTGTCTTGTCGTTTGTTAGCTGTTTGCGCTCACTTCCGTCTGCATTCATCTCCCATATTTGGCCGTCGCATAGGTACGCTATTTTTTGCCCATCGGCAATCCATACGGCATCGCTTTCACTCTTTTCGCTTGTCGTCAGCAGTTTGTTGTTATTGCCGTCAGCATCCATGACGTAGATTACGGAGTGTCCTTTGTTCTCTTTTACGCTGTAATAACTTACTTGGTAAACTATTTTCTTGCCGTCAGGCGATGCCTGATGACCGCCAATGCGACCCATCGCCCAAAGTGCTTCTGGAGTCATTAAGTCGCTTTTCAACGTGATGTTGTTCTTTCCGATAAAGTCGGTTGTGGTTTGTGCTCCAGCCGAATTAGTGCCGATGGCAAGTGCGGCTGCAATCATTACGGTTTTATTCATAATATTTTGATTTTGAACATAAGGGCAGACAAAGTGCCTGCCCTTATTGAATTGGTTAATAATTTCTTAGCTTTACTTTTTTTGCTGTTCGCGTTGCCGCTTTAACTCTTCGGCTTGTTTTTGCATGGCTTCGAGCCTTGCTGCAAGTCCACTCATCTTTTGCGGATTGTTCTTGTTCTCCTGATAGCGGGCTTCAAGTATGGCAAGCAGCTTTTCGTCATTAGTGGTTTTACGCAATATCCACATTATTGCTGCACTACAGAACAACGAGATGAAATAATAGAAGTTAAGGCCTGCAGAATAATCGTTGAACATGAAGAAGAAGAAAACAGGCATCAGGTACATCATCCAGCGCATCATCTTCATCTGTTCGGCCTGTGCTCCTACCATTTGGTCTTTCTGTTGGCGCATTGTCATGATGTTGTAAAGTACGTTAGCACCGCAGAAAAGGATACACGTAAGGCTTAGGTGGTCGCCTATTAGCCAAATGTTCGTACTCCATTCAACAATCGGGTCGTATGTCGAAAGGTCGCTAATCCAAAGGAAACTCTCGCCTCTCAACTGTATGGCGTTTGGCACGAAGTTGAACATGGCAATCCAGATAGGCATTTGTATAAGCACTGGAAGGCATCCGCTCAACGGGCTTACACCGTATTTTGAATACATAGCCATCATTGCCTGTTGCTTTTGCATCTGGTCTTCAGGCTTGTTGTATTGTTTCGTGGCTTCCTCTATTTTCGGTCTCAGTACGCGCATCTTTGCTGAAGACATATAGCTTTTCTTTACCAAAGGATAGGTTATGACTTTCAGCAACAGCGTTATAAGGATGAGCACGATACCCATATTGATGTTAAGGTCTGTCAGCCAGTCAAACACGTAGATAGTGAACCAACGGTTGATAATCCTGAACAGCGGCCAACCAAGGTAAACAAGGCGTTGCAATTCAAGGTCTTTGTTGAACGTGCTTTGCTTCTCAACCTTCTTCAGTAAGTTGAAGTCGTTAGGCCCGAAGTAAAATTCGAGTTCCGTAGGCTGCTTTCCCGTAGGGTCGAAAGCTGTCTTCATCTTGGCCGCGTAGTGCTTCAAGTATCCAGAGCCTTTTTCCTGCGGTATGCTTGTCATTGCCGAGTTAGCACCTAAATCGTTCTTCGCAATCATAACCGCGCTGAAGAACTGGTTTTTGAACGCAACCCAGTCAATCACGTCTTCGATGGTCTCATCAACCTTTTCGCTGGTTTCGCTAAGGTTCTTGGTTCCTCCCTCGGTCTTGTGGTAAGTCAAGGATGAATGTTGGTTCTCGAACGTAAAGCCTTTTTCTTGCTGGCGGCAACGGTCGGTCCATTCGATGTCCATCTTGTCATAGTTGGGCGCAAACATTCCGCCAAGGCCGTTGGTTTGCATAGAGAAATGCAACATATAGTCCTTGCCGAGCCTGTAGTTCATCACGAGAGACTTGCCATTACCGGCATCGGCGGTCATTGTGACAGTAGAGTCCGTTATATTTGAAGGCGTGAAATATAAGTCACTCGTTATGATGTTGGTCTCTTTCCCGGCCAGCATGAACTTCAGTGATTGGTCTTGGGCGTCGAACAGGGTAAGGTCATCGTTGCCCTTGTTGTCCTTGAACCCTTTTATTACGGCCTTTTCCACCGTGCCGCCTTTGGTGCTGAGTGTGAGCTCAACCTTCGAGTTCTTGAGCACGATGTCCTGCGCCTTGCCGTTCAACGCTTTGTAAAAAGCCACGGTAGTGTCTTGCGCGGCTTGACTGGCCTCGTTCTTCTTCGCCGCCTGTTGCTCTGCCTTTAATTGGTTTTCGGCTTTCTGCTTGTTTACGGCTGCAATCGAGTCCTGTATCCTTTGTTGCGCAAGCTCTTCTTCCGATGGTCTGCTGTACCAACTAAAACCTATTAAGACGGCTGCTATGAGTACAAATCCAATGATTGTATTCTTGTCCATTTTCCTGAAAATGTAGTATTTATTTATTTTTGCAGTTCTTGTTCTCTATCGAGCTTTTCACGAAATCGAGGAACAACGGATGCGGGTGCAGTACGGTACTTGAATATTCAGGGTGGAACTGAGTGCCTATGTACCATTTCAGGCCAGGTATCTCGACAATCTCGACCAAGTCGCTTTCCGGATTGCGTCCTACGCACTTCATCCCTGCACGCTCGTATTCCTGTTCAAAGTCGTTGTTGAACTCATAGCGATGGCGGTGGCGTTCCTGTATGTGTTCTTTCTTGTAAATGTTGAATACACGTGAGCCTTGCTTCAGTATGCACTCGTATGCACCAAGACGCATCGTTCCGCCCATGTTCGTTATATTCTTCTGGTCTTCCATTATGTCGATGACGTTGTGTTCGGTCTTCTCGTCCATCTCCCTGCTGTTGGCGTCTTCGTATCCAAGGACGTTGCGCCCGAACTCTATTACCATCATCTGCATACCGAGGCAGATGCCGAATGTCGGTATGTCATGTGTGCGTGTGTAATGCGCTGCGATAATCTTTCCTTCTATGCCTCGTTGGCCGAAGCCAGGGCATATCACTATGCCGTCCATTCCGGCTATCTTTTCGGCAACGTTCGCCTCTGTCAGTTTTTCACTGTTGATGAACGTAGCCTTTACTTTATAGTCGTTGTACGTGCCGGCCTGCGACAGGCTTTCGAGTATGCTCTTGTAGGCGTCTTGCAGGTCATATTTGCCTACGAGACCAATGTTCACAACCTCCGTGGCCTTGTGTCTACGCTCCAAAAACGATTTCCACGGCCCAAGCGTAGGCGTTTCCCCGATAGGTTCTCCCATCTTGCGGAGTATTGTCTCGTCGAGCTTCTGCTCCTGCATACGCACGGGCACTTCATAGATGGTTGGCATATCGACGCTCTGCACAACGGCATCAAAGTCTACGTTGCAGAAGTTTGCCACCTTCTTTCGTAAGCTGTCGTTAATCGGGCGTTCCGTCCTCAACACGAGGATGTCAGGCTGTATGCCGACGCTTTGCAATTCTTTAACAGAGTGCTGTGTCGGTTTTGTCTTGAATTCTTTTGCCGCAGCGAGGTAAGGTATATATGTAAGGTGTACGCACAAGGCTTTCCTTCCAAGTTCCCATTTCAGCTGTCGTATGCTTTCGAGGAACGGTTGGCTCTCTATATCGCCCACGGTGCCGCCTATTTCGGTGATAACGAAGTCATAGTTATCTTTCTTTCCGAGCAGCATTACGTTGCGCTTTATTTCGTCTGTGATGTGCGGTATTACCTGTATGGTTTTTCCCAAGTAGTCGCCGCGGCGTTCCTTGTCTATCACCGATTTATATATGCGTCCAGTCGTAAGGTTGTTTGCCTTGGTCGTCTGTATGCCGGTGAAACGCTCGTAATGTCCCAGGTCGAGGTCTGCCTCATGCCCGTCTACTGTAACGTAGCACTCGCCATGCTCGTATGGGTTGAGCGTGCCAGGGTCAATGTTTATGTACGGGTCGAACTTTTGGATTGTGATGTTATAGCCTCTGGCTTGAAGAAGTTTGCCTATTGATGATGAGATGATTCCTTTGCCGAGTGAAGAGGCTACACCGCCTGTGACGAAGATGTATTTTGTTTCTGCCACGATTATAATGTTTTGATTACTAAATGCGAAATAAAATATGACGTGCAAAATTAAGAAAAAATGCTGATACGCCAAAATTAAACATCCTTTATTAGGCGAAAAAACTGTGACGGCTCTTATAATTGTAATTAAAATGCTAACTTTGCAACCGAAATTTATTTTTGCAAGATGAACTCCAGACTTTTATTGATGGCCGTTTTTATTAGTATGGCTTTTTCCGTTTACGGACAGGTGGCTCACGGTCGCCGTTATGCACATAGCGAAAAACCAGACACTTCAGTCGTTGTTGCGTATGTAGATTCGTTGTTGTCATATAAGGCGAAGTCCGACTCAGTGTTCCGGCTTCGTCGTTCGCTGGATATGGAGCCTTCGCTCGATTCCCGTTTTTTTAGACTTTTTACTCCATTGACATATTATAATTCCGTTGCCGGTAATATGATGGTGCTTGACCGTTCCGCCCAGGGCGATGTTGAGGCGGCCGTAGATGAAGCGTTGATGGCCGCTTACCTGAATAGTCCGGACAAGGTGCTTACTACGGAAGATGAGATTGTTGAAGCCGGGGCCCTTCATGAGGAGATAACCAAGCCATTGCGCCATAAGGTTGAATATGTAAGGCATGATGATGTAGTCCCCGACGTGAACCCTGAATTTCCAATAGACATTGTTGTTGAAAAGCCTAATTTTTGGACTTTCAGCGGCGATTATTATTTGCAGTTCTTGCAGAATTTTGTTTCCGGCAACTGGTATAAAGGCGGCGAGAGCAATTATTCCATGCTGGCGAGCGCGACGCTTCAGGCCAACTATAATAACAAGCAGAAAATAAAGTTCGAGAACAAGCTGGAGCTTAAGCTGGGTTTCCAGACGTCACGTGGAGATACGTTGCATAGCATGAAAACGTCAGAAGACCTTATCAGGTATACTGGTAAATTGGGGCTTCAGGCTACAAAGAATTGGTATTATACATTGCAGTTGATTGCCTATACCCAGTTTATGCGTGGCTATAAAAGTAATGACCCGAAGGTCTATTCGGACATATTGTCACCTTTAAACCTCAACTTCTCGCTCGGTATGAGTTACACGGTAAAGGCATTCAACGACAAGTTGACCGGCTCCATACAGCTTGCGCCGTTGGCTTATAACTTCAGGTATGTAGGCCGAAAGGCCTTGGCTACTCAATATGGTCTTGATGAAGGCAAGCACACCATGAACGATTTTGGTTCGGAATGCACTTTTGACTTGACGTGGGCTTTCTCAGAACTAATCAAGTGGAAGACGCGACTCTATGGCTATACAACATATAAGCGTACAGAATTGGAATGGGAAAACACAATAACATTCCAGTTCAACAAGTTTATATCTTCCAACCTTTTCATCTATCCGCGTTTCGACGACGGTTCTTCACGTGATGACCACCACGGCTATTGGCAGTTCAAGGAATATCTGTCAATAGGTTTCGCGTACTCTTTTTAATTGAAAACCGCTTAGTTAACGTCAGTTCGGTATATGGCTGGTTGCTTATATGTAAAAACTGTTTAGTTAAGAATTAAGGGTTAAGAATTAAGAAAATATGTCCTGTCAAATATTGCATCAATGGTATTTTCTTAATTTTTAACCCTTAATTCTTAATCCATTTTTTTATTTTCCTTTCACTTCCTGCATTTTCCCCTCGATGTACACCCTGGTCATTGCCGGGTTACCGTTAGTCCTTACCGTGATAGCCTTCTTGAAGTGTCCTGGGAAACGGCCTTTACCATTATAAGTAACGTCGATTGTGCCTTTCTGTCCCGGCATCACCGGCTTTTTCGTGTACTTAGGTATTGTACATCCGCATGAAGCCGTGGCCTGGTTGATAATCAGCGGGGCGTCACCTACGTTTGTAAAAGTAAACGTACATTTCTGAACGGGTTGTTTCTCCGAGAAGTCGCCGAAGTTATAGGTCGTCTTGTCAAACTTAATCTTAGCCTCTTTCTGTGCCGATGCATATCCGAAAGTCAGCGTCATCAGCAATAATGCGAATAAAGCTCTTTTCATTTTTGTTCCTTTTGTTTAATGTTTTCCTGTGCAAAAATACATTTTATTTCTCTATAAGTATATATCTTGCGCTTTATTTTACATTTATTAGTAGTTAAAGGGGTATGGGAGTTAAGTAGTTATGTAGTAAAGGAGTTAAGACATTAGCCTTTTCATCAACTCCCCCCCCCTACACACACCTTGTGTGTCCATACTGTGAGGTCGCTTATTACATATCATTGTTCAGGATATGCAGCTTTTACGGCGTGTTTATTCGGTCATAAAATCAAGACGTGCTGTTTTAGCGTTCAATATGCCATATTTCACGTTGCAAGAGGTATTCTTTTATGACGTAAAAGAATACCTCTTGCAAAATATTGAGCATCAGTAAAATAGCAGAATTGGCTTGACTTATGATGTAACTTTTGTTTATGTAACATTTAATTTGTTTGAGCTGCAATGGTTGTGACATTTTTAGTGTTGTTATTGGCAGTTGTCCCTATAGGGATGAATGCTGGAAACTATGTCGGTGGCAATAGATTTTAATTTCTGTCAGTGTCGCATTCGACAAAATGCGGACATACATAAAGTGAAATTAACCATTAATTTTTGCGTGTTCATACATTTTTTGTAATTTTGCATTTAAATTTTTAATTACATATAATATGTATAGGACGAATACGTGTGGTGAGTTGCGCCTTCAGGATGCCGGCAAGCAGGTGACGCTTTCCGGCTGGGTGCAGCGCAGCCGGAAGATGGGAGGCATGACTTTCGTTGACCTCCGTGACCGTTATGGCATAACGCAGCTGGTCTTCAACGAGAACGACAACGCCGACCTTTGCGCCGAGGCGAACAAGTTGGGGCGCGAATATTGCATACAGGTGGAAGGCGTTGTGAATGAGCGCCAAAGCAAGAACGCCAACCTGCCTACAGGCGACATAGAGATAACGGTGACGAAACTTAACGTGTTGAGCGAAAGCCTTACGCCTCCGTTCACGATTGAGGATAATACAGACGGTGGCGACGACATCCGCATGAAGTACCGTTATTTGGATTTGCGCCGCCCTTGTGTGCGCAAGAACTTGGAGTTGCGCCACCGCATGACTATACTTATCCGAAATTTCTTGGACTCAAAGGATTTCATTGAGGTGGAGACACCTATATTAATAGGTAGTACGCCAGAGGGCGCGCGCGACTTCGTCGTGCCGTCTCGCATGAACCCGGGACAGTTCTACGCCTTGCCGCAAAGTCCGCAGACGCTGAAGCAGCTGCTGATGGTAAGTGGCTTCGACAGGTATTTCCAGATTGCAAAGTGTTTCCGTGACGAGGACTTGCGCGCAGACCGCCAGCCTGAGTTTACGCAGATAGACTGCGAGATGTCGTTTGTTGACCAAGATGACGTAATCAACTTGTTTGAGGATATGGCTCGCCATTTGTTCAAGGAGGTGCGTGGTGTTGAGCTTCCTGCAAAACTTCCGCAGATGACGTGGGCCGAGGCTATGCGTCGTTTCGGCAGCGACAAGCCTGACTTGCGGTTCGGTATGGAGTTCGTGGAACTGATGGACGTGCTGAAGGGCACGGGTGAGTTCGGCGTGTTCAACAGTGCCGAGTATATAGGCGGAATATGCGTGCCTGGCTGTGCTGGATATACGAGAAAACAGCTTGACCAGCTGACGGACTTCGTTAAGCGTCCGCAGGTAGGCGCGAAAGGCCTTGTGTGGGTGAAGTTCAACGAGGACGGAACGGTCAAGAGCAGCATAGACAAGTTCTATTCGCAAGAAGTGATGCTGAGCCTGAAAGAGAAAGTCAGCGCAAATGCCGGCGACTTGCTCCTTATAATGAGTGGCGACAATGCCAACAAAACGCGCGTGCAGTTGTGTACGTTGCGCTTGGAGATGGGCGACAGGCTTGGGCTGAGGGACAAGAACAAATTTGAGTGCTTGTGGATTATCGACTTCCCGCTGTTCGAGTGGAGCGACGAGGAGCAGCGCCTGATGTCAACCCACCATCCATTTACGATGCCAAATCCTGACGACATACCATTGCTGGAGGAACATCCGGAGCGTGTGCGTGCCAAGGCTTATGATTTTGTATGCAACGGCATTGAGGTTGGTGGTGGTAGCTTGCGTATCCATGACGGCAAGTTGCAGGAAAAGATGTTCAACATCCTTGGCTTTACTCCCGAGCGTGCTATGGCACAATTCGGATTCCTTATCAACGCTTTCAAGTATGGTGCGCCGCCCCATGCCGGTCTTGCGTTCGGTCTCGACCGCTTTGTGTCAATCATGGCTGGTCTTGACAGCATACGTGACTGTATTGCTTTCCCGAAGAACAATAGCGGGCGCGACGTCATGCTCGACGCTCCGTCGCCACTTGACCCGAAACAGCTTGATGAATTGCAGATAAAGGTTGATTTAAGTCAAGAAAAGTAGACGCTATAGCTTAGGTGCTCAATTAAATATATATTTCTTTCGGAAAAAATTACAGTTATTTGGATAAAAGCATTATATTTGCATCGGATAACGTAAAAGATTGTTATCTGTATAAGAGTGATTTTAATGTGATTTTACTTTGATTATGACTGAAAAGAGAGAAACTGTGAAGAGAACCGCAACAAAGACTGCGGTAGAGAAAAAAGCAGCACCAAAAAGAAGTACTGCCAAAAAAGTAACATTTGAAATCAATGCAGAGAGTGTAGGATTCAGGGCTGGTGATGTTTATCAGGCTCTTGCCACGGCCGGTAAGGCTCTTAGCGTAGCCGAGATTGCAAAGGCTGCGAAAATAAGCGAAAACGAGACGCTTTTGGGTATGGGCTGGCTTTTCAAGGAGGGTAAGATTAAGGCTGATGGCAACATGATAACGTTGGCTTAATCCATAGATGATATTTAGGAAGGGCTGGAAGTGCAATCTTACCGGTCCTTCTTTATTCTAATTCCATGAACTACGATAGCGAAATCCTTTTCGTCTTGAATGAGGCAGGCCCTAAGGGGCTAAGCATTAGGAAAATAGCCATGCACGTGTTCAATAGATGCAACGGGTTGTTTGATGCCATATCGCTTGAGGATGTGCACCGTTATGTGGCTTCTTATTTAATGAAAAACAGCAAGGCACCAGACTCGATAATAGAGCGAACGAATATGCGTGGTGTGTATCGCTTGAACCTTAATAATGCATCAGACCAATTGAAATTTGATTTCAAGGATTATGTTCCTGAGGATGCAGATTGCGTGAAAACTGAAGAAGACGGGTCTTTATCCCTGTTTTGATATATTTAAAAACTATACTGGAAAGCACGTCTTTAGGCTTGCTGACTGTTTAATCTATAAAACAAGTTTTTTATGTCTGGAAGATATTTATTGGGTTTAGATATTGGCAGCTCGTCTGTAAAGGCATCATTAGTGGATGCAGACAGCGGTGTGTGTGTGTCATCGGCTTTTTATCCTGAAAAAGAAGCCCCGATAATAGCCGTTAAGGCAGGATGGGCAGAGCAAGACCCGCAGATGTGGTGGGACAATGCAAAGTTGAGCATGAGAAAAGTAATGTCGGAGGCTTCAGTTGCAGGTGAAGACATTAAGGCCATCGGCATTTCGTACCAGATGCATGGACTTGTGTGTGTGGACAGGGAGCTGAAAGTGCTGCGGCCATCAATAATATGGTGTGACTCAAGGGCCGTACCTTATGGAGAGAAAGCTTTTGATGCCTTAGGTACAGATTTGTGCCTTGGCCATTTGCTCAATTCGCCAGGTAACTTTACTGCGGCAAAGCTGGCATGGGTAAAGGACAACGAACCGGACCTGTTTGGAAAGATATATAAGATAATGCTTCCTGGGGATTATATAGCCATGCGTCTTAGTGGTGTGGTAAACACGACGGTCGGAGGGTTGAGCGAAGGGATGTTCTGGGATTTCAAGAATAAGGAAATTGCAACTTTCCTGCTTGATTATTATGGTTTCGACAGCAGCATAATATCTGACATAGTGCCGACATTCAGTGTTCAATGCGAAGTGTGTGCTTCGACAGCAAAAGAGCTCGGGCTAAAGGAAGGTACGCCTATAAGTTATCGGGCTGGTGACCAGCCAAACAATGCCTTGAGCCTCAATGTATTTAATCCTGGTGAGATAGCTTCAACCGCAGGTACGTCAGGTGTTGTGTATGGTGTCCTTGGTGATGTGAATTATGATAGGCGAAGCCGTGTCAACACGTTTGCCCATGTCAATTATACAAAGGATTTAGACCGTTTAGGGGTTTTGTTGTGTATTAATGGAACCGGTATATTAAATGCGTGGATGCGCAGGAACGTTGCTCCAGAAGGAATGTCTTATTCAGACATGAATGACATGATGGCCTCCGTGCCGATAGGAAGCGATGGCGTAACGATAATACCGTTTGGTAATGGTGCTGAACGTGTATTGGAGAACAAGGAAATCGGATGCTCGATACATGGCGTGAATTTTAATAAGCATGGAAAGGCTCACATGATGCGTGCTGCCCAGGAAGGCATAGTGTTCAGTTTCTGTTACGGGATGGAAGTAATGCAACAGATGGGCATGGACATCAGGAAGATACATGCCGGTAGGGCTAATATGTTCTTGAGTGATATTTTCCGCAACACACTGGCAGGAGTCAGCGGGGCTGTAATAGAACTTTACGAGACTGACGGCAGTGTAGGGGCGGCCAAAGGCGCAGGTATTGGATGTGGAATATACAAAGACCATGACGAGGCTTTTGCTACACTTAAGAAACTTTCCGTAATAGAGCCAGACGAGACGCACAGGGCAGAGTATCTTGAAGCATATTCTTTGTGGAAAGACAAGTTGCAAAGACAGATAAACAAATAACTTGTATACGACGAAGTCGGGACATTGTTGGATATTAATAACCTACTAAAATCAATTATTATGGCAAAAGAGTATTTCCCGCAGATAGGGAAGATTAAGTATGAGGGTGTGGATAGCACAAACCCATTGGCTTATCATTATTATGATGCAGAAAAGGTAATAATGGGCAAAAAGATGAAAGACTGGTTGAAGTTTGCCATGGCATGGTGGCATACGCTCGGTCCGGCAAGTAGCGACCAGTTTGGTGGTGGAACCCGTGTATATCCATGGGATGCTAAGGCTGATGCCGTAGAGCGTGCCAAGGACAAGATGGATGCAGGTTTTGAGATAATGAGTAAGCTCGGAATCGAATATTTCTGTTTCCACGATGTAGACCTTGTTGATGAGGGAAGCACTATCGAGGAATATGAGACCCGCATGAAAGCAATAACCGATTATGCCTTGGAAAAGATGGAAGGCACGAACATCAAGAACCTTTGGGGTACGGCTAATGTTTTTGGGCATAAACGCTATATGAACGGAGCTGCGACTAATCCTGATTTTGATGTTGTGGCACGTGCGGCTGTACAAATAAAAAATGCCATTGACGCCACAATCAAACTTGGTGGTACCAATTATGTATTTTGGGGTGGACGTGAAGGATACATGAGTTTGCTGAATACCCAGATGCAACGTGAAAAAGACCATTTGGCCACTATGTTGAAAGCTGCTCGCGATTATGCTCGCTCAAAAGGTTTTACCGGTACGTTCCTTATTGAGCCTAAACCGATGGAGCCAACAAAGCATCAATACGATGTTGACACGGAGACCGTTATAGGTTTCTTGCGTGCTAACGGCTTGGACAAAGATTTTAAGGTGAATATTGAAGTGAACCATGCAACTTTGGCAGGTCACACTTTCGAGCATGAACTTGCAGTAGCGGTTGACAATGGAATGTTAGGCAGCATAGACGCAAACCGTGGTGATTATCAAAATGGCTGGGATACAGACCAGTTCCCGATTGACAACTGGGAACTCACCCAGGCCATGATGCATATTATCCGAAATGGTGGTCTTGGCAATGGTGGTTCTAATTTCGACGCAAAGATTCGTCGTAACTCTACAGACCTTGAGGACCTTTTCATTGCCCACATAAGCGGTATGGACGCAATGGCCCGTGCATTGGAGAATGCTGCAAATCTGATGGAAAAATCTCCAATCTGTCAAATGCTCAAAGACCGTTATGCATCGTTTGATTCTGGTAAAGGCAAGGAGTTTGAAGAAGGTAAACTTTCGCTTGAAGACATCGTCGCATATGCAAAAGAGAAAGGTGAGCCTAAACAAACTTCAGGAAAGCAGGAGCTTTATGAGGCTATCTTAAGTTGGTATTGCAAATAAAAGAAATGTAATCAGAAAAAAGGCGGAATAAAAATTCCGCCTTTTTTCATGTTTTTATCATTGTGTATAGTTTTTTTTACTATCTTTGCCTTTAAAATTTTCAAGAGTTATTAAAGTTTTATGACTTATTCAACAAATAATCATTTAGTCATAATGGCCGGTGGAGTGGGGAGTCGCTTTTGGCCGATGAGTACGGAAGACAAGCCTAAACAGTTTATCGATGTGCTGGGTACAGGACGTACTTTGTTACAGTTGACTTATGACAGATTTAAAGGTTTGTGTGACTCAGAGAACGTATGGGTCGTAACAAGCGCAAAGTATAAGGATTTGGTGAAGGAGCAGTTGCCCGATATGCCAGAGGGTAATATACTGTGTGAGCCGTGCCGCCGCAATACTGCCCCTTGCATAGCGTATGTAAGTTGGCGCATAAAGGCTAAGGACAGGAATGCCAATATTGTTGTTTCACCCAGTGACCATATCGTAACGGATGTAGGCGAGTTCAGGCGCGTGGTGTCGCAAGGCTTAAAGTTTGTAAGCGAGACCGATGCAATAATAACACTTGGAATGAAGCCTACACGTCCAGAGACGGGGTATGGTTATATACAAGCAGACCTTTCGTCAAGTTCGCCACGTAACAAGGAAATATTCCGTGTCGATTCTTTTAAAGAGAAGCCTGATTTGGAGACAGCACAAAAATATGTCAAGAATAAGAGCTATTTTTGGAATGCAGGCATCTTTATATGGAGTGTTAATACTATCGTCAATGCGTTCAGGATATATCAACCGACTTTGAGCAAGATATTCGAAAGTATGTCTTCCGTGTACGGTACGCCGGCAGAACAAGACGAAATTAATAAGAGATTTCCGGAATGTGAAAATATATCCGTTGACTATGCGATAATGGAGAAAGCGGAGGAGATATTTGTATGTCCTGCTGACTTTGGTTGGAGCGACCTTGGCACATGGGGCTCACTTTTGGTGCATACCAAAAAGGACTTATATGGGAATGGTGTCATTGGTGACAATGTGTTGCTTTATGACACGCATAATTGCATAGTTCATACGTTGAATAAGCATAAAGTCGTAATACAGGGCTTGGATGGCTATATCGTGGCTGAGAAAGATGATAAGTTGCTGATATGCAAACTTTCTGAAGAACAGCGTATCAAGCAGTTTGCAGAAGGCGAAAAATAGAACCAACATAAATAAAACTTTTAAATTGTTGAAATGAAAAAAAACGTTGCTTTGATTACAGGAATTACAGGCCAGGATGGTTCATACCTGGCAGAATTCCTTATTGAGAAAGGTTATGAGGTGCATGGACTGTTGCGCCGTTCATCATCATTTAATACTGGTAGGATTGAACACCTTTATCTTGATGAGTGGGTGCGTGACATGAAGAAGGCACGCCTTGTCAATCTGCATTGGGCCGACATGACGGATTCGTCGTCTCTTATACGTATAATAGGGGAGACCAAGCCGACGGAAATATACAATCTTGCGGCTCAAAGTCATGTTAAAGTATCTTTCGATGTGCCTGAGTATACTGCAGACACTGATGCCGTAGGCGTATTGCGCTTGTTGGAAGCTGTGCGTATATGTGGTCTTGACAAGACTTGCCGTATATATCAGGCTTCAACGTCGGAACTGTATGGTAAGGTGCAGGAAGTTCCACAGACGGAAACCACGCCTTTCTACCCGCGTTCCCCTTATTCAGTAGCCAAGTTATATGGTTTCTGGATAATGAAGAATTATCGTGAAAGTTACAGAATGTACTGCTGTAACGGTATTTTGTTTAACCATGAAAGTGAACGCCGTGGTGAGAATTTTGTCACACGTAAGATAACACTTGCAGCTTGTCGCATAGCTCAAGGATTTCAAGATAAACTCTATCTCGGTAATCTTGATGCACGTCGCGATTGGGGATATGCTCGTGACTATGTGGAATGTATGTGGATGATATTGCAACAACCTGAACCAGACGACTTTGTTATTGCCACAGGCGAAATGCATACAGTCCGCGAATTTTGTACTTTGGCTTTTAAGGAAACTGGTATAGAATTGCAGTGGAAAGGAGAGGGTGTCAATGAAAAAGGTATAGACGTGAAGACAGGTAAGGTACTTGTGGAGGTTGACCCTAAATATTTCCGTCCATGCGAAGTAGACCAACTTCTTGGCAATCCTGCTAAAGCGAAGAAAGTGTTAGGTTGGAATCCTACTAAAACCACTTTTGAAGAATTGGTCAAGATTATGGTTCGGCATGACATGAAGTTTGTTAAGAAGTTATATATTAAGGTTCAAATGGCAGAATAATTTATTTATAAAGCCCCATTAAACATTTATGAGTTTAATGGGGTTAAACATGAAATGGCAATGTTAGAAAAGAATTCAAAGATATATGTTGCCGGGCACCGCGGTTTGGTAGGTTCGGCAATATGGAACAATCTTAAGACACGGGGATATGAGAATCTGGTAGGTCGTAGTCATGATGAACTTGATTTGCTAAATCCCGTGGCCGTGAAACGTTTTTTTGATGAAGAGCAACCTGATGCAGTCGTTTTGGCTGCAGCTCATGTTGGCGGCATAATGGCCAATCTCAACTATCGGGCGGATTTCATCTATCAAAATCTTCAGATACAGCAGAATGTCATCGGTGAGAGTTTCCGTCACGGTGTAAACAAATTACTCTTTTTAGGCAGCACTTGCATCTATCCCCGTATGGCTTCGCAACCCATGCGTGAAGATGCCTTGCTGACATCTGAGCTTGAATATACCAACGAGCCATACGCCATAGCCAAGATTGCAGGACTGAAAATGTGTGAGAGCTTCAGTCTTCAATACGGTTGCAACTATGTAGCCGTGATGCCGACAAATCTTTACGGCCCTAACGATAATTTTCACTTAGAGAACAGCCATGTACTGCCAGCCATGATACGCAAGGTGCATTTGGCCAAGTGTTTGAATGAAGGTCGATGGGCGGATGTACGAAAAGACCTTGACTTGCGTCCCGTAAAAGGAGTCACTGGCACAAGTAGCGAAGCCGAGATTACGAGAGAGCTTGCAACGTTCGGCATAACAGCCGAGGCTGTTACTTTATGGGGTACAGGTAGCCCGATGCGCGAGTTCTTATGGAGCGAAGACATGGCCGATGCCAGTGTTCACGTCTTGCTGAATGTAGATTTTAAGGACACTTACGCACCGGGAACTCGCGAAATCAGGAACTGCCACATTAATGTAGGTACGGGCAAGGAGCTTAGCATACGTGAACTTGCACAGAAAGTCATTTCGACTGTTGACTTCAAGGGTAAGTTGCTTTGGGATACTTCTAAGCCTGACGGCACACCCCGCAAGTTAACGGATGTGTCGAAGCTGCACTCCCTTGGCTGGCATCACAAGATAGAGATAGACGAAGGCGTAAGGAAACTTTACGATTGGTATAAGCAGGGGATTTGTATAAATCATCTTCATGCGTAAGCATAAATATGTTAATGTAAGGTAGGAACGCGAAAGGATTAATTCGCATCAATAGGCACTATAAATAAAATATTTTATAGTGCCTATATTTTAAGTTATATCTTAAAAATTAGAGAAAACAAGCGTTCGCCGTTTATTTTGACAAACCAAAGGCACGCCCCTATCAAGATGCAAACGGCCACGGTAATGGCTGTTCCCAATCTAATCAACTTTGGAGGGATTTCGCCTATAATATGTCGCATTTTCTCACTTCTCAATTCAACATTGTCTTTCCCGTCCATTGCTTGATTTTTTAATGTTAGTTGTTTTGATGATTTTTATTTGGCCGTAACACGACGCTCCAAAGTTGTTTCACGTTTCAGGCACATACGGACAATGCAGTTTCAATCGCCAAGTTCAAGTTGGTTTCTCACCAATTCGTAATACAACCCTTTGCGTAAGGTAAGGCTGTCATGCGTGCCCGTCTCCGCCACGCGCCCTTTGTCTATTACTATTATCTGGTCGGCATTCCTTACAGTGCTAAGCCTGTGCGCAACTATTATTACCGTGCGACCTTTATAGAAGCTGTCAAGATTATCCACAATCTTTCTCTCGTTGTTAGCATCAAGCGAGTTGGTGGCCTCGTCAAGGAAGATGAAGTCTGGAGCCTTGTACACCGCCCTGGCTATCAGTATTCTCTGCTTCTGCCCTTGGCTCAGGCCGTTCCCGTCATGGCCGATTTTCGTGTTGAACTTCAGCGGCAAGCTCATCACGTAGTCTTTGATGCAAGCCGTTTCTGCGGCTTTTGCCATACGCTCCTTGTCAATGTCGTTGTCGTCAACGGCAATGTTCCTCGCGATTGACTCCGAGAATATGATGCCGTCCTGCATCACCACTCCGCACCGTCTGCGCCATTCGTCAAGGTTCAGCCTTGCAATGTCAGTTCCGCCAATGGTTATGCGCCCTTCGCTTACGGGATAATATCCCAGCATCAGCTTTATCAATGTTGTTTTCCCGCTGCCCGACGCTCCAACTATGGCCGTCACCTTGCCTTTCGGTATCTCTATGTTCACGCCGTCAATAGTTTTCCACGGCGAATGCGGGTCATACATGAAGCTGACATTCTCTAATCTTATAGTTTGCGGTTGTGGCTGCGGCATCATGTCGTGTCCGCCGGCGTTCTCGTCTTTCGCCTTGTGTATCTCGTTTATGCGTTCAAGGCTTATCTTTACGTCCTGCAGCGAGTAGAAGAAACTCATCAACTGTTCTACCGGAGCATTAAGCTGGCCTATGATGTATTGCACGGCCAGCATCATTCCGAGAGTCAAGTCACCGTGGATTACGGCCGTGGCCGACACCACGGTGATTACGATGTTCTTCAGCTCGTTAATGAATATGCTCCCGGCCTCTTGGGCCTGTTGCAGTTTCAGGCTTTTCATCTGCACGTTGAACAGGTCGGCTTGCGTGTCCTCCCATTCCCAGCGGCGACGGTGGCGACAGTCCTGTAGCTTTATCTCCTGCATCGAGGTGATAAACTCGTAAGTTTTGTTGTTGTTTATGGCCTGTTGCTCGAACAGTTCATAATCAAGCACCTTGCGCCGCTTGAGGAATATCGTTATCCACAACGCATAAACGGCACTGCCTACCACGAAAATCGCAAATATCGCGGCGTCGTACATCAGTAGCACCGCGCCGAAGACTACGAGGCTAAGCATGGAGAACGCAACTCCGAGCGTCTGCCCCGTCAAGAAGTTGTTTACCCTCGTGTGGTCGTTTATCCTTTGCATCAGGTCGCCCATCAGCTTCGTGTCGAAAAACGACATCGGCAGCCTAAGAAGTTTAATGAAGAAGTCGCTTATCAGTGATATGTTCACCCTCATGCTGATGTGCAGCAACAGCCAACGGCGTATGAAGTCGAGCGCCGTGCGGCTAACCGTCAGCATAAGTTGCCCCAGCAACACGAGCCATACAAAGCCAATGTCCTTGTTCTTTATGCCCACGTCAACTATTGCTTGCGTCAGGAACGGCAATACGAGTTGCAGAAGGCAGCCTAAAGCCAGTCCAACGGCAATTTGCCCGAAGTACGTCTTGTATTTCTTTAGGTAGCCGAACAGGAAGCGGAACGAGCGGCTCTCGCCTTCGTTGCCTGAATGTTTCATACGGTCGTAAAACGCGGGAGTAGTTTCTATCAGCATCGCCACGCCCCTGTCTTCTCCATTTGAGCGTGTGCTTATCCAGCATTCCTTCATCTCTTTTTCCGAACGTGTCACGAGTCCTTTGCCCGTGTCGGCTATGTAATACTTCTTGCCGTTTTTGCTTATGCGGTATAGTACGACGAAGTGGTTTTGGTTCCAGTGCAGGATGCAGGGTAGGGGCACGGTGCGCAGCTGTTCCAATCCCAAGCGTCCGCATACGGTGTGCAGCCCGAGCCGTTCCGCCGCATCGCTCATCCCTAATAGCGACACGCCCTCGTTAGTGGCGAAGCACAGCCGTGACAAGTATTCAGAGCTATAATCAACGCCGTAATAGCTGCACACCATGCGTAGGCACGTTATGCCGCATTCCATGGAGTCATGCTGGATATAGGTTTTGAACTTCGGCATCTTGGTTTTGTTTCGTTATTGTTACGTATCGTTATGGATGCAGTATTCCAGACCCATTGCCCTGGTTTAGATTAATGTTTTGACGCTCAACCTTACGTCCGAAATCGAAACTGTAAGACAGGTTGATGTACGCAATGTGTCCTGTGTTGTTGTTGAAGATAGCTTGGTTGAGCTTGTAGCATCCATAGTCGTAGTAGCTTCTGCCGTAGCCGTGGTTGTCGAAGATACGTTGGCAACCAACTTGCACGAACCATCCGCGATGTCCCCACGATGCCGTAAGTCCATAATTGCATTTTTCTTTGTCGTATATCGGCGTATCGTGAAGCCTCTTTCTCGGTGTTTTATAGTATGCGGCAAGGCTAAATTTACCGATATTATAGTACAGGTCGGCGGTGAATACTGGTTCGTGTAGGTTTTCATGGTATATTCCAGTTTGGTTAAAGTTGTCGAACGCGGCGGTCAATTTCAAATGCAAATTCCTCTTGAGAAGGTTGAACATACAGTTGATGCCCAATTGGTAGTGATGGTAATTGCCGTTAGTCATGAACGTTTGGATTATCTTATTATTTTCTGTCAGGTAGTAGTTGTTGCCGATGTCAAGGACTCCATTATAATAAAGATATGCTGACAGGTTGACGTTTTTCCAGCCCTTGTTATACGACATATAGCCGTTCATCACCTTTCCAGTACCAAGGTTGGGGTTGCCACGCATTATCATATATTCGGAAACGTACTGTTCGGCACTATTCAGCATCGAGAGCTGTGGTGTGACTGTACCCAAGCCCCACATGAACGTAGTGTAGCTTGACTTGCCCAACATCATGTTCGCGTTAATTCTCGGCCTTGGCCATATCTTCGTTACTCGCTTTTCTTCATTCACTTTGTACGTGTTTAGGTCAAAACCGAGTTGTAGACTTACAGTTAGAGCCTTGCCGAATTTGTGGGTGTATGTCGGGTAAAACAATAGGTCATACGTAGATAAGTCCTGGTTGCTTTGCACAGTGCCTCTATAGTCGGCATTGCTTGCATTGTAGACATTCCACAGCAATAGGCTTAGTTGGTTGTTGTTGAATGCCAAGTTATAGTTTATTGTTGCATTTAATGTATTATAGTTTTCCGTCACATCACTGGTGATGGGTGTGGTGGTCTCTATATAGTTGCGCCTGTAACTATTTCTTGCATAATCGTATTTAGCGTTCCATACTATTTGTTGCTTGTTGTTTATTTGTATCTGGTGATACAGGTTTATAGATGGCGAGAGATTCTTTGAATAAACATTGTTTAACGCATTTGTCATAGGGTGTACATTGTTTGAATATTCCACTTGCATTCCTGTTAGGTTCTTGGGTGTTTCGTTCCATCTTATTAGTCCCTGAGCCATGAACATCGAACGCTTGCCCCTCACGCTAAGTTGCAGTAGGCCTACGTCAAAACGTTTTTTTACATCGGAGGCGTTTGTATATGAATATTTTGTAAATGCAGGATTCAAGTTGAACAATTCTGTTGTTCGCGAGCCGGATAAGTTGTCGTTATCGAACCCTGTGCCAATAATGGCAAGTAAGTTAACATTTTTTCGGTCAAAGCTCGCCTGTGCTGTATATTCACCGTTTGGATACAATAAGTGTGTATTAGTTCTAACGTCAACATAGCCTCCACTTTCATACTTCTTTGTAACATAGTTTACCACTTTGTCAACGGTTGCAAACATTCCCTGTGGATTCTCGTGTAGTTCCACACGCTCCACATCCTTGGGTCTTAATCGGTTAATTTCTTGCACGGAGGCTTGCCTACCGTCAATGCTTAGCGCGAAAGAAGAGTTGTCAGAGGTCTTTATTTCACCAGTTACAGGGTTCACGTCTATTTGCGGTATCATAAGGTTAAACAGCAGACCTATGCCCGAATTTGCGCCATTCACTTGTTGTTTGGTCGGTATGTATGTTACATGGTCGCCTATTATCACGCTTGGCGCTTCTACGGTTACACCGCTTAGCATTATCCCGTTTCTTGCGAGCGTCACGTTTCTTTTTATGTCTTTCGTTCCGCCAGCTACAAAGCTGAAGCTGTTATAACCAACATGGCTGAACGTCACGCTAACTGTATCGACTTTCGTAAACGTGACTTCATACACACCATCCTCGTTTGATACGTTACCGAAAGTCTCGCTCCCAGTCTTGACGAGTATCGATACGCCAGACAAGGTCTTTCCTTTGGTATCAGATATGATTCCTGAAACCTTTGCCTTGCCTTGTTGCTGTGCGTAGACATTGGCGGTCGGTAACAAAGCAAAAGTGCATAAGACTAATAGCATAGTGTCTTTCAAAGTGGTGCTTTTCATTGTTGGTTTGCTTTGTTTGTTACAAATTTACAATAAAAATTGTAAAGTAGTGTATTTAATGCTGAGAAATCGTTGTTTTTATAAATACTACATAATTCGTATTCCGTATTTGCGAACTTATTGTTAATTCGATTATGAGCGCAGTCGTTTGAGCAAATGGGTATAAGAGGACATTCTTTGCATTCATTCTCGAGAATGTGTGAACCATATAGCATATATTTAGCAAGCAACGGCATATTGGTATATTTCTTGTCATAGATGTTGCCGATAACGCATGTGTCGCAGCCTACGTCTTCCCAGCATTTGTATATTTCACCTTGTGGACCTATGATGTAGCTTGACAAGCAATTTGCACAGCATCCTGATTCTACCGTGTGCGGAAATTTTAACGGATAGCCTCTTTTTGTAAATTGCTCATTTATCCTTACAATATCTTCATTCATCAATATTGGTGAATTAGACTTCCTTATTCCACAATCTTTTATTATTCCAGGATATACTATGATGTTTTTCTTGTCGGGAAACAATCCTTTGATGGTCTCATATATTGTCATGAACTGGTTTGCATTGTTTTTATCAATGTTTACTCTTATGGAAACAAATGTTTCAGGATAATATTCAACGAAGTTTTTAAGGTTTTTGACTATCTCATCATACGAGCCTCGTCCGTCAGCATATATTCTTTTTGTGTCGTGGGTAGATTTAATGCCGTCAAATGTGACTTGTATTGAGTTTAATGGATATTCCTTGAACAATTCGAGGTTTTCGTCCTTCAATAGCGTGGCGTTTGTTACCATTCCATGTGAAACAAGTTTAATATCTTTTATGTCAGATAGCTTTGTCAGGAAATATCTTATCGTGTTTGTGCAGAGCAATGGCTCTCCGCCATACCAATTCAGTGATAGGGTTTTGGCATAAGTGTGGCTGTTGATGAAATCAATTACGGCATCGCAGGTTTTCTCATCCATAAAGCCTTGTTTCTTGTTCTTTTCAAAGCAATATGGGCATCTAAGGTTGCACGACAATGTTGGGCAAATCGTGACAGCTATATCCTCTTTTGAATATGAATGCATTAAGAATTTCATCCGCAGTAGGTCTACCACGTCGTTGTCTTCAGCTTCAGTGGTGAGTAGTTTAAGGTTGTGGAGCGATTTTATTTCTTCACTGTTTTCACAGCTATCCGTGTCGCAAACCGCCATATTCGTATTTTCGATTAAGTCTGCAACATAATCGTTTATTTTATAGAAACTGTTAGTTGATGATGTGTATGCCAAGCAAATATTGTCCCTTTTGATTAAGAAACAATAGCGTGATTTTCGTAGTGTATTCATAATTTATAATTTTTTAATGACGTTAACCACTAAAACTACTTAAATCTTTATTGTTTAACAAATTGTAAAGTAGTTTTAGTGGCTGGTTGTTACATCTTAGAATTAAACGTAGATAACTCCACTACAATTATCAATACATAATGTTGAACAAAGTGAACACTTAAAACCATTGCAATTTCTGATGCAGAGTTCAAGACAAGTCAAGTTACCAGGTGACACGCCACCTAACACTTGGCTCATGAGGTTTATGTCAAGCACATCATTCGAAACGATGGTCTCAATGTCAAATTTTTCTTTTGTTTTCATAATTCTACAGTTTTTGTAGTTCTACATTGACTAAAACTCGACCTCGGCAAATATAGCTGTCTTTGCTCTGGAGAGCTTTTTGCACGGAAGTTATTAGTTTTTTCGCTTCCACAATATGCAGCGGGTTAGGTCGTCAGCTATTCCCGTCCCTTTGCCGTTGCAGTATTGTCATGGTGCTTTTTCTTCTTAATATTATTAAGGTAATAAAATTCTTTTATTCTATTTCTATTTCGCAAGTATAGATATACCTGCCGTCGTTCATTTGCAATTCGTATATGCCTGGTGTGTAATTTGGTAGTGCCACTTCGTTTGCGCCGGCAGGTACAACTGTTGTATATTCTTCCGCTCCGTTGTTAAGCAACAGAAGCGTTAAGTCACCGAATTGCCCATATAAATATAAGGTGTTGCCGTCATATCCTATCGTCGGGCGTCGTATAGGGGCACGTCGCGGTTCATTTATAGTACCCTCAGGAGGTATGGCAAGAATACGCAATTCCAAATTTATATAGTTTGGTAACTCCAGTTGCCATGTCGCATTGACTTGACAAGCATTGCTTGCCGTGAATGACAATATTAAAAATGAAACTGATAATAACGCTTTTTTCATGGTAATTTGTGTTTTGATTTGTTGCAAAGATATGTGATAAAGTTGTGGCTTAAAACATTTCTTGGCACTTTAACAAATACACATTTTACACAAAAACTGCATAATGTCGTTATTATCACGCACTTACAAGCATTTTACACTTTTTACACATAATGGCGTGATTATGTTTATCCTTAGTCGTTTGGAAGTAATTTTCTGACTTTATAGTCTAAATCTTTTGCGCCACCGTCAACACCGAATATTTTTTTATTTAACCTTTTACGGATGTTAGTAAGGTTTTGTGGCGATATGTTTAGCAAGCACCCTATTTCTGACGGTATGAAGTTCAGCTTTACCAAGCAACATATTGTAGTTTCCGTTTTATTAAGCCTGTTGTATTTGTTTAAGGCGGCTATGAAATGTTGCATATTGGTTTCAAAAAGTTTTTGCAGTTCGTCAATGTCGCTTTGTTTAGCTTTGCAGCCAGAGCTTGCGAGTTCATGCAGGTGGTATGTTATTGCCGCCTCATGGATGTTTTTGTCACGGTCTATATCAGTTTCTATAGATAGTCCGTGCAATTCTGACAACTTATCCTGCAGGTTCTTGACTTCTGCCACTTTTTCTTTTATTAATATTTCATTGACCTGCTTGGCGTTTTGGGCTTCGCGCAATTCTTTCTCTTTCTTGTCCAAGAGTAAAAGATATAAGGCATTTTTCGCATTAAGCTGTTTTGCTATTGCGGCGTCTTTCTTGCGCTTTTGCATAATGAAAAGAATGAAAAACAGTGAAAGCACCAAAGCCAATACGAATATGGCGGCCAACAGTTTCATACGTGTAGCTTCAGCGGCATTCCGTTCAGCTATTCGTTCGCTTTGGCTATAGTCGTATTTAGCTCTCATCTGCTGCAAGTGTGTAGTTGACATATTTGCATACGCAGAGTCTGTTGCGGCATTCCACATTTCGGCATATTTAATTATTGAGTCCGTTTGTCTTTTCTTCTTATAAATCATGTAAAGACACTTTGCCGCACCTTGGCGGTTGTCGAAGTCGGAAGTTGTACGTAATTCTTTTCTTGCAAAATACTCGGCAGAATCAAGATTGTGCGTTAGCACATAATACATACCTTTTACATAGTAATATATTTCATGGCCTTTTTTGGTCGTTTTGGTCTTGCTGTCATAAATCCCTGAATATGTTTCATATAAGTCCATGTATGGTTTGGCTTCCTTTAATTTTCCTTTTTCAATCAAGAGGAATATAGGAATGCCGTATGTGGCTGCTGCGTCTTGTATGTATCCATGCTCTTTATACATCTCAGCTGCCTTTAAGTTAACAGACAGTACGGAGTCAGGTTGGGTGAAATAATAACTTGCCGTCAGATAACTGTATCCTGATATGGCGTTGAACGTGTCTTTGGCCGCCAATGCATATCTTATGGACTTTTTACCGGCTTCTAATGCATAGGTAAAAGACATTTCGTCGTTTAGGATATTGCTCATCTGTGAATAGATGCGGCTTAATGTCCCATAGTCGCATTCGGTATCCGTCGTGTCTGCCATTTCAATAGCGTCTTGGAAACTTTGCAATGCCCGCGGTGCATCGTTTCTGTCGATGTACGAGCACCCGATGATGTATTGAGTGAGCATACGGTCGTTGGCCGTGCCGTGGTTGTCGTAATATTCGGCGAGAGTTTCCAGCATGGCGGTGTCTGCTGGTAGGTATAGCTTGTTGCGTGCCTTGGCTTTCAGTAGCGCGAATTTCATTTTAGAGGCACGACTGAGGTCGCCGCTCCCGGTTACGCTGTCAATAAAAGCAAGGGCAGCTTTGGGGTTAACATTGACGATGCTGTCGGCGGTGGCTATGTTGTGTTTGGTTACAGTAGACGTACACGACGTTGCGCAGATAATTGTTGTTGCGACTACGACTGCATACGTGATAATTCCCAGTGTACGTTTTTTCATTGTATCGAATAAAAATGAAATGAAATTTAGTACAAAGGTATATAATTCTTGGCAGATATACAAGCCGCCACAGTCCGTATTTCAGTAAGTGCCCTTTCTGTCTGAAAAATCCAAGATACGGTGTTGCATAATTAATTTAACCCCAATCAATCATTAGACCGATTGGGGTTAAAGCCATACCAACAGCTTAAAGTAGACCGGCCAGCCCTTTTTATATGCCCAGAGGGTTTATGTTCTTGTAGGCGTCGTTTACTTTCTTCTCTACGTTCTGGCCGTCGGCGTCATCGCTTTTGTTAATTTCCAGTTCGTCGGCGTGCTTCAAGTCGTCATTGCCATTGGCGTCGTCGCCCGTGGCAATACGTATTTGGCCGCGTTCGCGGTAAGCCTCGGCATTGAATGGGTTGGCGTCTATTACTCTGCCGTAGTATGCTATGGCTTCGCCTGTCGCACCCTTGGCAGCTTCTATCCTTGCTTTCAGCAACAGCACGTCCTCGCTTTCGGGATAATTTGCCATCAAGTGACTTGCGTCTTCGTCGGCCTCGTCGGTCTCGCCGCATTTCAGCCTCGTTTCGCCGCGCAGCAGGTATGCCTCGGCGTAGTCTGGTTTCAGGCTTATGGCCTTGGTCAGCATGGCTCTGGCGTTAGTTGTGTCGCCGTGTCCGATGCACGCCTTTGCATACAGGAACGTAGCCTCCGCGCTGCCGTTGTCTATCAGTATGGCTTTTTCGCACGCGTCGGCCATCGCCGTGTAGTCCTCCATCATGTAGGCCACGTTTGCCATACGGATGAACACTTGCTGGTTGCCGGGCTGTGCCTCAGCGATTTTCAGCAACTGTTCGTATGCTTCGGGCAGCATATCTGCCCTGATGCACGCTTGCGACAGGTAGTCTCTCACTTCAAGGTCTTCTCTTATTCCGAGGGCGTGCCTGAAGCACCTGATGGCGTAGTCGGCTTGCCCTGAGCGTAATGCGCGCACTCCGTCATATTTCAAAACGTCGAAGTTTTTTTCTTCTTCTGCCTTCTTCTTCTCTTCCGGCTTTTCTTCCTTGCTGCCGAACAATGCTTTAAAGAAATTCATATTTACGGTTTTACGGTTTTGGGGTTTGGGGGTTATGGGGTTTTAGGGTTATGGGTTTTTACGTTTATGAGGTTTTATGGTTGTTTGTTATGCGGTTTGACTTTAGGGTTATCAGTTTATATGAGTATCCGCGAATTGCTCTATAAGCGCTAACAGGCATAAGCCGACAAGGCATTTGTCCTTAACTTCTTAGCGAGCGAAGCGAACGTTTACTCCTTCGATTTCTTTAACTCCTATCCCTGTATGCAAAGTTAATGATTTATTGTTTTGCAGCCAAACTTGTGCGTGATTTATTTCAGTAGCCAAGTGTTCGGCCGTGCCAAATTCGGCATTTTACAAAAGGTGGCATTTTGCGCTGCAATATGTGGCAAAACGCAGGGCAAAAGGGCATCTTTTGTAAGCCGAAATGTGGCATATTGCCATGCTGTGTGTATGGAGTTGAAACACAGGGCGTTGCAAATTAGTCAAAAATCAGTGGCTAAAAAGGATAATAAAGGTGAAAAACGCACATGAGTTTTTGTTTTTATCGCGATGGAGATTATCTTTGCAAATGGCTAAGCGAAACAAAAGACATAGTGGGGTAGGCCCACGTCCGTTCGCTCGTATTATCCTCAATAAAGTATGAAAAGGCTTGCGTTTATATTTGCGTTATGTGTGGGTGCGGCTGGCGTAAGTGCCCAGGAAGTAAAGGGCATTGCGCCTGTGGCTGATACCACGGGCGTGGTTCTGGCTGAACCGGCCAACGTCATTGTCGGCGGCAGGGACGCTTCTACAGACATATACGTTAGCAACGGCTATGGGGTAGGGGGCTTTGCACCGACCGACTCTTTGCATTTGCCGGTACTGAACGGCTTGGGGCAGACATATATAAATATGTATCCGTTCGACTGGATGGGGTATTACGATTGGCGGTTGCATCCGGGGCTGAATGTCAATCTTGGTGCGTCGGTGTTCGCTACGTTTGGCGACAGTCCTTGGCGCGGTGCTGGTTTCACGCAGAGTCTGGCCGCAATGTATGCCGTTCCGCTTACCGGCAAATTGTCAATCGCCGTAGGCGGTTATCTCAATAATATGTATTGGGCGCACGACGCCTACCATGACGCAGGGCTGAACGCAGTGCTGGGATACAAGTTTGACGAGCATTGGGAGGGATACTTGTTCGGGCAGAAGTCAATAGTGCATACGCCGATGCCAATGCCGCTTTATGACCTGAACGCCATCGGCGACCGTATCGGGGCCGCCGTTAGGTATAACTTCAATCCATCGTTCAGCGTGCAGGTAACTGTATCGGCTGAAAAGAGACCGGGATATTGATTTTTTAATAGTTAAAGTACGTGAGTTCGGTATAAGAAAACACCCTCTGTAGGGACATAATTTATTATGTCCGCACGTCGCGGAGAGGCGTATAAGTAGGCTATGTCAATAAAAACGTTCTTCCAGAACGTGCGGACATAATGAATTATGTCCCTACAGAGGGGTAATTTCCCATATCAATGTGGCATTAACATTATACCGAACTGACGTTTAAAGGAGTTTTTTTAAAGTAGTTAAAGTAGGGACGCTCAGTCTGAGCGTCCGGGTAATCCATTCCCCTCCCAACCTCCCCAAGGGGAGGGGAATGAAAAGGCTAATGTCTTAACTACTTTACTACATAACTCCTTAACTCCTAAAGAAATAAAGTCTATTTAAGTTTCAGCCTAAGGCTGTTTAATACTACGCTTATGCTCGAGAAAGCCATTAGGGCACTTGCCCACATGGGAGTTATCTGCCAGTGGGCACCAAACAGGTAAGGCAGTCCTGCCGCGAGCGGAATACAGACGACGTTGTATATGAAAGCCCAAAACAGGTTTTGCTTTATCATCCCCACCGTGTCGCGCGACAGTTTTATGGCATCTGGTATTCGCCTAAGGTCTGTGCCCATCAGCGTAACTTGCGCCACATCCATGGCAATGTCCGTTCCCTTGCCCATGGCGATGCTTACGTCAGCGGCGGCCAGCGCTTGCGTGTCGTTGATGCCGTCGCCCACCATTGCTACGTGGTGGCCTTCGGCCTGAAGGCTTCTTACGAGGTCTTCCTTGTCTTGCGGCATCACCTGGCTGCGCCAATGCTTAATACCCGCCTTTTTCGCCCAATAACTTGCGGCCTCGTCCTTGTCGCCGCTTATCATGTAGACCTCGATGCCCTCCTGTTGCAATGCCTCCATGGCTTCACGTGCGTGCGGCTTCAGGGTCTCTCGTTCTTCAAGACGTAGGTCGGCAGCCTTGGTGAAGTCGATGTCCTTGTTGGGAATGGTGAGCGTGCCGGTCTTGTCGATAACGAGGGCGTCAACCTTGCGGATTTCCTCAAGCGCCGTGGCGTCCTTTATCAGGATGTTATTGCGTGCCGCCTTGCCAATGCCTACCATCAGAGCGGTGGGCGTGGCAAGCCCCAAGGCGCACGGACACGCGATGACGAGCACCGAAACGGCTGACAGTATGGCCCGCGGCAGCATGGCTTCACCACCGAGCGTAACCCACAGTACGAACGTAAGCACGGAAAGCCCCAGCACCGTAGGGACGAATATCAACGCGATTTTGTCTACCACACGCTGCACTGGTGCCTTGCTGCCCTGGGCCTCTTGCACCATCTTTATGATTTGGGCCAGCATCGTGGCCGAGCCTACTTCCTCGGCGCGGAAGCGGAGCGAGGATTGTTTTACGATAGTGCCGGCGAACACCTTGTCGCCCGTCGTTTTCAAAACGGGGGTAGGCTCGCCCGTTATCATGCTTTCGTCGATGTACGCCTCACCGGCAGTCACCGTTCCGTCTACCGGCACTTTGTCGCCCTGGCGGATTTCGATTATGTCGCCTTTTTCAAGCGTTGCTATAGGCACTTCTGCCGTATTGTCACCGCTGACGAGGCGTGCCGTCTTCGGTGCAAGCCCCATCAGGGCGCGTATGGCCGACGCCGTGCTTTTCTTCGCCCTCTCCTCAAGCGTGCGACCGGTAAGTACGAACGTGATAATCATGACCGAGGCATCATAATAAGTATGGTTGTCTATGCCGCGCTCACCCCAGAACGTGTCGCCCCAGAAGGTGTTGAACACGCTGAACGCGAACGATATGGCTGTGCTCATGGCAACGAGTGTGTCCATGTTTGCCGTGCCGTGGCAGAGCTGTTTCCAGGCAATGACGTAAAACTGGCTGCCGCAATAAACAATGTTGAGCAACGCGAGTATCAACATAACTTGGTTGGCAGCGTTTTTCCCGCCTATTTCGAGCCATCCCATCGATATGCCCATCGTAAGCAACGCTATCACCCATGAGGTTATCATTCTTTTTACCAAACGTCGGTAAGCGGTCTTCTCGATTTTCTCGACAGACTCGTCCTCGTCAATCACGAGGTCGTACCCGGCCTTGATGATTTCCTCTTTCATCATTTTCGGGGTGATTACCTTAGGGTCGTAATCAACAAGGGCAGTGCGTGCCGCAAAGTTCACACTTGCCGACTCAACGCCTTTAAGCTGGTTGAGTCGTCTTTCCACGTTGGCAGCGCATCCGGCGCACGCCATACCTGTTACAGCTATAGTTTTCTTTTCCATAACATTATTTTTTGTTGTCTGCAAGGGAATAAACCACACAGGGATTTGTTGAAAGGCATTCGTTGTTGCCCAGGTGTTTTATCCTTGTGCAAAATTAAGCAAAACGCCATGTCGCGGCGTTACGAAATCGTGGAAAAGATTTATGAATTTATGTTCTTAGTGGTATATGGATGACGAATGCCGTTCTTTATTGGATTTTACGGGATGGAACAATGAATGTAATGTAGCGGATTACGCAGAACTTACGTTATCTTAACTTCATAACACCTTAACTTCCCAAAGGAAAAAGCATTTGTCTTTAACTCCTTAGTGAGTGAAACGAGCGGTAACTGCTTGAAGTTCTTTAACTACTAACGAATAGCCGATGGCCATTCGAATCATATCTTGTCGAGTTGCTTCAGCTCTTTCCTGTTTGTCGCCTTGAATTGTGACGGCGTCATGCCGGTAATGTTTTTGAATTGTGTGCTCAAGTATGCAACACTTGAGTAATTCATCTTAGTGGCTATTTCGGATATTGACAGTTCGTCGTAGAACAAAAGTTCTTTTACTCTCTCGACACGTTGTAAGATAAAATATTTTTCAATGGTCATTTGGGTGTATTCAGAAAACGTTTTGCTAAGTGAACTGTAGTCGGTGCACATCTTTTCGGAAAGGTAAGTGGAAAGATTTATTGATTGTCGCTGTTCGTTGTAATGCACAAGTTCGACAATGGTGTTTTTTATTTTTTCCACGGTTTGTTGTTGTCTGTCCTCGAGCAGCATGAAACCTTCATCTTCAAGCTGCTTACGCATAATGGCAAGTTTGCCTGCATCCAGTTCTCCCTTGACTTTCGCGATGCCGAGCTTTATGGATACCGGTGTCAGGCCTAAGTTGCGGATAACCGTTGATACGGCGGCAATGCAACGGTCGCAAACCATGTTTTTTATGTGTAGTGTTGTTTCTTCCATAATCGAAATTTATAAAGGCCGATTATCCAATGGCGACTTTCATGATGTGCGTAGCAATGGATACCGATGACAAAGGTAATGTTTTTGCCGGTATGGTGCAAAACATATTGAAAATAAAAGTATTGTGAGCCTTTCAATAACAGTTTTTCCCTTTTGAACGCACTTTAGTTTTATGTTGCATTAAAGGCCTTGAAACGTCTGAACTTACAAAGTCATAGTCGTGCCATCAGGATAAAAATGCACACATGAACTTGCCGTGCGCACTTTTACAGGAAAGTGTTTTAAAATATTTTAAATACTATGGTCTCCATCACAATCTTTGTAAGTAAATTACTATATTTGCAGGGATATTAAAGCGAACGAGTGGGGGCTATTGGCAAAATCCCCATTGTGGAGTTTACATTTTGTCACTTCATTAAAAAAGGATACTTTAAAAATATTATGTTTGAAAATTTAAGCGAGAGACTTGAACGTTCTTTTAAGATACTTAAAGGTGAGGGTAAAATCACCGAGATAAACGTGGCCGAGACCTTGAAAGACGTAAGGCGTGCACTGCTTGACGCCGACGTCAACTATAAGGTCGCAAAATCGTTTACCGACACTGTAAAGAAGAAAGCCTTGGGCATGAATGTTCTGACGGCCGTGAAGCCAGGGCAGATGATGGTGAAGCTCGTGCACGACGAGCTGGCTGACCTTATGGGCGGTGAAAGCGTTGGGCTTAAACTTGACGGCCGTCCGTCTATCATATTGATGTCTGGTCTGCAAGGTTCAGGAAAGACCACTTTCAGTGGCAAACTTGCGAATATGCTGAAAAGGAAGCAGCATAAGAACCCGTTGCTTGTGGCTTGTGACGTTTACCGCCCTGCGGCTATAGAGCAGCTAAAGGTCGTTGCCGGGCAAATCGGTATACCTGTATATTCAGAGCCGGACAACAAGAATGTCGTAGAGATTGCCCAAAACGCCATAAAGGAAGCAAAGAGCAAAAACCATGACGTAGTTATAATAGACACGGCGGGACGTTTGGCCGTTGACGAAGGGATGATGAATGAAATCGAGACGTTGAAAAACTCTGTTCATCCCGACGAGACCTTGTTCGTTGTTGACGCAATGACAGGACAGGATGCCGTGAACACGGCAAAAGAGTTTAATGACAGGCTTGATTTTGACGGAGTCGTATTGACAAAGCTCGATGGCGATACTCGTGGCGGTGCGGCAATAAGTATACGTACAGTTGTTGCGAAACCGATAAAATTTATCGGTACTGGCGAGAAGATGGAAGCGATAGACGTGTTCCATCCTGCCCGTATGGCCGACCGCATATTGGGCATGGGAGATATTGTCAGCCTTGTGGAACGTGCACAGGAACAGTTTGACGAGGAAGAGGCCAAGCGGTTGCAGAAAAAAATCCAGAAAAACAAGTTTGACTTTAACGATTTTCTCGGACAGATACAGCAAATCAAGAAGATGGGTAATATCAAGGACCTTGCTTCCATGATACCTGGAGTTGGTAAGGCCATAAAGGATGTTGACATTGACAACAACGCCTTTAAGGGCATAGAGGCAATAATCCTCAGTATGACGCCAAAGGAACGCACTAATCCTGAAATCTTGAATACAAGTCGCAGGGCAAGGATAGCCAAGGGCTCTGGTACGACAGTGCAGGATGTTAGCAAACTTATAAAACAGTTTGACCAGACACGCAAGATGATGAAGATGATGACAGGTTCAAAGATGAACCAAATGATGAGTGCGATGAAAGGCATGAGGAATATGCCCAAGATGTAATTAATCAAATAGAGTCGTATGGATTATAAATTGATAGACGGCAAGGCTACCGCGGCTGCGGTAAAAGCTGAAATAGCCGAGGAGGTTAAGCAAATAGTGGCAAGCGGCGGCAAGCGCCCGCATCTTGCAGCTGTGTTGGTTGGCCATGACGGTGGAAGCGAAACTTATGTAAAGAATAAGGTGATTGCCTGTGAGGCTTGTGGCTTCACAAGTACGCTCATACGATTTGAGGAAGATGTCACGGAAGATGAGCTTCTTGCCAAAGTTAAGGAACTTAACGAGGATGACAACGTTGACGGTTACATCGTGCAGTTGCCTTTGCCCGGTCACATAGACGAGCAGAAAATAATAATGGCGATTGATTACCGTAAAGATGTTGACGGTTTCCATCCAATCAATGTCGGCAGGATGGCAATCGGCTTGCCTTGTTTCATTTCGGCTACACCACTCGGCATATTGACATTGTTGCGTAGGTATGGCATAGAGACCTCGGGCAAAAAGTGTGTCATATTGGGACGAAGCAACATCGTCGGCAAGCCAATGGCTCAATTAATGATGCAAAAGAAATACGGAGATGCAACAGTTACGGTATGTCATAGCCATTCTAAGACATTGAAGCAAGAATGCCGTGAAGCTGACATAATTATTGCCGCTATTGGCCAGCCTGATTTCGTAACGGCCGATATGGTGAAAGATGGCGCGGTTGTAATAGACGTAGGTACAACACGTGTACCTGATGCTTCAAAGAAAAGCGGTTTCCGTCTTAATGGCGACGTGAAGTTTGATGAGGTTGCTCCAAAATGTTCATTTATCACCCCTGTGCCAGGTGGTGTAGGTCCAATGACTATTTGTTCGTTGATGAAAAACACATTGGCAGCAGGTAAGAAGGAATATTATAAGTAATGACAGCAAATGAATATTACGAATTAGGCAATCACTTCAGGAAACAGGGTAACTGGCAAGAAGCAATCAATAATTATATTGTTGCTATCGAGCTGGACCCTGACAGTCCTGCTGTTGAAGCAAAAAGGATGCTTGACGACATTCTAGATTATTATTGTAAAGATATGTATAATCCGTAAAGTCGTGCGGGGGAGGCTTTACCGGCCAAAACAAATTCGGGCCGAATTTCTCTCGAGTTAATTAAATCTAATAGATATGGGTAAAATTAAAGGTGCCATTGTGGTGAACACAGACCGTTGCAAGGGATGCTCCCTATGTGTGGAGGCGTGCCCTAAGGACGTCATCGCTATGGCAAAAAAAGTGAATGTTCATGGTTATCCGTATGTGGAGGCCGTTAATGCGGACGAGTGCATAGGATGTGCTTCGTGTGCTATTGTATGCCCCGACGGATGTATTACTGTTTACAAAAAACGAATGGAGGATTAAGGCTATGGCAGAACAAGAGGTTACTTTATTGAAGGGAAACGAGGCGATAGCTCATGCTGCGATTCGTTGTGGAGCCGATGCTTTCTTCGGTTATCCCATTACGCCACAGAGTGAAATCATTGAGACTTTGTCTTTGCTGAAACCGTGGGAAACAACAGGTATGGTCGTTTTACAGGCAGAGAGCGAGGTTTCTTCAATTAATATGGTATATGGTGGCGCTGCGGCAGGAAAGAAAGTATTTACATCTTCATCAAGTCCCGGCATTGCCCTGATGCAAGAAGGCATATCGTATATGGCAGGGGCAGAGTTGCCTGGCGTGATTGTGAATGTTCAACGTGGCGGCCCTGGCTTAGGTACAATACAGCCGTCTCAAAGCGATTATTTCCAAGCCACACGTGGTGGTGGAAACGGTGACTATTATGTCATTGTACTTGCTCCAGCTTCTGTTCAGGAAATGGCCGATTTCATGGGACTGGCTTTTGATTTAGCGTTCAAATACCGTATACCGGCAATGATACTTAGTGACGGTGTCATTGGGCAAATGATGGAGCGTGTGGTTTTGCCTCCGTATAAGGCACGTAGAACTGAAGATGAAATAAAGAAGGAATGCCCGTGGGCAACATTTGGTCGTACAAAAGACCGTGAGCCAAACATTATAACTTCCCTCGAGCTTCAGCCAGAACGTATGGAAGAACGAAACTTGCATTTGCAGCGTAAATACCAAACTATCATGGAAAATGAAGTAAGGTATGAGACTCAGCAATGTGAAGATGCAGATTATCTAATTGTTGCGTTCGGAAGTGCTGCACGTATTTCGGAAAAAGCCATGGAAATGGCGCGTAACGAAGGCATAAAGGTTGGATTGCTTAGGCCCATAACCTTGTGGCCGTTCCCAACAAAAGAAGTGGCAGCAATGGCAGAGGGCAAGAAGGGCGTTTTGTCTGTTGAGATTAATGCCGGGCAGATGGTTGAAGACATCCGTTTGGCTGTAAACGGCAAGGTGCCAGTTGAACATTTTGGACGCTTGGGTGGAATAGTCCCGGAACCTGATGAGATTGTTAAGGCTTTGAAAGAAAAGTTTTAAATTAAAGGCTAACCTATGGGGTATATGCGGAAAGTTAATCTTTTCAATTATACCTTAGGAGTTCAACTAAAGAAATTAAAGTCAATAAAATGAATGAAAATATAATATCTCCGGAGAACTTGGTCTATAAGAAACCGGAATTAATGAATGATACTTTGATGCACTATTGCCCTGGATGTTCTCATGGTGTAGTACATAAGTTGGTGGCAGAGGTCATTGAAGATATGGGTATGGAAGACAAGGCCGTTGGCGTTTCGCCTGTCGGTTGTGCTGTATTCGCTTACCGGTATCTTGATATAGATTGGCAGGAGGCTGCTCACGGACGTGCGCCAGCAGTAGCAACGGCCATTAAGCGTTGCTGGCCGGACCGTATGGTATTTACCTACCAGGGTGATGGGGATTTGGCTTGTATAGGTACTTGTGAAACAATCCATGCCTTGAATAGAGGAGAGAATATCGTCATAATCTTCATTAATAATGCGATTTATGGTATGACAGGTGGCCAAATGGCTCCAACGACGTTGATTGGCCAAAAGACATCTACCTGTCCATACGGACGTGACCCACATTTGCATGGCTATCCATTGAAAATTACGGAAATAGCTGCATCTCTTGAAGGAACGTGCTATGTTACAAGACAGAGCGTTGAGACTGTAGCGGCTATTCGTTCAGCAAAGAAAGCCTTGCGCAAGGCTTTTGAAGCATCTATGGCTGGTAAGGGTTCAAGTCTTGTTGAGATTGTCAGCACTTGTAACAGTGGTTGGAAATTGTCGCCTGTGAAAGCTAATAAGTGGATGGAAGACAATATGTTCAAGTTCTATCAGAAAGGTGACTTAAAGGACACTACTGGAATATAATATTAATAAATTCAAGCGAAAACATGATGTAAGAATGTGTAGGCATGGACTTACCTGTTATGGTGTTTTTCATATTCTTTCATCTAAAAAAATAATATTATGAAAACAGAGATTATTATATCAGGTTTCGGAGGTCAAGGTGTACTCTCTATGGGTAAGATTTTGGCTTATTCGGGCTTGATGGAGGATAAAGAGGTAACATGGATGCCGGCATACGGCCCAGAGCAGCGTGGAGGCACTGCAAACGTGACTGTTATAGTCAGTGACGAACGCGTCTCGTCGCCGATTTTGAGTAAGTATGACATTGCCATTGTGCTTAACCAACCCTCTTTAGATAAATTTGAGCCCAAGGTAAAAGAGGGCGGCATTCTTATATATGATAGTTTCGGTGTGATAAACCCGCCTACGCGTAAGGACATAAAGGTTTACCGGATTGATGCCATGGACAAGGCTGCTGAAATGAAAAATTCAAAAGTCTTCAATATGATTGTTCTTGGCGGATTGCTTAAGGTTTGCCCTGTTGTCAGTGACAACGGAGTAGAGAAAGCTCTTTATAAGACATTGCCCGAGCGTCATCACAGCCTTATTCCATTGAATATGGAAGCAATAAAGGCTGGGCGTGAGATAATTACGGAAGTTAAATAAGCGTAGTTAGGATTATCATTTTAATAAAAGCGGTTCCACAATCAGTGGAACCGCTTTATTTTTATTGGTATATAAAACCGCGAATTTAGTATCAATAACGTCTTAGTTGGAATTGTACTACAAGTGGAAGATGGTCGCTGAACCCATTACGGTACTTCCATGCCCGATACGTCCTCAATGGTTGTACACCACCATATTTTTCATCATCTTCAAGTAAGAACGCCGCATCGTTAACTTTACATCCTAACATTTTGTCCAACAGGCTTCTGCTTATTATCACATGGTCTACGCTATTCCATGCACCTTTATATTTGTATGTGCCTTTTGCTCCATTGTCCCCCGTGGCGTTTGCAGAGACATTTGTTAGTTCCCGCATACATACTTGTTTCACGATTAGTCCATCGGCATAGTCGTTAAAATCGCCGGCTATTAGTATATTGGGATTTTTGTGCAGGTTGTATAATGAATCAATGGCCTCACATAATCTGTCGGCCACAAGTTTTCGGTGCGGTCTTGTGCGTTTTTCTCCGCCATAACGACTTGGAGCATGAACTACGAAAACGTGCAGTGTATCGCCAGTTATGATTTGTCCGGAAACATATAATATATCTCGAGTCGGCCGCATCCCTTTTATCGGATTAATTCTTATTGGATAGTGGTTTATGGGAGCAAAACTTCCTTGTGAATATACTAAGGCCACATCTATGCCTCGTTCGTCAGGAGAGTCGGTCATGATGTAGTCGTAGTTGGCGTTCCTCAAGAGTGAGCGTTTGGTCAGGTCGTGCATCACGCTGTCATTCTCAACTTCGCACAAGGCTATCATGTCGGGCATATTCCAGTCATTCCCGTCAATTCCGCACGAAATGATGGCTTTTGCTACGTTGTCCAGTTTGTCCCAATATTTATATCTTGTCCATCGTCTGTCGCCGTCCGGCGTGAATTCGATGTCCATTTTCAGGCTGTCGTGTCGGTAATCAAATAAGTTCTCGCAGTTTAATTCAACAAAGGTGAATAGTGATGCAAGGAAAATCGAAATACCCATAATTCAAGGCATTGTGATTATTGTTTAATATTGAACATCTGAATATCATAAGTTAGCCCTTACGTTTTCACGTATTTTAGCCAAGTATTCGCTCATGCCATGTTCGTCTTTATTGTCAATGATGTCGAGTAATTTTTTCAATTCAGACCTGATTTGTTCCACTTGGCCTGATGTGTGCGGATTGAAAAGTATTTCTTGCAGCAGGTAGTCGTCTTCGCTAAGTACGCCTTTGGCTATGTTCATGTGCCGTTTGAAGGTCGTGCCGGGGGCGTCTTGGTGCTTCATCACGGCAGAAAAGACAAACGTACTGACAAATGGTATGCTCAATGAATAAGCTACAGTTTTGTCATGTTCTTCAAAAGTGTATTCGTAAATGCTTAGTCCGAGACGTTGGTAAAGGTCTTTGAAGAATATCTTGCCGATGTAGTCGCCTTCGCTTATTATTATCGCGTTTTCATGACTAAGTTGGTTAAGGTTGGCGAACGTAGGGCCGAACATTGGATGTGTAGATACATAACGGTGCTTGCATTCGGTGTAAAATTCTTTCAGGCCGGTCTTTACAGAAGCAATATCGCTGATGATGCAGTCATCGGGCAGATGTGGCAGCACTTCCTCAAATGCAGGGAGGGTGTTTTTTACTGTCACTGCGTTTATCACGAGTTCAGGTTTGAAGTTTTCAATTTCTTCCATTGTCGTAAATCGCAAGGTATTGAACGTAAACCTCAAACGTTCCGGTTTCTTCTCATATACTGCAGTCTCGTGTTCAAAACTTAGCAAGTCGAGAAAAAAACAGCCCATTTTACCAGCTCCTAAAACGAGTATTTTCATTGTCTTGTTTTCTTTTTTGAAGAGGTTGGAATAAAGAATTAACAGGGAAAAGTGAAAAAGTTATGCCATTTCCCCTTTTCCCTGTTTCACAATCCGGCTTTACTTGTTTACTATCTCCATTTGTTGTCTTACCGACTCTTCGTGTATGGCTTCAAACACAGTCTTGACGAATGACGGGTCCATGCCGCATAGTGCTCCCTGTGCCCCACGTTTGTCAAGTATTTCATTGTAGCGCGATGTCTGTAGCACGGTCATGTTGTGCTCTTTCTTGAATTGGCCTATTTCGCGGCATACACGCATCCTTTTTGTAAGCATTTCCATTATTTGGTTGTCAATTTCGTCGATTTGCCGGCGCATATTGGTTATGCCCTCGGTTGTGACAGTCTCGTCGCGTATGACGAGCAGGCTAAGAATATAGTCTAATACGTCTGGCGTCACTTGTTGCTTGGCATCGCTCCATGCCTTGTCGGGGTCGCAGTGGCTTTCTACAATCAGGCCGTCGAAACCGAGGTCCATCGCCTGTTGGCATAACGGGGCTATCAACTCGCGCCTTCCGCCGATATGGCTTGGGTCACAGAAGATTGGCAGGTCGGGTACACGGCGGCGAAGCTCGATGGGGATTTGCCACATCGGTAAGTTACGGTAAATCTTCTTGTCGTAACTTGAGAAGCCTCTGTGTATGGCAGCAAGGCGTTTCACGCCGGCTTGGTTGATGCGTTCCATTGCTCCAATCCACAATTCCAGGTCAGGATTAACAGGATTTTTAACCAATACAGGTATGTCGATGCCTTTCAGGCTGTCGGCTATTGCCTGTACAGCAAACGGGTTTGCCGATGTGCGTGCTCCAATCCACAAGATGTCAATACCATATTTCAAGGCCAGTTCAACGTGCTCCGGGGTTGCGACCTCTATGCCAACAAGCATCCCCGTAGTCTCTTTTACGTGTTGCAACCATGGTAGTGCTTTCTCTCCATGCCCTTCAAATCCCCCTGGCTTAGTGCGTGGTTTCCACACTCCGGCACGGAAGATGTGGCAGCCCTTGGCTGCAAGTTGCATGGCTGTTGACATCACTTGTTCTTCGCTCTCGGCGGAGCATGGCCCTGCAATGACGGTCAGTCGTTCGTTGTCATTCGGCAGTTTTAGCGGTTCTAATTCAAGTTCCATATATCTATGCTTTTTTATGTTGTTCAATGGTCAAAATGTTACTTCGTTATGGCCTATGCCGTCATGTTCTTAATCCTCTCTAATGCTTCTTTTATTTTCGTGTCTTTTGCGCATAGTGAGATGCGTATGTATCGTTCACCGTTGCTGCCGAAAATAAATCCCGGCGTTATGAACACCCTGGCTCTGTGGAGCACTTTTTCCGTCAATTCTTCAGCGTTGGTGTATATGTCGGGGATTTTTCCCCAGAGGAACATTCCCACTTGCGACTTGTCGAATGTGCAACCAAGCTCGGTCATTATTTGTTCAGCCAGTTTACGGCGGTTGGTGTATATTTCGATGTTTGCCTGCTTGTGCCATTCGTCGCTGTTGTGGTATGCCTCGGCTGCGGCAAGCTGCAACCCGCGGAAGATGCCGGAGTCAATGTTGCTCTTTACCTTCAATATCCATTGTATAAAGGTGCTGTTCGTTGCGCACATACCAATTCGCCATCCAGGCATATTATGGCTTTTGCTCATCGAGTTGAACTCTATGCAGCAGTCTTTCGCCCCCTCGACTTGCAGCAGCGATAACGGATGCTCGTTGAGGATGAAAGAGTAGGGGTTGTCATTTACTACGACGATGCCGTGACGCTTGGCAAAGTCTACGAGCTTGCGGTAAGTCTCAATGTGTGCGGCAGCTCCCGTAGGCATATTGGGATAGTTCGTCCACATAAGTTTGACGTTGCTTAAATCCATACGCTCGAGCTCGCCAAAATCAGGTTGCCAACCATTCTCCTCTGTCAGGTTATAGTATGTTACCTCCGCCCCGAGGATTTTGCTCAACGATGTATAAGTAGGGTATCCTGGATTTGGCACGAGCACTTTTTCTCCGGGGTTGACGAAAGCCAGCGTCACGTGCAGGATGCCTTCTTTTGAACCTATAAACGGTTGTATTTCAGTTTGTGGGTCAAGTTCCACGCCGTACCAACGCTTGTAGAATTCGGCCATGGCCTGTCGCAATTCAGGTGTTCCTGCCGAAGGCTGGTAACCGTGGGCGTCGTCTTGTCGCGCAACTTCACACAACTTGTCTATCGTTTTTTTAGAAGGCGGCATATCAGGGCTGCCAATGGCAAGGCTGATTATGTCCTGCCCTTCGGCGTTCAGCCGTGCTATTTCCTTGAGTTTGCGGCTGAAGTAATATTCAGCCACGGCATCAATTCTCTTGGCCGGTTTTATTAGTGTTGAGTGGTTGTTTTCCGTCATCTTTGTATTCTCCTAACACTTTAAGTTCTTTTGTGAGTGGTATTATTGCGTCAATGCTCTGACGGTAACGAGTCAGGTTGTCGAAAGTTACATCGACGTAAAACATATATTCCCATTCATGCCCGATAATCGGCAGCGACTGTATTTTCGTCAGGTTGATTTTATAGAAGTAGAGGATGCTCAGCACTTGTGACAGGCTGCCTTCTTCATGCGGGAGTGAGAATACGAGGCTTGCCTTGTTGGTAGTTTCCAATGGCCTCAGGAAGTCCGCCTTGTTAGGGTTGCTAACAACGAGGAACCTCGTGAAATTATGCTTGTTGTCTTCTATAGATTCCTCAAGTATTTTCATGCCATAAAGTCTTGCTGCCGATGCATTGCATATAGCTGCCCATCCGCGACAGTTTTGCGTTGCTATCATCTTTGCGGCGCCGGCAGTGTCGGAGGCTTCGACGGCTTTCATGTCCGGGTGGTTTGCCAGGAAGCCACGGCATTGCATCAAGGCGACGGGGTGCGAGTGTATTTCCTTTATCGTGTCCCATGAATCATCGGGCAAACAGCAGATGCTGTGTTCGATGTGCAACTTGTGCTCGCCGACGATGGTCGTGCCGGAATTGCGCAGGAGTTCATAGTTGTGGAGCAATGAGCCTGCAATGGTGTTCTCTATGGCCAGCATACCGATGACCGTTGGGTCGCGCTTGATGTTCTCGAACACTTGCTCGAATGTCGAGCAGCAGATTAACTGTATCTGTTCGCCCTGGAAATATTGGTGGGCTGCAATGTCGTGGAATGACCCGATTGAACCTTGTATTGCTATTCTTTTCATGTTATGCCATTATGTTTTACTTTTGGTTGAATTAATTAAAAAAATCCCGCCTCATTTAATTGAAGCGGGACATTGTTTGTATCTGTATCAAGATATGTTTGCCTAAGTTGAAATTTACACGCAACTTCCCGCTTCGCAATTCCTTGCAAAGTAAAAATAAAAGTAAAAGAAAGATGCGTATTGCCTGTTCATGACTTTAATTATTTAAATTCACTGGCAAAAGTAATGCTTTTGTTTTAAATGTGCAAGATTTTTACCGTAAAATTATGATATTGTATTATAATTGCATTATATTTACTGACAAGTTGGATGTTAATGCATTTACGATTGACCATGATTTGCTTCAACATTGGGCATGACACTGTTGGAGCAATCATTTGCCGAATGCGTCTGCATAATATCCAATTAGCCGTGGCTTAATGTCTGGCATTCTGTAAAATGCCACATATCGTAAGCTGGAATGTGCTATTTCGGCGTCTAAAAGGCCGTGTTTTGCAAGCCGATATGTGGCTGTTTGCATTGTTGCCTATAATGGTTTGGTATTCAGGGAGTTAGAACTTGCAGGCTAAATATGTTACATACAGCCTTGATGCCAGCCTGTATTGAACGGCGAAGCCTTAATTATGTAGAATTGTTGCCGTCAGCCCAATGTGGTTCATTGGCTTTTTACGGTTGACTTTGGTTGGTGATTAGAGGATGTTCCTGTTCACAGCATGATAGTGCCATACTGTGGAAATGTCTTTCGGTTAGCATTGATACGTGCTTATCGTGCATGATGGTGTCCTTTTTATGCGATGAAAAAACATACTAAAAAACAAAACGAGATTATGGAATTATTGTATGAATAGAAATCCCAAGCAGGCTTCAATCAATAAAAAATGATTATTTTTGCATCAGAATGACGAATAGGCGCAATGATGAATAATAAGATTATTATCAGGCAAGAAACAAAAAGTGACTTCAGTCAAGTGAACGACGTTATAATGACGGCTTTCAAGGATATGGAAGAAAGTGACCATACGGAACATCTTTTGGTGGAAAAGTTGCGTGAAACAGATGCGTATATACCAGAGCTGTCATTGGTGGCAGAGGATTGCGGCGGTCGTGTCGTTGGGCATATCCTGCTGTCAAGGGTGACCGTGGAGTGTGAGGGTAAAGTCAGTATGGCGTTGGCTGTTGCTCCATTGTCCGTGCATCCGGATTTCCAGGGAAGGGGAATTGGCGGAATGCTTATCAGTGAAGCCCATAAGCGGGCGGCAGAATTGGGATATGGCGTGGCCGTGCTTCTTGGGCATAAAGACTATTATCAGCGCTTTGGTTACAAGACGGCTTCATTGTTTGGAATTAAGTTCCCGTTCGAGGCCCCTGACGAATGTTGTATGGTGGCAGAGCTGAAGAGTGGATGTTTGAATGGCATACGTGGGACAGTGCGCTATTCCGAAGTCTTCAACGCAGGTTGACGGATGTCACGGATGATTAGCAGTCTCGTATTTATTACGTGTAAAATGTTAATCCTATGTGATGTCAGCCTTCGTGAAATTCTTATAACTATCTAATCCTCAACTCCAAATGCGTTAATCTGTTTATTTTATTCGCTTATTCCAGTGATATTTTGTAATTTTGCATCGGTAAAAAGGCTCTGTGGTTATGTGATATTGAAGTCGTGCATATCTGTGGCGGCTATCGGAAAGGATGACCTTATGGCCTTTGGTATATAAAAATATATGTTATGCTTACACTTAAACTTATCAGTGAAGAAACAGAGCGTGTAATTAAAGGATTGGAGAAAAAACACTTTGACGGCGCAAGGGAGGCCATCGACAAGGTGCTTGAGCTTGACAAGGCAAGGCGTTCCACCCAGCAACGGCTTGACAAGGAATTGCAGGAGGGCAAGAAACTTGCAGCCCAAATAGGCCAGTTGATGAAGGAAAGGAAGACCGTCGAGGCAGACGCCGTAAAAGAAAACGTGTCGAAGTTGAAAGAATCTTCAAAAGAACTCGAACACGAGTTGTCGGATATTCAGCAAAAGTTGACGGAGCTGCTTTGCACCATACCTAACATACCTAACGACCAAGTGCCTGAGGGCAAAGACGCTTCGGACAATGTCGTTGTGAAGGAGGGTGGCGTGATACCGGACTTACCGGCTGGCTCGCTTTGCCACTGGGACTTGTGCAAGAAGTACAATCTCATAAACTTTGACCTTGGCGTGAAAATCACTGGAGCTGGCTTCCCTGTATATATAGGAAAGATGGCTCGGCTGCAAAGGGCACTCGAGGCCTTTTTCCTTGACGAGGCGCGCAAGAGCGGATACCTCGAGATACAACCGCCTTACGTTGTAAACGAGGCTTCAGGCTACGGTACGGGGCAGCTGCCAGATAAGGAAGGGCAGATGTATCATTGCAACATGGACAACCTATACCTTATCCCAACGGCAGAAGTTCCTGTGACAAACATTTTCCGTGACGTAATCCTTGACGAGAAAGACCTTCCGATAAAGTATTGTGCTTATTCGGCCTGCTTCCGTCGCGAGGCTGGTTCATACGGAAAAGACGTGCGTGGGCTTAACCGTCTGCACCAGTTTGACAAAGTTGAACTTGTCCGTATAGACAAGCCTGAGCACTCTTACAAGTCACTTGACGAGATGCTTGCCCATGTGGAAGGCCTTTGCCAAAAGCTGGAACTGCCTTATCACATATTGCGTCTTTGTGGGGGTGACATGAGTTTTACGTCGGCTATCTGTTATGATTTTGAGGTGTACAGTGCGGCGCAGAAGAAGTGGCTTGAGGTTTCTTCGGTTAGCAATTTCGAGAGTTACCAAGCCAATCGGTTGAAGTGCCGTTACCGCAATTCCGAGACCAAGAAGCCGGAGTTGTGCCATACGCTTAATGGGTCGGCACTGGCCTTGCCGCGCATTGTCGCTACGATAATGGAAAACAACCAGACACCCGACGGTATTAGGGTGCCGAGGGTACTTGTGCCGTATTGCGGTTTCGAGATGCTCGACGACAAAAATTGATTGATATTGAAGAACGGGGTGGGGAAGATTTGATTTAAATGGATTAATAATTTTCTTCCTGCGCCACCGTTCTTCATTTTATATATAATTGTTAACTTTATGAACAAGATTATTCGGAAAAAACAGTTTTCGGAAAGGGTGTTCCTTTTCGAGGTAGAGGCTCCTTTGATAGCAAGAAGCCGCAAGGCTGGCAATTTTGTCATCGTGCGGGTTGGCAATAAGGGTGAGCGTATGCCGCTGACGATTGCCGATGCCGACGTGGAGAAAGGCACAATCACCATTGTTGTGCAGGAAGTCGGCCTTTCGTCCACAAAATTGTGCCACTTGAATGTAGGGGATTTCATAACAGATGTGGTTGGACCTTTGGGCAATCCGACCAAAATAGAGAATTTCGGAACGGTCATTTGTGCCGGAGGTGGTGTCGGCATAGCACCGATGCTGCCAATCGTGAAAGCCCTGAAAGCTGCGGGTAACCGAGTCCTGTCTGTCTTGGCCGGTCGTACTAAAGACCTCATAATACTGGAAGATGAGGTGCGTGCCAACAGCGATGAAACAATAATAATGACCGATGACGGCTCATACGGCGAGAAAGGCGTGGTTACCGTTGGGGTGGAAAAGTTGATACAGCAGGAACATATCGACAAGGTTTTTGCCATAGGGCCTCCCATAATGATGAAGTTCTGCTGCGTACTGACAAAAAAATACAATATACCGACTGATGTGTCGCTCAATACTATTATGGTGGACGGCACCGGGATGTGTGGTGCGTGTCGCCTTACTATAGGTGGCAAGACAAAGTTTGTATGCATAGACGGGCCAGAGTTTGACGGTGCATTGGTGGATTGGGACGAGATGTTCAAGCGTATGGGGACGTTCAAGCGTGTCGAGCAAGAGGAAATGGCACATTATGAGGAACATCTTGGTGATGTTGTTGACAGCTCTTGTGATGCGGTAGGCAAAACACATTCATCCATGGAGACAGTCCCGGAGTTGGATGCAGCTACGACGGATGACCCTATTGAGGTGTTGACCGACAGGAATGCGGCTTGGCGTAAGGAGTTGCGCGCTTCGATGAAGCCTAAAGAACGCACGGCTATTGAGAGAGTGACTATGCCGGAGCTTGAACCTTCGTACCGCATAACAACACGTTATGAAGAAGTAAACAAGGGACTAACGAAGGAGATGGCCTTGGTTGAAGCCAAGAGATGTCTCGATTGCGCGAAACCTACTTGTGTGGAAGGCTGTCCCGTAAATATAGATATACCTTCGTTCATAAAGAACATTGAGCGTGGACAATTCCTTGCGGCAGCCAAGGTCTTGAAGAATACGTCCGCTTTGCCTGCCGTTTGTGGCCGTGTATGCCCACAGGAAAAACAGTGTGAAAGTCGCTGCATACACTTGAAAATGAACGAACCGGCTGTAGCAATAGGTTATCTTGAACGTTTTGCTGCTGATTATGAGCGTGAAAGCGGTAATATGTCAGTGCCGTCTCTTGAACCGTCTAATGGCGTGAAGATTGCCGTTGTTGGTTCAGGCCCTGCCGGATTGAGCTTTGCCGGTGATATGGCTAAACGTGGTTACGACGTGTATGTGTTTGAGGCTTTGCACGAGATTGGCGGCGTTTTGAAATACGGCATACCTGAGTTCCGCCTGCCGAACAAGATTGTTGACGTGGAGATAGACAACCTCCGCAAGATGGGAGTGCATTTCCAGACAGACTGTATTATCGGTAAGACTATCGGCATAGAGCAGTTGGAACAGAGTGGCTTTAAAGGAATATTTGTTGGTTCGGGAGCTGGTCTGCCGAATTTCATGAATATACCAGGCGAAAATTTGATAAATGTGATGTCGTCAAACGAGTATCTCACTCGTGTGAACCTTATGGACGCAGCCAATCCAAAAACAGATACTCCACTGAACATCGGCAAAAATGTGCTTGTAGTAGGTGGTGGTAATACGGCAATGGACTCGTGTCGTACAGCAAAGCGGCTTGGTGCAAATGTTACTATTGTCTACAGGCGTTCTGAAGCCGAGATGCCTGCACGTGCAGAGGAGGTTAAACACGCCAAGGAAGAAGGTATCAAATTCCTCTGTCTGCATAATCCGATAGAATATGTTGCAGATGAGAACGGTGCCGTTAAGCAGGCTGTATTGCAAGTGATGACGCTTGGTGAGCCTGATGCGTCAGGGCGTCGAAGCCCTGTTCCTGTGGAAGGAAAGACCATCACAGTGGATACAGACCAAGTGATTGTCGCGATAGGTGTGTCACCTAATCCGCTTGTCCCGAAATCCATTAAGGATTTGGTTCTCGGACGGAAAAATACCATTGTTGTGAACGAAGAAATGCAGAGTTCGCGGCCCGAGATATTCGCCGGTGGTGACATCGTGCGCGGCGGCGCGACTGTTATCCTCGCAATGGGTGATGGCAGGCGTGCCGCGGCCAGTATGGATAAACAATTAAGGGGCTGTAACTGAACATGAACGGTTTTTATACTATAGTCTTGCTCATACTTAGCAACGTCTTTATGACGCTTGCTTGGTATGGGCATTTGAAGTTGCAGGACTCCGGCATTTCCTCTAAATGGCCTTTAATAGGCGTAATCGCGTTCTCTTGGGGCATTGCGTTTTTTGAGTATTGCTGCCAAGTGCCGGCCAATAGGATAGGTTTTCAAGGTAACGGTGGCCCGTTTTCGCTTATCCAACTAAAGGTTATCCAAGAGTGCATAAGCCTTGGCGTATTTGCAGTAGTCATCAACATCATGTTTCAAGGACAGAACTTGCATTGGAATCACGTCTTGGCCTTTCTGCTGATAATCTGTGCGGTTTATTTGGTATTCATGAAATGATGTGACGATTTCATTTTTTATTGACTGGGAATGCCAATACTAAGTACAGAACAAAAACTTGAAAAGAAAATCATAAGTCGCTTTCAGAAAGCGATTTATGATTTTTCTTTGATAGAGGATGGCGACAAAGTCCTTCTTGGATTATCGGGCGGCAAGGATTCTCTTTGCCTTCTTGAAATGTTGGCATTGAGGCAAAAGATAAAGAAACCTGCCTTTACCGTAGAGGCTTTGCATATAAGGATGGACAACGTAAAGTATGAGTCGGATGTTTCTTATTTGCGTGATTTTGCTGAAAGTAGGGGCGTCAGGTTTCATGTTGTGACTACGGGCTTCAATTCAGAAACAGACAAACGTAAGTCGCCGTGCTTTTTGTGCTCATGGAATAGGCGCAAGCAAATGTTTATTAAAGCCCAGGAACTTGGCTGCAACAAAATAGCCTTGGGGCATCACATGGACGATATTATCCATACGACGATGATGAATTTATTTTTCCAAGGTAGTTTTTCCACTATGCCTGTCAGCCTGAAGATGAAGAAAATGCCGTTGACTATTATCAGGCCGTTGTGCCTTGAGGCTGAAAGCGACTTGCGGCAATTTGCATTGAATAAGGGATATAAAAAGCAAGTAAAGCTGTGTCCATACGAAACGGACTCTCATCGTTCTGACATGAAAGAGTTTTTTGCCCGTATTGAAGCAATGAATGAGGAGGCTCGCTATTCTGTCATGACAGCCCTTGGGCGTGAGCATAAACTTATTGAATGATGTTTTTTCGACTGTTTTACAGTTGTAAATGATAAAAGTCCCATCTTTTGCACGTCAAAAGATGGGACTTTTCGATTGGATGGATGGTTGCGGTTTTGAAAATACAGTGTTGCCGGTTATCGGTTGGGGCTTTCAGCATGGGGATAGTGCTGAATGCTGGCTGTACAGCCACTGTGCGAATGCATAATGAAAGCAAGTTTGCCGTTTTGCTTTCATGCTGATTTTCGTTGACGCTCTACAAGGCTTGTTCCCATAAAATTAAAGATGCTCGGCGAAAATGGCACAAGGAAACGTGTGCAAATATAAGTCTTTGAAAAACAGTATATTGGAACGACCGAGATAGAAGTGTGCATCAAAGAAAAACTTTTCAGGCAGCGTAGATGCCTTTTTCGATAAGTAAAAGCCGTCATTGAGGATATTAAAGGCCGCCATCTTGCCCCTTAATGATGGCCTTTGTCACTTAAAAAGGTGGCCTTTTGGCTCTTTAAAAGTATCCTTTGCTATCAAAGAAGGGTAACTTTATCCATAAAGAGGCATCTAATGGGGTCGTTACCTTTCTATTTTATCGGAAAGTTCGAAGTTCCGGATTGTGACACTTTGTCGCTGTTTGCCCTGTTTTTGTCGACAGTTTGATTGATGAAGCTGCTGCAGACCCCTGGCATAGCCGCACGACTTGCCATGAAGCGCATTCTTTGTTTTACAGAAAACGCCGGCATCTTTACTGGATGCCGGCGTTCATTTATTGTTTTTATCTTATGTCTTAATATGCAAAAAGCGGATATTTAGACATAGTTTCGTTCACCTTTTCGCGGACTTTAGCTATAACTTTCTCGTCCTCGGGGCTATTGAGCACTTCCTCTATGAGGTCGGCTATGAGCACCATCATGTCCTCTTTTGCTCCACGGGTGGTTATTGCAGGAGTTCCGAGACGTATTCCCGAAGTCTGGAATGCGCTTCTGGTGTCATACGGCACCATATTCTTGTTCACCGTTATGTCTGCAGCAACAAGTGCATTTTCAGCAACTTTTCCTGTTAGGTCAGGATATTTAGGACGCAGGTCTACCAGCATTGAGTGGTTGTCTGTGCCGCCACTGACGATGTCAAATCCACGCTTCATCAGTTCGTCGGCCAATACTGCGGCATTCTTCTTTACCTGTGTAGCCCATTCCTTGAACTCGGGTTGCAGTGCCTCGTTGAAGGCAACGGCCTTGGCTGCGATAACGTGCTCGAGCGGGCCACCCTGCGTGCCGGGGAATACGGCGCTGTTCAGCAGTTGGCTCATCATCTTTATTTGTCCCTTTGGCGTTGTCTTTCCCCATGGGTTTTCGAAATCCTTGCCCATGAGGATGATGCCTCCACGTGGGCCACGCAGCGTCTTGTGCGTTGTAGAGGTTACGATGTGGGCATATTTCAACGGGTTATCAAGCAAGCCTGCGGCTATGAGGCCTGCAGGGTGAGCCATGTCTATCATCAATATTGCGCCTACTTTGTCGGCAATTTCACGCATACGTTTGTAATCCCACTCCCTGCTGTATGCAGAGCCGCCGCCTATAATCAGCTTCGGTTTGTGCTCCAAGGCAAGTTTCTCCATTTCATCATAGTCAACGCGGCCGGTCTCCTTATTAAGGTTATAGCCTACAGCATGGTAAAGGATGCCTGATGTGTTGACGCTTGAGCCGTGTGACAAGTGTCCGCCATGTGCCAAGTTCAATCCTAAGAAAGTGTCGCCAGGGTTGAGAACGGTCAGCAATACAGCTGCGTTAGCTTGTGCACCAGAGTGCGGTTGAACGTTTGCAAATTCTGCTCCAAATAATTTTTTTACACGTTCGATAGCTAAGTTCTCAACTTCGTCAACAACGCCGCATCCCCCGTAATACCTCTTTCCGGGTAAGCCCTCGGCATATTTGTTAGTGAGACAAGAACCCATTGCTTGCATTACTTCGTCGCTAACAAAGTTTTCCGAAGCGATGAGCTCCATACCTTTCAACTGTCTTTGATGCTCTTTTTCGATGAGGTCGAAAATCAATTGGTCTCTTTTCATATAGATGTTATTTTGGATGTATTAGGTTTATATTGTCGATTTAAGGTTGTTTAAATTAGTTTTACCTTGTCTATGTCCTGCTCTTTGTCGCAATAGTGGCATCGTATTATGCCCTTGTGCTTGTCAATAACGGTGAAGACAGTTTTCATCGGTTCGTTGTTTGTGATACATTTAGGGTTGTTGCATTTTACGATGCCGTGTAGTTCGTCTGGCGTCTCCACCTTCTTTTTCTCCACAACCTCGTAGTTCCTGATGATGTTCAGCACAACGTTCGGGGCAACAACAGACAGCCTTGATATTTCCTCGTCAGAGAAGAACTTGTTTTCTATCTTTATTATGCCCTTCCTTCCGATTTTCTTTGACAGGTAGTTATAGCCGATTGTCACTACGGTGTCAAGGTTTTGCAGGTTCAGTATGTTCGCCACCTCGTAAGTCTTTTCGGATGGTATGTGGTCAATGACGGTTCCGTTTTCTATTGCCGCTACTAATCTTTCCTTCTTGCTCATTGCGTTTTTTGTTTTTTACAGACATTTTGTTATTGGCTTTTCCATGCCTTCACTCAATGACGGTCTTGTCGTTTACAATATCTTCGATAGATATTCCCAGCACGTCGCATATTATGGCCTCGCGGGCATACAGTCCGTTTTGTGCCTGTTGTATGTAGTAAGCGTGCGGGTTTGTGTCAACTTCATATTCGATTTCGTTCACGCGAGGCAGCGGATGCAGGATTTTCATGTTCTCGCGGGCGTTTTTCAACATATCGTTTTTCAGGATGTATACATTCTTTACCTTTTCGTATTCCATCAAGTCAGAGAACCTTTCTTTTTGTACGCGCGTCATATATAATATGTCCGCCTTGCTTATGGTTTCGTCGTTGAATTCAGTGTGCTCCTTGAATTTTATGCCATTCTTCTTGCAATACAGTTTGTATTCGTCCGGCATGGCAAGCTCTTTGGGTGCAATGAAATGGAAAGTAGGGTTAAAATGGCGCATCGCCATGATTAGCGAGTGCACCGTCCTGCCGTATTTCAGGTCGCCAACGAGGCAGATGTCGAGGTTTTCCAGCGTTCCTTGTGTCTTGTATATGGAATAAAGGTCAAGCATACACTGCGACGGATGCTGGTGTGCCCCGTCCCCGGCGTTGATGATTGGCACGGGAGCTATTTCGCTGGCATACTGCGCAGCTCCCTCGATGTAGTGCCTCATAACTATCACGTCGGCATAGTTTGACACCATCAGGATTGTATCTTTCAATGTTTCACCCTTCGTGGCACTTGTAACTTTGGCGTCGGTAAATCCTATTACCTTGGCACCAAGACGGTTAGCCGCCGTCTCGAAGCTGAGGCGGGTGCGTGTTGACGGCTCGAAGAACAACGTTGCCACCACTTTGCCTTTAAGTATTTCCCTGTTCGGGTGTTTTTCAAACTCTTGTGCCGATTTTATCAAGTAGAGTATTTTCTCTTTCGATAAGTCGGCGATGGTTACAAAGTTATGTTTTCCCATTAATGCTGTGATTTCAAATTCGACGGCTAAGTTACGCATTATTTTTAATTTATGGTCGATAAATCAAAAGAAAAGTAGTATTTTTGCAGCTAAATAGTTTATATCCATTTATTATAATGAGAAAAGCATTTGTGCGCATATTGTGGGGGCTGCTTTGTGCCTCGGTTGTTTTTTTGGCAATAGCGTTCACGTCAATATGGTTTGGTTGGATAGGTTATATGCCCGACATAGCCGACTTGCAGAACCCTATCAGCAAGTACGCCTCGCAGGTGTATTCGGTTGACGGCAAAATCCTTGGTACATACAGCATGAACCGTGAAAACAGGATACACGTTGATTTCAACAATCTTTCGCCTTACTTGGTCGAGGCTCTTGTCGCTACCGAGGACGAAAGGTTTTATGACCATTCGGGTATAGATTTCATAGCGTTGACCCGTGCCGTGGTGAAGCGTGGTATCCTTGGGCAGAAAAGCGCGGGTGGAGGTTCTACCATCACGCAGCAGCTTGCCAAGCAGCTGTATTCTGCCACAGCCAAGAGTACTCTCGAGCGAGTGATGCAGAAGCCTATAGAGTGGGTCATCGCCGTAAAGCTCGAACGTTTCTATACCAAGGAGGAAATCATAACCATGTATCTTAATTATTTTGATTTCCTGCATAATGCGGTAGGTATTAAGACGGCTTCTGATGTCTATTTCCGTAAAGAGCCTAAAAAACTGAGCCTTACCGAGGCCGCCACGTTGATAGGATTATGCAAAAACCCTTCTTACTTTAATCCCGTAAGGTATCCCGACAGGTGTACCGAACGCCGAAACGTCGTGCTCGGCCAGATGCGTAAGGCTGGCTATATAACCGATTCAGAATACCAAGAGGCCCACGATGCGCCGCTTGCACTTAACTTCCACCGTATCGACCACAAGGACGGCATGGCCACTTACTTCAGGGAGTTCTTGCGCCAGTATGTCATGGCGGAGAAGCCGCAATTAAGCAATTACCCATCATGGAACCGCGTGCAGTATTCCATCGATTCTACGGCATGGGAGAACGACCCACTTTATGGTTGGTGCAACAAGAACTTCAAGAAGAACGGCGAGCCGTACAACGTCTACACCGACGGCCTGAAAATCTTTACTACCATTGACTCGCGTATGCAGCGGTACGCCGAGGAAGCCGTGCTGCAGCACGTTGGCCGCTACCTGCAACCGGCATTCTCAAAGGAGAACAGGACAAAGCCTAACGCACCTTTCACCAACGCCTTGACTGCCTCCGAGGTCAGGGGCATACTCAACCGCTCAATCCGCCAGAGCGAACGCTACCGCGTAATGAAAGAGCAGGGCGCTACCGAGGACGAAATCCAAAAGGCATTCCGCACGCCCGTTGAGATGTCCGTCTTCACTTACCACGGCGATATAGACACGGTGATGACTCCGCTCGACTCCATACGCTACATAAAGTCGTTCCTGCGTGCCGGATTCGTCAGCATGGACCCGCATAGTGGGGCGGTAAAGGCATACGTCGGCGGCGTTGACTTTACCCACTTTACGTATGACATGGCAACGCAGGGCCGTCGCCAAGTAGGCTCAACCATCAAGCCGTTCCTTTATTCCCTGTGTATGTCAAACGGGATGTCGCCCTGCGACGTCGCGCCTAACGTGCAGCAGACTTACGGCAACTGGACGCCGCGCAACAGCAGTCGGGCACGCTATGGTCAGATGGTTACGCTTAAGTGGGGGCTTGCCCAGTCGAACAACTGGATTTCGGCTTACCTTATGAGCTGCCTCAACCCGCAAGACTTCCTGCGAATACTCAACGACTTCGGCATCAATACCTTCGGTGCCTATCCCTCCATGGTGCTCTGCCTCGGGCCTAACGAGGTGTCGGTGTGTGAGATGGTCAGTGCCTATACTACGTTTGCCAACAACGGCATACACAGCTATCCGATGTTCGTCACTAAAATCGAGGATAACGAGGGCAACGTAGTCGCCACCTTCCAGCCTCGCATGAACGAGGTAATCAGCGAGGAGAGCACTTACAAGATGCTCGAGATGCTGCGTGCCGTCATGAACGGGGGCACGGGCAGCCGCATGAGGTACAGATACAAAATAGAGTGTGACATGGGCGGAAAGACGGGTACTACCAACCGCAACGCCGATGCTTGGTTCATGGGCTTCACGCCGTCACTCGTCAGCGGTTGCTGGGTTGGCGGTGAGGACCGCGACATCCATTTCGATTCGATGCGTATGGGGCAGGGTGCTAACATGGCCTTGCCTATATGGGCATTATATATGAAAAAGGTGTTTGCCGACCGCTCGTTGGGCTACGACCCCAACGAGAAGTTCGACATACCCGAGGACTTCAACCCCTGTTCGTCCGAGTTTGACGATTACGTTCCAGGCGGTATAGAAGAGGTGTTCGAGTAAGGTAATATGCCGTAAGCGTTATAGCTACATTACGGCTTCGTAACGTTCTGTGAACCAATATATTATGAAAGGTGTCCTTTTGCACTGCAAAAGGACACCTTTTGTTTTGTAATATATGGCCTATTGTCCGTTGGAATGCTATGCTATTGTTGTTTTTGAAGACAATATTTTTTCTTATATTAGTCAGTTCGGTATAAGGCGATGACGGATATTCAACGTTTGCCCCCGTAAACGACGATAAGCCACGTTATATTAAACTTGCATTATTTACGCTTGCTTTTATTTTGCATTTTGCACTATTTGCATTATCTTTGCATTTTATTTGGTAGTGTTGATGCTCTTATAAAAACGCCATTGGCTTATGTGCATTTATAAAACGCAATTGTTATGAACAAAGTTATAATAGCTGACGCAAAAGTGCGTGAGGCCGCAGCCGCCGGTCTTGACGAGTTTGTCAACTTGTTTGCCGATGCTGCGATAGACAGTGTGGGCGGACAGCTCAACGAGGAAACGATGGGGCAGCTCAATGCCGACCAGATAACACTGGTTGCGTTTAAGTATCTGCATGACGAAGTGATGGACGGCGGTTTCGTTCAGCTTATATATAACGGCTTCGGTCCGTTCATCTTCTTCAATCCGTTTGCCAAGGCCGTAAGGGCGTGGGGGCTTGACGACTTGGCCGCGCTCGTGAACAAGGCCGGTAAGCTGTTTCGCAAGCATGGCCGCGACATCCAGCGCGATTGCAGCGACGAGGAATTCATGGCGATGTTCGAGCAATACCCGGAGTTTGACGACCTCGACGACAATTTCGTGGAGAACGAGGAACGTTGGGTGGAAGAAGTGGCAAGATACATAGATGGACACATCGACAGCTTTGCGGAAATAACGGAAGGATGAGCACGTGAGGATAAGGCAGGGATGGCAGTGGGCGTTGATGCCTAAATTTACTATTGTGAAATGAACAAGGAAGAAGAACAGATAAGGAAAAAAAGTCCGGTAAGCATCCGCAACAAGAAAGCCTCGTTTGAGTATTTCTTTGTGGAGACGTACACGGCCGGCATCGTGCTGACAGGCACGGAAATAAAGTCTATCCGCCAAGGCAAGGCCTCGCTGGTAGACAGCTATTGCTATATACATAACGGTGAGGTATGGGTGAAGGGCATGAACATCTCGCCGTATTTTTTCGGCTCTTACAACAACCACGAGGCGAAGCGCGACCGCAAGCTGTTGCTGACCAAGCGCGAGATACATAAGCTCCAGGAAGCAACGAAGCAGGTGGGATTTACCATCGTGCCTACGCTTGTGTTCATCGATGCCAAAGGGCGTGCCAAGGTTGACATTGCCCTTGCCAGGGGAAAGAAGGAGTATGACAAGCGGCAGACCTTGAAGGAAAAGGAAGACCGACGGGAAATGGACCGCGCAATGAAACACTACTAAATTAAAGGTGAGAAGGTGAGAAAGTGAAAAGGTGAGAAAAGGTAAAAGGGTAAAGAAGTAAAAAGGTAAAAAGTTTTATTCGTAAGGCCGTAATCCTATAACCTCACGACCCCATAACCTCACGACCCCATAACCTCATAACCGTAAAACCTCATAACCGTAAAACCGTAACAAATGATAAAGAATATAGTATTCGACCTTGGCGGAGTGATTATGACAATAGACCAAGACGAGGCTTTGCGACGTTTTCAAAGTCTTGGATTGGCTGATGCCGAGCGCCAGCTTGACCCTTATACTCAATCAGGAATATTCGGCGACGTGGAAGAAGGCAAGATTACCGCAGAGGAGTTCCGCACGGAGTTGAGCCGTCTTGTAGGCCGTGAACTATCGTTTGACGACTGCAAGTATGGCTGGTTGGGATACAGGAAAGATGTGCCACAACGTAACCTTGATGTGTTGAAACGCCTGCGCGGAGATGGTTATCGACTTATTCTTCTGTCGAACACCAATCCATTCATGATGAGCTGGGCATTGACAAAAGATTTTGACGGGGGCAAGGCTTCGCTCGAGGATTACTTCGATGCCCTTTTCCTGAGCTATCGGCTTGGCGTTATGAAGCCTAACCCAAAGTTCTTCCAGGCTGTAATCGACAATGAACGCCTCTTGCCTGAAGAAACCTTGTTCGTAGACGACGGGCCGCGCAACGTTGAGGCCGCACGCAAGCTGGGCTTTCACACGATGTGCCCGGAGAACGGGACAGACTGGACGGATAGCCTGTTTGCACTTATCGACAAGCTGTAAGCGTGGTATGATAATTACCATGAATGTCCGCTACGCTTTCGTTCATTAGTAGTTAAAGGAGTTATAGTCAAAAGTAAGTGAAATGCGAATAATTCATTTAAAAGTTGTATCTTTACGGCATGGAAATGCAATTGTCGA
>CALUEX010000049.1 GCA_944319815.1 uncultured Prevotella sp. | reverse complement strand
TAAAGAAGAGTTGGAGTCACTTCTGACTCTTAAATTCCGTTTGTCTAATTCGCAAACCATTTCTTTTTGACTATAAAGTAGTTATCGTTCGCTTCGCTCACTAAGGAGTTAAAGACAAATGCCTTGTTGGTTTATTCCTGATTTATGGTAAAAGGAATGTTTGCGGACATTCATTAAAATAACACGGGCAAAAGTAGCTTGTTTTGCAATAAAGTTTGTACTTTTGCACTATGGTTTATATGTTGTAAAACGATGTTCAAGAAAAAAAGAAGATGGCGTACAGTGCCCGGCCAGCCACTGACCGAGATGGATAAACAGGTGATGTACTGGGAGAACAAGGGTAAACTTGTACCTACGCGCGACCTGATAAAAACTCCAGAACAGATTGAAGGAATACGCAAGAGTGGAGTGGTAAACAGCGGTGTGCTCGACGAGGTGGCTGCGCATATCCATGCCGGCATGAACACGGCCGAAATCGACAAAATCTGTTATGATTATTGTACGGAGCACGGGGCTATTCCGGCGTGCCTTAATTATGAAGGCTTCCCAAAGAGCGTTTGCACAAGCATAAATGAAGTTGTCTGCCATGGAATACCGAAGGAAACGGATATATTGCAGGAAGGCGACATCGTAAACGTTGACTTCACCACTATACTTGACGGTTATTATGCCGATGCCTCGCGTATGTTCATAATAGGTAAGACAACTCCAGAGAAAGAACAGCTTGTGCGCGTGACGAAGGAGTGTCTCGAAATAGGGGCGGAGGCTGCGAAACCATACGGGTTTGTAGGTGACATAGGCCATGCCATACAGAAGCACGCGGAGAAATATCATTATGGCATTGTGCGCGACCTTTGCGGGCATGGTGTCGGTTTGCATTTCCATGAAGAACCAGAAGTGCTGCATTTCGGGCACAAAGGTACAGGTATGTTGCTTGTGCCTGGTATGGTGTTTACCATTGAGCCGATGATTAATATGGGTACGTGGAAAGTGTTTATCGACGCCGATGACCCATACGGTTGGGAAGTGATAACAGGCGACGAGAAGCCGAGTGCGCAGTGGGAGCACACTTTCCTGATGACAGAGCACGGCGTGGAGATACTTTCTGCTTAACAAACAGGAATTTATGGAAGACGTATATATATTAGGTATAGAAAGCAGTTGTGACGATACGTCGGCGGCAGTGTTGCGTAATGGTGTGCTGCTTAGCAATGTCACGGCTTCGCAAGAAGTGCACAGGGCTTATGGAGGCGTCGTGCCAGAGTTGGCATCGCGTGCTCACCAGCAGAATGTTGTACCAGTAGTTGACCAGGCATTGAAACGTGCCGGTGTGTCTAAGGAACAGTTGTCGGCAGTTGCTTTTACGCGCGGCCCGGGCTTGATGGGCTCTTTACTTGTCGGCGTAAGTTTTGCGAAAGGTTTTGCCCGCTCGCTTGGCATTCCGCTTATTGATGTAAACCATCTTCAGGGACACGTCATGGCTCATTTTATTAAGGAAAGTGACGATGATATGTCTGCACCGCCATTGCCGTTCATTTGCCTGCTTGTGAGCGGTGGCAATTCACAGATAGTAAAAGTTAACGCCTATAATGATATGCAGGTGCTGGGACAAACCATAGACGATGCAGCAGGAGAAGCCATAGACAAATGTTCGAAGGTAATGGGGCTCGGTTATCCCGGTGGCCCTATCATCGACAAATTAGCTCGTCAGGGTAATTCGCACGCCTATAAATTCGCGGAACCCCATATACAGGGACTTGATTATAGTTTCAGCGGCTTGAAGACTTCTTTCTTGTACAGCTTGCGTGATTGGGTAAAGGAAGACCCCGACTTTGTAGAACATCATAAGGAAGACCTTGCAGCGAGCCTTGAGTTTACGATAGTTGACATCCTGATGAAAAAGCTAAAACTCGCCGTCAAGCAGACGGGCATAAGGCACGTGGCCGTGGCGGGCGGTGTGAGCGCTAACACGGGATTGCGTAATGCGTTCCATGAGTATTCCGAAAAATACGGTTGGACTATATATATACCTAAGTTCAGCTACACGACAGACAATGCGGCGATGATAGGTATAACGGGATATTACAAATACCTTGACAAGGATTTTTGTCCGATAGACAAACCTGCTTTCTCAAAAGTAACGTTCAAATAATAAATATAAGAAAATGGATTTCGAAAATAAAATATTGAGTAGGGAAATCAGCCAGTTTATTTGGGAAAAAGAAAAAACGCTCGGAACGGCTGAAAGTTGTACCGGTGGGCGTATTGCCGAAGCCATAATACTGATGCCTGGCGCTTCAAACTATTTCAAGGGAAGTATCGTTTCATATACAAACGAAATAAAAGAGAAAATCCTTGGGGTTAGCCATGATGTTCTTGAAGAAAAAACGGCAGTATGTGAAGAGGTGGCAATAGAGATGGTGAAAGGTGCCATTAAGGCCTTGAATGTCGATTATGCTATTTCGGCAACGGGAGTGGCAGGCCCTTCAGGTGGTACACATGAAATACCGGTTGGTACGATATGGATTGCGTGTGGAAGTGCAGATGATATTGTTACCTTAAAAATAGAGGGCGATAAGGGACGTGAAATGAATCTTTCTAATGCAACCACGCAAGCACTGCAGTTGTTTTTCAATTATTTGACAGATAGGCTAAAAGATGGTGAAGGCCAAGAAAATGGCTGACGAATGTTGATTTGTTGAGGGTGCAAGATTTGTATTGTCATCATGCCTTGATACATCTCAATACTAAAAAAAATTAAAAAGATTATTATTGGCGCAAATATTTTGATTATTCGGGAAAAGTTAGTAATTTTGCACTCTGTTTGGAATAAGTATCAAAAATTAAAACAAAAAACGTAGATAGTAATGTCGAAGATTTGTCAAATAACAGGTAAAAAAGCTCAGATTGGAAATAACGTTTCACACTCAAAGCACCGTACAAAGCGTACTTTTGATGTGAACCTTTTCAGGAAGAAGTTTTATTACGTAGAGGAGCAGTGCTGGATAAGTCTTAGGATAAGTGCTGCGGGGCTGCGCTTGATTAATAAGGTTGGTTTGGACGCTGCGTTGAAGCAGGCCGTTTCCAACGGTTATTGTGATTGGAAAGAGATTAAAGTTATAGGAGAATAATCACCATGGCAAAAAAAGCTAAAGGCAATAGGGTTCAGGTTGTGTTGGAATGCACCGAGATGAAAAATAGCGGTCTTCCAGGAACAAGTCGTTATGTGACGACAAAGAACCGCAAGAATACTCCGGAGAGAATGGAATTGATGAAATACAATCCTATCTTGAAGAAAATGACCCTTCATAAGGAGATTAAATAAGGATTTTAAAATTATTGTAAAATGGCAAAGAAAACCGTCGCAACCCTCCATGAAGGTTCAAAGGATGGTCGCGCATATACAAAAGTAATCAAGATGGTGAAAAGTCCTAAAACAGGTGCTTACATCTTTGACGAACAAATGGTGCCTAATGAGGCAGTTAAGGATTTTTTCAAGAACTGATGTCTATTGTAGATAATAAACAAAAAGGTCGCAAAGAATTTTGCGACCTTTTTGTTGTAAATATGACTTCATTTTATTAATTTTGTAGCAAAATATAAGATTATGGGATTGTTCGGATTATTCAATCGGGATAAGAAAGAAACGCTTGACAAGGGATTGGAAAAAACTAAGCAAAGTGTTTTTTCGAAGATTGCGCGGGCTGTAGCCGGGAAGTCGAAAGTCGATGACGATGTACTGGATAACTTGGAGGAAGTGCTGATAACTTCGGATGTAGGTGTAGATACTACGCTGAAAATAATCCGACGAATAGAGGAACGTGTGGCACGTGACAAGTATGTGTCTGTGTCGGAGTTAAATTCTATTCTTCGTGATGAAACTGCGTCTTTGTTGGCAGAGAATAATTCCGTGGATAATGAAGATTGGAACTTACCGTCAGACCATACACCTTACGTTATTCTTGTTGTTGGTGTAAATGGCGTTGGCAAGACTACAACGATAGGGAAACTTGCTTACCAGTTTAAGAGTGCAGGCAAGAAAGTGTATCTTGGGGCAGCAGACACCTTCCGGGCTGCAGCAGTTGAGCAATTGACGATTTGGGGAGAACGTGTAGGGGTACCCGTGATTAAGCAGCAAATGGGGGCAGACCCCGCAAGTGTCGCTTTTGACACATTAAGTTCGGCCAAGGCAAATGGGGCTGATGTCGTTTTAATAGATACGGCAGGAAGACTGCATAACAAGGTTGGCTTGATGAATGAATTAAAGAAAATAAAGGATGTAATGAAGAAAGTTATACCGCAGGCTCCCGACGAGGTTCTTCTTGTACTTGATGGTTCAACAGGCCAGAACGCTTTTGAACAGGCAAAACAATTTTCGGCTGTCACTCATATAACCAGTCTTGCAATAACAAAACTGGATGGTACAGCCAAGGGAGGTGTAGTAATCGGCATTTCAGACCAATTGAAAGTACCTGTAAAATATATAGGGTTGGGAGAAAGGATGGAGGACCTCCAGCTTTTCAATAAAAAACAATTTGTTGATTCACTATTTAATATAGAGAAGTGAGAAAGAACCAAATAGATTTTGTCACCTTGGGGTGTTCCAAGAACCTTGTTGACAGTGAACTTCTAATGAAACAATTTGAGGCGAATGGATACAAGTGCGTTCACGACAGCAAAAATCCTCAAGGTGAAATTGCGATTATAAATACTTGTGGATTTATTGGCGATGCAAAGGAAGAAAGCATAAACACGATACTTGAATTTGCCGAGGCAAAAGAAAAAGGCCGTCTGAAAAAGTTATTTGTGATGGGGTGTTTGTCCCAAAGGTATAAATCGGAACTTGAGAAGGAGATACCGCAGGTGGACAAATATTATGGTAAGTTTGACTATAAGCAATTATTGATAGATTTAGGCAAGGCAGAGATACCGTCATGTAAAGGAATGAGGCATCTGACAACTCCAAGCCATTATGCTTATGTCAAGATTAGTGAAGGGTGTGACCGTCATTGTGCTTATTGTGCAATACCTTTAATAACAGGACGTCATGTTAGTCGGCCAAAAGAAGAAATACTTAACGAAGTTCGGGAACTGGTAAAGGAAGGAGTCAAAGAGTTTCAAGTAATAGCCCAAGAACTTACTTTTTATGGTATTGACATAGACGGGAAGCAGCATATCGCGGAACTTATTTCAGATATGGCTGATATTCCAGGAGTAAAATGGATACGCCTTCATTATGCTTATCCGACGCATTTCCCTTATGAACTTTTAAGGGTTATGCGTGAAAAACCTAATGTATGCAAGTATCTTGACATAGCCTTGCAGCATATTTCGGATAATATGTTGCAAGCGATGCAACGCCATATAACAAAATCGGAGACTTATGCTTTGATAACGCGGATGCGCGACGAAGTTCCTGGTATATGCTTGCGCACGACATTGATGGTTGGCTTCCCCGATGAGAGTGATGAAGATTTCAGGGAATTGATGGATTTTGTTAGGTGGGCACGTTTTGAGCGAATGGGAGCTTTTGCTTATTCAGAAGAAGAAGGTACATATAGTGCTATACATTATAAGGACAATATAAGCCCTGAAGTTAAGCAGGCTCGTCTTGATGAACTCATGGCATTACAGCAAGAGATAAGCTCTGAAATCACCGCATCCTGGATAGGAAAGGTTTTTAGAGTAATCATTGACAGGAAGGAAGGCGAGTTTTATGTAGGGAGGACGGAGTATAGTTCTCCTGATGTAGACCCTGAAGTCCTCATACCCGTTAAGGAGAAACGCTTGTTCAGGGGGGCGTTTTATGATGTGAAAGTAACGGATGCAGACGAGTTCGACCTATATGGTACAACTTGTTTCTGATATGCTTTGTGTGTGTTTATTTAAGTCTTGATTTCATTTATGAATAATAAAAGTTTCATTTCAGAATTATCTCAACGGTTAGGGTATACGCAAGACGATGCACAAAAAATGGTCAATACGGTTATCGACTCTATGAATGATGCATTCCAAAAAGGAGATGTCGTTACAATACCGAAATTTGGAACGTTTGAAGTCAAGAAGCGTTTGGAACGTATCGTCGTTAATCCTGGAACAAAGCAACGGATGTTGGTTCCTCCAAAACTTGTTCTTACTTTTAGGCCGATAGCTGCAATAAAAGAAAAATTAAAGAATGGAGGACAGGGATAATGGGTAAGGTTTCGATACAGGATATAGCAAAGTTTATTTCTGACAAGCATGGACTGTCGCGACAAGAGGCGGAGGCTTTCGTTACAGCCGTTTTTGACGTAATAAGTGAAGGCTTGGATGCCGAAAAGTCCGTGAAAGTGAAAGGCCTTGGAACGTTCAAGGTTATAGATGTTCGTGAGCGTGAAAGCGTAAACGTCAACACTGGTGAGCGTGTTGTTATTGGGGGACATGGAAAGATTACATTTACACCTGACACAATAATGCGCGATTTGGTGAACAAGCCTTTTGCCCAGTTCGAGACTGTTGTGCTGAATGAAGGTGTGGATTTGGACGAAATGAGCAAGACACAAACTCTTGACGAGGATGCAGATGTGCAAGATGGTGATGTCCTTGACGATGAAGATGGAACTAATGAAGCTGTAGATTTGGCCAGGAGTGATGTAAGTGAAAATGCCGAAAGGGCCGATGAAGAACTTTGCCAAGAAGCAATGAAAGTAAAGTTACAGGATGAGGATGATGGCCAAGTTGAGAAAGAGAGGTCAGAAGATGTGCCTGAATATGCCAACGATAATGGGGATGATAATGAAGAGAGCGAATGTTTGGAAGAAGAGGAAAACCAAGATTTGCAATCCGATATAACCCATAGTGAAAAAGAGTCAGACGATGATAGGGAGTCGGAAGAGCAGACAGAAGTAGCTTCATTGCGTGCCGACGAAAATACGGACATTAATGGCGAGACAGGAATTGGCGACGCCATGGCTGATGAGACTGTTATAGGTGATACAGAAAACGTTTCGGACGAGCATATAGAAGAAGCCTCACCCCGGCGATATAAGGGATGGGTATTGCTGGTTTCTTCTTTTGTAACGGGTGTATTGGCCTTTGTCGTTGGTTATTTTATTGGGCATAATGCCGTTGAACCAATAGTGAAATATAAGACAGTGCGCATTGTTACCAAGCCGTCCAGCAAACCTGTGTCCCAAGTTCCCGTTGTAAAGGTGGATTCCACAACAGTTGCAGCCAAGGCAGATACAGCGTTAAGTGTCAAGCTCCATGAGCCCAAAGATGTCTCTAATACACAAGCGGAAATACATTCCCAGGCATTGAAGAATGCCCAAGCCGTCGTTAATACAGGTGCTTACCGTATTGTTGGTACGGCAAAGACCATAACGGTAAAGGCCGGAGAAACGCTTGAAAGCATATCCAGATTGTATTTTGGCAACGGTATGGAGTGTTATGTTCAGGTGTACAATGGTGTGGTGGATGTAAAAGAAGGTATGACATTGAAAATTCCTAAGTTGGAACTTAAGCGTAAACGGTGAGTTACCATCCTGGCACCATAAGTTAAACCAAAGGGTATTAGCGTTTAGCTTATGGTGCCAGGTTTTGGTGCAATTCCTGCTCTGTCGGTTTTTCTGATTTTGCCGCCTGTTTTGTAGAGCGTGGTTTTGATACTCAACGATGTATTATACAGAATTGACGTTAATGAAAGCATGACGCTTACTTGGCTTTCATATTGATTTTCGTTGAAGTTTCTCATTGCCCTTATTTTTTACGTAATGAGGATTTGTCCAGAATTTTGCAAGGAAATGTGTGCAAACGTAAGTTCCATGGCGACAGGGTTTTAGGTATGATGACGAAGAATTGTGCAATAGGGCGTGGCCTAAAACCTCGCAAGAGGTGGCCTTTTATTGAGTGATAAGGCATATCTTAGGCGACTAAAAGCCATGAAATATGACGGAAACGGCGTCAAGACGAAGAACTCTTGACGCCGTTTCGTATTCATTTTGCCTGTGTGTGGTAAATAAAATGATGCTTGTAGTAATGAAACGGGGCGTGACAAAATGTGTGGAAAACTGTTTCAGCCAAAATCGCGGACATTTACCAAATGACAATTTGTAAGGTAAAAGCTGTTTGCAGTGACAAATGCAGGACACGAATGGTAATGGGATATATTTGCATATTTTAGTCAATTTTTGTATTTTGGGTTAAAATATGACGTGTAATGTTGCGAATATTTAATTATTTTAGCTAATTAGTTTGTTTATACGATAGTTTTTCGTAAATTTGCAAAAACTATAGGATTAGACGTGAGAAAGATATTTTGCATATTGGTAGCAGCCCTGACGCTTTTCGCCGCGTGCGGTCTGAAGCTGAAACCGTTTGATGTTGATGATGATGGCGGGCACAAGTTGGAAGTGTGCCGCTATGACCGTCTGGAGAGCCAGTATCTTACCACGGGCGACTTCTCGGCTTTGCAGCAGATGAACATGGACTATCCGATAGAGACACGCACGTTGCTTGAGGATGTCTTGAGAATAGGGGAGGTGAACGACCCGCAAATCAATCATAAACTTCTTGCGTTTTTCCAGGATTCTACCTTGCAGGCCATTGTTTCAGATGCAGAATCGCTATATGCCAACATGGACGACATAAACGCCCAGCTGACAAGCGCATTCGAGAGGCTGAAGAAGTTTCTGCCGGAAATGCCGGTGCCATTGGTCTATGCACAGATAAGCGCCTTGGACCAAAGCATCGTGATAGGCGACAAGACTATCGGCATATCGCTCGACAAATATCTCGGCAAGGATTATCCTTTATATAAAAAGTATTACCTGCCTTCGCAGATAGAGACAATGTCGCGTGAATATATCGTGCCTGATTGCCTGAGCTTTTACTTGTTAAGCCTTTACCCAATGCACGATTTTGAATCGAGGTCGCAAATAGAGCGTGACTTGCATATCGGCAAGGTTATGTGGGTGTGCAATGCCGCATTGGGGCAGAAGTTCTTTAAGTCGCGATATATATCGGCCGTTGACAGGTATATGAACGTCAACAAGAATTTAACGGTAGAGGATTTGCTGAGAAATAATAATTGTGCCGAATTGAGCAGGAAATACTTAAAATAACCTCTTGTGAAATATTTGCATCGGAATATTAACGGGGGGGGGCCGGTGTCAGTGTTACTTGGTTTTATCCGGCGATGAATTATAAATGCCTTGTAGGATGCTCTGGCCATTCGTGCATATTCCATGATAGTGAGATTTGTACCCATTATTTATTTGAAAAGCAATATTATCCGGCAATGTTCGTTATTAAGATGAAATGAAGAATATTGTTGTGATTTTATGTGTGGCGGCGTGTCTTGGAATGTCAGTCGCTTGCACTGACGACGATTCGTTCAGCACGTCGCCGTCTAATATGTTGACTTTTTCGACAGATACGGTGAGTTTGGACACGGTTTTCTCGACAGTGCCGACAACAACACGTACCATGTGGGTATATAACCGTTCCGGGGACGGCATACGCTGTACGAACGTGCGTCTTGCCAACGGCAACCAGACTGGTTTCAGGGTTAATGTTGACGGTGAGTATCTCAGTCCAACTGCGGGATACCAAGTGCAGAATGTAGAAATCAGGAAGGGTGACAGCATACGCGTGTTTGTGGAGTTGACATCGCCTACGAACGGTGCAGACGGGCCGCAGTTGCTTGAAGATGAGCTGGTGTTCTTGCTTGAAAGCGGCGTGGAGCAAAGGATAAACCTTAATGCGCATACCTGGGACGCAACCATGTTGCGCAATGTCGTAGTGCATGGTGATTCGACTATCGACAGCCGCGAGAGGCCGGTGGTGATATACGGAGGCCTGACGGTGGACAGCATGGCAACCCTGCGGATAGAACCAGGGACAACGCTTTATTTTCATGGCGACGCCGGACTGGATGTCTACGGACGTTTTGTGGCTGAAGGCACTGCGGAGGAAAACATCACGTTACGTGGTGACAGGCTGGACTGGATGTTCGATTATCTCCCTTACGACATGGTGAGCGGGCAATGGCAGGGTGTGAGGTTCCGTAGTTCGTCATACGATAATGTGTTGGCTTTCACAGACATACATGGTACGTTCGATGGTGTGGTGTGTGACTCGTCTGACGTGGATGTTACGAAACTAACGATGAGCAACAGCACTGTGCACAACTGCCAGGGATATGGCTTGAAGGCGGTAAACAGTAAAGTGGATGTAAGCAACAGCCAGATAACCAATACGTTGCAGAATTGTGTGGCTGTTTTTGGCGGTGACGTTATGCTGAAACACTGCACGATTGCACAGTTTTACCCATTCGACTCTAACCGTGGTGCCGCTTTAATGTATACAAACCACCTTGATGGCGTTTCTTTGCCGCTTATCCGTATGGAGTGTGTTAACAGCATTGTGACAGGGTACGGCGAGGATATGGTAATGGCGGACAACCTTGACAATGAAGGTTCCGTAGCCTTTAATTATCGTTTTGTCAACTCTTTATTGCGCACGGTGAAAACCGAGGACGACGAAAATGTTGTCGGCATCATCTGGGAAGACGTTACGGCCGAGGATGTGGATACGTCGGCAATAATGGGTGAAGAGAACTTCCGTCTTGTGGATATTGATATGCAGCGATATGACTTTCATCTTGATTCTTTGTCGTATGCCATAGGGGCGGCAGACAGGAACAGTTCGTTGCCGTATGACCGTGACGGAAGGCAGCGTGACGATGAGCCTGATATGGGATGCTATGAGTTTTTCAAGGACGAATAGAAAAGGAGGGAATAACCATGGAACATTTGACGATAAAACTTGATTTCGATTTCTTTGCGTATGATGAATTGCCCGAAGACGTGAAGGCCTTGGTTGACAAAGCGAAGGAAGCCACGGGTAACTCATATTCGCCTTATTCAAAATTCAGGGTCGGCGCGGCATTAAGACTTGAAGACGGTACGATGGTGAAGGGAGCAAACCAGGAGAATGCAGCTTTTTCCGTGACAATGTGTGCGGAGCGTTCGGCGATATTTAATGCTCAGTCAAATTGTCCCGAACAGCCCATAACGCAAATAGCCATAGCCGCGAGAAACGAAAGAGGTTTCGTCTATGAGCCTGTGTCGCCTTGCGGAGTGTGCCGTCAGGCATTGCTTGAAATGGAGCAGAGGTATGGCCGCAACGTTGCAATCTATCTTTATGGAACGAAAGGCGTTTATGCCATCGACAGTGCAAAGGCCCTTCTTCCGCTTTCGTTTGTTGAGGAGTCGATGCGTTGAATATGGATTAAGCCTGTTTTTCCCCATGTTGAAAGGCTCTAAATACCGCATAGCCTCCGATATGGGCAAGTGGCGCAGATGGTTTTGTCTTTAGTTGGCGTAAATGGCTTTTCAGTATCGAAAATATCAGAGAGAGTCTTCGATAAATTGCCAGTGAATGTTTCTGCGTATTCTGCAATGTCAAGCACCTTTTTCTTTCCGATGGAAATCGTAGGGTCATAGTCGTCGCCAGGAGTGTGTTGAATGAACATAAGTGCAGGACTTACAGGCAGTTTATGGGGATTGTATTTGCCGTCGTTCCTGATTGCAGTGGCGTAGAGCATTGTTTGCAAAAAGTAGTCGGCGTGTTTGTCGGCATCAATGTCGGTCGCAAACAAGTCTTCCAGTGAGTTTATGCTTTTCGTGGGGAAACGACCGGTTTTATAGTCGATAACCCTAATCCTCCATTCTCCTGTATCGTTGTCGTGGATTTGGTCGAGCCTGTCTATGCGGCCACCAACGCGCAAGCGGCGTTCACCTGTATTCGTGTTTATTTTTATGGGCATATATATAGACGACTCTGTGTCATTAATCTTAAAAGGAGTCAATCTTTTGTCAATTTCCAAAAGTCGGTGGATGTATTTGATTATCACCTCTCTGTTAATTAACTGCAGCCCGTTGTATTCAATCTGCCTGTTAATCTTTTTCCCAAAAAGTATTTCGCTAAATGCTTCATCCACAATTCTTGTGATTAAGTCGTTGTGTTTGAGCGCATAGGATATATCTTCATCAGTGACCATCCCGTCTTCATGGCCAATCCTGGAGTATAGAATTTCTGACGCCAGGTGGAATACATTTCCGAAAATCCTGCCGCTCATTTCATCCAGTCCGTTGTCATCTGGTTCCCTGATTAGGGCTATGTTGTTATAGTAAAATTGTAGTTGGCAGCGCAAATATCGGTTGATAGATGTTGGCGATATTCTGTCCATTGCGGCCAATGCTTTTGTTATTTGGTCATTTTTCTTTATTTCCGTTATGTTTTTGTAACGTTGTCTAAGTTCTGATTGTAGCGAAATTCTCTTTATGTCAATGTCGCTTTCGGTAAGGAGTTGTAGCATGAACCGGCTCATCTCGCCGGTTTGCCCGCTTTCAGTGGAATTGTTGTAAGTTATTGTTATGTCGGTTGCCCTTTGAAGGATGTTGTAAAAATAGTATGCATATACGGCTACTTTGTTGTCGATTGTAGTCAGGCCGTGAGCTTTTCTTATGGAATACGGTATGAACGACGAGTCGTTAATGCCTTTTGGCATATTGCCTTCGTTGCATGATAATAGCAAAACATTGTCGAAGTCAATGTTTCTTGTCTCCAATATCCCCATAATTTGTACGCCTTCTATTGGCTCACCGTGAAACGGGATTGACGTGGCCTTTATTAATTGTGTAACAAGTCTCTGCATCGTGATTGCGTCCACGTCTAAGTCGCCAGACTTTGCCAGTTCATTAAGTCTATTGCACAGTGAGAACATCCTGAATATAGCCTCTTGCGAAAGTGGGTCTTTTTCTCCCTTGCCTAATTTAGGTGCAATGTTTTTAAGTATTTCCAATACCCATTGGGTTAACGCTTTGTTGTCCCCTTGTGCGCAAAACAATGTTTGCAGGTTCTTGTCAATCGAGAGTTCCGATGGTGTAGGGTGGTATATTCGTTCCGCTTTCAGTTTGTCAATTAACGTTTGGCACTTATCTGATATATATTTAGAGTATGGGTGCGACAGTATTTGCATCACGCTTTTTGCATTGAACGTGCCTTTTGACGGCGAGTATCCGTTAATGCTCAATTCCAAAAGTTGAAGAACGAACGATGATATTGTTGTTTGGAACAATGGATACCCTGTAGTTATGTTAAGGCTTTCAACCTCTTTGGGGATGTTGTGAACGACGCTGGGAAGTAATGACTCGTCGCAAAGTATTATCGCTGTGGCGCGTCCATGCTTGTACCTGTCATTTTCTCTCAGCCATTCGTTTATGTATCTTGCCTGGATGTTTTCGGTCGAGGCGTTAATGTAAGTAATCTTTTTCCTTTTATTGAAATTGTCGTATATGTCGTCGTTTGATGTGTCGAGCTCGTTAGGGTATGTCTTCAGGAATTGCGAGATGTAGTGCCCCGCTTCGTTTGCTGATGTAGCCTTAGGCATAATATAATATTTGTCGAAATCCCAGTAAAAACGAGCTTTGTCCTGTTTTTGCAGCGATGAGAACAACTCTTGCTCAACTTTTTGTATTAAGTTGAAACCTATGAATATGTATTTGTGATAATTGTAAGTTATGCTTTTGTCGGATACGACTTCCCTGTAAAGCATTCCTTCGTATGCGATGTTCTGCTTGAGCAGTCTGGCCCTGAATTTATTATAAATATCGTCGAGGTGGCACCATAGTTTCATGAAACGTTTTTTTAGTTCAGTGTTGTCATTTGCCGTGAAGTTACTGAAAAAACGTTTCAACACCGTCTTCTGTTCGTCGTCAAGATATGATATGTCGTCAAATTCGTGGATGTCTTTTACGTTGCAAAACACTTTTGACGCATCGGCCATGTTTTTGTCAATATCGTCGAAATCGGATATGAGCAGTTGCCCCCAGCCGAAAAAGTGGTCGAGGCTCTCGTCAATGCCGGTGCATTCGGTAAAACTTTTATGTAGGTCGCATATTAGTTTTATCGGGTCGCCTAATGTAAGTGGTGAATGCTGGAGGAAAAGTTCGCTGATTGTTATGTATGCAGGAGCCCAAATCGTCTTTTGGGCAGTTTGTCCCAAATATTCATTCATGAACAACGACGCACGTTTATTGGGAAATACTATCGCAATTTTCGACAAGTCGGTGCCGTATTTCTCGATGATGTCCTTGGCTACGTATTCTAAAAACTTTTTCATTTTGTTCCCACGTTGATGTTATGCCTTTTGCAAAGGTAATTATGCTTGGCCGTCTTTTTCGCACTTATTTTAAAATGAATATCCGCCATTGGCCCTATAACAGTTAATCTAGTATAAAACGGCAAGGCATTTGTCTTTAACTCCTTTGTAAGCGAAGCGAACGTTAACTGCTTTATCTCCTTTAATTCCTGATGAATTGGCGCTTTGCAGACATTCATTATTTTAGTTGCACTTGCTGGTAGCCTACGAGCTTATCCGTGCGTCCGCCTTGTTCCCTGTAATAAACCAATGCCTGGTACTTGTTTTCCGTTTGAAAGAAACTTCCTTCCGACGGGACAACACGGCTTATGCCATAACGGTCAAGCATTACGAACTGGTAAGAATAATATCCCTGTTTTTGTAAAATCTTGGCCGTGTAACACTTATTTAACTCATCATATTCCATCCTGTACTCTTGGGTGAACTGGTCATTTGTCCATGCCCCGTTTATGTACACTTCGCCGTCAAGTTTTTGTGGAACCTTTAACGCATAATTGACAAATACATATTCTGATGAAACGTCATTTTCAATGTTGTCGCTGTTCCTTATGTAAAACGCACCGTTAGCATCCTCGTCATACACGTAGTTCAGGCGTGGCTCGCATGGGTATGGATACACCTGGTAATTCTCCCCGTCCCACACAATGCGGTCTATACCCATCGTGGGGTGGGTCACGTCGAGAATTTCGTATTTATGGTATTCGTTCCCGGCCTGGAATATCAGCTCCTTGTTATGTTCCCATTTCAGGCCGTCGCTCATCGTGTATTGTGGTTGTGCGTTGATTCTGGCGTTGTCCCATCTCCTGTTTTGCATCACCACCGTCTTTATTTGTGTTGCCGGGTTGGTTACGTTTACGCTACCGTAGTTCACGGTCATTGACACCTGCTGGTGGGCTTTGTTAATGTCAATGTCGGTGTTTGTCGTGACGTCGAGCTGTACGCCCATCAGCGGTTCCTGTACCATGAAGCACGCTGTGAAAACAGGGCGGTTACCGTCATTCTCGTCATAAACTGTCAATTTATAATTGCCGCTCATTTTCAGGCTGCATTGCTCATTTGGAATTGTCAGCTTGTAATGGGTGTACAATATATTCGTGTTTATCGATTCTTCGCTGTCCTTAATGGTGTTGCCTTCTTGGAAGCCATTTATGAAATCACTCGAAAACAGCCCGTCAGAAACAGTCCAGTCCGCTTCGCAATGTTCTATTTTATATGTATATCTACGGTATGCGTGCGTAAAATCGTCAAAACTTATGTTTATCCTGTCGTTAGGGCTATGGCTGTTGAGTTTTATTATTGGCAGTGACATCCAGTTTTGTCCCGCTACAACTTGTAGCGAAGCGATATTATTGTCGTAAATCTCGTTTCTCTGGGCTTTTGCCTGATAGCTTAAAAATAATGGAAAGATGATGCCAAGTAAAAATTTCTTCATGTGACGTTTTATTTTTAATAACGCCTTATGCGCCACTTTATTATAAATAAACGTCAGTTCGGTATAAAGATAACACCGTATAAATGTGGAAATTTATCCCTTGTAGGGACATAATTTATTATGTCCGCACGCCGCGAAGAGGCGTAATTCTCAATTATATCTCATTAAAACGTTCTTACAGAACGTGCGGACATAATAAATTATGTCCCTACAAGGGCGGCGTCTTACACCGAATTGACGTTAACTACTAATGAAAACTCCTTTACCTACTGATGAATGGAAACTTTGCGGACATTCATTCTATTATATATGTAACGGTGTTTGGTTAAGGCGTAGTTTCCAAAAGGTGTCCTTTCGCATTTCAAGATGGCATCTTTTGCGCTGTAAAAAGGCATCTTTTACAACACGATTTGTGCCCTTTCAAGTTTAGTGCTTGCTCCCGCTCGGTTTTCAACAGGCAGTTATGGCCAATCGCCGATAGCCTGGCCATGTATTTGCCTTTAACTCTTTTGTCCGTCAACTCCTGATAATTCACGTGAGTTCGGCGTAAGAAGCCAGTCTTTGTCGGGCCATGTTTCTTGCTTTATTGTATAAGGTTTACGCCGACCATGTGGTTATCCCATAATTATTCTCATTTAAACATTTTATTTTTTCGCCCGTTTTTCGTATATTTGCACAATGTTTGGCGCTCGGCAGCGTCCCTGCGCCTTTCAAGGCCTTGCCGTTGAGGCTTGGCCGAATACTTTTGTGGAAATAATAGCGTCGCTATTTATTCTGTAAACACTTCGAAGCCTGGCAGCATAGAAGAACATAAACAGGAATAAGTAATGGCGTCTGCGCTTATGCGCGGGCGTTAACTTATCTGTTTATGTGGGTCATGCCAGGCACCTGAAGTGTGGATAAGCTGAACGTCCGCGCTTTTGTGTGCCCGTAGGCAATGGCCTTTTTGTTTTTATAGTATGAATTAGCAACGCTCAAAGGGTTTTGGAATGACATTCAAATTCTATGAGCAAACATCCCGGTAGTAACCAGATTGTCTCGCGCGAGCGCGTGGCCGAACATGGCGAGGTGTACACTTCAGAGCGCGAGGTCAACGCCATGCTCGACCTCGTTAAGGACGAAACGCAGCGCATTGATTCGCGCTTTCTCGAGCCGGCTTGCGGCAACGGCAACTTCATGGTAGAGATTTTGCGCCGCAAGCTCGCCGCCGTCACCGCCCGCTATGGGCGCAGCCGCGGCGAGTGGGCAGAGAAGGCGGTGTGCGCCGTGTGCTCCGTCTATGGCATAGACATCCTTGAGGATAACGTCGCCGAGGCGCGCCGTAGGCTCTATTCCGTGTTCGCCGACGGCGCAAAGGCCGTGCTCGGCGGCGTAAGCCCGGAGCTTGAGCGCACCGTAAGCTACGTGTTGCAGCGCAACGTCATCTGGGGCGACGCCCTAACCTTGCAGTCTGCCGACGGCACGGGGCGGCCAATCGTCTTCAGCGAGTGGACGTTCATTGGCGGCGGCAACGTGAAACGGCGCGACTTTACCTTGGATGCGTTGCTGCGGAGCGCGCCCATAGAGGGGCCAAACCTGTTCTCGGATTTAGGAGACGAAGCGTTCATTCCATTGCCCATAAAGGAATACCCGAACGTAAACTTCCTAAAACTGAGCGACAATGGACAAAGTAAACTACAACCCTGACGTGCTCTCGTGCCTTGCTAACTTGAGCAACGACGAAGTGTTCACCCCTCCCGAGTTGGCCAACCGTATGCTCGACCTGCTGCCGCAGGAACTGTGGAGCAACCCCGATGCGCGCTTTCTCGACCCCGCTTGCAAGTCGGGCGTATTCCTGCGCGAAATAGCCAAGCGGCTAATCGTGGGTCTTGAGCCCGTGATTCCTGACCTGCAACAGCGCGTTGACCACATTTTCACGCACCAGCTTTACGGCATGGCCATAACCGAACTTACCTCGCTGTTGTCGCGCCGCTCGGTGTATTGCAGCAAAGAGGCCGACGGCCAGTTCTCCGTTACTCACTTTGACACGCCCCAAGGCAACATCGTCTTCAACCGAACGGAGCACACTTGGCGCAGAGGCCGCTGCGTCTTTTGCGGCGCAAGCGAGGAGGTCTACAGCCGTGGCGACGCCCTCGAAACACACGCTTACCAATTCATACATACAGAAAAACCACAAGACTTATTCAAAATGAAATTCGACGTAATAATCGGTAATCCTCCGTATCAGTTGAGTGACGGGGGTGATACCGAGGAACGGAAACGAGGTGGGGCAACGCCTTTATATAATTTGTTTATTCAACAAGCGAAGAAATTGAAACCACACTATCTTATAATGATTGTTCCTTCTCGTTGGTTTGCAGGAGGGCGAGGCTTGGATGAGTTTCGTGATGAAATGTTGCACGATAAGCATTTAAAGAAGTTGATTGATTATCCGATTTCTACGGATTGTTTCCCAGGCGTGGAAATTAAAGGAGGTGTTTGTTATTTCTTATGGGATAAGTCGTATAATGGTGATTGTGAGATAACAACTGTAAGGTACAATAATATATCAAAATCCAAACGACCATTATTAGAAAAAGGGTGTGATACTTTTATCAGATATAATGAAGCAGTACCTATTTATAGAAAAGTAAGAACTTTTGATGAAGAAACTTTTGATAAAAATGTTAGTAGTCTTAAACCGTTTGGACTAAGAACATTTGTAAAAGGACATAATGATAAAAGGAATGGAGACGTTTTTTTGTTTGCAAACAAATCTGAGGGATATATAAATAGAAAAGAAATAACACAAAATCAAAGTTGGATTGATGAATATAAGATTTATATTTCAAGGGCTTATGGGGCGGGAGAAGACTTCCCGCATCAAATTTTAAATAAGCCGTTCTTAGGTGAACCTAATACTTGTTGTACTGAAACTTATCTTGTAATAGGCCCATATGCAACTAAAGAAAGGGCCGAAAATGTTATCTCATACATAAAAACGAGTTTTTTTCGTTTTCTTGTTCTATTAAAGAAAAATACGCAAGATGCACCGTCTCGTGTCTATTCACTTGTCCCTCTCCAAGATTTTTCAGAACCTTGGACTGACGAGAAACTTTATAAGAAATATGGATTGACTGAAGACGAAATTGCGTTTATCGATTCAATGATACGCCCGATGGAATAAGGTAAACATTTGTCACCATAAACTGACAAAGCATTTGTCTTAACTTCTTAACTTCTTAACTCCTAAAAAAGCATTTGTCTTTAACTCCTTTAACTACTTAGAAAAAATGCCCAACGATAAATTCTTTCCATCCAGACCACGGCTAAAGCCGATGATTTACGCCTACGAAGAGCCGGACAATGCCCAAGTGAGCGGATTATTGAAAGTCGGCTACACGGCTAAGCAGACCGTGCAGGAACGCATAAACCAGCAGTTCCCGATAAAGAAACCGGGGCACACACCTTATATAATACACGTGGAAGAGTCGGCAATGAGGGCCGACGGCACGGCATTCACCGACAAGGACGTGCACCGCCTGTTGCGCCGCAAAGGTTTTTATAATCCCGGCGGCGAATGGTTCAGGTGCAACGCCGACGACGTGAGGCGGGCTGTCATGGCCCTGCGCCGCGGCGAAGAGGACGGCTGGATGCGCACCGAGACGTTCGGTATGCGCCCCGAACAGCGCGCCGCGGTAGACAAGACGGCGGCATACCTGAACAGCTATGCCCGCGAAACGGGACGCACGCCCCACTTCCTGTGGAACTGCAAGATGCGTTTCGGCAAGACCTTCGCCGCCTACCAGCTGGCGCTAAGGATGAAGTGGCGCCGCCTGTTGGTGCTGACGTTCAAGCCGGCCGTGCGCAATGCGTGGGAGGAGGACCTGATGCAGCACGTAGACTTCAAGGGTTGGCAGTTCATATCGCGCGATAAGCTCGACTATGAGGACGCCGACAAGAGCCGCCCCTTTGTCTGCTTCGCCTCTTTCCAGGACTTTCTCGGCAAGAACAAGCTCGGCGGCATAAAGGCCAAGAACGAGTGGGCGCACACCATCAACTGGGATTGCATCATACTGGACGAATACCATTACGGCGCGTGGCGCGACAAGGCGAAAGACCTCTACGACGCCGACGACGAGGGTGAGGTTGAGAACGCCGAGGGAAAAGGGCAAGAATACTTCAGCGAAGACATAATGCCGCTGACCACGGGCGCTTACCTCTACCTCTCGGGCACGCCGTTCCGCGCAATCAACTCGGGCGAGTTTATCGAGGAGGAAATATTCAACTGGACTTACTCCGATGAGCAACGCGCCAAGGAGGAGTGGCAGGACGAGGGCAACCCTTACGCCTCGCTGCCGCGCATGGTGATGATGACGTACCAGCTGCCGCCGTCAATAGAGGCGATTGCGAGGCGCGGAGAGTTCAACGAGTTCGACCTTAACGAGTTCTTCGCCGCAACGGGCGAGGGCAGCAAGGCGCGCTTCAGACACGAGGACGAGGTGGATAAGTGGCTCACGCTGATACGAGGTGCGGCCATAGAGACCGCCGTTGATGACCTTAGACTCGGCGCGCGTAGGCCCCCGATGCCATATTCTGACCGCCGTCTGCTCTCCGTCCTCAGCCATACGCTGTGGTTCTTGCCGAGCGTGGCCTCGTGTTACGCCATGCGCAACTTGTTGGCTTCGCGCGAAAACGTGTTTTATCATGACTATACGGTAATGGTGTGTGCCGGGCCGGAGGCCGGCATTGGTGCCGCCGCACTGCGCCCCGTGCTCGACGCGATGAACAATCCCGACGCCCTGGCGACCAAGACCATTACTCTTACTTGCGGTAAACTGACCACGGGCGTGTCGGTAAAGCCGTGGACGGGCATCTTCATGCTGCGCAACACCACAAGCCCCGAAACCTACTTTCAGGCGGCTTTCCGCGTGCAGACGCCGTGGACTATAAAAAATCCCGACGGCCTTCACCCTAACCGCGAGGAAATAATGAAGCGCGAATGCTACGTTTTCGACTTCGCGCCTAACCGTGCCTTGCGGCTTATTTCGGAATATAGCTGTGACTTGAACGTTGACGGCAGCGTGAACCCCGAACAGAAAGTGGCTGAGTTTATTAATTTCCTGCCTGTGCTGTGTTACGACGGAAGCAGTATGAAACCTGTCGATGCGGGTGATATTTTGGACTTTGCCGTAAGCGGAACTACCGCCACCTTGTTGGCTCGACGGTGGGAGAGTGCCCTGTTGGTGAACGTCGACGACGACACGCTGCGCCGCCTGATGTCGTCGGATGAAGCCATGCGCGCGCTGATGAGCATCGAGGGCTTCCGCTCCTTAAATAAGGATATTGAGACCATAATAAACAAGAGCGAGAGCATAAGCAAGGCCAAGCGCGAGAAGGACGACGGCGTTACCAAGGCCGAGAAGAATGAGGTGAAGGAGGAAGAGAAGGAAATGAAGAGTATGCGCAAGCGAATACAAGAGAAACTGATAAAGTTTGCTACGCGCATACCCGTGTTCATGTATCTCACCGACTATCGTGAGTACTGCCTTAGCGACGTAATAACCAAGATTGAGCCGGCGCTGTTCAAGAAGGTGACGGGACTTAACGTCCGCGATTTCGAGCTGCTCGTGAGCCTTAATGTGTTCAACGGTGCACTGATGAACCAGGCCATCTTTCGCTTTAAGCGTTACGAAGACGCCAGTCTTGAATACACCGGCATCAACCGCCACGAAGCTGAAACGCACGTGGGAGGGTTTGACACTGTGGTGACAAAGGATGAATTTGTCAACTTGGAGTGAAGGAATGTGCCTTATATATTAATAATGTGTTATTTTTTAATTATCTGTAAACGTATGTTAAAATCATTGTATTTGGATAAATTTCTTGTATAAAAGTTTGGCGGTTAAGTGTAAAGTGTGTA
>CALUEX010000048.1 GCA_944319815.1 uncultured Prevotella sp. | reverse complement strand
TGAGGTACCTAGCAGAGTCGAACTGCTCTACACGGTTTTGCAGACCGTTACCTAACCGCTCGGCCAAGGTACCTTGTTCGCTTTTTGCGGTGCAAAGATAATACATTTTTGTTACTTTGGCAAATTTTTTCAAAAGAAAAAATAAGAAAAAGGTAAAAAGGTGGGTCGTAGGAGTAAAAACATAAAGGCGAAAATCCATCCACTTTACAAAATGCCTCGCGATGGATTTTCGCCTTTTATTACTTATTATCTTATTCTGTCAGCGGAGCGTATCAGTTCCTCGTCAGCCAAGATGGCTTTTCTTGCCATGAAATATAAAATCATGTTGACGGCCGGTAAGGCTGCCGTTAGGGTTGGCTTGAAGGCACTGCCGTCCTCGCCTGCATTGAAAGCCATGACGGCGTAAACTGCATACCAGCCCAGGCATAGCAGAATGTTGAACATACAGAACCGACTTTGTGTAATCCTGTTCCTGTACGAGAATATTGCCATGATTGTGATGGGGCAGGTGAGCAAAAGTATTGCAAAAAGAGCCCATACGGAGAAATCGAGACTCCCGTCAGGGCGCATAATCCACAGGTTGTACATGACTTCCTCACCGTCAAGCCCCGTGCCTGGCGTAAAGACGCCGAGAGGAAGACACAAGCAAACAACGGTCAATACTGCCGCCGTGAGCAAGAATAATGTTTGCCTGCGTTGTATCATTGTAACGCTTCCTTTTGGTTCTCTTTTTGGGTGTCACGCCAATGGACGTTGCCGTCGATGAACTCTTGTGTTGCCAGCAGTGTCGGTTTTGGCAATTTCTCGTAATACCTGGAAATTTCTATTTGTTCCCTGTTTTCAAAAACTTCTTCCAGGCTGTCATTGTAAGATGCGAACTCAGCAAGTTTCTTGCTCAAGTCTTGTTTGATTTCTACTGAAATTTGGTTTGCACGTTTTGAAATAATCGCAACGCTTTTGTAAATGTTCCCAGTGTCCTTGCACAAGTCCATTATGTTGCGTGTGACTGTGTTCGTGGGTGCTTTTGATTTTTTGTAGTCCATGTTCCAATTACAATATTTACGATGTTATTTTCCTTCAGTGTACTTTTTGCAAGATGCAATGTATTTCTCTGCCAGTTTCTTGTTTTTTGATTCGGGATATTCGTTGATGAACCCGTAACACTCGTCTTCAGCGTCACGGTAGCGGTCTATTTTTTTTGACTCCACGCTTTGCTGTGCAAGTTCGTACTTGCTTTTCATTATCAGGAGCGCGAAGTCTTCGCGCAGGTTTGTGTACGGATAGTCGTTTATTGCGTTTTGTGCGGTTATTATACAGGCCTCATAGTTACTGCCGCCACTGGTGCAGTTGCCAAAGTATGAGCCGAGGTTATAATACAGCTGAGCCGAATAAAGTTCTTTCCTGACCAATTTGTCTTGCAGTTCGAACAGCCTTTTTTGCGCTTTGTCCTTAAGCCTGGCTTCCGGGTAAATGTCAAGATACTCCTGGAATGCGGCAATGGCGTTAACCGTTTGTGTCTGGTCCAGGCGCGGCTCGGGCGTGCTCATGTAGAGACTTTCGCCGATATAGAATGACGCTATTTCTGCGTAGATGCCTTTAGGGTAAGATTGCCTGTATTTCTTGAACGTCATGGCTGCCCCTTCATAATCTTTGTCGCAATACTGCGCCATGGCGAGCATATAAAGACTTTCCTCTCCATTGTCCGTTCCTTTCTGGAACGTGACCACTTCTTGCAGCAGGGTTATAGCTTGTGAATATTTGCCGTTGGCGAAACATTCTTTAGCGAATTCATATTTATAGGTGTGGTCTTGCGACTTGTATACCTGGTTGAACTCGTGTGCACATCCTGAAAAAAGTAACGCTGCAAGTACAGTGATAAGAATATTTTTGTTCATAAGAATTCACGCATTTGGTTGCAAAAGTACACATTATTCTTATAAATGGCAAGGCTTGCCTGTCATTTTTAAGAAAAAATGGGTAATATATGGATATTCTCATTCATTAATGCAGCCTTTGAGTGTTACAATGGGGAATAATGATTAACTTTGCACGGTTTAAAGATAAAAGTGTTTATGCGCAATGGGCAAATTTAAACTTGTTTCTGACTACGCCCCCACGGGCGACCAGCCGGAAGCTATCAAACAACTGACCGACGGAATAAAAGAGGGGGAAAAGTCGCAGGTGTTGCTCGGGGTGACAGGCTCGGGCAAGACGTTTACCGTGGCAAACGTGATAGCCAACGTCAACAAGCCTACTCTTATACTAAGCCATAACAAGACACTCGCGGCCCAGTTGTACAGCGAGATGAAATCGTTTTTTCCTGGCAACGCCGTCGAGTATTACGTTTCATATTACGATTATTACCAGCCTGAAGCATATCTGCCGCAGACTGATACCTACATAGAAAAAGACTTGGCCATAAATGAGGAGATAGACCGTCTGCGGCTTTCGGCGGTTTCTTCATTATTGTCAGGCAGGAAAGACGTGGTCGTGGTGTCTTCCGTTTCCTGCATCTACGGTATGGGAGGCCCGGTCGAGATGGCCAAGAGCGTTATTTCGATAAAGCGTGGGCAGAAACTGGACCGCAACGTTTTCCTGCGCAGCTTGGTTAATGCTTTGTATGTGAGGAATGATTTGGAACTGAAACGTGGGAATTTCCGTGTGCGTGGTGACACGGTAGACGTTTTCATGGCATATAGTGACAATGTGCTGCGCGTGTCGTTTTGGGACGATGAGGTTGACGCAATCGAAGAGATGGACTCTGTCAGTTTCCACCGTCTTGCGTCTTTTGACAGTTACCAGATTTATCCTGCCAATCTTTTTGTGACGTCAAAGGAACAAACAGAGATTGCCGTGCGACAAATCCAGGATGACTTGGTGAAGCAAATTGACTACTTTAATGAACGTGGCGAAAACATTAAGGCTCAGCGCATTAAGGAGCGCGTGGAGTATGACATGGAGATGATAAAGGAACTCGGCCATTGTTCGGGGATAGAGAACTATTCGCGATATTTTGACGGGCGCGAACCTGGACAAAAGCCGTATTGCCTTTTCGACTTTTTCCCAAAGGATTATCTTTTGGTCATTGACGAGAGCCATGTCAGCGTGCCGCAAATCAGTGCAATGTACGGGGGCGACCGTGCCCGCAAGACCAACCTCGTGGAATACGGCTTCCGTCTTCCAGCCGCATTCGACAACCGTCCTCTAACGTTCGACGAGTTCCACTCGATGATTAACCAGGTAATATACGTGTCGGCAACTCCTGCCGATTACGAGCTGGAGGAGGCCGGCGGCGTGGTGGTTGAGCAAGTCATCCGTCCTACCGGACTGCTTGACCCGGAAATAGAGGTACGTCCCAGCGAGAACCAGGTAGACGACTTGATGGAGGAAATACTGCTCCGTAACGAAAGGGGAGAGCGTACATTGGTGACTACCCTTACGAAGCGTATGGCCGAGGAGTTGACTGAATACTTGCTCAACCATGGCGTCAGGGCCAACTACATCCATAGCGACGTGGCTACACTTGACCGCGTGAAAATCATGAACGATTTGCGCGAAGGCGTTTTTGACGTCCTCGTTGGCGTAAATCTGTTGCGCGAGGGGCTCGACTTGCCAGAGGTGTCGCTTGTGGCCATCCTCGATGCCGACAAGGAGGGTTTCCTCCGCTCGCACCGCTCGCTCACGCAGACTGCCGGGCGTGCTGCCCGCAACGTAAACGGCAAGGTCATCATGTATGCCGACAAAATCACCGCCAGTATGCAACTGACCATCGACGAGACCATGCGAAGGCGCGAGAAACAGCTGCGCTACAATGAGCTCCATCACATAACGCCAAAACAAATAACGAAAGGCATAAAGCGCAATGCCCTTAACGAGACGGCTGTTGAAGCCGATAAGCCGAAAGAGGGGCAGAAGTATAAGCCGTATATCGAGGAGGAACACGTGGCTTTTGCCGCCGACCCCGTGGTGCAGTACATGAGCCGCGAGCAGCTTGAAAAGAGCATAGCCAATACCCAGCGCCTGATGAAGAAGGCCGCCAAGGAGTTGGACTTTATACAGGCCGCCCAGTTCCGCGACGAGCTTTTGCGGCTGCAAGCCATGCTTGATGATAAGGCGCGCTGAATTGTGGGCTTCCCAAGTTGTGTGCCTATATATTAATGAATATCCGCGAACTGCCCAACATCCGTTAATCAGGCATAAAGCGACAAGACTTTTGTCTTTAACTCCTTACGAGTGAAAAGAGCGATAACTACTTTGACTCCTGATTAATGGGAGCTTAGCGCGCATTCATTATATATTATTGTGGCCGTTGTCGTTGGGCGAGGGCTGCGCACGTTCCCAACGAAAGGGCACCTTTTGTAATTTAAAAGGTGCCCTTTTGCGTTTTAAGAGATGCCCTTTTGCAAGGTAAAAGGTGCCCTTTTGCAAACCGTCTGGTTTCCAGCGTAATAGCCGTTAATGGCTTATCGCTGTCCAAAAAAATGCCGAAGTCACGTTAAATATTGCTTTTTGTTATGTCCGTTGGGGGTAATTTATTAACTTTGCGCAAAATTTTCCATCGTGATGAAGTTATTTTTTATCCTTATATCCATGCTGTTGCCAATATCAGTAATGGCGCAGTCAGTGTGGGAGAAGCCTGCAGGCGCAGAGGAACTTGAGTCGCAAGATAAGCAGGATAAGCCGAGTGAAGACGCTAAATACTTGTCCGGAGCCGTGCCGGAAGTTGACGGAAAGGTGGAATGGCGGCTTGACGTGGATGTGCCAGGCAAGACAGCCGAACAGATATACGATATAATGCTTGCCTGTTTTACCGACCTCACCAAGACGGAAAACCAGCTTGAAGGCAGCCAAGTGGCATTGGTAAACAAGAAAGACCATATCGTCGTGGCGAGCATCAGGGAATGGCTGGTGTTCACCGACAAGTTTTTCATGCTTGACAGGACAAAGTTTAATTATACGCTGATAGCCTACTGCAAGGACAACCACCTTACGGTGACGATGAACCGAATATCTTACCGCTACGAAGAGGACCGCACGAGAGACGGGGGATATGTCTACAAAGCTGAAGAGTGGATTGACGACGAGAATGCGCTCAACCGCAAAAAGACGAAGCTGTTGCCCGGGTCGTCAAAGTTCCGCCGTAAGACAATAGACCGTAAGGACTATCTTTTCAGTGTTATAAAGGAGGCCGTGCTCGGTTGACGGCGTTAGGTGATATTTACAAGATGAACAAACGGAGGCTCTGGAAGCCGGCATCCGCCGTGGCGGCCAAACTCCACAAATCGAAGATTAAATGCTTAGTAGTCAAGAAAACAAGATAGACGGCGGGCAGCCAAGGCATCGCCGTGACGATGGTGGCGACCGTTATCTCATGTTGCGCAACATCTTGAACATAATTTTCATGGTCGGCGCGATTATTGGTGTAGTTGTTTATTTCTATTCGTCACATGACGTCGGCACCATAATAATACTCGTTTCGATGGTGTTTAAGATTGTAGAATGTGTTTTCCGTTTCATGAAATGAGAGTAAAGACATTAGCCGCGGCCATTCTGTGCTTGTTGTTCTTTTGCCTGCCATTGGCTGCGCAGGATTACAACCAGTTGACGGACACGGGCGAGTTCACGTCGGCATCAACGTTGCAGAATGGAGGACGCGACTCCTTGGGGACGAAGCATAAGGAGATACCCAGGGGGCTAAAGGTGTGGACGGTGGATGAGCGTTTCGGTGAGCGCACGGCCGCTGAGCCTGACACATTGCCCCATATGTACATGAACTCTATCTTTACCGAGGGCTTGCGTGGCGAGTTCAATACGCTTGGCAATCTTGGCTCTCCGCGCATCAACAGGATATTCATCGACCGCGGCGAGACCGAGCAGTTCATTTTTACCCAGCCGTATGACTATTTCATAACGCCTGTAGACAAATTCCAGTTTACCAATACGCTGTCGCCGATAACCAACATATCATATAATACGTGCGGCAACAGGACAAACGGCGAGGAGCATTTCAAGGCTTTGTTCGGTGTCAATGCAGGTAAGGAGTTAGGTGTGGGCTTCAAGTTTGATTACATATACGGGCGTGGGTATTACCAAAACCAAAGTACGTCGCATTTCAATTATTCAATGTACGCTTCGTATCTTGGCGAAAGATACAACGCCCACTTCTTGGTGTCATTGAACCATGAGAAGATGGCGGAGAACGGTGGTATCCTCGATGACAACTATATAACTCATCCCGAGATGTTTGAGGACAATTTCCGGACGGATGAAATTCCGACCGTACTCGAGAGCAACTGGAACAGGAACGATAACCAGCATATATTCTTTTCGCATAGGTACAGTTTCGGTTTTCGCCGTAAGGTGAAAATGACGGAGGACGAAATCAAGGCGAAGAAGTTTGCCATAGAGTCCCAACGCGAGAATGCTGCACGCAAGGCAAAGGAAAAGGCCAGGAAAAAGGCCGAGGAGGAAGGACGCGATTTCGATGAGGACAGTTATGAGGAACAGAAAACTTATGCAGGCCGCCCTGATGACGCAGTCATAGCCGGTAATGAGCCGGCAGATACGGCTGTAGTGAAGTCGGACAGGATAACCGTTGACAAGGCCGCAGCTGACAGTTTGTTGGCCGCAGGTGGCATTGATGGCGGCGAACAGCCTGATACGACATGGATGAAAGACGAATATGTGCCGGTGACGAGCTTCATACATACCTTGAAATTCGACAATTATAGTCGCATATACCAGGCTTATGCTACCCCAGAGAACTTTTATGCGGATACATATCCCATGTTTGAGCGTGCGGAAGGCGACTCGATTTATGACAAGACGACCCATTATTCATTGAAAAATACTTTCGCCGTGGCTTTGCTTGAGGGTTTTAACAAATGGGCTAAAGCAGGCTTGAAAGCATTTGTGACATCAGACTTGCGGCATTTCACGTTGCCGGATTCGGTGATGGGAAGGCGCAATTCGTATAATGAACACAACCTAAGCGTGGGTGGGCAGCTTGTAAAAGCGCAAGGCTCGACCTTGCATTACAACATTACAGCGGAGACTTGGTTGCTTGGTGAGGACGCGGGGCAGCTGAAGGTTGATGGCCGTGCCGACCTTAATTTCAGGTTGTTCAAGGATACGGTAACGCTTGCAGCCTATGCTTATTTCCACCGTGTTAATCCCACGTTCTATTACCGTCATTACCATTCGAAGCATTATTGGTGGGATAACGGCAGCCTTGACCAAGAGATGCGGACGCACATTGAAGGTGTGCTGTCGCTGAAGCGAACCCGAACAAAGTTGCGTGTGGCTTACGATAACTTGCAGAATTATACGTATTTAGCACAGCGTTATAACATAACAGAAGACTTCGGACGCACAGGCAATTCAGTGTATGTTCGGCAAAGTTCAAGTAATCTCAGCCTGTTGACTTTACAACTGGCCCAGGATTTTAAGTTGGGGCCTCTCAACTGGGAGAACCTCATAACTTACCAGAAATCGAGTGACGATGATGTATTGCCTGTTCCAATGCTTAATGTTTATTCTAATCTCTACCTGCATTTCAAAATCGCCAAAGTGCTAACTGTCGATTTGGGTGCGGACGTAAGGTATTTTACAAAGTACAAGGCTCTCGATTACAGTCCGGCGTTGGGTCAGTACACCGTTCAAGACAACGGTGCGGCCAATGTTGAAGTAGGCAATTATCCGTTTGTGAACGTATATGCCAATATGCATCTCAAGCATACAAGGTTCTTTGTGATGATGAGCCATGTCAATGCAAGCAACGGAGATAGCTTTCTTGTTCCGCATTACCCGATGAATGGCAGGATATTCCGTTTCGGTGTTTCTTGGAACTTCTTTAACTGATGACGCCCATTCGAGGTTGTGAATTTTAAACACGAAATGCTGTAATATTTAGGTTTTGTTAGTTGTTTACGCTGATTTTTTGTAAATTTGCAATCGTTTTAACGAAAAAAGGATTATAAATTATGCCTCAAATATCAGTCAGGGGATTGGAAATGCCAGAGTCTCCAATCAGGAAACTTGCACCTTTGGCTGCTGCTGCCAAGGCACGCGGCATCAAGGTTTACCATCTGAATATCGGCCAGCCAGATTTACCCACCCCAAAGGTTGCACTCGACGCAATACGAAATATTGACAGAACGATACTTGAGTATTCACCATCGCAGGGATATTTGAGCTACCGCAAGAAGTTGGTCGATTATTACAAGAAGTATGACATCAGCGTTACCCCGGAAGACATCATCATAACCTGTGGCGGCAGTGAGGCCGTGTTGTTCGCCTTCATGTCGTGCCTAAATCCGGGAGACGAGATTATCGTACCCGAACCGGCCTATGCCAACTATATGGCTTTTGCTATCTCGGCCGGCGCGAAGATACGTACTATCGCCACGACGATAGAGGAAGGCTTCTCGTTGCCTAAGGTGGAGAAGTTCGAGGAGCTGATTAACGAGCGCACGCGGGCAATACTTATCTGCAACCCTAACAACCCTACGGGCTATCTTTACACCCGGCGTGAGATGCACCAGATACGCGACCTCGTGAAGAAGTATGACCTTTACCTGTTCTCCGATGAGGTTTATCGCGAATACATCTATACTGGTTCACCCTACATCAGTGCCTGCCATTTGGAAGGTATCGAGCAAAACGTGGTGTTGATTGACTCTGTAAGCAAGCGTTACAGCGAGTGCGGAATACGCATCGGGGCACTGATAACGAAGAATGAGGAAGTGCGTCGCGCCGTGATGAAGTTTTGCCAAGCCCGTCTGTCGCCGCCGTTAATCGGGCAGATTGCGGCAGAGGCATCGTTGGACGCACCTGAAGAGTATTACAGGAACGTGTATGACGAATACGTGGAGCGCCGTAAGTGCCTTATTGACGGGCTTAACCGTATTCCCGGCGTTTATTCCCCTATACCTATGGGGGCTTTCTACACGGTGGCAAAACTGCCCGTTGACGACAGCGAGAAGTTCTGCCGTTGGTGCTTGGAAGATTTTAATTACGAGGGAGAGACCGTCATGATGGCTCCGGCTTCAGGTTTTTATACTACTCCCGGAGCGGGGCGTAACCAAGTTCGCATAGCCTATGTGCTTAACAAGGAAGACCTCGTGCGCTCGCTGGTAGTGCTACGCAAGGCTCTTGAGGCTTATCCTGGAAGGGAGGACGGCGAATGAACCTGCCATTGTTTATAGCCAGGCACATTTATTCGGCCAATGACGCGAAGCAGAAAGTCAGCCGTCCTGCCATGCGGATTGCAACCGCAGGGGTTGCCATAGGGCTTGCGGTAATGCTTGTTTCCGTAAGTATCGTATTTGGTTTTAAGCACACAATCCGCGACAAGGCCGTAGGTTTCGGCAGCCATATAACGGTTGCAAACTTCGGCACACTGCACGGCCGCAGCAACACTCCTGTGTGTATGGACGACAGCATGATGCGGGCCTTGCGTGGTATTGACGGCGTGAGCCATGTGCAGCGGTATGCCATGAAGCAGGGAATATTGAAGACCGACAGCGATTTCCTTGGTGTTGCGTTTAAGGGGGTGGCTGCCGAATACGATACGACATTCATCCATGACAACTTGATAAGCGGCTCAATACCGGCTTTCAGCGACTCTGTCAGCCGCGGAAAAATCCTCATCTCTAAGATTATGGCCGACAGGTTGCGCCTGGATACGGGCGACAAGGTGTTTGCCTATTTCCTTGGCGACGGCGACGTTCGTGTGCGTCGGTTCACTATTGCAGGCGTTTACCAGACTAACTTGTCTCAGTTTGACAAGGTGTTGTGTTTTACAGACCTTTATACGGCGGTGCGCCTGAACGGCTGGGAGCCAGACCAGGCGAGTGGGGCAGAGGTCTCAGTCAATGATTTTGACAGTCTCGACATAGTTGAGAACAGCTTTGTTGACAAGGTAAACAGAACCGTTGACAAGTATGGCGAGACTTATTCAACGGAAACAATCCAACGACTTAATCCGCAAATCTTCACTTGGCTCGACCTGCTTGACCTCAACGTATGGATTATCCTTGCGCTGATGCTCTGCGTGGCTGGGTTTACCATGATTTCCGGATTGCTCATCATGATACTTGAACGTACCTCGATGATAGGCCTGCTCAAGGCTCTTGGCGCGCGCAACGCCACTGTGCGCAAGACGTTCCTTTGGTTTGCAGTGTTCATAATAGGGCGCGGTATGCTTATCGGCAACGTTATCGGCATAGGCCTTATATTAATCCAGATGTTCACGGGTATGGTGAAACTTGACGCTGCGACGTATTACGTGGATACGGTACCCGTTGAATTCAGCCTGCCTGCCATCTTGTTGCTCAATGTTGCAACGCTGTTGGTATGCGTCTTCGTGCTCGTTGCTCCGAGCTATCTTGCCTCGCGTGTGCATCCGGCACGGTCGATGAGGTACGAGTAATATATCATCCGATTTACTGAAGGCCACCTTTCGTGATGCGAAAGGTGGCCTTTTGCTTGTAAAAAGGGCACCTTTTACAGCGTAAAAGATGCCCTTTCATATTTGCTTGGTTCACAATGTGTTATGCCATTAGCCTGTTTAGTATCCTACGGGCATATATACCAATGGCACGATGTTTTCCTTTATGCCGAGGAATTTCTGCATATCTACGGGCTTTTCGCCGGCGTAACAGCATACGGTAGCCATCCCGTTGGCGGCGCAATACAGGTAAACGTTCTGCATAACCGCGCCCGCGTCAAGGCCGCTTATTGCCATGTTGCCGTTAGTGAGCCCTGTGTCTGACGCGATGACAAGCACTACAGGAGCCGTCTCGATGAACTTGTTACGGCCCGCTGCGGCCTTGCGCAAGTCACTGTTGCCTATTTTCACCAGTTTGTTTGTCGCTGCGTCATAGCGGAAAGTGCCGTCGGCCTTGCCCACGTATATGGTTACGTCCTGGCGGTTCATTGCCGACGGGGCCGTGCGCTTGCCGTCGTTGCGGTTGACGCCGTTGGCTGCCCAAAGCAGGTCTGACAGCGTTTGGTCGTCCACAACCTTGTTCGTGAAGGTACGTGTGGAGTGCCTGTCTTGCAGCGCCTTGTTCAGGCTGCCTGCCACGTTGGTCTTTGAGGGGGTGGGCAACTGTGTCTCTTGTGCGGCAGCTTCGCCGCAGCATATCGTCATGCCGAGCATTGCGGTCATGACAGACATTGCAAACTTGTTCTTTTTCATGTTCAGGTTGTTTTTATTAGTGATGCAAATGTTGTTTTGTAAAAGTGTTGTTTTGTGGTGACAAGTATTGCAAAGATATTGATTAAAGTCAAAGTTGCCGTTTTGGGTCGGTGTTTTTTCGTTTTCTTATGCCATTTTTTATGTTGTTAATTGTTGCCGGTGATGGCTTTTGTGGCCATTACGGCAATGCCGGTGGCGGTTGAGCGGTCACTTTCGTCGTTTCATGATGACGTATATTATGACCGGTGCGCCCATTATCGGGGTAACGGCGTTTAGCGGTATCATGCCGTGTTCGCCGGGTAGCACGCACACAAGGTTGCACAGCAAGGCCGTTGCCGCCCCCGTCGTCATTGTTGCCGGGATTAGTTGCAGGTGGTTGTCCGTGTTGAGCAACATCCGTGCCACGTGCGGCACGGCAAGTCCGATGAACGCTATCGGCCCACAGAAAGCCGTGGCCGATGCCGTAAGAAGCCCTGTGACAAGTAGCAGTTTGTTGCGCAAGCTGACGGTGTTTACACCGAGGTTCTCGGCATACTGTTCGCCAAGGAGCAGGGCATTCAATGGTTTGGTAAGCAGCATTGCGGCGGTGAGGCCGCAGGCTGTCACAGCCGCGAAGGCCGGAAGCATATCGAGTGATACGCCGCCGAAGTTGCCCAATCCCCATACCATGTATGAATGAACGCCCTCCTCGGTAGAAAAGAAATTGAGCAGGGCAATGGCCGACGATGCCACATAGCCAATCATTATGCCCGTGATTAGTAGCATGACGTTGTTTTTCACTATCCGCGAGAATGCCAAGAGCACGGCCATAACGGCCATTGCGCCGGCAAAAGATGCAGTAATGACGGCCATGAAACCGGTGAACGTAACTGTGCCGAGGGTCATCCCGCCTCCCATTCCCAGCAGTACGCACGCCGCTCCGAGGCTTGCGCCGCTGTTGATGCCGAATATGGAGGGCCCAGCCAGCGGGTTGCGGAACGCCGTCTGTAGCAATAGTCCGCTTACGGCGAGCGAACTTCCGCATAGTATGGCCGTTGTGGCTTGTGGCAAACGGGCTTGTTTCACTATATAGTCCCACGTTGGCTGCCCGCTGCCGTTGCCTAACAGTATGTCGGCTACAGCCTCAACAGGTATGCTGACGGCTCCGTAAACAAGGTTGAGCGCAAACAGCGGTATCAGCGTTGCGGCTATGGCTATGTTTATTTTTGTTTTTTTGCTCATTTCAGTTTGGTGAAATATTTAGGCGCGCCGAGACTCGTCAAGTCGGGATGGGTTATTATTATGAAGTCGCGCAGCAGCAAGTCAGGCCTGAACGGCGTGTCTTCATAGAATGTTGTCGTCGTTGTGTTGCACCCGTACACGGCCTTGTCCTTGAACGCCTTGAACTCCGCATAGCCTCTGTTCTCAGCCAGTAGTGTTTCCAGCGTTGCTTGTCGTCCGCCGTATCGGTACATCCAGACGTCAGCGTTGCCCGCTTTTTCAAGTACGGTCTCGAACGTCAGTTGCAGACTTCCGCTGTTTTGGTCGTCAGCGAAGGCGTATCCGGCGTTGGCATCGGCTATGATGCCTCCGATGGTGCTGCGTCCGCCGGGCACATACCACACCGAACCTTCCACTTTATCCATGATTACCGATTTGCGCGTTCGTGACTTCTTGGCCATCGTCTTCAGCTCGTTGTAGCTTTGTTCGACGGCATCAAACAGGCTGTCGGCCTTGTTCTCGGCTCCGAAAAGCATCCCGTAGAACTTCATCCACTCGGCCCTGCCAAGTGCAGAGGTCTCCATATAGTCGGCCATCTCTATCACGGGACTGTCCCATTCGGCAAGTCGTCCGTATCCTCCGCTGTTCTGGAACGGTGATATTAGCACTGCATCGGCCTTCGCGGCAATGATTTTCTCGAGTGTCGGGGCCGTGCTGTTACCGCAGTCGGCGATTGCTCCCTTGGCGCATTGTTGCCTTATCCACGGCTGGTTGATATATTCTATGTCGCAAATGCCGCCGATAGAGCTGCCCTTGCCTAACGAAACAAGCAGTCCGCAGTGTACGGATGTTGTAACGACGGCGTGCCTTAGCGGTGTGCGCACAACCGTTTCGTTGGTCGTGCGGTGTGCTTTCATCCTGTCGGCAAGCCCTGCGAGCGTGTCGCTTACGAGTATATACGTGTGCAGGGCTTTCCCCTTGTTCCATGGGTCGCTTATGGTCACGACGGTGAAGCTGTCGTGCTTGACGATGGTTAGCAGTTCGGAATGCTTCAGCTGCAGCGTGTCGCCACCAGAAAAAGCCGCCGTGCCGCTGCCTGTGTTGCATGAGCAAAGCAGGACAAGCGCCACGGCGGTGCAGATGATGATGATTTTTAGGTTATTCATTCGTCGTATAATAGTTGAAGACGAGCATCGTAGGACCTACTCCCGTTTCGTAACTTGTCACGAAAGTGCCGTCTGCGCGATATTGGTTTACGTATCCGTTGGCCGAGTAGTCGGCATAACCCGTGTCTGCGTTTACGTGGTATGACGAGATGTAAACGTCACCGTTCTCTGGGTCAACGGCTATTGCGGCAGGGTATTCAATGTCGTCGCCAGTGATGAAAGTGCGCGTTTGACCCGTGTTGCAGTCGTAAACGGTATATGTGGTTTCCTCGGTTGACGAGTACGGAGAGTTGACGATGTACAGCAGTCCGTCGTTTACGTTTGCGGCCATGAGTGATGCGTTGGCCAGCATAGTTACTTTCCCGTTCTCTATTTTGCGTATTCCGGCGTCGTGTTGCGTCCAGTTATCGTCGTACCATCCGGAGTCAAGCACGTACATCGAGTTGCCGATTGTGACGATACTTTGCGGGTTTGTGATGAGTTCGTCAGTGTAGTCTTGGGTCTTCTCGCCCGTATTTAGGTTTATTATTGATATTGACGGATTTAGGTTTTGCCCGTAATCAGAGTTAGCCACGTATAAGTTGCCGTTGCTAACGGCCATGCCTTCGGGGTAAGAACCGGCTTGGTAGATGTGCGCGGCCTCGTATGTCGTTGTGTCGATAGCTGCGACATACCCGTCAAAAGTTGACAAGAAGACATACTGTCCGGCAGCTAACAGGCAACGTGGCTGCTTGCCTTTGTCGTCTCCCATGAGCTCTGTTGTGTTTATCTGTTCCTTTATCTTGAGCGTGTTCCTGTCGAGCACCCATACAAGGTTGTCACCGTTAGCCACTATGTAGAGCTTGCTGCCGTAGACGAGGGCGTCGTTTGGAGTGTCGCCGAGCGCCATACCGTTGTTTGCCTTGGCAAAGGCGTCTTGCGTTATGCTGCCGTCCTTGCCGATTGACGTCAGGCTTCCGGGTATGCTGCCGTAAGTTCCTTCATTTACGACGAAGATGCCTTCGGTCACGGTTGTTGGCGTAGGAGGCGTAGGCGTGTCGTCGTCGCTGCATGAAGTGAACGCCAAGCCGCACATTACGGCTGCTGAAATCATGGGTAATAGCTTTTTCATTTTGCTGTTTAGAATTTATAGTTAATTGATATTTGGTAATTCCTTCCGGGCATGGGGTAGCGTGCCACAATCTCGTATTGCTTGTCGAGGATGTTCTTTATGTCGCCGCGCACCTGTAAAATGCCCGACCACAGGCGGATGTCGCGATAGACCGTGAGGCCGAAGTCGGCATATCCGCTGATGTCAGTGCCCTCGTAATGGTTGTTGTTGGCGTGTCGCTTGCTTACGGCGTAGCCGTGTACGGAGACGTTTACCCACGGGTTTTCAAGGCTCACCGTTGCGCTTCCTTGGTGCTCCGGGGTGTAAGCCAGCTGGAACCCGTAGTAAGGCGACTCCTCGTTGGTGCGGTTCTCGGCCTTCTGCCAGCCGTAATTTGCCGTTGCCAAGAGCGTGAAACGTTGGTTGAAGTGGTGGTTCCATGTGCCCGTAAGCTCAACGCCGTGGCCCTTGACCTTGCCCACGTTGATGTTAGTCCACACGAACATATTGTAAGGCACGGCCACGATTTTGTCCTTTACCTTATTAATATACCCGTCGGCAGACAACCTGAAGTAGGATGCGCGGCCGTAAGCGTGCTCCCATGTCACGCCGATGTTCAGCTGGTCGGTGCTCTCCGGGCGCAGGTCGGTGCTGCCGTAATGGAAGAAATACGACTCGTTGAACGTTGGCGCACGGAAGATGTTTTTGTACGACAGGCGCACGTAGAGGTCTTCGTCCTTCAGCAGACGGTATGACAGCGATGCCGAGGGCGACAGCTTGCGGGCGTCGCGTGCGCTCTCGCCGTCCTTCGCCGAATTGAAGTATAGCGAGCACAGCAGTCGCGCCATCACCGTAAACCGTCCTCCGCTATAGCGCACCGTGGCCGACTGCAGCACCGTGTTGCGGTAAGGCCGCGTGTCGGTGGCCAGGCTACTGTTGAGGTTGTTGAAGATATAGTCGGCCGAATAGTCCATTGCCCAGGCCTTTGACGGCGTGTAGAGAAGGCACGCCGAGGCGTATGCCTCGCGCTGCCAGTAACTCGCGTCGTTGATGCCGCCCTGGTAAAGGCCGTTGGTATATTCAGACGAAGCCCAGTTATACTTGGCGTTCAGCTTGAAAGACAGGTTACGGCTGTTCCACGTGCGGTATTGCATTTGCGCGAAGAAGTTGCGGTCGTGCAGCCTTTCAAGGCTTACGTCGGTGTAGTACCGTACCTGCCCTGGCAGTTCGCGGTCGTTGTCGTAGTAGTATATTTTACCGTCTATGCGGCTGTTGCGTCCCGCGTTCCAGATGAAACCGGCCTCGCCGTGGGCGGAGTTCATCATGCTGTTGGTGCGCCTCTCTCGTGTCGCCACGTTCCCGTTGCGCAGCGTGAAGGGATAGTCGTTCTCGGCATAGACGTATTCGCCAGACACCGTGAAGGCGAACCTGTCCGAGAAGTTTTGGCTGTAACGCACGAAAGGACTGACGTAGCCGAACGAGCCGACCTTTACCTGCGCCGAGAGGTGAGGGCGCGTGTCGGCCGTTGGCGGGGCCATTGTGTTGATGGACAGCATCGCCGCGTATGCAGCGTTGCGTGCCGGGATGAATATGTCCTCGTTGTCGCCCACGGTGAGCGATATGTCCGCCACGTTCTCAAGCGAATAACGCGATACGTCTATTTCGCCCGTCTGGCAGTCGCTCAGGGCTATTCCGTCATAGCTCACGCCCGTGTGCTGCGTGCCGAGGCCGCGCACGGCCACGGTCTTCATGCCCCCCGCGCCGCCGTAGTCGCGCAGGGTGATGCCCGGCAGGCGGTGCAGCGCGTCGGCAATGTCGGTCACGCCGAGCCGCAACATGGCCTCGCTGTCGAGCGTGCGCACTGGAGCTGTCGTGGCAAGTTGCTTTCGGCGTGCCGCGTCGGTCACGGTAACGTCGTCGAGCACCTCGCTGTGCGCTATGCTGTCAGTGTGTTGCGCGTTGGCCGTAGTGCATATAGCAAGCATCGCGGCAGCCGCAAACGTTGAAAGTCTGTAACGTGTCAATATCGTAAGCATATAATACACCACCTTCCTCGAAGCGGTGAATTAGACATAACTGACGGCAGGTCTTCTGACTACGCTGTCCTCGTCGGACTGCCTTCCCGGCTAAAAAACTGTGCCAGTGGCGTGTTGTCCGTCGCGATAATGACAGCTCACAGCAGCGGGACTGTACGGGATTTTCACTCGTTTCCCTTTTAATCACTCATGCGTGAACCAATCAGCGTGTGCAAAGGTATGCAAAATTCCAATAAACGCAAAGCAAAACCGCAAGAAATGCAACGGCAAATTTAAATTCCATTTGTGCCGTTCCCGTAATTCGTTGATAGTCAACGTGTTCTCAATATGCCTCCTTTTAGCCAGTAAAAGATGCCCTTTTATCGCGTAAAAGGTATCCTTTTGCAACGTTGTTTGGCGCAAACGGGATTTATGTTATTCATTGTTTGTATAACGAAGAACCGTAAACAAGTTGACCGTTGTTCTTTATTTGTATAATGAAGAGCCGTAAACTGCAAACCGTTGCTCTTTATTTATTTAACGAAAAACTGCAAACCGCCTACCGTAGGGACATAATTCATTATGTCCGCACGTTTCGCAGAAACGTATTACGCAGTATTGTTTGTCAACATACGCCCCTTCGTGGCGTGCGGACATAATGAATTATGTCCCTACGGTGGATGTTTGCTAATCGCAGACATTCATAATTTATAAAAGTAATGTTTGTTTTTTTGTCGTTCAGGAAATATTCTTTACCTTTGCAGATAGTAACGAAACATAAAAAATAAAAGCAAAAAATAGAAAGAAAGATTTATAACGACATATTAGAAATAAAGAAGCATTAGCTATTATTTCGCGTTCTGCTAAAAGCGTAGGAAACTTTAAGTGATATAAGAACTGCCGGATAATAGATAAGGAAATCACGTAGAGGATGTTCCTTTATCACCAATAATGGGCGATGCTCCACCGATAGGGTGTGAGTGCTTATTATGGTGATAAGGGGTTTCATTCCTACGCTACCTCGCAGAACGCAATAAGAAAGCTCACACCTTTTTTATTGCGCGTAAGTGATTGATAGTTTATGCTTGTAAACTATCATTACTATGGCAAACAAAAACCTTAATTTGGCAAAGCGCGCCAAGAAGGACGAGTTTTATACGCAGATGTCCGATATTGAGCGCGAGCTGCAACATTACTGGTCGCATTTTCGTGGTAAGACGGTACTTTGCAACTGTGATGACCCTTACGAAAGCAACTTTTTCAAGTATTTTGCCTTGCGTTTCAACCAGCTTGGGCTGCGAAAGCTCATCTGTACCTGCTATAACGGCTCACCCGTACAAGGCAATGAACTGCCGTTGCTGTTCAAATGGGATGATGAAGAACCCAAACGAATTGCCTATAAAGTGGAAATTACCGAGGTGAAAGATTTGAACGGCGACGGGGCAGTAGACCTTTCGGATGTGCAATATTTGTTGAAGAATGACAAGAACGTGATTTCCACGCTTGAAACAGGAGATTTCCGCTCTCGTGAGTGCATCGAATTGCTAAAACAGGCAGATATTGTTGTCACCAATCCTCCGTTCTCCTTGTTCCGTGAGTATATAGGGCAGCTTGTGAAGTATGATAAAAAGTTTCTGATAATAGGAAAACAAGGGAATGCCATATATAAAGATATTTTTCCTTTGATAATAAACAATAAAGTATGGTTTGGATATGGTTTTAAGGGAGCTGCAGCACATTTCTTTTCTCCGTATGAAGATGTAGCAACAGCAAGTGACCATCGTGAAGGTATGATTAGGGTCTCTGGCGTTCATTGGTTTACGAATTTAGAGATACCGAAACGAAATGAAGAATTAGATTTGGTCTGTCATTATTCTCCTGAAGAATATCCAAAGTATGAAAATTATGATGCAATAAATGTAAACAGAACTCAAGACATACCTTGCGATTATTCAGGGTTGATGGGAGTTCCAATAACATTCCTTGATAAATATTGTCCCAATCAATTTGAAATAGTATGGCAAGCGAGTGGAAACACGCGAGCGTCAACTCCCAAGGAAGTATTGAATAGAATTGGTTACACCATTCATCCTGACGATAGGGGAGGGTGTGGTATCGTAAATGGAAAACGGCAATATAGTAGAGTCTTTATCCGCAACAAGCACCCCAAAACCCTATAACCTCATAACCTTAAAACCTTAAACACATGATGACAATTAAGCAAATAGAAGTGACCGTTGGCGAAATAACCAACGGATACGTGAATAACGACGAGAATGGAGTGCGCGGTTACGGCGGAAGGCTTGACATAAGGCCGCCATATCAGCGCGAGTTCATCTACAACGAGAAGGAGCAACAGGCCGTAATAACCACTGTGCTGAACGGCTATCCGCTGAACGTGATGTATTGGGTGAAGCGTGGCGACGACGCCGAGTGCCCATACGAGGTGATGGACGGCCAGCAGCGCACGCTCTCGCTGTGCGAATATGTGGCCGGGGCGTTCTCGTATGATTTCAAGAACTTCTTTAACCAACCGGGAGACATACAGAAGAAAATACTTGACTATAAGTTGACCGTGTACGTATGCGAGGGCGAGCCGTCGGAAAAGTTGGAGTGGTTCAAGACTATTAACATTGCCGGTAAGCCGCTCAATGAGCAGGAAATAAACAACGCCGTGTATGCAGGGCCGTTCGTGTCGGACGCAAAGCGGCATTTCTCGAAGTCTAACTGCGGGGCTTACCGCTTGGGGCGCGACTTGGTTAACGGTACGGCTATACGCCAGGATTACCTGAAAAAGGCATTGGAATGGATGGCCGACCATGAGACGCGAGGCGGTAAACGGCAGACAGCCGTAGGCTATATGGCAGTGCACCAGCACGACCCGAACGCCAACAACCTGTGGACTTACTTCCAGAATGTGCTCAACTGGGCAATCACGAACTTCGACCCAAGGAAGTTCAAGAAAATAATGAAGGGCCTCGACTGGGCAATGCTTTACGACAAGTTCGGCAGCGAGACGCTCGACACCGCAGCACTTGGCCGCCGCATATCCACCTTGATGCGCGACAGCGAAATACAACGCCAGACCGGCATCATACCCTACGTATTGACAGGTGACGAGCATTGGCTCGACCTGCGCGCCTTCCCCGACGACATAAAGTTAGCCGTGTGGGAGGAACAAGGCCACAAGTGCGCTATCTGCGGCAAGGAGTTTGACTATGAGTTTATGGAGGGCGACCACATAACTCCATGGAAAGAAGGCGGCCGCACCGTTAAGGAGAACTGCCAGATGCTCTGTCGTGAGTGCAATAGAAGGAAGTCGGCTTTTTAGCTTTTTAGCAAACAAGCAGACAAGGGACGAGCAGACAAGGGACGAGAGACGAGCCAACAAGCAAAGTTCGTATATGCAAAAAGTAAACGAGTAGACAAGGCGATTTGCCCTATCTACTCGTTTACTTTTTACTTCCGTTGCTTATTAGCTTGTCCCTTGTTTGCTCGTCCCTCGTCTGCTAAGAGAATTAGTAATCGTCGTCGTCGGTAACGTCTTCGGCTGCGAGGTCGAGGTCTTCCGGGTCTGCTTCTATTGTTGTGCGATAACTTTCCTCGGTCAGCTTGTCCTCGTCGAAGTCGTCATCATCAGGGTCGCTGTAAGTGTCGCGCTCCTCAGGCAGGTCCTCGTCGTCATCTTCGTCGTCAGAACCGTATTTCTTGGCCATGTCCTCGTCATACTTGACGTGCGGCTTCTCAGTTTCCGGCTTTAGTTTGGCAAAGATAGCTTCAATCCATGCACCCTTTGGTATTTCGAGTACGGCGAAACCGTCGGCCACTTTCTTCTCGTACATACCGCCCGGCTTATGTAGACGGTCTTTAGGTAGGGTAGTGGTGCTGATGTCGAAGCCGCTCTGGATGATGTCCTGTATGCTCTGGGAGAGAGAGTCCCAGCCTCCTCCGAAGTTCCTGTCGAGCACCTCCATTAGCTTTTCGGCAGTGATGTGGCGTATGTTCTCGTAAGTAAGGTCTGTGACGCGCATGATGGGACGCTTCTTTATGGCAATGTTCATTTCGTGCCCGTCTGCGGCGCGCATGGTGCCCGTTTTGTAGCCACGGGCTTCATACTTCTTGGCAACCTCCGGCCGTTCGGTCTTTATTTCTTCGAGGTCGAACGCGCTTTTTACAATATCTATATAGTGACGGATGTTGTCCTTGATGTCGGCATCTTTCTCCGCCGCTTCGAGCATCCTGAAGATGTCGCTCTCTTGCACGTCCCAGATGTTACTCTTGTTGAGTGTCTTAAGTGTGAGTGATTTCTTGTCGATGGTTTTCATATTTCATTTTGTTTTTTATCTGTATTTGTTGGTTGCGATGTTTTAATGGTGTCGTGACGTTTGCGTCAGCATTACCGTGTCCCGGTCGTCAAGCACAGGGAATTTGGCCCTGAAGCTCCTCAGTTCTTCCATGTCGATGTCGGCCGTCACCGTTTGTGCCTCTTGTCTGTCGTCAGTAGCAATGATGTTGCCTTTAGGGGTGATAATAGCGCTGCCTCCTGCGTAAGTACACTGCGGGTCGTGGCCTATGCGGTTAGCCCCGATTACGTAACATTGGTTCTCAATGGCCCTCGCCTTGAGCAGCGTAAGCCATACTTCCTGCCTGCTTTCAGGCCAGTTGGCGGCAAAGATGATGGCATCATAGTCGCCGTCGTAGCGCATCCATGCGGGAAATCGCAGGTCATAGCACGTCAACAAGAGGAACCGCACGCCCCTATAGTTTACCACGATGCGCCTTGAACCGGGTGTGTAATGCAGGTGCTCGCCTCCAGGCGTGAACAGGTGACGTTTGTCGTAATATTCTGTCATGCCGTCGGGGGTTACGAAATACAACCTGTTGCGGTAAGTCCCATCATCCTCTTTTACAGCTCCTCCTCCACATACGGCAGCGTCTTTGCGCTTGGCTGCAATCTGCATCCACCGTAGAGGGGCGTTTGTGCAAGCCACGTCAGGCGTGGTGGCGGCAAATCCTGTCGCCCACATTTCCGGTAGAACGTATAAGTCTGATTGTGGAGCGCTTTCGATGAGAGCTTCTGCCGCAGCCACGTTGACGTCGGGACAAGCCCACTTTGCGTCTGTCTGTAGGATGGTTATTCTCATTTCTTGCGGTTAGGGGTTTAATATGGGTGTTGCAAAAGTAATACATTATCCTTTAACGGCAAGTTTTTGGGTGATAATTTTTGCTTAATGCGATATATTTCTTACTTTTGCAATATTATTATGGTTAAACCTTTGGCAGAAAGATTGAGGCCCAGGTCGCTTGACGAATATGTCGGACAGAAGCACCTTGTGGGAGATAACGCCGTCTTGCGCAACATGATAATGTCGGGCAGGGCGGTGTCGTTCATACTATGGGGGCCTCCGGGGGTTGGCAAAACCACGCTGGCGTTGATAGTAGCCAACGAGTTGAAAGTGCCATTTTATACCCTGAGCGCAGTGTCGAGCGGCGTGAAGGAGGTGAGGGACGTTATAGACAGGGCTAAGCATTCAGGCTTTTTTAATGCGAATGCACCGATATTATTCATTGACGAGATACATCGGTTTAGCAAGAGCCAGCAGGATTCGTTGCTGGCAGCAGTGGAGCAGGGCGTGGTGACGCTTATCGGGGCCACTACGGAGAACCCGTCGTTCGAGGTGATAAGGCCTTTGCTTTCACGTTGCCAGCTATATGTACTGAAGCCACTCGACAAAGATGACTTATTGGGATTGCTGCATCGTGCCGTGACAGAAGACACGGAGCTTAAAAAACTTGACATACGACTGAAAGAGACCGGGGCATTGTTGAGGTACAGTGGGGGCGATGCACGTAAATTGCTGAATACATTGGAATTGGTCGTCGGTGCAGCTAAAGGCGGTACGATAGAGATAACCGACAATTTGGTGGAAGAATGCCTACAACAAAATCCGTTGGCTTATGACAAGGACGGAGAGATGCATTATGACATAGTGTCGGCGTTCATCAAGAGTATCCGAGGGTCTGACCCTGACGCAGCCTTGTATTGGCTGGCGAGAATGATTGAGGGGGGCGAAGACCCGAAGTTCATAGCCCGTAGGCTGGTGATAAGCGCTTCCGAGGACATAGGGTTGGCTAATCCTAATGCCTTGCTGCTCGCCAATGCAGCTTTTGATGCAGTTAATAAGATAGGATGGCCCGAGGGGCGTATACCTTTGGCTGAAGCTACGGTGTATTTGGCGACCAGCGCCAAGAGCAATTCGGCTTATAATGGTATTGCAGAGGCATTGAGCTTGGTAAAGAAGACGGGTAACCAGCCTGTACCGCTGCACTTACGCAACGCGCCGACCAAGCTAATGGCAGAACTTGGTTATCATGATGGGTATAAATACGCTCATGATTACCCCGGAAACTTTGTCGTGCAGCAGTATTTGCCTGACGCCTTGCAGGGCGAGCGGTTATGGCACGCGCAGCATTCTCCTACAGAGGAACGGATGTATCAACGTATGCTTGCTTGTTGGGGAGAACGGTTTAGGGAAAAATGAGATAGGTTCATGGCTTAAATATTTTCAGCTTATTAGTTATAAATGAAATAAATGGATATGAAGATTGTTGTATTGGATGGATATAGCGTAAACCCCGGCGACTTGTCGTGGGAAGCGCTTGAAGAATGTGGTGAGGTAACGGTGTATGACCGTACCAATGCCGGTGACGTGGTGGAGAGGGCGAAAAATGCCGATGCCATATTGACCAACAAGGTGGTTATAACGGAAGAGGTGATGGACGCTTTAAGTAACCTGAAATATGTTGGGGTGCTGGCTACGGGATATAATGTTGTGGATGTTGAGGCTGCGCGTAAGCGTGGCATCGTCGTAACCAATGTGCCTGCGTATAGTACAAACAGCGTGGTGCAGATGACTTTTGCCCATATATTGAATATGACTAACCGTGTGGCGCACTATGCCAGGGAAAACCGTGAGGGAAAATGGAGTGCCTCGGTTGATTTTTGTTATTGGGATACGCATCTCGATGAGCTGGCTGGCCATACTTTAGGAATAGTGGGATTGGGTAATATAGGTTATAAAGTGGCGTGTATAGCCCGTGATTTTGGTATGGACGTTTTTGCTTGTACAAGTAAAAACTCAGCTGATTTGCCGTCGGGGATACAGAAGACCACTTTCAGCGGCCTTTTAGGAATCAGCGATATACTGACTCTCCATTGTCCGTTGACTGACAAGACAACTGAAATGATGAATAAAACTACCATCAGCCGCATGAAGCCTGGAGCGTTGCTTATAAACACGGGGCGTGGCAGGCTTGTCAATGAAGAAGACGTGGCTGAAGCCCTTGAGTCAGGACAGCTTGGTGGGTATGCTGCGGACGTAATGCGTGAAGAGCCTCCAAGAGCTGACAACCCGTTGTTCAAGGCGCCAAATGCTTATATAACTCCGCACATAGCATGGGCTACGTTAGCGGCTCGCCGACGTTTGATGGCAGTGGCTGCGGCAAATGTTAAGGCATTTTTCAGTGGTTCACCTGTCAACGTGGTAAGCTGATGGAGACAGTGCAGCTTGTAATCGAATTTCTTGGCACGTTTGCTTTTGCAATATCTGGCATACGCTGGGCTGCGTCAAAGAAGTTCGACTGGTTTGGTGGGTATGTTGTAGGCCTTGCTACAGCTATCGGAGGTGGCACAATAAGGGATGTCATGCTTGGTGTCATACCTTTCTGGATGACAAATTCTGTGTATATGGTATGTACGGCTGTAGCCTTGTTGACAGTTATCGTATTCAAGAAAGCAATAGTTAAGTTTACGAACACGTGGTTCTTGTTTGATACGCTTGGCTTAGCATTGTTCACTGTGGCTGGATTGCAAAAAACCTTATATGAAGGTTTCCCTTTCTGGGTGGCCATAATTATGGGTTGTATAACAGGAGCTGCAGGCGGTGTGATACGTGATGTCCTGATTAACGAGGTGCCATTGATTTTCCGTAAAGAAATTTATGCCATAGCGTGTATGTTCGGTGGATTGGCATACTATGTTTGCCAGGAATTGGGACTGGGGGTGGAAATGACGGCAATAATCAGTTTCACTATTGTTGTTGTTGTTCGCCTAATGGCGGTTAAGTTCCATATATCATTGCCGCACCTTCGTGACGAGGAAAGTGGAATTTAAGAACTTTAATATTTAAGGATTAAGGAGATTTTAAAGTAAATCTTCTTAATCCTTGTATGCCTTTATTTTATTTAGAGTATTTGTCAATCAGTGGCTGGGCTTGCGGATTGCCAAGCTGTTTTGCTTTATCAAGGTTGGCCATGCCGGTATTCTTGTCACCCTTACTTATTTGGGCCAATCCAAGTATCAGATAACCATCTGAATATTCTGGAGCCAGTTCTATGCATCGTTGGGCTGTCTTTATCGCATCGTCATGCAGATTGACCCTTAACTGTAATGATGCCATTTCGGCATAATAAGTTGGTTCTTGTGGTGCACGGATGATGGCGGCAGCCATATCGCCCAAGGCTTGTTTGTATAACTTGGCTTTTATCTCGGTTTTGCTTCGGATATAATAAAATTGTGCTTCAAGCGGATGTCCTACAAGTATTTCATAACGGGTGTAGTCGAATACAGCCAAGCGGAAACTGTCTAAAGCGTTGTATGCTTCGGCACGTGCGAGGAAGTAAGGTGCGGCTTCATTCATCCGCAAACTGTCGGTATTGTTTATCGCACTGTCAAGCAATGCAATTATTTCGCTTTCAGGAGCTTTTAACATGACTTTGCATTGGGATGCTTCATAGAATAATTCAGGATTTCTCATTTGTGAGTTTAACAGTTCTGTGAAAACATCGTAGGCCTCTTGGTATTTTCCTTTGGCAAACGTTATCTGGGCCTTTTGGTGCTTGTATGTAGGCAATGGATTTATGGCAAAGGCCTTGTCCGTTTCTTCTTCAGCTTTGTCAAGCGTCCATTCTGGAATATTTTGGTTGGCGTTGTTAACCAAGTTGTTGTATATAAGTCTTCCGTATTCGGCATGGGCCATATCCTTACTGCTGGCTCTTTTTATGGCTTCCTCCATCGTCTCGTTTGCACCTTTAAAGTCATTTTTGTTTACTTGCATACGAGCTTTGGCTGTATATCCGTCAGTAAGGTCTGGGTATTTTGCCAAAAAGTCGTTCACGATGGCGGTAAGTTTAGTGGAGTCGTTGCCTTGTTCGGCCATAATAAGCGTCAGGAGTGCCTGGTCTTTATCATTGGGCAGTGCTGGCGCAATGCCAATTTGGCGTAGCACGGGGTCATTAAGTGACAACCCCGTTGTTGCAAGGCTCATTGCAAAGTTTGCATCCACGGCATGAATGTCTAATGACGAGTTTGAACGTTTCATCAGGCCGATTATCTGTCCGTTGTCATTCACGAACGGACAGGCTTCCGATTTGTCTGGAGCTTGCGCCATGATGATGTAATATGAATATTTATCCATGAATGTTTCCACGCTTTTTACGGTAGCTCCGATTGGTTGCGCAGTTCCTTTGTCATCGTATGTTATGAGCCATACTGCATCGCCGTTTTTCGAGGGAACCGTGGAAAAGGTGATGGGCGTGGTCTTTTCTCTATCCACCTTGAATTTTGCTATATCGTAAAGTTCGTTGGCTCCGAGCATTCTTGTGACCTCTGCCTGTTTCCCTTTTGTATCGGTTATGATGGCTTTTGCTGCTCCTATGAATGGTTTTAGTGAACTTATAGCCGTGCCGTCCTGTGAAGTAAAAACGCCGTTGCTTTCGCTCAATACTGTGCCGTCAGCATTGTATGTGGTCAATTTGAATACTGACTTAGCGGCTTCTTTTACAGCGTCAGATTGGGCAAAGCAATGCAGGCAGCTGATGATTATTGTTGCAATTATTGTTGTTATGTGTTTCATTTTCAATTATTTATATTCGTTTACAGTGTTTTTTCTTGCGTTGTGGTGGTTTTTTATTCCACTTTCAGTAATTCTTTTGCATTGCTTATGGCAGCTTCGGTTATTTTTGAGCCACTTAGCATCTGGGCTATTTCTTTGATGCGTTCGTCATTTGACAGTTGTCGCATACTACTTATTGTGCCACTGCTACTTTCTTCTTTATATACTTTGTAGTGGGTTGAACCTTTGGCTGCAATTTGTGGTAAGTGCGTAATGCTTATGACCTGTCGTTCAGAATGAGCCATAGCCTGCATTATGTCTGCCATTTTTTCTGCAATCTTACCGCTTACGCCAGTGTCTATTTCATCGAATATGATTGTAGGCAGTTTTACGGCACCACTTATCATTGCTTTGAGCGAAAGCATGACTCGCGCTATTTCACCTCCTGAAGCGACCTGTGCTACGGGCTGCATAGGAGTGCTGGTATTTGCACTGAACATGAACGATACCCTGTCGTGTCCGTCGTTGCCTAGCTCCTTGTTTTCAATATTGACTGCAAAACGCACTTTGGGTATGCCTAATGCAATTAGCCTTTCGGGCATTTCTTTCTCAATCTTTTTAGCTGACTTTGTTCGTATAGCCGTCAGCTCGTCCGCTAAACGTTCACATTCGTCGGATAATACCTGTTCTTTCTTGAGTAATTTGGATATTTCTTCGTCACTATTATCTATATTGTTGAGTTTTGTTTCCAAATCCTTTTGTAAAATAAGCAACTCGTTTATTGTCGTTACGTTGTGCTTGTGCTCGAGTGAGTAGATTTTGTCAAGCATTGAATTTACCTGTTCAAGGCGTTTGGGGTCGAAATCAATATTAGCTGCTTCCGTGCTTATTTCTTGCAAGATGTCTTTCAGCTCGATGTAGCAACTTTCCATGCGCTCGGCTAGCGACTTTGTCTCAGGAAATATGTCAACGATGTTTTCTAATGAGCGCACTGCTTCTTTAAGCCTGTTGGTCACACCGTCATCACCGTCATTTGAGTTGTTGCCATTCTCTAATATGTTTTCTACACTGTAGAGGGCGGTTTTTATTTCTTCGACATGACTGAGCATATCGCTTTCGTGTTCAAGCTCTTCTTGCATTTCCGGTTGAAGCCCAGCATCCATTAGCTCTTTTAATTGAAACCGCATGAAGTCTTCATTCTTCTTGTTTTCTTCAGCTTCGTCGCGCATTTTCTGAATTTCTCTCCTCACTGCCTTCAATTCTGAAAAGTGTTCTTTGTATTTAATCAACAGCGGTTTGTCTTCAGCAATAATGTCTATTACGTTAAGCTGGAAGTTTTCTTCATTCAGTAATAGGTTTTGGTGTTGGCTGTGTATATCTATCAGTTGGCTTCCAAGAGTCCGCATTGTTAACAGTGTAACAGGAGTGTCGTTGATGAAAGCCCGGCTTTTTCCTGTGGGGCTAATTTCTCGCCTAAGTATGCAGTCGTCAGCATCATAGTCGATACCATTGTCGTTGAAAAAGTTTTCCATACCATAGCGGCTGATGTCGAAGTGCGCTTCTATGATGCATTTATGTGTGTCGTGTTTTATGCACTTTGTGTCAGCGCGTTGTCCGAGCAGTAAATTGATAGCACCGAGTATGATGCTTTTGCCTGCGCCTGTTTCGCCTGTTATTACGGAAAAACCTGGGTTAAGCTGTATGTCAAGAGTGTCTATCAGCGTGAAGTTGTTGATGTATAGTTGTTTCAGCATTTTTTCAACGGTTGTTGTTTATTCTTTTATCTTGTCCCAATAGTTGCTTTGTGACGCATTTATTGAGAACAATATCTCGTAAATGGCTTCTTTCTCTTTTTGTGTACCTTTACCTTTATATATGTTACTGAGTTCGTCCTTCTTGTAGTCCGTCCATATTTGTGGCAGCATACTGAGCGGTTTGTCTTCGTGTACCTTTTTCAGGTGGGTCTCTAATGCTGTAGATATGTTTGTGCGTCCACGGTCGGCATTGTTGGCCATTTCGTCAAGCCCAGTGCGGTAATAGTCGTATTGTAGTTGTCTGAAAGGCTGCATTGCCCCGTCTAGATAGTCGTTTATGATAGCGAACCTGTTGCGGTCGTTCTCAAATGCTTTCCATCCGGTGAAGTTCAGGTTTTGGGCGTTATTTACAAGGTTCATGCATCGTTGCAGGACGTCTTCTCCGCCCATGGGGGAAAAACTGTCAAGGTCAAGCCCGATTATTAGGTAGGCGTAATAGGCTATTAGTGCCGTAAGTTGATTGTCTACCATTTCTTCGTTGAAGGTCAACTGGTCGAATTGGGCAAATTCAAAGTTGAAGTCCCCGTCTTGGTTGTTGTATAAGATGGACGTGTAAGCCGAGTTGTATACGGGCCTGTTGGCTTGTATCAAGGCCGTACACGTAAATAGGTTTGAAGATTGGTCATATTTTGTTACGGTAATGTTGAAATTGCAGACAATTCTTTCGTTCTTTTGGAATTGCAGCGAAGTCCATTGTTTATCGTTGATGAATTGTTCAAGCGTTTCCTGTAAGTTGTCGAAAACGCTTGCGTCTGTTCCTTGTATTTGGTTGTGGTTTATGGTGACTTTCGCCGAAAGTTCTTGTGCGTAGGACTTCGTGAATATGGCTAACAGGCACAAAAATGATAATGCGAGTCTCAATTTTCCTGTTTGCATAGGGTTGTTGGTTTTAGTTGTTTTGGTGGATTAAGACGGACATTTCGTCGATTATGTCGCACGCTACTTCATGCTTGCTTTTCTTTTCGTATTCTTTGACAGCCGATTTTGATATTATTTTTATTTGGTTGTCGTCAGTCCTGAATGTAGTTCCCTCGTTGCGTGTTGAGTTGAGCACGATGAAATCAAAATGCTTTTTTTCTAATTTCCCTTTTGCGTTCGCATCTTCATTGTCGGTCTCCAAGGCAAACCCGATTAAAACCTGTTGCCAGTTTTTTCTTCTGCCGAGTTCGGCTGCGATGTCGTGCGTTGGACTTAGACGTATTATGAGGTCGTCTTTTCCGCGCTTTATTTTTTTGCTTGCAGCTGTTTCTGGCTTGAAATCTGCCACTGCGGCACAAAGTATGGCCGCGTCACAATACGGGAAGGCCTCTATTGATGCATTATACATTTCTTGGCAACTTTCCACGTTTATGCGATGTATCTTTTCCTGGCAATCAATGCTTACAGGGCCGCTAATCAGTGTTACTTCAGCTCCGCGCTTTGCGCATTCTTCGGCTAAGGCATAACCCATTTTACCGCTTGAATAGTTGCCGATAAACCTTACAGGGTCAATCTTTTCGTATGTGGGCCCTGCGGTTATCATTATCTTTTTTCCCTGAAGTTCGTTTTTCTTTTCGTAGAAAAATCTGTCGAGTGTCTTGACTATCTCGTCAGGTTCTTCCATGCGTCCTTTCCCTTCCAGCCCACTGGCAAGAAAACCGCTTTGCGGCTCTATTATGATGTTCCCGTAAGACCGTAGCCTGTCAAGGTTCTGCTGAGTTGAAGGGTGAGCATACATATCAAGGTCCATTGCAGGGGCAATGAATACAGGCGCTTTCATTGAGAGGTAAGTCGTGATGAGCATATTGTCGGCTATGCCATTGGCCATTTTCCCTATAGTGCTTGCCGTGCATGGGGCTATAAGCATAGCGTCAGCCCAAAGCCCTAAGTCAACGTGTGAATTCCACGTACCGTCACGTTGCGAGAAGAACTCGCTAATCACAGGCTTGTGTGTTAATGCTGACAGGGTGATGGGCGTGATGAACTCTTTTCCGGCCGGGGTTATCACGGTTTGCACTTCCGCGCCCTGCTTTATCAGTCCGCGTATAATTAGGCACGCCTTATATGCGGCGATGCTTCCTGTTATTCCGAGAACGATTTTCTTACCTTTCAACATGGCGTTTTTGTTTATGTTTTTAATGATTAAGAGCTAAGAACATATCCTTTTCAATGATGGTCGTTTAATAAGGATATGGTCTTAACTCTTGGACTTTTTAGTTCTTGTTGAACTCCCTTAAGCGTATTCTTGTGAGCACCTGCTTTGTGTTATACGTAAAGTCACTGCTCAACATCCAGCTGTAATATCCCGGGTCGCGATGCAGCACGTCGGCAACGCCCCAACCCTTGTATTTGCCGAAGTTGAACACTTCATACATTCGTGGCTTTCCCGCTGCGTCAGTCAGCGTGTTGCCGTCCTTGTCTTTCATCTCTTTCCAGATAATGCGTCCGGCAAAGTCTACATTGTTGTTCATCTTTGAGAACTCGGCCAGCTCGTCCATGTCGTTGTTTAGCTGTCGTTCCGGTTCTTCCTGTTTCCCGGGGGCATACATATCCAGCTCGCCCTGCAGTACACGGTATGTAGCTTCGGTGTCTTGGTCAGCTTTATGTGCCGTGAAGTCCTCTTCCATCTTTCGCCCACAATAGAACTTATATGCAGCTGCAAGATTGCGGCGTTCCATCTTATGGAAGATGGTCTGGACGTCGATAAGTCTGCATTTTGAGAAATCGAAGTCGATGCCTGCACGTAAAAATTCCTCGGCGAGCATAGGCACGTCGAAGTGGTTTGAGTTGAAGCCGGCAAAGTCGCATCCCTTGAACTTGTTTTCCAGTTCGGTGGCAATGCTCTTGAACGTAGGCGCATCCTTGACGTCTGCATCACTTATGCCTGTAAGTTGTGCCACGTCGGCAGGAATTGGCCTTTCGGGATTTATAAATATGTTTTTTCTTTCTTCCCTGTCGTCCGGGTAAACCTTGATGTATGATATTTGTATGATTCTGTCCTTTACAAGGTCAAGCCCCGTTGTCTCGAGGTCGAAGACAATCAGGGGCTTAGTCAAGTTGAGTTTCATTGTTTAATATGTGGTTATGCGGTTGTTTGGCTTTACGGTTATAGGATTTTGGGGTCATGTTCATGTAGGTTTACAATACGAAGGCCTTACGACCTCATTCCACAATAACCGTAAAGTCTAATGCAACAATCAGTCATTCAGCAACATTGGCATTATGAGCATCAGCACCTCTTCGTTTTCAGGCTGCTGTGTCGGCAGGATGAGGCACGGACGGCTAGGGTCGGCAAGTTTCAGTGTCACCTCTTCACAGTCGAGGTTGTTCAGTATTTCCATAAGTGATGTGCCCTTGAAACCTATGTCCATGGGTATACCTGTATAGTCGCAGGTTATTTCCTCTTTTGCGCTTGTGTAGAAGTCAATGTCTTCAGATGAAATGACAGCCTTGCCCATTTCTATGTGTAGGCGTACTTGCTGGATGCTGCTTGCGAAAGGCAATACGCGGCGGATGACGCCGATAAGCACCATGCGGTCTATGGTCAGCTGGTAAGGATTGTCCTGCGGGATTACCGAGTTGTAGTTCGGGTAGCGTCCTTCTATCAGTCGGCAAGTCAACGACCCGTCGGGATATGATATACTTGCGTTACGTCCGTTAAACCTTATTATTACTTCGTCTTCGCTTTTCGTCAACACGCTTTTCAGCAGGTTTGCAGGCTTCTTTGGCATTATGAACGACATTGGGGTCTCGGCGGTTATGCTCTTGTTGGTCGTGCGCACCAACTCGTGCCCGTCGCTTGCTACTATAGCGAGCCCGTTTTGGTTCAGGTCGAAATAGATGCCGTTCATTACAGGCCTTAACTCCTCGTTGGCAGTGGCGAAGATAGAGTGGGTTATGTCGTTCAGCAATGTCTTTGAGTCGATTATGATTGTGGCGGCATCGTCTTGCAGTGGTTGCAGACGCGGAAATTCAGCTCCGTCTTGAGCCGTGAAGTTATACATACCGTTCTGGTAAATTACTTTCACGGCGAACGACGACATATCGACGTCCAACGTCAGGGGCTGTTCGGGCAGCTCTTTCACTGCATCGAGAATAGTACGGTTGTTTATGGCGAATACACCTTCACTGTCAGCTTCGTCAAGGGGTACTTGCGTAGTCATTACATTCTCGCTGTCTGAAGCTGTTATGGTCAGCAGATTGTTTTTTACTTCAAACAAGTAACATCCCAGAATGGGCATAGTGTTCTTGCTGCTGAAAACCTTTGACAAAGCCGAAAGGCGATTTGCCAACGATGTGCTTGATATTGTAAGTCTCATATCACTATTTTATGTTATGTCTTTCTTTAAATTGGTTGGCAAGTGCAATGGCAATCATGTTAGGGTATTAGCCATATAGCTCGTTTGCACTTGGCATAAGGCCTGTTAGTTTACGGCTTTGCCACACACATAAGTTTGGCGGCTTGCCTCCAGTCCAAACAGGATACAAAAATACGAAAAAGCAAACGGCAAAACAAAAAAAATGTGCAAAAATTTCTTTATTCACGAGTATTTTACTAATTTCGCAATCAAAAAAATTAATAACACTAACAAACGTTTTATGGAAATAGAAGGTAAAATCATAGCAGTCGTCCCTGCAAGGGAAGGAGTTTCGGCAAGGACTGGCACGCAGTGGAAGTCTCAGGATTACGTCATAGAAACTCACGAACAGTATCCTCGTCGTTGCTGTTTCAATGTGTTCGGTGCTGACAAAATCCAGCTGTTCAACATACAAATAGGTGAGGAGCTTCGCGTAAGTTTCGACATCGACGCACACGAGTACCAAGGCCGTTGGTTCAACTCCATCCGTGCATGGAAGGTTGAGCGCATTGACCCTAACGCTGCAGCTCAGGCTCCCGTTCAGCCCATGCCGTTCGACCAGCCCGCACCCGCTCCGTCGGCACAGCCGGCTGCTCCCGCAGCACCCGCCCAAGAGGCCGCTCCGTTCCCTCCGCAGTCTGAAAGCGAAAGCGAAGACGACCTGCCATTCTAACTTTGAATGCTGACAATACGTTGAGAGGCCTTGCCCAAGATGGGCAAGGCCTCTCAACGTATGTATGTTGTGCCATTGGATTCTCGTTTGAATTTATCTAACAACCCTAACCAAGAGCTGCGCCTTGGCTTGCTCAATGCCATAAGACTGGCCGTCGTAGATTTCGAACAGCTTGTTTTCGCCCTCATAAACCGAACCTACATACATCTGGAGTTCAACAGCCTTACGCCCGCTGATGTAGCCAAATGCCGCCAGTGACTGCAAGAACTCGATGCGAATGTCGTTATGGGTCGTGCCGCCGTATGTCAGCGACGGGAAGGTAACCTCGCCGGCCACAATCAATGCAGCACCGTCCTCGGCAACGTTGTTTATGATATACCAACCATTGATTATCTGCGCCGGACCGTCCTCGATGGCCTTCTTCATGTCGCTGTACTCATCGGGGAACTCCTTTGCGAGCACACGGCCGGGCACATTGCTGATAGTGAAGGTTGAGTCTGTGCTGAAACGGCCTATTACATTCACGACGGAGTCCGTCTTTTCAGCTACCGTCTTGCCGTCTATCGTGTCATTGTAGAAATAGATTTTGTTTTCCAGCTGCCAGTTGCCGCCCGTACTGCCGAAGTAACTTCCCGAAATAGAGGTACGGTAGGAGCTTTCAACTTCGGGTGAAAGACCGTGGTCGTCTTCTTCGTTTTCAGAGTCTTCTTCGTTTTCAGATATGTCGTCAATGGTCTCTCCTTCTTCCAATATTATTTCGAAAATATCGCCCCAATCGCTATTGATGTATTTTTTGCGGCAACCTTTGGGAACATACAGAATTCCGCTTTGATTTGGTGCATAGTCTGATAGTTCAGGTGGCGTGGATGAAAATATGTAAATTAACGGGTAATTTTCATAGTCATTATAGTCAGTATTAAAAAGCACTGCAAGTTTATGTATGTTTGAGGGTAATGTTACAGATTTAAGATTATCGCAATCTGCAAATGCAACTGACTTGATTGTAGTTACGCTATTTGGTAAGATTATGGACTTTAGCGATGCGCATTCGTAGAACATATATCTGTTTATAATGTCATAATCTGTTTGGTATCTTCCGTAATAAGATTCTCCGCCAGGAACAATTTTTGTATCTGACATATCAAGATTTGCGAGAATGCCTCCTGTTTGCTTTCCTTGTTCATCGCATCCTGCCATTTTGCGTAAGATTATAATATCAGTTCCGTTCAAGACGCCAGATACTTTAAGGTCAGTAATTTTATACATTTCGTATTCACTGATAAGGTCTGGGAGCGTACCTGCATTTTTAACATGGATTGAACGAGCCGCACTACTATCGCCGTAGCCGTTGTTGTCATCATTACTGCACGCAGTGGTAATGCAAAGTAATGAAAGCAAGAATAATAAACATTGTTTCATTGTGTTTTATGTTTTATGTTTTAACGTGTTACTAACAATTCGGAAACATCCCAACCCGAACGAAAATGTCGATAGTTAACGGCTATATACGAAAAAGCGTGGGAGTTCTCATCCGTTACCCGTCCCACACTCTGAGGCTCTCGCATTGCCCACCTTGTCGAAACGAGCAACGCAGAAGCCCACGCCGATATGTATGACACCTTAATCAGCACATCCGCCAAAAGTGAATGCGCACAATAAGGGCTGTACATACCCACATAGGGCATCTACCGTCGCTTTGTCATTGACAAGGTTGAAACGTGCGAGATTTCAGAGTGTCAAGCACAAAGCGTCAGATAAACGCCTTTCCTATATATAGTTCCCTCGCTCCGCCACTTACGCGGCTTCTGCAAGGGGAACATTGCAAAGATAGTGCAAATCAGGCGTATTGCAAAATAAAACTCATTAAATGTCTTTATTTTGAGTATTATTTTGTTCTTGGGTGATAAGCGTGTTTGATTGTATGGTATTTGTAAAACGTGCCTTTTCGCTTTGCAAAAGGGCACGAGTGGGAATGCAAGAGGGCGTGTTTTGCAATGCAAAACACGCCCTCTTGGCAATGTATTGAAAATGAACGAGTTACGCGGTGGATTTTAATTGCTTGGCCTGTATGGGTTATTTATTTCTTCATTCTTTCGTCTTATATAACGGAAAAACGCCCGCAAAGCTGGATTAGCAGCCTTGCGGGCGTGTGCGTTCGGTGTGTGGAATGTTGCCGTTAATGTTGGATTTTGTCAAGTTCTGCGGCCATTTCGGCTTGTAATTCTTGAGCCTTTGCTGCAGCAACTTCGGCAAAGTCTTTGCCGTTCGACGCGTATATTATGCCGCGGCTGCTGTTGACGATTAGTCCGCAGTCTGGTGTCATGCCATACTTGCATACCTCTTGAAGGCTGCCGCCCTGTGCTCCTACGCCTGGGACGAGAAGGAAGTGGGTTGGTGCTATGGCACGTATATCCTTGAACATCTCGCCTTGGGTTGCCCCTACGACGTACATCATGCGGTCGTCACCAGCCCAGGCTTGCGACTTGCGGATGACCTTCTCGAAGAGGCGTTCGCCGTTTTCGTCCTCGGTCAGCTGGAAGTCGTGCGAGCCTTTGTTGCTCGTCAGTGCCAAGAGGATGACCCACTTGCCGTCGTAGCCGAGGAATGGGGTAACGCTGTCTTCGCCCATATATGGCGCAACGGTGAGTGCGTCGAGGTCGTACTCCTCGAAGAACGTGCGTGCGTACATTGCCGACGTGTTGCCAATGTCACCGCGCTTTGCATCGGCTATGATGAAATGGTTGGGATATTTCTCCTTCAAGTAGCTCACCGTGCGTTCAAACGAGGCAATGCCCTTCGTACCCATACACTCGTAGAAGGCGAGGTTGGGCTTGTAAGCCACGCAGTAGTCGGCGGTGGCGTCAATGATGGCCTTGTTGAAATCGAAAATCGGGTCGTCACTGTTGAGCAAGTGCTCAGGTATTTTCTTGATGTCAGTGTCAAGTCCTACGCAAAGAAATGTTTTCTTCGCGAAAATCTGTTCGATAAGCTGTTGTCTGGTCATATTCGTTTTATTTGGTTATGGGAGTTAAGAAGTTATGTAGTTAAGGAGTTAAGGCAATACCTGCATTGCTTTAATACTACCTTGTTGGCAATAAGATTTGCATTTGTCTTAACTCCTTGACTCCGTTACTCCATACCTCCTTAACTCCCAGTAAAAATTAAAGTTCCGCTTCTTTCATCCTTTCGGCGTTCTCGGCTACGGTCAAGGCGTCAATCATGTCCTTGATGTTGCCGCTGAGGAAGCCCTGCAGGTCGTGCGTTGTGTAGCCTATGCGATGGTCGGTCACGCGGCCTTGCTGGAAGTTGTACGTGCGGATTTTTGCACTGCGGTCGCCTGTCGAGACGAGCGTCTTGCGGCGGCTGGCTATGTCGTCGATATACTTTTGGTGTTCGCGGTCATAGATGAAAGTACGGAGACGAGACAGGGCACGCTCCTTGTTCTTGGGCTGGTCGCGTGTTTCGGTACATTCAATGAGTATTTCCTCCACCTCGCCAGTGTTCGGGTTCTTCCACGGATAGCGCAGACGCACGCCGGACTCCACTTTATTGACGTTCTGTCCGCCGGCACCCGAACTGCGGAACGTGTCCCACTTGATGTCGCCCTCGTTGATGTTCACCTCGAACTTGTCAGCCTCTGGCAGTACGGCTACGGTCGCCGCGCTGGTGTGCATACGGCCTTGCGTTTCGGTGGCCGGCACGCGCTGCACTCGGTGCACGCCCGACTCGTATTTCAGCGTGCCATAAACGTTGTCGCCACTCACGGCAAAATCAATCTCCTTGTAGCCTCCAACCGCACCTTCGCTCACGCTCGTCACCGACAGCGTCCAGCCCATGCTGTCGCAGAATTTCTTGTACATCTGGAACAAGTCGCCGGCGAACAGTGCGGCCTCGTCTCCTCCCGTACCGGCTCGTATCTCCATTTGCACGTTCTTGGCGTCCTCCGGGTCTTTCGGCACAAGGGCCATCTTGATTTCCTCTTCAATCTTAGGTTGCAGCTCCTCGTTAGCCTGTAGCTCCTCGCGAGCCATCTCTTTCAGGTCTGGGTCGCTCTCGTTTGCGAGAATGTCCTTGGCTTCTTTGATGGAGTTAAGGCACGCAATGTATTTCTTGCGGGCTTTCATTATGTCGTCGAGGTCTTTGTATTCGCGTGTCAGTCGCACGTATCTTTCCTGGTCGGAAATGACGGCAGGGTCGGTGATTAGCGTTGCCACCTCCTCGTAACGGCTCTCAAGTCCTTCAAGTTTCTCTAATATGCTGTTGTTGTCAGGCATTGTACTGTTTGTTATATAAATGTAGTTAAGAAGTTATGTAGTCAAGGAGTTAAGACAAATGCATTGTCGTTTGCGCCATATATGGCATGAGTGAATGTCTTTAAAGTACGGTATTGACTTCTTAGCTACATAACTTTTAACCCATAGAAATAAGATTAATAATTAAATTCCCCAAACTCCGACTTGATAGTAAGGCTCTTTTGTCCTTCCTCGATATGGCCGATTACTTGTGCGTCAATGTTGAAGCTCTTGCTGATGGCTATTACTTTGTCGGCCGTTTCGGGACTAACGTAGATTTCCATACGGTGTCCCATGTTGAACACCTTGTACATTTCTTGCCAGTCAGTGCCGCTTTGTTCCTTGATGAGCTTGAACAACGGAGGAACGGGGAACATATTGTCTTTTACCACGCGGCAGTTGTCGCCGACGAAGTGCAGCACCTTTGTCTGTGCTCCGCCCGTGCAATGCACCATTCCGTGGATTTCCGGCCTCAGCTCGTCGAGCATCTTCTTTATTACCGGAGCGTATGTGCGTGTCGGCGAGAGCACTAACTGGCCCACGTTGACAGGTACGTCAGGAATGGTGTCCGTCAGTTCATAGCTGCCGCTGTAGACAAGTTCTTCAGGCACGGCGTGGTCGTAACTCTCGGGATATTTCCGTGCTATGTACTTCGAGAAGACGTCGTGGCGTGCGCTGGTAAGTCCGTTGCTGCCCATACCTCCGTTGTAACGGTCTTCGTATGTGGCTTGCCCGAACGAGGCAAGGCCTACGATTACGTCGCCGGGACGTATGTTGGCGTTGTTGATTACGTCACTCCTTTTCATCCTGCAAGTCACGGTAGAGTCAACGATTATAGTCCTAACAAGGTCACCAACGTCGGCAGTCTCGCCTCCAGTCGCATAAATTCCGATGCCCATTTCGTGCATATTGGCCAATAATTCGTCAGTGCCGTTGATGATGGCGGATATTACTTCGCCAGGCACAAGCATCTTGTTTCTGCCAATTGTACTTGAAACCAAGATGTTGTCAACGGCTCCTACGCAGAGCAAGTCGTCCGTATTCATGATTAAGGCGTCTTGTGCTATGCCTTTCCAGACACTCAGGTCGCCCGTCTCTTTCCAGTATGTGTATGCCAATGACGACTTTGTGCCGGCTCCGTCGGCGTGCATGATGTTGCAATATTCAGGGTCTCCGCCGAGAATGTCAGGTATAATCTTGCAGAAAGCCTGTGGAAATATGCCTTTGTCTATATTCTTTATGGCGTTGTGTACGTCCTCTTTAGCGGCAGATACGCCGCGCATCATATAGCGGTTGCTTGAATTCATGTTTTTATGTCTTTATGTATTACGGCTTGGGTTGCAGATGTTTAATATCGTGAACCTTTGTACAGTCTTTGTTTCTTACGTTATTTCCCCTCGTTCCAGAACTCCCAACTTGCGAACGCTTGCAGCAAAAGCATCTCCAGGCCGTTCTTTACTGTAGCCCCGTGTTCGGCACCTCTCTTCATGAACAGGGTTTGGTCTGGGTTGTAGAGCAGGTCATATAACAACGTTTTGCTGTTCATTGCCTCGTATGGAAGCAGCGGGCATTCGTCTATATGGGGATACATTCCGCATGGAGTGCAGTTAACTATAACATTATATTCGTTTATTACGTCCGGTGTTATTTTTTCATATTGTATTGTTCCTGGGCGTTCATACCTGCTTACGAATACCGTTTCAAGCCCTAAGGACTTAAGTCCGTAGTTTATGGCTTTCGACGCTCCGCCCGTGCCGAGTATCAATGCTTTCTTGTGGAAACGCTCGAGCAGCGGTTCGATGCTTTTCGTAAATCCGATGACGTCACTGTTATACCCCTTTAAGATAGCGTCTTTTCCTTTGTGCTCGATGCGTATGACGTTGACAGCCCCTATGGCTCTTGCCTCAGGGCTTACGGAATCGAGGAAGCTGATAACCTTTTCCTTGTATGGTATGGTAACGTTCAGTCCCTTCAGCTCAGGGTTTGAAGCCAGGATTTCAGGCAGCTCGTCGATTGTTGGAATTTCGAAATTGATGTATTCCGCGTTGATGTTCTCGTTCTCGAATTTCTCGTTGAAATAGCTTATTGAGAACGAATGGCCCAGCGGATAGCCTATCAGTCCGTATTTATCCATGATGCTTAATTTATTTTATCGCGAAATAACAAGTACAGATGCCAAACGTCAGACGCTTGAACTTTGCTCCCGAAAATCCGGCTTTCTTGAATATTACGACCATTTCTTCTCCTTGTGGGAAAGACTCAATGGTCGATATGAGGTAGGTATATGCTTCTGTGTCTTTTGAAATAAGTTTCCCGTAAATCGGCAGTAGGGTGTGCGAATAGAGCCAAAATAACTGTTTCATGGGGAAACGCAATGGCCTGCTGAGTTCCAGAATGCTTAATTTGCCTCCGTTTTTCAGCACTCTGCACATCTCTTTCAGGCATTTGTCAAGGTTCTGGAAGTTCCTTATGCCGAAGGCGGTAGTTATGGCATCAAAGCTGTTATCAGGGAAAGATAGATGTTCACAGTCTTCCTTTTTAAAGGAAATGACGTTTCCCAAGCCTTCCCTTTTTGCCTTTTCCTTGCCTATAAGCATCATTCCTTCAGAGATGTCTATGCCTACAACCGTGTCAGGGCGCAATTTTTTTGCAGCCATTATGGCAAAGTCGCCTGTGCCTGTGGCTATATCTAATATGGCCGACGGCTTGTATGGAGCCAGTTGCCTTATGGCTGTCTTTCTCCAAAGGATGTCAATCCCGAAGGACAGCCGGTGGTTGAGCAAGTCGTATGAATGTGCGATGTTGTCAAACATCGTCTCCACCTGTTTGCTCTTTTCCATGCCATTGCCGTATGGCGTGATTGTCTCCTGCTTGTAGGCCATATCGTAATTGAAAGTTGAGAATTAAGAATTGAATTTTATGGCTTGCTTTTTCAGCGTAACGCCAATTTCAAAAAGCAAAGGTAATTATAATTTTCAATTCTTAATTCTCAAATTTAATTATTGTCAGAGTGTTTTAAGATATTCCTTAACGTTCTTCTCTATGCGCGCCGCGATGTCGCCTTCCTCGGTCGCTTTGTCGAACTTGTCACCCGTAATGTGCTCGAACAGCTCAATGTAACGCTCGCTAACGCTTTCTGCGTATTCGTCGGTTATCTCCGGCATAACTTGTCCCGGCTCGTTCATGAAGTTGTGCTCAATGAGCCATTGGCGCACGAATTCCTTTGAGAGCTGGCGCTGTGGCTCGCCTTTCTCGAACTTTTCTTCGTATCCGTCGGCATAGAAATAGCGGCTGCTGTCGGGCGTGTGCACCTCGTCGATGAGGTAAACCTTGCCGTCGCGCTTGCCGAACTCGTATTTCGTGTCAACGAGGATGAGACCGTGCTTGGCTGCAATCTCCTGTCCGCGGGCGAAGATTTTGCGGGTGTAGTCTTCCATAACCTCGTAGTCTTCCTTGCTTACGATGCCCTGCGCGATGATTTCCTCCTTGGAGATGTTCATGTCATGGCCTTCGTCAGCCTTGGTTGTCGGGGTGATGATTGGTTCGGGGAAACGCTGGTTTTCCCTCATCCCGTCGGGCAGTTTCACTCCGCACAGCTCGCGGCAGCCTTTCTGGTATTCACGCCAAGCAGAGCCTGTGAGGATTGAGCGTATAATCATCTCGACGCGGAAGCCTTCACATTTCAGTCCTACCGTAACCATCGGGTCTGGCGTGGCGAGTTTCCAGTTGGGGCAGATGTCCTTTGTCTGGTCGAGGAACTTGGCCGCGATTTGGTTCAGCACCTGTCCCTTGAAAGGTATGCCCTTGGGCAGGATGACGTCGAATGCTGAAATCCTGTCGGTCGCAATCATGACGATTATGTCGTCGTTGATGTTGTAAACGTCGCGTACTTTTCCGTGGTAAACACTTTTTTGTCCATCAAAATGGAAATCTGTTCTCGTTAATGCTTTCATTGTCGTTGTATTTTATGCCTACTGCAATCCGTATTTCATTGCGCGTCTTGCAGCGGTATTGTTGTCAATTTGCCTCCTTGCTTCTTTCCGTGGCGGCCTTTGCCTGTTCACGGTCGGCTTGGTCGAATGCCTGCACTATGCGTGTGACGAGCTTGTGCCTTACGATGTCCTTTCCGTCAAGCCTTACGATAGAGATGCCTTCCACATTTTTTAATATGTCAATCGCACATCTCAATCCGCTTTGCGTACCGTGCGGCAAGTCCACCTGGGTAAGGTCGCCGGTGATAATCATTTTTGTGTTCCATCCCATTCGCGTCAGGAACATCTTGATTTGGGCGGTAGTCGTGTTCTGCGCCTCGTCGAGAATAACCACGGCGTCGTTCAGGGTGCGCCCCCTCATGAATGCGAGCGGGGCTATCTGTATGATGTTTTTCTCAAGCATATCTTGCAGCTTTACGGCCGGCAGCATATCCTCAAGGGCGTCATATAGCGGTTGCAGGTACGGGTCAATCTTATCTTTCATGTCACCAGGCAGGAACCCGAGCTTTTCTCCTGCCTCCACCGCGGGACGGCTCAGTATTATTTTTTTCGCCGTTTTCTCTTTCAGCGCCCTTACGGCGAGGGCTATGCCAAGATATGTCTTGCCCGTGCCGGCAGGGCCAACGGCGAACACCATATCGTTTTTCTCGTATGCGTCGATGAGCCTTTGTTGGTTTTCGCTGCGGCTTTTAATAGGCTTTCCTGATATGTTGTAGACCACGACGTCCTTTGACGTGTCGTCTTTCGTCTTTCGTCCTTTTATTATGTCAATTATGTCTTCTTCATTGATTGAGTTGTATTTCAGCACGTGCCTCCTCAATTTCTCGATGTTTTCCTCGAAGGCCGCCATCAGCTCCTCGTCGCCGAGCACACGTATGACGTTGTCGCGGGCCACAATCCTGAGTTTAGGGTATAATGCCTTTATGATTTGTAGGTAGGAGTTTCCCGCCCCGTATAGCACTACGGGGTCGATGTCTTCAAGTACGATGTGCTTCTCTATCAATGTTCTTTATTATTTGAATTGTTTTGCAAAATTACGGATTTTTTTTAAATATGCATTGTTTTTCCTTTCTTTTATGTGTATAATTTTTCAGTCTGAGCGCGATGGTCGGGCTTGTTGCGTTGGGGGTGGCAACAATGGCATCGTTTGTTGGCGCTGTATGTGGGACGTGCTAAATTTTAATGTTTTGCGTTTTGTGGTGTTTTGTCTTGCAATATGTGGCCTTTGGCCGTTCAAGAAGCCATGTTTTGTCGAGCGTTTTGCCACGTTTCGTCATGCCGTTGTTAAGTCTTTGGTTTACAGTTATATACGCAATGGGGCACATCTAAAGGTTTATCCTTTGTCGAGGGACTGTTCCCGTTGCTCTTGGTAGTGCGTTTTTGTTATTGCCATACCCACGTAAGTTGAGCCTGTTGCGATGCCATTTATTTTTAGCAAGCAAAACTTGCCGGCTTTTACGTCGAGTGTCGAGTTTTTTGCTTACCTTTGCCCTCAGATTTGTTTTATCTTGAATAATGGCTATGAAAGTAATGTTTAAGTTGAGAACTTTGGCTATGTCTTGCTTGTTCGGTTTCGGGTCGATACAGGTAATGGCCGATGGTGATATGAATAAATTTGTCCTGCATTTTGTTGATTCGGTTGAGGCAAGCACTATGTTGTCCACCCCGGACAAGAACACCGACAACTGGGGACGGTTTGACATAGAAGCCCGTGTCGGGAAGCCGGGTGCTACTCGTGCGGAAATCATGGGTATCCTGAAGAAGTGTACACGCGATTTTACTGAGGCCGATAAGGACTCTTTGCTCAAGGCTTTCAGCATTTTTGACGACAGCCTTTCGTCCAAGGGCCTTCGCCTGCCGTTGCCAAAAGAGTTCACTTTGGTTAAGACGACGATGGAGGAAGAAGGCGGTGCAGGGGCATACACGCGCGGCAACATCATTTGTGTCAGCGAAAGCGTTTTGAAGAAGGTTTCAACTGACAGGCTTGCATGGCTCGTGGCGCACGAGACGTTCCATGTCTTGACGCGCGACAACCCTGGGTTCAGGAAAGCGATGTATTCGGTTATAGGCTTCACCGTTCTCGGGAAGGAGATAAGTTTCTCTAAAGACGTTACCGACAGACGTATATCCAACCCTGACGTTAACCGTTACGACAGTTACGCAATGTTGACCGTCGAAGGCGTGAAAGCCCCTTATACGATGGTGATTTATTCGGAGCGCGATTACGCGGGCGGCTCGTTCTTTGATTATATGAAGATAGGCCTTATACCGCTTGACGGTAGTTTTAATCCTGTGAAGCGTGATGGCAAGACCGTGATTGTGCCACTTGAACGTGCAACCGACTTTTATGATTTGGTAGGGAAAAATACCGATTACGTGATAAATCCAGAAGAATGCCTTGCGGACAATTTTGCCATTGCGATATGCAAGGACTATAGGCAACAGCCAAGTCCATGGCTCTCGGAACGCATAATCGAGGTTATCCGCAGCGAGGCTGAAGCCTCTGGCAAATGAGAGGAAAATTTGTTATGTTTAAAGACACCCTTGTCGCAGTGCTCAAGGCCCTTTATAGGGCTTTGCGCAGGTATGTGGCGAAAAATAAATATCTGGCCGCTTTTTCGGCCGTCGTCTTGGTCTTGGCGTTAGTTCGCCTGTTCTTCCCGTCTGTTGCAAACGGGAAAAAAGATGTTGTTGCCGTAGCTGACACATCAAAGGTCGTATCTCAACCGGTTGAACAGCCTGTGGCGGACAGTCTCAGGATATGGCAACAGGCTTCAGGAGCATCGGCCGAGTTTCCCTTGACCTACTTTTTTGATGACAAGGGGCGTCAGTTGAAGCATCGTATTAACAGTGTGCCCGGCTTCAGTCGTACCTTCCCTGACAACAACGACGTGCAGTTGTTGGCGGCAAGCACTCACGGTGTTGAACCAGTGGCTGACCGTCGTGATGCCGAAAAGCGCAAGAAAGAACTTGTTTTTGTAGGTGCGAGTCCGTATTTCCACGTAGACCCTTTGCATAACAGCATACCTTACCTTGTGCCACGCGCCGCGGTGTTGCTCAACGACATTGGCCGTGCATATTATGACAGTTTGCAAATTAAGGGCATACCGTTGCACCAGATAATAGTGACAAGCGTGCTCCGTTCGCGTGTTGATGTGAAAAAATTAAGGGGATACAACCCCAATGCTACCGAAAATTCATGCCATCTTTATGGTACGACGTTTGACATTTGTTATAACAGGTACAAGACCGTCAGTCCTTTTGAAGGCCGGCCACGCCGTGCCGTGCGCAATGACACCTTGAAGTGGGTGCTCAGTGAGGTGCTGCGTGATATGCGCGAAAAGAAACGTTGTTATGTGAAATATGAGGTGAAGCAGGGATGCTTTCACATAACGGTAAGGTAATAAAGATTTTAAGGGAGGAAAATTAATGATTAAGGGTTAAGAATTAAGAAAATTACCTTGGGCTTTTAAACAACCAGTGCATATTTTCTTAATTCTTAACCCTTAATCATTAATTATTAAAAGTCAGCTCTTCTTTTGCCTCGTTTTTGTCAACGTGGATGGTGTCTCCTGCGTTCAGCTTGCCTGCGAGCAGCATTTCGCAAACCCCGTCTTCGATGTAATTCTGTATGGCTCGCTTTAACGGACGGGCACCAAACTGTACATCGTAGCCCTTGACTGCGACAAACTCCTTGGCCCTGTCGGTGATTTCCAGCTTGTATCCAAGTTCCTCTATGCGCTTGTTCAAGCCTTTCAACTCGATGTCGATGATTTTCTTTATGGCCTCAAGGTCAAGTTGGTCGAATGTTATGATTTCGTCCAATCGGTTAAGGAACTCCGGGCTGAACTGTTTGCTGAGGCTTTTCTGGATAATGCTGCGTGCATATTCCTTGTCGCTCTCGTCCAGGCTGAGGCCCATACTGCCGCCGGCGGTGAAGCCTACGCCACGCCCGAACTCCTTGAGTTGGCGTGTTCCGGCGTTACTTGTCATTATTATGACGGTGTTCCGGAAGTCTATCAGCCGACCGTTCCCGTCTGTCAGGCGTCCTTCGTCGAGCACTTGCAGCAACATATTGAACACGTTGCCATGGGCTTTCTCTATTTCATCGAGCAGCACGATGGAGTAGGGGTGGCGGCGAACTCTCTCCGTCAGTTGCCCGCCTTCTTCGTAGCCGACATATCCCGGAGGTGCTCCTATCAGCCTTGAGGTGTTGAAGCTCTCGCTGTATTCGCTCATGTCGATGCGTATCAAGGCGTCACTGCTGCCGAACATATACTCTGCCAACTTCTTGGCAAGGTACGTCTTGCCCACTCCGGTAGGGCCAAGGAACATGAATGCACCGATGGGATGGTTAGGCTCTTTCAGCCCTACGCGGTTACGTTGTATGGCTTTTACCATCTTCTCTATGGCGTTGTCTTGGGCGATAACGTATTTCTTGAGTTCTTCGCCCATGTTTTTCAGTCTTACGCCTTCGGCTTCCGCCATCCTCTGTACAGGCACACCGGTAATCATCGACACCACGTCGGCAACGTCAGCTTCGGTTATTGTGTCTCGGTTGCCTATTTCGTTGTTGCTCCATTGCTCTTGCAACTGGGCAAGTTCTGCCTCCAATTCGGTCTGCTTGTCCCTGTAGCTGGCAGCCAACTCGAAGTTCTGGTTCCTTACGGCAGCCTGTTTCTTCTCCTTCACATAACTGATTTCCTTCTCCTTTTCGCTTATTTCCGGAGGCATTTGTGCATTTTTAAGGTGCACCCGTGCGCCCACTTCGTCAAGTGCGTCGATGGCTTTGTCAGGAAAGGCCCTGTCAGTTACATACCTGTCTGTCAGTTTGACACACGCCAATATGGCATCTTCGGAGTATGCCACATGATGGTGGTATTCATACCGTTCCTTAATGTTGTTGAGTATGGTGACGGTCTCTTCCGCCGTTGTTGGCTCAATCATGACCTTCTGGAAGCGGCGTTCAAGCGCACCGTCTTTCTCTATTGAGTTGCGGTATTCGTCAAGTGTCGTAGCTCCAATGCACTGTATTGTGCCCCTTGCCAGAGCCGGTTTCAGCATATTGGCGGCGTCCATCGAACCTGGCGTTGAACCGGCTCCGATGAGTGTGTGGATTTCGTCGATGAAGATTACGACATCAGGATTTTGCTCTATTTCCTTTATTAAAGCACGTATGCGCTCCTCGAATTGTCCACGGTACTTTGTCCCTGCAACTATGGCCCCCATGTCAAGGTTGATTATGCGCTTGTTGAAAAGAACGGGCGATGTGTGATGCTTCACAATCATTTGTGCCAAACCTTCAACGATTGCGCTTTTGCCTACACCGGGTTCTCCAATAAGGATAGGGTTGTTTTTCTTGCGCCGACAAAGTATTTCGGTCACTCTTTGTATTTCACGCTCTCTTCCAACCACCGGGTCGAGTTTCCCTTCGGCGGCCGCCTTGGTCAGGTCAGTGCCAAAATTGTCTAATACGGGAGTTTTGCCTGCCTGTTTTGGCGTACTTGTCGCCGTTCCTGTTGGCTTAGATTTTTGCGAGTTCTTGCCGTTGATGTTAAGCATCCCGTCCTCCTCGTCTTCGTCTTTGTCAGGCATGGTTATACCGTCGGTGGCGGTGTTTGCCTTTTGTTGGAAGTATGTCAATGCGTCTTCGTAGTTCATGTTGTTAAATTCAAGAACCTCCTTAGCTCCATTGTTCACGTGGTCGTGCAGTATGGCGAGCAGCAGATGTTGCTCGTCAACCATTTGGGTTGATTGTATACGTGCTTCGAGGACGGCTAACTTCAGGATGTTGCTGGCCTTCTCGTTAAGCACCAGCTCGTGCGTATGGAGTGGTTGCGTGAAGTCTTCTTCGCGCACCTTCTGTTCAAGTTCGTTTTTAACTGATTGGAAATTGATGTCTGATTTTACAAATAATTCATGCACGGGGCCGGTCTGGTCGCGCAGGATGCCGAGCAATAAGTGCTCAGGCCCAACCGACCTACTGGCTAACCGTGCTGCTTCCTCGCGGCTGAACGCCAGTATTTGCGATACTTTTGGTGAAAATTGACTGGTCATGTACTTCTCCTTTTCATGTTTAATAGTCATGCACTTGGCTGTGTTCAGGTTTTGTCAGTCTTTTGCCTGTCTGTCTTTTTACCTTCGGCCGTTGTCGTGCTTTGCCGTAATACCTGTCAAAAAGCCTGTGCCGTTTATGCAGTGTGTCTCGTCGCTTGGTTCTCTCTGTTACCCAGGTTATGCAAACGGATTTTGATTGATTTTATTTACGGTTCACCGAATGCAACTTACCTTGCAAAGATACACATTTTTTTATTATGCAAATATTATGCCATTATTTTTTTGCGGTATATTTTTATCGTTGTCATGAATGTCCCTTGGCGGCTTGTTTGCCGTATTGTCGGTGAGTCGTGCTTTTTTGTCTTTGTGTCGTTTGTAAACGTGCCATATACGGATGCCTTTCATTTTGTCATTTCTCCATTGTCGCCTTTTTCGGTTGAAATAGGATTTTTGTGGTGCCATGGGTTGTCCTATTCGTAACGTTTGGCGCATTGTTTTGTTCTTTTTGTTACCATGTGACCGCTCGTTTTAGTGCTTTTTCTTATGTAGAATGTGCTTTTTATGGTAGACGGAGGCCATCTTTGACGGTGTAATAGATGACCTTTTGGACACGTTTATGTCGTATTTGACGATTGTGTCGGTTGTTTTTATTGCACAAATTCGCAAGTTTTCATGTAACATATTGTGAGTTAGGGACTTGGAATTGCACGCCTGAAAATCGCGTATTTGCCCGAAAATTTGTTTTGTTTGAAAATGATGCCGTTGTGAAAAGCCATTGTAATTCAGGATGTAAGCAAAACATTGCCATTTCGTGTCGCGGTGCTCAATGTGCTTGTGGCTCGTTTGTAAATAAGATTTACCATTGCTCACCGCTTTTTATATAAATCAAGAAAAACGGTACGTTTGTGATTTTTTTGCGTGTCGCAGATGTAAGGTTGGGCGAATTTTATTATCTTTGCACCGTTTAAAAAAATATCTGTAATTAGGATAATGGAGACAGGTTTTTTATCTCCCGACTATGTGTTTGAGTCAAGTTGGGAAGTCTGCAATAAAGTAGGTGGTATTTATACAGTCCTTTCTACACGTGCCAAGACACTGCAAGACGCTTTGCACGACAGGATAATTTTTATAGGTCCGGACTTGGCTGAAGCCAACAGCCTGTATTTTAATGAAGACCGCTCTCTTTTTGTTGAATGGCGTGAGCAAGCCTTGAAAGAGGGCCTTGCAGTAAGGGTGGGCCGTTGGAAGGTTCCGGGAGAGCCCGTGTCGATATTGGTTGACTTCACGCAATACTTCAAGGACAAGAACGATATTTACACCAAGTTGTGGGAGCTTTACCAGGTTGACAGCCTTCATGCCTATGGAGACTATGATGAGGCTTCAATGTTCTCTTATGGTGCAGCCAAGGTGGTTGAGAGCTTCTACAAGTTTTACCTTGACGCTTCAGCCCGTGTTATTTACCACGGCAACGAGTGGATGACAGGGCTTGGTCTGCTTTATATCAACGAAAAACTGCCGCAGGTCGCGACAATCTTCACCACCCATGCCACGAGCATAGGCCGCAGCATAGCCGGTAACAATAAACCGCTGTATGACTATTTGTTTGCTTATAACGGCGACCAAATGGCATGGGAACTGAATATGCAAAGCAAGCATTCCATCGAGAAACAGACGGCTAAATATGTTGATTGTTTCACTACGGTGAGCGAGATAACGGCAAATGAATGTAAGGAACTTCTCGACAAGCAGGTGGATTTTGTCCTCCCGAATGGTTTTGAGGATGATTTTGTTCCTAAAGGAGCACAGTTTACGCGCAAGCGCAACCTTGCCCGTATACGTATGTTCGAGGTGGCAAATGCACTTTTGGGCGTTGAGTTTGACGACAAAGAGACACTTGTGGTTTCTACCAGTGGCCGCTATGAGTTCAGGAACAAGGGCGTGGATGTCTACATCGAGGCGATGAACCGCCTCTTGAGGGACAGCCGTTTGCATAAGAAAGTGCTTGCCTTTATCGACGTGCCTGGATGGGTAGGCGAACCGCGCCAAGACTTGATTGACCGTTTGAAGTCGGGCAAGACGTTTGACACACCTTTGCACGTGCCTATGATAACTCACTGGCTGCACAATATGAGTCACGACAACGTGCTCGATATGCTGAAATACCTTGATATGCAAAATCGCAAGGATGACAACGTTAAATTGATATTCTTGCCGAGCTATTTGAATGGTACGGACGGCATTTTCAACATGAAGTATTACGACCTTGTGTTAGGCAACGACCTATGCATATATCCTTCTTATTATGAACCGTGGGGCTACACCCCGCTTGAGGCTATAGCCTTCAAGGTTCCTTGCATTACGTCAGACTTGGCCGGTTTCGGTCTGTGGGCTAATTCGGAGATAGGCCATCCAGGTGAGATAATTGACGGTGTCAAGGTAATCCATCGCACGGACTATAACTATTCAGAAGTAGCAGACAGGATTAAGGAAACCGTTTCGGATTATTCAAACTTTACGCCTGCCGAGGTGAAAAAATCACGTGACAACGCTGAAAAACTTTCGAAGAAAGCTCTTTGGAGCAATTTTATAAAGTATTATTACGAGGCATACGATTTTGCCCTAAGGCGTGCGGAGGAACGTAAATGCAAAAAGCAAGAAGCCGGGAATTAAGAGAGTCTTGCGTATAAGAACTATATCCCAAAAGCTTGCCTTTTTAATTCTTGCTTCTTAATGTTTAGTTAAAATACGAGTATTCATTGAATTTGTATAGATTATGAAAATTAAAGCTGATTACGTCAATGCTCCTCAATGGAAGGAGGTAACGGTTAAATCAAGATTGCCGGAACAACTGAAATGTTTGGACGAGCTTTCGCATAATATGTGGTGGGCTTGGAACTACGAGGCAAGAGACTTGTGGAGAAGTCTTGACGAAAAACTGTACGAAGAGGTAGGACGCAATCCTGTCCTGCTGCTTGAGCGCCTTAGCTATGACCGCAAGGAGGAAATCGTGCGTGACAAAGCTATAATGAAGCAGGTGAAGGATGTCTATTCACTGTTCCGTAAATATATGGACGTAAAACCGGACAAGAAGCGTCCTTCTGTGGCTTACTTCAGCATGGAGTATGGTATAAACCAAGTCTTGAAGATATATTCTGGTGGTCTCGGAATGCTTGCCGGCGACTATCTGAAAGAGGCATCTGACAGTAATGTGGATATGTGCGCTGTCGGATTTCTTTATAGGTATGGATATTTCAAGCAATCGCTCAGTATGGACGGTCAGCAGATTGCCAATTATGAGGCACAGAACTTCAACTCGCTGCCTATAGAGCGTCAGCTTGATGCCGACGGGAAGCCTTTAGTAGTAGACGTTCCTTATGTTAATTATCTTGTCCATGCGTATGTTTGGCGTGTGAATGTTGGCCGTATTTCCCTGTATCTTCTCGATACGGACAACGAGATGAACTCTGATTTTGACAAGCCGATAACCCATTCCCTTTACGGTGGTGATTGGGAGAACCGCCTGAAGCAGGAAATCCTTTTGGGAATTGGTGGTATCCTTACGTTGAAGAAACTCGGAATAAAGAAAGATGTATATCACTGTAACGAGGGTCATGCCGCACTTTGCAACTTGCAACGTCTCTGCGATTACGTACAGGGCGGTCTAACTTTCAACCAGGCTCTTGAGCTTGTTCGTGCATCCTCTCTTTATACGGTGCATACTCCAGTGCCTGCCGGCCATGATTATTTTGACGAAGGCTTATTCGGCAAGTATATGGGAGGTTATCCTTCAATACTCGGAATTACCTGGGACGAGTTTATCGGAATGGGACGCACTAACCCTGAAGACCATAACGAAAAGTTCTGTATGTCGACGTTTGCTTGCAATACCTGCCAGGAAGTGAACGGCGTAAGCAAGCTCCACGGTTGGGTTAGCCAAAAGATGTTCTCTGGGATATGGAAGGGATATTATCCGGAGGAGAACCATGTGGGATACGTTACCAACGGTGTGCATTTCCCCACATGGGCAGCAACAGAATGGCGCAAGCTCTACTCACAGTATTTCGATAAGTCATTCATGGCAGACCAAAGTAACGAGTCTATATGGCACGCCATTTATAATGTGCCGGACAACGTTATTTGGGACACACGTATGGCCCTGAAAAAGAAGTTGACTGACTATATCCGTGACAAGTTCCGTGAAACGTGGTTGAAGAACCAAGGTGACCCTGCACGTGTTGTCTCATTGTTGGAGAAGATTAATCCCAATGCGCTCATGATTGGTTTCTGCCGCCGTTTTGCAACGTACAAGCGTGCCCACCTGCTTTTTACCGACCTTGACCGTCTCTCTAAGATTGTCAATAATCCAGAACATCCTGTGCAGTTCTTGTTTGCCGGTAAGGCACATCCTGCTGACGGGGCTGGCCAAGGCTTGATAAAGAGGATTTTTGAGATAAGCCAACGTCCCGAATTCCTCGGTAAAATTATCTTCCTTGAGGATTATGATATGCAGCTTGCGCGCCGCCTTGTATCCGGCGTTGACATTTGGATGAATACTCCGACACGTCCTCTTGAGGCTTCAGGTACATCCGGTGAGAAGGCCGAGATGAATGGTGTCGTTAATCTTTCAGTGCTTGATGGCTGGTGGCTTGAAGGCTACCGTGAGGGTGCCGGATGGGCTTTGACGGAGAAACGCACTTACAAGAACCAGGGTTACCAAGACCAGTTGGACGCTGCCACAATCTATGGCTTGCTTGAAAATGAGATAATACCTTTGTATTATAACAAGAATGAAGCAGGCTACAGTGAAGGTTGGATAAAGGTAATAAAGAACTCCATCGCAACGATAGCTCCACATTATACGATGAAGCGCCAGCTTGATGATTATTACAGCAAGTTCTATGTCAAGGAAGCTGCACGCTTTAAGAAGTTGTCGGCAAATGACAACAGGTTGGCAAAGGACATCGCACAGTGGAAGGAAACTGTCGCCGAGCGTTGGGATTCGATGACGGTTGTGTCAAAAGAGACGAATATGCCTTCTTCAGGTATGGAGACAGGAGTTGAATACAAAATGCGGTTTGTTATCGATGAGCAAGGACTCAATGATGCAATAGGCCTTGAATTCGTTTCTGTCACAACAGACAAGGACGGTGAGGAGAGAATATCCAATGTGTTCCCGTTCAAGCTCATTAAGCATGAGGGCAATCTTTATACGTTCGAGGCAACCGTTGAGGCTTCAGAAGCTGGAACTTACAAGACAGGCGTAAGGATGTATCCTAAGAATGACAACCTGCCTCATCGTCAGGATTTCTGTTATGTTAAGTGGCTTTAATCGTCCCAACGAACCAGTAAGATAATAAACATTCAATGTTCGGTGGTGCAAGGAAACTATTTCCTTGCACCACTTTTTATTATTTTTATGGAGTTTGCAATGTAATCCGTTATTGTTATAACAATACATTCATTTTATTACATCATGTGGATTTGTATAAAAAAGAAAGAAGTCATAAGGCGTGTGAGACTAACCTTATGACTTCTTTGGTAGTGGATAGGGGAATCGAACCCCTATGCCAAGATTGAGAATCTTGTATCCTAACCGTTAGATGAATCCACCATATTGAATATTTTGTTACGCTCCATAATGTATGCGGAAGCTGGGGGATTCGAACCCCCGGTACGATAAACTCGCACGGCAGTTTAGCAAACTGCTGGTTTCAGCCACTCACCCAAACTTCCTTTCCGGTTTATTGTACCGAAGCATTCTCGCTCAAATGCGGTTGCAAAGGTAAGCATTTATTTTTGTTCCTACAAATGTTTTTGGCAAAATTTTATCCAATTCTTTATATTTTTTATTATTGAGGCCTGTTTACGCTTGTTTTGGTGGTGTTTTTCGGTGGAAAACGCACATTCGAACAATCATCGTGCCAATGGCTACGTGCCTTGATGGGGCTTAACAATATTTATATAGATGGTGCTTGTCGCCTTTTCTTTTTCTATTACACCGTAAATCGTAAAAATAGGAACAGCCGTGCCGTTAAAGGTCGTAAAATGTCTTGATGATGGTCGTCTTTGTGGCTTTTTATGGCTTGTTGTTTTGTGAAACGTGCCCTTTTGTCTTGTTATAGGATACCTTTTGCATCGCATTTTGCGGCATTGAGAAAAGTAAAATACGGCCTATTGTGGCATAAATTCACCTGTTTTGTTGTTTTGATAGTGTTCAGTCTAAATCTGTTCGTGGTTTAAAACTTTGGTTTACAGGCGTTTATGTAATATCTGCAAAAATGGAGTAATTCGGCTGCAACTCAGCCGTTAACTTGGCCGACGACCTTCTCGATGCGTCAAATAATATTTCACACGATAACTATGTTTGTAATATTTAACAATAATATTGATGTTTATGTTCAGTTAAGTTGGTTTTTAATTGCCTATGTCAAAATAAAATCGTAATATTGCACGTTGAAAAAGTTACGGTTGTGCGGTTTTTATGGCTTTGCGGCTTAATTCTTTGTTATGTTAAGGCTTGGCCGTCAATACCGTGTAGCGCAGTGTAATGAAAACTGGAACGAATATGGATGGAGAATATTGGCAGCCGGAAATAGAGACCATGCCGCGCAACGAGTTGCGGCAGTTGCAAGTCGATAAGCTACGGCGCACTGTCGAGATAGCGTTGCGTTCACCGTTTTATGGGCGTAGGCTTCGTGAACATGGCATAACGCCTGAGGCAATAAAGAGCGTTGACGATATTAGGAGGTTCCCTTTCACGACGAAGCAAGACCTACGTGATAATTATCCCTTTGGCTTGGTAGGCGGCGATATGAAAGATGCCATACGCATCCACTCGTCAAGCGGGACAACGGGGCATCCTACCGTCGTCGTGTATTCACGTCACGACATTGACTCTTGGGCCAACATGGTGGCAAGGAATATGTATATGGTCGGCTGCCGTAATACGGATGTGTTCCAGAATAGTTCCGGTTACGGGATGTTTACGGGCGGTCTTGGTTTCCAGTACGGCGCTGAGCGTTTGGGGGCAACCACGGTGCCGGCTGCAGCCGGTAATAGCAAGAGGCAGATTATGTTTATCCGTGATTTCGGCACCACCTGCCTCCATGCCATTCCGAGTTATGCCGTAAGGTTGGCCGAGGTGTTCCGTGAAGAAGGCATCGACCCGCGTTCCACAAAGTTGCGTACCCTGTTTATTGGTGCAGAGCCGCACACGGAGGAGCAACGACGGCGTATAGAGCAACTGCTCGGTGTCAAGGCGTACAACAGTTTCGGCATGACGGAGATGAATGGGCCGGGTGTTGCCTTTGAGTGCAAACGTCAAGACGGGATGCACCTTTGGGAGGACAACTACATCGTAGAAATAGTAGACCCTGACACCCTTGAACCCGTGCCCGACGGAGAATACGGTGAGATGGTGCTTACCACGCTTGACCGAACGATGATGCCGATAATCCGTTACCGCACCCGTGACCTTACGCGCATTATCCCCGGCCAATGCTCGTGCGGTAGGACGCATAGGCGCATCGACCGCATCAAGGGGCGTACAGACGATATGTTCATAATCAAGGGCGTCAACGTGTTCCCGATGCAGGTGGAGAAAATCCTGGCTCAATATCCTGGTTTGGGCTCAAATTATCTTATAGTGCTTGAGACAGTGGGGGATGCAGACTTGATGACTGTCGAAGTGGAGCTTGACGATATGCAGACGGATGTCTTTCCCGAGTTGCAAAACATGACGAGAAACATACAGCGAGCCCTGAAAGACGAAATCCTGCTTACGCCCAAAGTGAGGTTGGTGAAAAAAGGTTCGTTGCCAACAAGTGACGGAAAGGCCGTTAGGGTGAAAGACTTGCGAAGGTGACATAAGCCTATGCTGAACCTGAAGGGACGTGTTGGAAGTTTTTTCGTATATTAGTGTTTTTATGTAATTAGAGAATCATGAAGAAATTGATAATATTTATTGCCACCTTATTTATATGTATGTCAACGATGGCAAAAGTGACGGTAACTAACGTGCTACGTACAATTCCCAAGGAGATTGTACCATACATTGACGACGACCGTAGAGATGAGATAGGTAGGTTTTCCAGTGAAAATGATTCGTTGGAAATTAAAAATTCCCTTAACGGCACAATGCGGATATGGACTGTCAGTGATGATTTTGCACGTATGGAGCTGAGTGAAAGTTCCATGTTGCAAGTAAAGCTGCTTTCTACAGGTGACACCACGCAGATAATATGTGTTGTGAAGACGATCACGTCGCCCGTGGCTGAGAGTGAAGTGAGGTTTTACACGGTAGGTTGGAATGAGCTTGACGGTGATTTCGGCTTGCCCGATATGCGTGATGCAGGTGCCATGCTTTCTTCACTTACAGTGCGCCCCGACACCATGGCCGAGGCAAGGTATGGCGAATTGTTGAAAAACATTGAACCTGTAATCGTCAATGCGAGTTTTGACGCCAAGGGCGAGGTTCTCACTCTGGGACTAGGCATCCCGTTCACTACAAAACAAGTCCAAAATGACATGAAAGCGATAATTAAGCAAAAATCTTTTAAATGGAACGGTAAAACTTTTAGATTGTGTTAAAAATAAGATATTTCCATTCGAATATTTTGCAGATATGAGATTTATTCATACCTTTGCATCGTGTTTTTCATGGTATTAGATTATTAAGGTTAATAAAAGATTGGTTGTCGTGAGACAATCAATTTTTGTTTTATATAAGTCCGTCCTTTTTCAATCGGTGTATGCATGGCTTTTTCCGGCTGCACGGTAGACTAAGGACGGGCTTATATTCATTTTGCCCGCAGGGTTGAAACCATTGTCTACTATTGCGCCGGTCAAAAAGGCGGACGAGGCACGGTGATGCCCGGTTTGTGTTAAAAACATGGATATTATGACTATTTATAAAAATAATAATAAATTTTTCTTGTTTTATTATCATTTTTCAAAGTTTTTCCCTATCTTTGCCATGAATTAATCTACAAACAAAAAACAAATTTAACTATGAAAAAGAAGGCTTTGTTCGCCTTCCTGTTAGCTGTGCTATCAGGAGGCTTTGCCTATGCGGACACGGAACAAACTGTGTACGTTAACGGCTCGCCAATTAGCGGTTTTGTCACAGAGTTGACATTCTCGGGTGACGATGTACTCATGCAGTTGGACGGCGCTGCTCCCATGACGGAGGATATGTCGCTTGTAAGTATTGACCTTGCCTATAGCAATGACGATACGCCTGCAGGCATCACGGAAGTAGGGGCGGAAAGCACCGATGTCGTAAAGCGTGTTTATACAATCAGTGGCCAATATGTTGGTACGTCTACGGAAGGTCTGCCGGCGGGTCTATATATTGTTAACGGTAAGAAACAAGTAATCAAGTGATGCCATGAAAAAGATAAATACATTATTATATATGTTGCTGGCAGGGTTTGTAGCCCTGTTTGCGACGGGTGCAAACGCACAGACAACATGGGATTTCTCGACCATGAGCGATGCAGACAAGACTGCTTGCCAGGCTGATGCCGACAACTGGCTCTTGGGGGCAGACCGTTGGTGTTACATTGGCGGAGCATTGGAGAATGCCCCTCTGGTAGCTAATGGCACGGAGCTTGATTATGCCAAGGGCTTGACGTTTACAGCCAGTGCACCGAGCGCAAAAGAAGAAGGCAAAGCCAAGGTAAGATGTAATTATGGAAGCTCACGCCTTGAACTTAATGGCACAGGCGTGCAGATGACCATTAATGGCCTTAAGGCAGGTCAGGTGGTTACGGTTAAGTGTCTTACCGGTAAGTCTGAAACTGCGCGTGGGCTTGATGCCACTAATTTGTCAGGCACCCAAGGATTTGGCGAAGCCGCAATCTCGTCAGAAGAAATGACTTGTACAGGTACGGTTGCCGCAGACGGAAGTGTCACACTTACGACATTGGTCGGCGGTATGTATATTTACAGCGTTTCTGTTTCAGATGCACAGCAGGGTGGCGGCGAGCCTATAGACCCTGACCAGCCCGACGTTACCGACGACCATTCGGTAAGCCTTAACACAGCAGTAAACCAGGTACGTCTTACGGTAGGCGGTGAAATCAAGTATTATAACACGGACGACGTAAAGATAGCCTTCAATAAGGCGGAAGGTACGGTAATCGTAACTCCCGTTGCCGGCGATTGGGTTGACACTTACACACGCAGCGTGAGCCATATCGACTTCGCTGTGGCTCAGCAGCAAGGTGGTGACAGCGACATACAGGAAGGCGAAATCAAGATAACTGAAGCTAAGGGCTGGCAAGAGTCTCTTTATGCAAAGTGGGAGAAATACAGCGGCGCAGCTTCTTATAATGTATATTATAAAGGAGGAAAGGCTGCCGATTGGACAAAGATAGACCAGCAGCTTGTTCGCGACTATGGCTCATACGCCCGTGCGGACATCGTAGGTCTTGTGGCTGGTAACGATTACGCAATAAAGGTTGTGGCTGTTGACAATGACGGCAATGAAGTAAATGGGGTTGAAGGCATCGCCGAGAACATGACGGTTGTCAACTATGACCGTTCTGGCTATGCGCATTTTAACCGCACTGAAGGAGTTGGCGCATATAACAATGACGGTTCGCTGAAGAAGGATGCCGTTGTACTTTACATCACTAATGATAATTTCAATACGATTACGTGCGAAATGAATACCGGCAATAAGTCTGGTCTTGAGAAGCGCACAGGTCTTGGGGAAATCCTCCAGGCTTTTGAGAAAGGCAAGGAAACACGTCCGTTTGCAATCCGTTTCATCGGCCAGATTTCAGATGTTGACGGTGGTCAGTTGATGGGCGAGGCCGGTTCGCTCCAACTCAAGGGCAAGGGCGCAGACACAGAAGCAAATGTGACGTTTGAGGGAATTGGTGACGATGCCACATGGTACGGCTGGGGCATGACCCTTTCAAAGGTCAGCGGTGTCGAGATACGCAACATTGCCACGATGTTGTTTGCTGACGATGGCATACAGCTGAAAGAAGGTTACCGTGTCTGGGTGCACAATAACGACATCTTCTATGGCAGTGTTGGAGGTGACAGCGACCAGGCTAAGGGTGACGGTTCGCTTGACACAAAAGACCAAGGTTCTTTCAACACGTTCTCTTACAACCACTTCTGGGACAGTGGCAAGTGTTCTCTTTGTGGAATGAAGAGTGAGGCTACCGATAATTATGAAACCTATCATCACAACTGGTTCGACCATGCAGACTCCCGTATGCCTCGTGTAAGGACAAAGACAATACACGTTTACAATAACTATTATGACGGTATATCTAAGTATGGAGTAGGTGCTACAAGCGGCTCAAGTATATTTGTTGAGGGCAATTATTTCCGTAACACGAACAAGCCGATGATGATTTCATTGCAGGGCAGTGACATCGCAGGTGGTGATGACGGTACATTCAGCGGCGAGGATGGAGGTATAATCAAGTCCTACAACAACGTTTTTGCAGAAAAGTCAAGCAACTTTAGGTATGTTACTTATCAAGAGGACAACGTAGATTTTGACGCATACGAGGCAACGTCACGCAACGAACAGGTGCCGAGTGGTGTCAAGACAAAGAAGGGTGGCACGTCGTATAATAACTTTGACACGAATGCAAGCATATTCTATGTTGATGGTTACACCATCGATGCAGCTGCGGATGTTCCGTCAATAGTTACGGGCTTTTATGGTGCTGGCCGTTTAAATCATGGCGATTTTACATGGACTTTTGACAATTCAAAGGACGATGCGGATTATGGCGTAAATACAGCTTTGAAGTCGAAAATACAAAATTATAAGACTTCACTCGTAGGTATTTATGGTGATGAGAATGCCGAAAGCGGAGAGCAGGGCGGTGAAGGCGGTGACGAGCCGGTTAATCCGAACCCCGGTGGCGATGAGGGTGAGGATAACCCGGACGAGCCCGAAACACCTGTTGTTACCGAAGGCGACATTTACGCTTTATTTGTAGGTGGTAAACTTCAGAGCAATAATGCTGGCATATTTACAGAAGGTTCTTCACCTGCAAAGGCTGACAAGAGCGGAACCATGACAATCAACGGTACGGCTTACAGCGAAGGCCTGAAGATGAACTCGTCAGGTGAGCTTACGGTTACCCCTACCGAAGATATGACAATGACTCTCTATTTTGACAAGCGTGACGATTACTCTGACGGTGAAATAGGCTTGGCTGTCAACGGTGAAGACATTGCAGGTGTAGCCACCGCCTCTGGTGACGGCTATATTATAACAGTGGATGTGAAGGCCGGAACGTCGTACACTATTACAAAAGGTGGCAGCGTAGAGACTTGTCTCTTCTATGTAGCCCTTGAAAGCAAGGACGGGGGTGAAACCACCAATCCTGACGAGGGTGATGAGGAAGAGCCCGTAGACCCAAATCCGGGTGAAGGTGAAGATGAAAACCCTGACACTCCTGCGACAGGTGAAATCATCACTTGCAATTTCGACGGCAAGGCGGCATCAAATTCAATGTTCGTAGCCACAAAAGACGGTGCCGAGCCGAGCTGGACGAGCAAGAACGGCCCAGTGACAGTCGGCGGCGTTACATATACAAACGGTGTGAAGATGGAGAGTGCGACAAATATTGCTTTCAGCATTGACGCTACCATGACGCTGAACATTTATTTCACCAAGGCCGAGAAAGACCCGGCGGATATTGAAGTTGATGATGTGAAAATAGAAGGTGTAGCAAATGACAACTATTTTGTTGCCACTACGTCGGTTGAAGCTGGAGACCACAACATAACTCGCGGCTCAAAGGAAACACAGATTTACCTCATCGAGCTTGTCCCGGCAGGAAAATAATTTAAATCAATACTAATCATCTTTGTATCGGGTGCGTATTTATATTACGCGCCCGATTTTTTTTGAATAAATGCCCGCAAAGCTCCCATTCATTAGTAGTTAAAGTGGTTTTTCGCTTCTTGCGGTTGCTAAGGAGTTTAAGACATATGCACGTCCAGTTTATATGTATTGGGCAATATTAGAATGATAGCGGATATTCATATTTTTTGTCTGTGTACATTTATGCTTGGTTTGCGTTTATTCACTTTTATTCTTGCAGGTTTGAGACTTTTGCGTTATCTTTGCATAACACGTTGAAAAGCTGGGCGTAATTCGTTCCCTTACATATTATATGATGGGTATGGAGAGCTCAGAGAAAAGGTTGCCGTGAATGTTGGACGTTATGGGAAAAAGCAATATCAGCAGTGCATAGAGCAGTGCTCAAATTTGACAAATGTCAGCGTCTTAGTGGTTAGTATTGTCATTTTGAGTCAATAATTAAAATAAACAAGACTTAAATGCTGATAATCCGAAGTTTTTTTATACTTTTGCAAGTAAAATTGTAAAAGGTAAAAATGATTAAGGCTAATGAGACCAACTGCGATATTGCTGCTTCACTGTCCTGACAAGCGAGGGATAATAACGGAGATAACAAAATTCATAACGGACAACAATGGAAACATTGTGTATCTTGACCAGTATGTAGACCGCCAAGACGGGATGTTCTTCATGAGGCTTGAGTGGGAGCTTGACGGTTTCGTTATCCCACGCGAGAAACTGGGTGAATATTTCCAGACACTATATGCAAAAAGATATGACATGACGTTCAACCTTTACTTTAACGACGTGAAACCGCGCATGGCAATCTTCGTTAGCAAGATGAGCCACTGCCTGTATGACCTCTTGGCACGGTATAACGCAGGTGAATGGAACGTTGAGATACCTTGTATCGTTAGCAACCATGAAGACTTGCGCTATGTGGCGGAGCAGTTCGGCATACCTTACTACGTGTGGTCGATAAAGAAAGACCATTCAAACAAGGCCGATGTGGAACAGGCCGAGATGGAGCTGTTGAAAAAGGAAAGGGTGACCTTCATTGTACTTGCCCGTTATATGCAGATAATAAGTGAGCAGATGATAGCTGCCTATCCGCACCATATAATAAACATCCACCACTCGTTCCTGCCCGCGTTTATCGGTGCTAAGCCGTATCACCAGGCATGGGAGCGCGGTGTGAAGATAATAGGGGCTACGAGCCATTATGTGACAACGGAACTTGACGCTGGTCCGATAATAGAGCAGGACGTGGTGAGAATATCTCACAAGGACACGCCTGAAAGCCTTGTGCTGAAAGGACGCGACTTGGAGAAGATAGTCTTGAGCCGAGCCGTTACAAAGCATATCGAACGAAAGATATTGACGTACAATAACAAGACGATAATATTTAGTTAAGTGACGTAATCGGCGGTGTCTTTCCAAGCCCGTTCAAGGACTTATTAAATAAGAGGAAGAGATGGATGTTGTGGTTATAAAATATAATGCAGGTAATGTGTATAGTGTGGTTAATGCCTTGCGTCGCCTTGGCGTAGAGCCCACGTTGACAGACGATGCCAAGCAGATAATGTCGGCAGACAGGGTCGTGTTTCCGGGGCAAGGTGAGGCAGCCAGTGCGATGGCATTTTTGCATGGCAAGGGACTTGACGCGGTAATAAAAGGGTTGCGCCAGCCTGTCTTGGGTATTTGCATCGGTCAACAGCTGTTGTGCCGCCATTCGGAAGAAGGTGACACGGACTGTCTTGGTGTGTTTGATGTGGATGTCTTGAAGTTTAGGCCAGAACGACATGAAGACAAAGTACCGGCAATGGGGTGGAACTCATTGCACGACATGAAATCCCTGCTGTTTGATGGGCTGGCTGAGGGTGTGTATGCGTATTTCGTTCACAGTTATTATGTGCCTATATGCGCTTCTACCGCAGCAACGGCGGACTACATTTTGCCTTACAGCGCATCATTGCACAAAGATAATTTCTATGCCACGCAATTTCATCCTGAAAAAAGTGGTGATGCAGGGAGTGTGATGATTAGAAACTTTATAGAGAAGGTTAAAAGGTGAAAAGGTAAAGTTCGCAGAACGTTATTATTTAAAGAACCGTAAAAACCGCAACAAAATGATAGAACTGATACCTGCAATAGATATAATAGACGGCAAATGTGTTCGCTTGACAAAAGGGGATTATGACGCAAAGACCGTTTACGGTGAGTCTCCTGCTGATATGGCAGAACTGTTTGAGTCTTCAGGATTTAAGCGTCTTCACGTAGTTGACCTTGACGGGGCAAAGTCAAAGCACGTCGTGAATTTAGGTGTGCTAAAGGAGATAACGAGACGCACAAACCTGAAGGTTGATTTTGGAGGAGGCGTAAAGACTGAAGACGACGTGTGCAAAGTGTTTGACGCAGGTGCATCGATGGTGACTGTCGGTTCTGTTGCCGTGACACATAAAGAATTGTTTGCCGGCTGGCTTGACAAGTTTGGGGCAGACAGGATAATCCTCGGTGCAGACACACGTAACGGCAAGATAAGCATAAACGGATGGCGTGACGACACGTGTGAGGACATTCTCGCTTTTTTGGAATATTATGTAAATAAAGGCGTGAAGAACGTACTTTGTACGGACATATCAAGAGACGGTATGTTGCAAGGTCCTGCATTCGGGCTTTACGCAAGGATAGTGAAGGCTTTTCCGCAGGTCAATCTCATTGCGAGTGGCGGCGTGGCGAACCTTGATGACATCGTGCGTCTTGACAGGGAATGTGTGTCGTCAGTAGTTTTCGGCAAGGCTATTTATGAAGGCCGTGTTGATGTTCGCACGATGATAAGTGACATAGCTATGATGGCGTGCAAAAACGTTGAAGATAATTAAACGTATAACCAATTGAGATTATGGCGAAAGGTTTGGCGAAACGGATTATTCCATGTCTTGACGTTAAGGACGGACAGACTGTAAAGGGCACGAACTTTGTCAATTTGCGCAATGCTGGCGACCCTGTGGCCTTGGGCAAGGCGTATAGTGATGCCGGTGCCGATGAATTAGTATATCTTGATATAACAGCAAGCAATGAGGGACGCGCGACTTTCACTGAAGTGGTAACCCGCGTGGCTAAGGAAATAAACATCCCGTTTACTGTTGGGGGCGGGGTGAACGATATAAAGGATGTCGAGCGTCTGCTAAATGCCGGTGCCGACAAAGTGAGTGTGAACAGCGCGGCTCTTCGCCGTCCAGAGTTGATAGATGAGATAGCTACAAGGTACGGTTCGCAAGTATGTGTATGCGCCATTGACGCAAAATGTGAAGACGGTGTATGGATGTGCTACATGAATGGTGGACGAATTGTTACAGAGCGCGGCCTGTTTACTTGGGCGAAAGAAGCTGAAGAACGTGGTGCTGGCGAAATACTGTTTACGAGCATGAACCATGACGGGGTGAAATGTGGGTTTGCCAATGACGCATTGGCACGGCTTGCTGATGAATTGGGTATACCTGTAATTGCGAGTGGTGGTGCGGGTAAAAAAGAGCATTTTAAGGACGCTTTTACAAAAGGAAAAGCAGATGCTGCATTAGCGGCAAGCGTTTTTCACTTCGGTGATATAAGAATATCCGAGCTGAAGCGTTATTTATATGGAGAGGGCATAAATGTCAGGTTGGTTTGACGTATGGTCAGGCCTTGGCACGTTTGCCATGTAACAAGATAATAGCTTTTAGGTATGAACATAGATTTTGAGAAAATGGGCGGCCTCGTGCCAGTTATAGTCCAAGACAGCGATACGATGAAAGTATTGATGCTTGGTTTTATGAACGAGGAAGCATACAATAAGACGGTAGCAACCAAGAAGGTTACTTTTTATAGCAGGAGCAGGAAATGCCTTTGGACGAAAGGAGAGAGTTCTGGTAATTTCCTGAATGTCGTGAGCATCAAGAATGATTGCGACAATGACACTTTGCTGATAGAAGCAATGCCTGAAGGTCCCGTGTGCCATACTGGAACTGATACGTGTTGGGGAGAGGAAAATAAGGCCAATCCTCTGATGTTCTTGTCGTCACTTCAGGACTTTATAGAGAAACGCCATGAGGAGATGCCTGAAGGCTCATATACGACGAGTCTTTTCAAGGACGGGCTTAACAGGATTGCGCAAAAAGTTGGTGAAGAAGCGCTTGAAACAGTTATAGAAGCTGTTAACGGCACTGATGACAGGCTTGTGTATGAAGCCTCGGATATGTTTTATCATTTGATAGTTTTGCTTACGGCTAAAGGTCTGCGTATAGAGCGTGTGGCTGAAGAGCTAAGAGATAGGCATTTGCCTGGCTGGCATAAACATTAATTGACGAAAAGTTAAGAAATATGTTTGTTGAATATAAAAATGTTAGCATTTACCATGACGACATTTGTGTTCTTGCGAATGTTGATTTTCATGTGGATGAGGGGGAGTTCATATATATAATAGGCCATGTCGGGTCTGGAAAGAGTAGTCTGCTGAAAACTCTTTATTGTGAACTTGATATACATAATGGCGAAGAAGCTACAGTGTTGGGACGTAATTTGTTACGCATGAAACGCAAGGAAGTGCCTGCATTACGCAAGGAATTGGGAATAATCTTCCAGGATTTCCAGTTGTTGCATGACCGTAGTGTATACAAAAATTTGCAATTTGTATTAAAAGCCACAGGGTGGAAAAATAAGAAAGACATCGATGAACGCATAGATGAAGTGCTTGAAGCTGTGGGCATGATGGATAAGAAGCTGAAGATGCCTTATGAACTGTCGGGTGGCGAACAACAGCGTATTGCTATCGCGCGTGCAATTCTTAATAAGCCCAAAATGATTGTGGCAGACGAGCCTACGGGAAATCTTGACCCGGAAACGGCCGATAATATTGTGAGCCTTCTGAAACAAATCAGCCTTACGGGTGCTGCAGTGGTAATGTCAACACATAACCTGCCCATGCTTGACAAGTATCCTGGTATTGTGTATCAATGCAAAGATGGAGGTATTAGTGACGTAACGTCCGAGTACAATAAGTTGAGCATGATTGATGAAGAATGAGTGAATTTACGTTATTAACGATTAATAATGCAAGTTTTTGATAAAACAAAATAAAATAACAGTATGATAGTAATGAAATTTGGAGGTACGTCCGTCGGTTCGCCGGAACGTATGAAAAATGTTGCTTCATTAGTAACAAGCAGTGGAGAGCCTGTTTTGGTTGTACTGTCAGCTATGTCAGGTACAACAAATTCATTGATTGAAATATCAGACTATCTATATAGGAAAAATCCGGAAGGTGCAAATGATGTAATTAACAGACTTGAGAAAACATATATGCGCCATGTTGACGAACTTTATTCTACGGAAGAATGGAAGACGGAAACACGCAATTTTTTGCATGGCGAGTTTGACTATTTGCGTTCTTTCACAAAGGATATTTTTACCAGTTTTGAGGAAAAGAGCATCGTGGCGCAAGGCGAGATAATGAGTACCAATATGGTTAATAATTATCTTAAAGAGTGCGGAGTGCAGACGACGTTGTTGTCTGCGCTTGATTTCATGAGAACAGATAAAAACGCCGACCCGGATGCTCCTTATATTAAAGACAAGTTGACCAAATTATTAAATCAGGAGCAAGGTCGGCAGATATATATAACACAGGGCTTTATTTGCCGAAATGCTTACGGTGAAATAGATAACTTGCAGCGTGGTGGCAGCGATTATACGGCATCGCTTATCGGAGCGGCAATAAATGCAGAAGAGATACAGATATGGACGGATATAGACGGAATGCACAACAATGACCCTCGTATTGTCGAAAAGACTGAGGCTGTGCGACAGTTGCATTTTGAGGAAGCTGCGGAGTTGGCTTATTTCGGCGCGAAAATACTGCATCCTACTTGCGTACAACCAGCCAAGTTCGCAGGAATACCAGTGCGCCTACTAAACACTATGGACCCTAAAGCTCCAGGAACTATTATCAATAATGACATTGTTGCGGGAAAGATAAAGGCTGTTGCGGCTAAAGACAACATTACGGCTATAAAGATAAAGAGTAGCAGAATGCTGTTGGCAACAGGATTTTTGCGTAAGGTTTTTGAGATATTCGAGAGCTATCAGACTCCTATTGATATGATAGCGACAAGCGAGGTCGGTGTATCAATGAGCATTGACAACGATTCCCATCTTGGCGACATAGTTGCAGAACTAAAAAAATACGGTACGGTTACAGTAGACCGTGATATGTGTATAATATGCGTTGTCGGTGATTTGGATTGGAGCAATGTTGGTTTTGAGACTTTGGCTACGGATGCCATGAAGAATATCCCGGTCAGGATGATTTCGTATGGTGGAAGCAATTATAATATATCTTTCCTCGTTCGCGAGTCTGATAAAAAACGTGCGTTGCAAAGTCTTAGTGAAACGTTATTTGGTAATAAGTAAGTTATAAAAAATGAAAGGTGTTTTCCCTTTGGATAAGTTCAAGGGTATAGAGACCCCGTTTTATTATTATGATACCGACTTGCTGCGGCATACATTGCAGATAATTAATGCGGAAGCAGGCAAGTATGAAGGTTTCTGTGTGCATTATGCCGTCAAGGCTAATGCTAATCCTAAGTTACTGAACGTCATTTGCCAAGCTGGATTGGGGGCCGATTGCGTGAGTGGTGGAGAAATTCAGGCCGCTTTAACTGCCGGTTTCCAACCAAGCAAGATTGTCTTTGCCGGTGTTGGTAAGAGCGACAAGGAAATAGAGTTAGGCTTGGACAAAGGTATATTTTGTTTCAATGTCGAGAGTGTGCCTGAACTTGAGGTCATTAATCAGTTGGCTTATCGTAAAAAGACAGTTGCAAATGTGGCTTTCCGCATAAATCCTGATGTCGGAGCACACACACACGCAAACATAACAACCGGCCTTGCTGAAAATAAGTTTGGCATCGCAATGGGTGATATGGAAGACGTGATAGCTAAAGCAGCGGCTATGGATAATGTGAAATTCGTTGGATTGCACTTCCATATAGGTTCGCAAATTCTTGATATGGGGGACTTTGTTGCTTTGTGTAATCGTATAAACGATTTGCAAAATATGCTTGAAGCCCATAAGATTATGGTAGAAAACATAAATGTTGGCGGTGGACTCGGTATCGATTATACACATCCCAACAGGGTTCCTGTTCCCGACTTCAAGTCGTATTTTGCTACATATGCACGTCATCTGAAATTGCGCAAGGGACAGAAGTTGCATTTTGAGTTGGGGCGTTCCGTTGTTGGGCAGTGTGGTACCCTTGTCACAAGGGTGCTTTATGTTAAGCAGGGTGCAGTTAAACAGTTTGTCATAGTGGATGCCGGCATGACAGACCTTATACGTCCCGCACTTTACCAGGCTTACCATAAGATTGAGAACCTTTCAAGTGGCGGCCCGTTAAAGACATACGATGTAGTCGGCCCGATATGCGAATCAAGCGACGTCTTTGCCAAGGCTATTGATTTGGACGAGTGCCATCGTGGCGATATTCTTGCCATACGTTCAGCAGGGGCATACGGAGAAATCATGGCGTCGCAATATAACTGCCGACCTCTTCCAAAAGGATATATTTTTGAGGAAATGCAATAAAAAGTAAAGTGGAAATTAAGAATTGTATGACGGTAGAAATGTTCATGCATTTTTCGAGTTTTCGTTCTTCACTTAAATTGTACTGGAGTTATGTTTTTTGATAGTATTGCAATAACTGTTAGCGTGTTATTGGTTTTGTTGACCGTGTGGTCTTCATTATCCGATACATTGCGCAGGAATGTTGTGAGTGATGACGGGGAAGGTGAAAATGTTGACGCAGGCAAGCCTATTTCGGTGATAGTGGTATCTGACAATAATGCAGACGCCCTTTCGGCTAATCTGCCTGTATACCTTTCGCAAGACTATCCTGCAGGATACGAGGTTATTGTTGTTGTAGACCGGGATGAAGACGGAACGGCTGACGTATTGAAGTCGTTTAATGATAATCCTCTTTTATACACAACTTTTGTGCCGGACTCGTCTCGATATATGAGCAGGAGGAAACTTGCGATAACCTTAGGCGTTAAGGCTGCAAAGAATGAATGGATTTTGCTCACTGATGCAGCGGCCTGTCCGGTTTCTGGGCAATGGCTCAGGCAGATGTCGTCACATTGCCGTAATGGAATTGATATGGTTATAGGTTACAGTGGCTTTGCTGATGAAGCAAGTAGTTTCAAAAGGTTCTATCGCCTTCATCGTTCCTGTTCATATTTTCATGATGCAGTCAGGGCACGCGCTTACGGAATGGCTGGATGCAATCTAATGTTTAGGAAGAGTATATTTATGGCCGGTAACGGTTTTCTTGGCAACCTCAAGTATCTTCGTGGAGAATTTGAGTTCTTGGTTAACAAGTATTCCGATGGCACCAATGTTGCGGTGGCAACTGTTCCTGATAGTTACATTGTAGAGGAAGCTCCGTCATTAAAGAAATGGCATGACATGAATGTCTTTCACGTTGAGACACGTCGTCATCTTAGTCGAGGATTTCGACATTGTGCGGCATTTGTTTCTGATGTACTTTCGCTTGGCGTTTGTTTATTGGCATCAACCGCTGCGTTGGTGTGGGCTGTATTAGCCTCGAGGTGGGTCATATTGCCGTTTGCCGTGGTGGCTATAGTTTTACCTGTGTTGTTCAGGACACTTGCCGCCAGGCATATTATGGAAGTTTTTGGCGTAAGAGTGCCCGTATGGTTGGCCGTACCTTTTGAGGTGCGTCTTGTGTGTCACAACCTCAAGTACACTTTGTTGCATAAGTTGTCAGACAAAAATGAATTTATAAGCCATAAATCATGAGTCTGTGATGAAAGTGCTGCATTACATACCTAATCTTAAGGCAGCTTCAGGTTCCTATCTTTTGAACTACTGTCTTGGTTTGGTCAAGAATATGGCTGGGCGTGCAGAGGTACACGTGTTAACGTCTGTTACCTGCAACGTGAATCTTGGGGAGGCCGCCATCCATGTTTGTCCCCAAGGGCTTTCCTTATTAGTATGGCATGGCAGGTTGCGTAGGGTGTTGTCTGTTGTCAGGCCCGACGTTGTTCATATTCATACGTGTTGGAATTTCCAGGCAGCCAGGCTTTTCCGTGAATGCCACAAGATGCGTATTCCTACAGTGCTTACACCCTGGCGCGGTCTTGAGCCTTGGCATTTTTCCAAGTGTTATTTGTTTTCAAAGCTCCCGAAATATATTTTGTTCCAGCGTAATATGGTAATGCGGGCAGGAGCATTGCACGCTGTGTGTGCTCAAGAGGAAGCTGACATTTCAACGTTTGGATGGTATCCAGGCCGGAAAGCCAAGCGCAGTCTTAACGACAGGGTTGTCATGACAGATATTTTCAGCTCGTCGGATGATGCCGGTGCCGCTTTCACGACAGACGTGTTGTTGCAGCTTTACCGTAAAGTTGCTGACAGTGAGCCTTTCCCGAAAATGACGGCCGACGAGTTGCTTGTAGAAGACGGACTTATAATGGCTGGAGCTTTTAATGGACGTCTTGACGTGGCAGTTCCTGATGACGTCATTTTACGTATGCGACAGCTTGATGCCAATGCTTGGCGTCGGATAATGCTTCATTCTGCCGACCAAGGTGTCCTTGGCCATGTTATGCGTGGCATAAATATTACCGGTGTGAACGTGCCGCCGCTGGAGGTGGACAAGGTAGAACGGTTCTCTTTGCATACGTATGTAGCTCGCGATTTTGTTGAACGTAAATCAGGGCGCTTGGTTGCCAAGGTGAAGTCCGCTTGTGATTTACAATCCACGGAGTTTAGCTTGTGCGAAGTGTTAGTGCGGTTTATTCTTAAGGCACGGTATGGGGCAGTTCGTAGAGCCGATTTTGTGGAGGTGTGTCTTGCCCTGCGTTTTACTGATTATGACGAGGCTGCGGTCGAGACAGCATTGCGTAAGGTTGGTTTGGCGCGCTACGCCGTGGGGTTACTCCAAATAATGAAAGAACGTTACGCTCTTGGCGAAGGCTTCATGTTTGCTGAGCCGCATGACGGCAAGGAGGCAAAACAGTTAAAGGTTAAACTATATAAATCTGACATACAATGAAAACATCATCAAGTGAAATAGAGGGTGACATAAGGTATTTGCGTTTGTTGGCACAGTCATTCCCCAATATTGCTGATGCAAGTACGGAGATAATTAATTTACAGGCAATACTGAATTTGCCAAAGGGTACGGAGCATTTCTTGGCGGACTTGCACGGTGAGTACAAGTCTTTCCAGCACGTGTTGAAGAATGCATCCGGCAACATCAAGCGTAAGGTTAACGAGATTTTCGGCAACGAGTTACGTGAGGCTGAGAAGAAGGAACTCTGTACGCTTATCTATTATCCAGAAGAAAAATTAGAGCTTGTCAAGGCTGCCGAACCAGACCTTAACGATTGGTATCATATCACCATCCACCAGCTTGTGCGCGTCTGTCGTGATGTTTCAAGCAAGTACACACGCTCCAAGGTGAGGAAATCGTTGCCAGAGGATTTCTCGTATATTATAGAGGAATTGCTCCACGAACGCACCGATGACGTAGACAAGGCGGCCTACGTCAATGAAATCATCAGCACAATCATAACAATCGGGCGTGCAGACGATTTTATTATCGCCATAGCCCATGTCATACAGCGGCTTGCCATTGACCTGTTGCATATCCTTGGCGATGTCTACGACCGTGGCCCGGGGGCTCATATCATTATGGACATTCTCGGCGGCTATCACAACTGGGACATACAGTGGGGCAATCATGACATACTTTGGATGGGCGCCTGTGCAGGTAACAAAGCCTGCGTATGCAATGTCATCCGCCTGTCATTGCGTTACGCCAACTTGACAACTCTCGAAGAAGGTTATGGCATCAATCTTGTGCCTTTGGCTACGTTCGCCATGGAACACTATGCCGACGACCCATGTGCAGAGTTCATGCCTAACACCACTGGCGGCAGTGCCGAGATTGACGACAAGACACGTCGGCTTACAGCCCAGATGCACAAAGCCATAACCGTAATCCAGTTCAAGGTTGAGGCTGCCGTCATTGCCCGCCATCCGGAATGGGGCATGGAAGACCGTTTGCTGTTGAATAATATCGACTTTAACCGTGCTCTTTGTAGCGTAGGCGATAAGGAATACGAGATGAAAAGTTGCCATTTCCCGACGGTTAATCCTGCCGACCCTTACGCTCTTACGCCCGAAGAAGCCGTGCTTGTTGACCGTCTTACCCATTCGTTTACCGTCAATGAGAAGCTGCACAAGCATATTCGCCTAATGCTTAGCCATGGCTCGCTTTACACCATAATCAATGACAACCTGCTTTTCCATGCCTCCGTGCCGCTCAATGCAGACGGAAGTCTCAAGGATGTTGAACTCGGCGAAGGGCAAAAGTATGCGGGGCGCGAACTTATGGACCGTGTAGACCGTATCATCCGCAGTGCTTTTCAGTCCGATACAGACCCAAGTGAAAAGCGTTTTGCCACAGACTATTTCCTGTATCTTTGGTGTGGGCGCGACTCCGTATTGTTCGACAAGTCGAAGATGGCAACTTTCGAGCGTTATTTCCTCAAGGACAAGGAAACGTACAAGGAGGAAAAAGGCAACTATTTTAAGTTGCGTGATGATGGTAGTGTGTGCGATGTCATACTTGATGCCTACGGCGTAACCGGCCCTAACCGCCACATCATCAACGGCCATGTGCCCGTCCATGCAGCCAGTGGCGAGAACCCAATAAAAGCAGGTGGCAAGCTCATGGTCATCGACGGCGGTTTCTCCCAGGCCTATCACAAGGAGACGGGCATCGCCGGATACACCCTTGTTTACCACAGTCGGGGCTTCCAGCTCGTTCAGCACGAACCGTTCACAAGCACGGAGGACGCAATCTTGCGCGGTTCTGACATTAAGAGTACCACACAGATAGTGGAAATGTCTGCCCACAGGATGCTCGTGGCCGACACTGACATCGGTCGTGAGCTGAAGCGGCAAATAGCCGACCTCGAAAAATTGCTTTACGCCTACCGTCACGGCTTCATTAAGGAGCGGCGGTGATGCCTGACGAATTTGGGTAAAGCCCCAATCCGAGGATGTATCAAAATGGAGTTAATAGGGAGTTAACTCCATTTTGATACACTTCCCAAAGACCTGACTTTGTTCATTTTTATCAAAGTATATTTTATATTTTGCAATTATTGCTCGTTTTTATCATCCATATTTTAATGTCAGTTCGGTATAAAGTTAATGCCACATTGGTATGGGAAATTACCCCTCTGTAGGGACATAATTTTGAAGATTACTCCATTAAGACGCAATCGTGTCCTTAGTTCAGGAAGAACGTTTTTATTGACATAGCCTACTTATACGCCTCTCCGCGGCGTGCGGACATAATAAATTAACGCGAGTTCGGTATAAACAATTACACTTTGTAGGGACATAATTTATTATGTCCGAACGCCGCGAAGAGGTGTATAAGGTAGCAAAGACGTATTAAATACGTTCTTTCAGAACGTTCGTACATAATAAATTATGTCCCTACAAAAAGTATCCCACATATTTATGAGATATTGCATTATGCCGAACTCACGTTAAATTATGTCCCTACAGTGGATGTATTCAATTTATGTTTGATTTTACTGTGAAAGTTTTTTCATCCAACAGGTTTGCGGATGAACCTATTTTGTACCCTTTTACAGGCTCGTTTGTGGCTTATCACGTTGTAAAAGGTGTCCTTTTACGGCGCAAAACATGGCATTTGCCTAATTGGTTGAAAATCAGCGCAATATAAGCCAAAGTTCTTGCGTCAAAGAATTATTGTGTTGCCCGCTTTTAATGTTCCTTGTTTTTGCGCCATTTCGCCATATGTATATAGTCTAAGGTGCTTATAAATATATGAATACCGGCAAACATCCTAATTGCCGTTGACTAAGCTGGAATCCTCTCACCCACAAAGTAGGGGCAGCCTGACCGTTGTGGCGGATTGCAAATCTGGCGCAACGGGCTGTCCCGTGCCATTGGCGTAATTCCTTGATTATGACGTACACACGAGCCGTGTGTCCCTACCGATTGCTGCGGATTTTCTGAATGCAAGCATAATGTCACGCCGTCATTGCATATTTTTCATCATAAAATTCGTCATGAAATTTATTTATGTTTTTCACGTTAAATTCTTTGCGTTTAACATAAAAAATCGTAACTTTGTGCCGACTCAGTTAGTCCAGTTGTAAGGGCTTGTGGGTTATTTACTGGTAAAGGACGTTTACGGACGTTATCTTCTGACTTTCAAATCTCGCAAATTTGAACTCTCTCGGAAGGTGCGGCAACGGGAACGTCCACGTGGGATGTATTATATTCGTATGGGTAAGTTGTATCCATACCTTTTATAATATGTCACGGCGTGGGCTAACTGCGTTGCTTATCCTGGGAGAGAGGCAATGCGAGAGCCTGAAAGTCGGGATAGGCGAGAAGTAGGACTCTCACGCCCTTTTTAGTATCTTATCCAAAACTATATTATTTACGGCCTAACTTAGGGAGTTCTGTTGGCCAATTAAACTTTTATTATTATGGGAAACAAGAAAAAAGAAGAACTCCAATCGCGTAGGGAATTCTTTAAGAAAGCTGTAAAGGGGGTGTTGCCAATATTAGGTGCAGTATTGTTTACCAATGTACCGATGTTAACGCAGGCTAAAGAACCAATGAGTTGCCAGTATATGTGTTCTGTTGGTTGTGGTTCTGGCTGTACGGGGATATGTTCCTATGATTGTTCTTCTTCCTGTGCAAGATTGTGTAATAGCTGTCGTAGCGGTTGTGAAGGTGGCTGTAGATATGATTGTACGGCAACTTGTGCTTCAGGCTGTCAAATTCAGTGCTATGCTTATTGTTGTTGACAATATAGTTTTACATGAAGGCAAATGACAGCGGAGAACTCCTGCATCGTCGGGAGTTCTTTAAGAAAGCAGCAAAGGGAACTTTGCCTATTGTGGCTGCGATAGTAGTGCCTTCCATCTTTACAAGTTGTGGAGGCGGTGACGACGATGATATTACAGGATGTATGGACTGTTCGGGCACTTGTGCTTCAGATTGTTCGTCTTCGTGTGTAGGGCAATCGTCGTCTTCAACGTGCTCAAATTGTGCCAATAACTGCACGGGAGGATGTGATACTTCTTGTTCTAATACCTGCAAAAACAATTCAAGTAACAATTCTGACTCTGGGGATGAAGACGAAATTTCAAAAGCAACAGGAGAAATAGGTGGGTATGAATATGTTGATTTAGGCTTGAGCGTAAAGTGGGCACGGTATAATGTAGGGGCATCAAGACCACAGCAGTATGGTTCATATCTGGAATTTGTTGAAGGAAGTATTGATAACTATTCTTCTGTAAAAAAAGAACTTTTGGAAAATGGATTTGGAACGGGAGACTCCATTTCTGGAACATCTTTTGACCCTGCGACAAAAAGGTGGGGTAATTATTGGAAACTTCCGACAAAAGACGAACTTGACGAATTGCTTGAAAATTGCTCGTGCGAATGGTTCACGTATGAAGGTGTTAAAGGCATTAAATTTAAAAGTAAAATTAATGGGCGCAGCATCTTTTTGCCAGCAGCTGGTAGCATACTTGTTGATGAGGGGTTGGGCGTTGGAAGGTCTGCCTCTTTTTGGACAGGAACATTTGAACGTCTAACATCAAGCAATTATAAATCAACGTCCGCCTATGTTTTTAGCCATTATTATCTTTCCACGGGGAAAACAAATTATTATACTCCGATTCAAGATAGTAAAGAGAGTGTACGCCCCGTGACTGATGGAACTGCAAGCCCAACAACTTGTGGTGGTGGTTGCAGTTCAAATTGCGCTAACAATTCAACGAGCAGTAGCTCTTGTTCCGGTTGTTCTTCTACTTGTTCAAACGGTTGCAAAGAAAGGTGTGAGTATAACTGTGCTGCAACTTGCGACAGCCATTGCTACGGAACTTGCAATGACTCGTGCGGAGGAAGTTGTAGGTATGTCAGTGCCGGCACAAACTGTTCGGGTTGCGCACAAACGTGTTATAATCGTTGCTACCACGACTGCAGTTACGCTTGCAGCACAAACTGCCAATCTTCATGTGTAAATGGTTCAAAATAATAATTATGAAAAAGGCAATAAATATATTAAGTTTTTGTTTTGTGCTATTCTTAATGACAAGTTGCGAGAAAGACGAAATAAGAATAGAAGATTCAACAGACATAGATGTAGATATAACTACAATAGGAGAACCTTCGCTTGACAAGTACCTGACTACTACAGACTTGGATGGTTTCTCCTTGCGTGCAAGGTTTAACAATGGTGGCGACAAGACGGAGAACATGAGTTGTACGGTGTATTGGAAAGCATATTCTTCAAAACCGTCGAGCACTCCGTCAAGGTCAGACTTAACCGAGGCGGAATCCATGAGGGTCTATGCAAGTACAAAGACAAAAACTACTTTCGACAAATCCCATGCAGGTTATGGCGTAAGAACGTACATATATTATTACATGAAATGTCGGAATAGCCGATATTCATGCACGACACCCGTAACATACACGATTGTAACTCGTTAAGTGAATTATGAGAATAAAAGAAAATGACAAAGGATGGCAGTCGGGTATTGCAAAAAGCATTACTTTCATTGTCACGAAGGACTGCCAGCTTGCCTGTAAATATTGCTACCTCGTAGGGAAGAACTCGAAAGAGCGGATGCCTTGGGAGGTAGCAAAACAGGCTATTGACTATATCCTCGACCACGAGGAGGATATGCGCGAGGAGAGCGTCGTTTGGGACTTCATCGGCGGCGAGCCGTTCTTGGAAATAGACCTGATAGACAGAATCTGCGACTACCTGAAGGTGGAGATGTTCAGGCGTAACCACCACTGGTTTAACTCTTATCGCTTCTCGTTCTCAACGAACGGCATTAACTACCACACGGACAAGGTGCAGCGGTTCATAAAGAAGAACCGCGAGCACCTCTCCATCGGCATAACCATCGACGGAACGGAGAAGAAACATGACCTAAACCGCGTGTACAAGGGCGACGGGCGCGGCTCTTACGCTGACGTGGTGCGCAACATTCCGCTGTGGCTTGAGCAGTTCCCGAATGCCGGGACAAAGGTGACAATCAGCAGTGAGGACCTGCCTTACATAAAGGAGAGCGTACTCCACTTGTACAGTCTCGGCATACACGAGGTAAACATCAACTGCGTTTTCGAGGACGTGTGGAAAAAAGACGACGACCTCCTGTTTGAAGACCAGCTGATGCAACTGGCCGACGCCATAATCGACGGCGGTTATTACAAGGACTATGCCTGTTCGTTCTTCTCCGACCATCTCGGCAAGCCGCTTGACTGCGTTACGCAGAACCAGAACTGGTGCGGGGCTGGCAAGATGCTCGCCGTAGACGCCGAGGGCAACTTCTATCCCTGCACGCGCTTCGCCCAATACTCCTTGCGCGAGAAGAAGGCGTGGATAATAGGCAACATACGTGACGGCATAGACAAAAACAAGCTGCGCCCCTTCCTTACGCTCGACCGCTGCACGCAGTCGCCGCAGAAGTGCATCGACTGCGAGGTGGCAGAGGGCTGCGCCTGGTGTCAGGGCGAGAACTACGACGCTGCCGACACGCCAACAATCTACCAACGCTCCACGGCCATCTGCCTGATGCACAAGGCGCGCGTAAGGGCCAACAACTATTACTGGAACAAGCTGTTCCGCAAGTTGGAGCTTGAGGAGGCGCGCGAGGAGTACGAGACGAACAAACCGAAGTTGAACCCTGCAAAATGCTGAACGGAGATGGTACAATACCTTATTATATTGCTTGACGACACGGCCGTGTCGTTCTGCCATTACGGCAACAACCGCAAGGAACGCCGCCTGATGCCGTTAGAAACGTTGAAGGCCGGCATACTTTACGGCATGAAGGAGAACCTGAACATACAGTTTGTCTATCCCGACTATGACCTGCCCGAAGAATATGCGGCAGTAATAGAAAGCATCGACCACAGCAAAATAAAGCCTGCAAGCAAGGCCGACGGCGCAGACGTAACCGTTATTGACGGTATTGTTGAAGAAAAAGGCGTAACTATCAGTAACGGTGGAACTTACGTTTTGCGGTTAACCAAGCAGGAAATGTTCGCAGGGCATGACGCCATCGTGAATTTGTTGGAAAATGCCACACGCCTGAACGTTGTGCTGACGGACGTGGAAACATTTACGGATGATGACTTCGCCAAATACAAAGACGTGCTGGCCTGTCTGGCAAAAGACGTTGAACGGATGTATGCCGGGGGCAAGTCGCCGCAGCTGAACATCCTGACCGACCGCATGATGCTCGACAAGATGAACAACTGCGGGGCAGGGGAGACCAACATAACGCTCGCCCCAGACAGCAAGTTTTATGTCTGCCCCGCGTTCTACCTGTGCGACGACGGCTACGCCGTAGGCAGCCTTGACGGCGGCCTCGACATAAAGAACGCCCAGCTGTACAGGCTCGACCACGCTCCGCTCTGCCGCAAGTGCGACGCATACCAGTGCCGCCGCTGCGTGTGGCTTAACCGCAAGACCACGCTTGAGGTGAACACACCGTCGCACGAACAATGCGTAGTGGCGCACTTGGAACGCAACGCCTCGCGCAGTCTCCTTGCCGCCATAAGGCAACACGGCACGTTCATGCCCGGTACGGAAATAAGGAAAATAGAATATTTAGACCCCTTTGAAGTAAGAAAAGAATGGTAAAGAAATTAGTAGGGAGTGTTACGCCCGAAGAACGTAACGAAATACAGGCATTGTTCGAGCGCCGCAACGGCCTGAACGAGTTGGCCAAGATTGTGACGGCAGACAACGCCGAACTGTACGAGAAGTTGGTAACTGACCTCGGTTCAACAGGCACCAAGTTCCAGGCTTGGTGGGACAGGATGAGTGACAAGTATAAATGGGAAAGTGCCGATGACGGCAACTGGGAAATCAATTTCGACACTTGTGACATTTATTTAGTTAGGCAATGATGACTACACAGCTATTATTTATCGGCACTACTGAGCTTTTGCTCATCGGCGGAATTGCATTACTTCTGTTCGGAGGCAAGAAACTGCCGGAAATGATGCGTGGCCTCGGCCAGGGAGTAAAGGAGTTCAAGAAAGGCGTGAACGACGTGGAAAACTCCATTAACACAGAAAACGACGACATTCAAGGCGATGGCGACAAAGCCAAGACGGATGCCGCAACGGCCAATGGCGACGACGTCAACAAGGCAAAAGATGGGACGCAAAGGCCGCAATGACGACTTGATGACCTTCGGCGGGCATCTTGAAGTGCTACGCAGGATGGTGTTCCGCGTGCTAGGGGTGGGCTGCACGGCTGCCGTAATAGTTTTTTGTTTCAAGGACGTTACTTGGCGTGTGCTGCTCGCCCCGAGCGAGTGGGATTTTGTCACTTATTCATGGATAGAGCGTATTGCGAGGGCTGTCGGCATGACTGATTTCCGTTTCCCTGAATTTCATGTGAAGTTGATAGCAACTGACCTGTCAAGCCAGTTTATGACCCATTTGACAACATCTGTCTATATCGGTCTGCTCGTTGCCTCGCCGTATATTCTATATGAATTGTTCCGTTTCGTGTCGCCTGCATTAATCGGGAACGAGCGCAAGTATTCGGTTAAGGCCATTGTCGCTGTCTACATCCTTTTTATGGTAGGTGTGCTGGTCAGTTATTATTTGCTGTTCCCCGTCTCGTTCAGGTTTCTCGGCACGTACAGCGTGTCCGATAGGGTGGAGAGCACGATAACGCTCGACAGCTATGTGTCAACATTCACGACGCTAACGCTGTTGATGGGAGTCGTGTTCCAGTTGCCGATAATCTCTTTTATCTTGGGTAAAATGGGGATAATAAATGCAGTCGCACTTGCCAGGTACCGTAAACACGCCTTTCTCGCAATATTGACGGTGGCGGCAATGATTACGCCGGGGCAGGACGTATTGAGCCTGTTGCTGGTTACACTTCCACTTTACCTGCTGTATGAAGTGAGTATACGGGTCGTAAAACATAGCGGCAAGGCAAGTAGCGCCGAAAACGCCTAATGAACGATTGTATTACGCCCGTTCGTTTTGTAAACTCCATGTTCCAATATCGTACTAATCAGCGCTAAAGCATTGTCAGGTTTTGAGGTGTAACGGCTTTTTTATATAATTTAATATGGAAAGTTACTTTGGTAATAAAATATTTTTTGTAATTTTGCGCTCGAAAAGATAAAGCCTACGGGCGGTCTGGTTATGGTTGATTGTAGAGCCAAGTGTGGCCGCTTTTATGGCATAAATATATAGGTATTTAGTTTAAAGTTTAAGGAATTATTTTAACCCTTTAAAATAAAAAAAGATGATTAAAATTGGTATTAACGGTTTTGGCCGTATCGGTCGTTTCGTATTCCGTGCTTCTCTCGAGGAGGCTAACAAGAACGATGTAGTCGTTGTAGGTATCAATGACCTTCTTCCTGTAGATTACATGGCTTATATGCTGAAGTATGACACAATGCACGGTCGTTTTGAGGGAACCATCGAGGCTGACGTAGAGAAGAACGAACTTATCGTTAACGGCAATCACATCCGTGTTACCGCAGAGAAAGACGCTGCCAATCTGAAATGGGACGAAATCGGTGCAGAGTATGTAGTTGAGTCTACTGGCCTTTACTTGACTATGGACCGTGCAGAGAAGCACCTCCAGGCCGGCGCTAAATACGTAGTACTGTCAGCTCCTTCAAAGAAGGGCGAGGATGGCCGTCAGGCTGATATGTTCGTTTGTGGCGTAAATACTGATACATACGCAGGACAGAAGATAGTTTCAAATGCTTCTTGTACAACCAACTGTCTGGCTCCTATTGCAAAGGTATTGAATGACAAATTCGGAATAGAGAATGGTCTTATGACAACCGTTCACTCAACTACGGCTACACAGCGTACCGTTGACGGTCCTTCAATGAAAGACTGGCGTGGTGGCCGTGCAGCAGCAGGCAACATCATCCCGTCTTCTACGGGTGCTGCAAAGGCTGTAGGCAAGGTTATTCCCGAATTGAATGGCAAGTTGACAGGTATTTCTATGCGTGTTCCGACTTTGGACGTATCAGTTGTTGACTTGACAGTTAACTTGAAGAATGCTGCAACGAAGGAGGATATTTGCAAGGCCATGAAAGAGGCTTCTGAAGGTGAACTGAAGGGTGTTCTTGGTTACACAGAGGACAAGGTCGTTTCTTCTGACTTCCTCGGCTGCCCGTTGACTTCAATCTTCGATGCTGACGCAGGTGTTTACCTGACTGACAAGTTCGTAAAGGTAGTTTCTTGGTATGACAATGAGATTGGTTACTCTCACAAGGTTATCGACCTCATCAAGATTATGAAGAAGCACAACGGATAAACGATGAAAATCGTTATTCGATGAATAAAATAAACCGCCCGGCATTTGCTGGACGGTTTATTTTTATTATATTTGCTCCGTGTTTACCAATTTGTGGCTGAAAAATTGTCATTCCAGCCGGGGAAGATTTTTTGCGGCTATATGTTCATGATAGTAAGTTATGCGTAAGATGTTGACGATACTTGGCCCTACAGCGTCGGGTAAGACTTCAATAGCGACGGCATTCGCAGCACGTGCCGGTGGTGAGATTATCAGTGCTGACAGTAGGCAAGTGTACCGCAGAATGGACATAGGCACTGGTAAGGACTTGGCAGACTATCGCGTTGACGGCGTTGCTGTGCCTTATCATCTTATTGACATAGTGGAACCTGGTACAAAATATAATGTGTACAGGTACCAGACGGATTTTCTTTCAGCTTATAACGGTATTGTTGAACGCGGACATATCCCTGTAATGTGTGGAGGTACGGGACTTTACATAGAGGCCGTATTGAAAGGCTACAGGTTGTTACCTGTACCAGAGAACAAGGATTTGCGTCAGGAACTGGAAGAAAAAACTTTGGAAGAACTTACGGAAATGCTTGCCAGGTTGAAGTCCGAGAACGGCTCGGTGATGCACAATGTTACCGATGTTGACACGGTAAAAAGGGCCATCAGGGCTATTGAGATAGAAACATATTATAAGCATCATGAAACATCTCGTGAAGGTTGCTTCCCTAAAATAGATTCCATAATAATAGGTGTGAGTATAGGTCGGGATGAGCGTAGGCAGAAGATAACCGAACGGTTGCGCAAAAGGCTTGATGAAGGGATGGTGGATGAAGTAAAGGGACTGCTTGATGAAGGTATACCTGCCGAAAACCTTATATATTATGGATTGGAATACAAATTTGTGACCGAGTATCTGGTAGGGCAGATTTCGTATAAGGAAATGTTCCGCTCGCTTGAGATTGCGATACACCAGTTTGCAAAAAGGCAGATGACATGGTTCAGAGGCATGGAGCGCCGAGGTTTCAAAATACATTGGATTGACGCAGGGCTGCCTTTGGAAGAGAAAGTCCGGGAAGTGGAATGTTTATATAATGAAGAGAACAACATTGGTTAATAATAAAACCGGGAAATAGATATGGCAAATGCGAATAACCGTTGGGGGGTGTTATATTGCCCGAAACATAGTCGGTCAGGCTCCAGGAAACGCTGGAATAAAATCGAAAGCTGTTTGCAAGAGCATGGCATTGACTTTGATTTTGTCCAAAGCGAAAGGCAGGAAGGAGTGTCTCGCCTTGTCAACATGATGATAAACAATGGATATAAAACGATTGTGATAGTGGGCGGTGACTCTGCATTGAATGATGCGGCAAATTGCTTGATGATGGCGGATAAAGAAACACGGGAATCGATTGCATTGGGACTTATCCCGAATGGTGTGATGAATGATTTTGCGCACTTTTGGGGCTTCAAGGAAGGAGATATAGAACAAACCGTGAAATGGTTAAAGGAGCGCAGGATAAGGAAGATAGACTTGGGGTGTATCCGCTATGTCAACGCAAAGGGGGAAAAATGCCACAGGTATTTTCTTAATTGCGTAAATATAGGATTGATTTCTGCAATAATGAACTTACGTAGCCAAACACGTCGTCTGTTAGGCTCAAGGACATTGTCGTTTGCTTGTTCAATGGCGTTAATGATATTTCAAAGGCTTGAATATAAAATGTCCCTGAAGATTAATTCAGACATCATAGAACGCAAGGTCATGACTGTTTGCATCGGTAATGCCAACGGTTACGGACAAACGCCCAACGCTGTACCTTATAATGGGTTGCTGGATGTGTCTGTGGTTTACCATCCTGAGATGACACAACTTTTTGAAGGTTTTTATCTCTTGATTACCGGTAAGTTCCTCAATCATCATAGCGTGCACCCGTACAGGACGGGTGAAGTCAAGGTGAATGAGGCTGTGCGTGCCATGGTTAGCGTAGACGGACGGCTTATGAAAACACCTGTTGGCCCATATACTATTACAGTGGAACAAGAGGTTATAAATTTCCTGATACCGGCCTGACACCATATACTTTAGGAGGGCATGAAGAACGTTCAAAAAGGCCCAATCAGGACATTGTTATTGTAACTTTATTGAATTAAACCTTATGTATCATGAAAAAAATATTGTTTTTTTTGGCCAACAAAAATAAAATTATTACCTTTGAAAGGTCTTTTGAATGGACAGGCTTCACGTTTGTTTTCAATGGGCTTTAATTTCTGAAATACTTAAATCTTATAATTATACCATGAGTTATCTTAGATTTGAAAAAACTCTGATGACAAACTTGGAAGAATCTCTTTCGAGGGAATTGTTGCGTACAAATCGTTCTGGGGCTTATTCTTGTTCTACAATAGTTGATTGTAATACAAGCAAGTACCACGGTCTTTTGGTTGTGCCTATCCCCGAGATGGATGATGATAATCATGTATTATTGTCTTCCTTGGATGTTACCGTGATACAGCATGGTGCGGAGTTCAACCTTGGCTTGCATAAATACCAAGGTAATAATTTTAGTCCGAAAGGGCACAAGTATATCCGTGAGTTTAATTGTGACAGTGTTCCAACTACGGTTTACAGGGTAGGAGGAGTGTTGCTGAAGAAGGAAGTTGTGTTCCAGCATTATGAGAACCGTATCTTGATACGTTATACGCTGATGGATGCACATAGCGAGACGACGTTGCGTTTCAAGCCGTTTCTTGCTTTTAGGAGTGTTAGGCAGTTGACGCACGAGAACGGTACGGCTAGCAGGGAATATCATTTGGTTGATAATGGTATAAAAGCCTGTATGTATGCTGGTTATCCTGATTTGTTCATGCAATTCAGCAAGGCAAATAATTTCGTGTTCATGCCTGATTGGTATAGAGGAATAGAATACCCTAAGGAGCAAGAAGGTGGTTATGCTTCAAGTGAAGACCTATATGTGCCTGGGTATTTTGAGATGAATATCAAGAAGGGTGAAAGTATTGTTTTTGCCGCTTCAACATCGGAAATAAAGACGAGCACGCTGAAGCATCTTTTCGAGAAGGAAGTTGAGGACCGTGCTCCGCGTGATAATTTTTTCCATTGCTTGGTGAATGCAGCACACCAGTTCCACAATAGGACAAGTAAAGATGAACGTTATATCTTGGCTGGTTATCCATGGTTTAAGTGTCGGGCTCGTGATACGTTCATATCGCTTCCGGGTTTGACCTTGTCTATTGACGAGCAAGATTATTTTGAACTTGTCATGAAAACGGCGGAGAAGGGTATTACTGAGTTTATCAGTGGTAAACCGCTTACTGTTAAAATAACGGAGATGGAACAGCCAGATGTCTTGTTGTGGGCGATTTGGGCTATCCAGCAATATGCTAAAGTTGTTGGAGATGACAAGTGTGTTGAAGTGTATGGTGAACTTGTCAAGAAAATACTTTGTTATATCATAGGTGGAGGACATCCTAATTTGCGCCTTGATGCCAATGGATTGGTTTTCTCTGACGGGCACGACAAACCGGTAACGTGGATGAACTCCACGATAAATGGACGCCCTGTTGTACCGCGGACTGGATATATCGTAGAGTTCAATGCCCTTTGGTACAACGCCCTCAAGTTTGGGGCTAAGTTGGCCTCGATTAAAGGCGATGAGGAAAAGACTGCCGATTGGGAAGAATGGGCGGAATTGTGCCGACAGTCGTTTGTTCCGACATTCATGAACGACTATGGTTATTTGTTTGACTATGTTGATGGTAACATGATGGATTGGAGTGTTCGCCCGAATATGATATTCCCTGTAGCGTTTGACTATTCACCTTTATCACAAGACCAGAAAAAGAGTGTCCTTGACGTTTGTACACGTGAATTGCTTACCCCGAAAGGACTTCGGTCATTGTCTCCCAAAAGCGGTGGGTATAATCCTATGTACGTAGGTCCTCAGCGTGACTGCGCATATCATCAAGGTACGGCATGGCCATGGCTCGGAGGATTTTATATGGAGGCTTGTCTTAAGTTATACAAGCGAACGCGACTTAGTTTTATTGAGAGGCAGATGGTTGGTTATGAGGACGAAATGTTGATAAATTGCCTTGGAACTATTCCCGAGTTATCTGACGGCAATCCTCCGTTTAGGGCTCGTGGGGCAATATCATTTGCAATGAACGTCGCAGAAATATTAAGGACTTTAAATCTTCTTGAAAAATATTCTTATGTAAAATAAAAGGAGGAGCGATATGAAAGTATTAATGTTTGGTTGGGAGTTTCCTCCTCACATTTTAGGAGGACTTGGCACTGCCAGTTACGGCATAACCAAGGGACTTTCTGAACAAAGCGACATGGAAATAACTTTTTGTCTTCCAAGGCCTTGGGGCGATGAAGACAAAAGTTTTATGAATATCATTGCGATGAACGCAGTTCCAATAGTTTACCGTGATGTCAATTATGACTATGTGCAAAGTCGGATAGGCAATATCATGTCACCAGAAATGTATTATAGTTTCCGTGACAATATTTACGCAGACTTTAATTATATGCTGGTAAATGATTTGGGGTGCATAGAGTTCTCCGGGAAATATTTGGACAACCAGCTTCACAGTGAGATAAATAATTATTCTATTGTGGCCGGAGTTGTGGCACGTCAACAAGAATTTGACATAATCCACGCCCATGATTGGTTGACATACCCTGCAGGAATACACGCCAAGAAAGTGAGTGGTAAGCCTTTGTGTATCCATGTCCATGCTACGGATTTTGACCGCAGCCGCGGTAATGTGAACCCGACTGTCTATTCAATCGAGAAAGACGGAATGGACAATGCGGATTGCATCATGTGCGTTAGTGAACTTACACGCCAGACTGTTATTAACCATTATTATCAGGACCCGAGAAAATGTTTTACGGTTCATAATGCTGTTTATCCTTTACGGCAAGAACTTCAAGACATACCTCGTCCGGACCATACCAATAAAGAGAAGATAGTTACTTTTCTTGGTCGTATAACAATGCAAAAAGGCCCTGAGTATTTCGTGGAGGCGGCAAACATGGTGCTACATCGTACACGTAATGTCCGTTTTTGTATGGCAGGTAGTGGTGACATGATGGATTCAATGATATATCTTGCAGCCGAGCGCGGAATTGCAGACCGTTTCCATTTCCCAGGTTTTATGCGTGGTAAGCAGGTCTATGAGTGCCTGAAAGATTCCGATGTTTATGTCATGCCTTCTGTGAGTGAGCCATTCGGCATATCTCCTCTTGAAGCCATGCAATGTGGTACACCTTCAATCATTTCCAAGCAAAGCGGATGTGCAGAGATTTTGAAAAATTGCATAAAGGTTGATTATTGGGACATTCATGCTTTGGCTGACGCTATTTATTCCATTTGCCACAACGATAGCTTGTTTGATTATTTACAGACAGAGGGCAAGCGTGAAGTGGACCAAATTACTTGGGAAAAGGTCGGACTTTGGATACGTGAACTATATGAACGTACTATGGGAATAAGAAATTAGGAAAAACCTTTATAACTTTAAGTCGATATTAACCAAATTAAGAAATACTGCAATGAAAACAATATGTTTATATTTTGAGATACACCAGATTATTCATCTCAAACGTTACCGTTTTTTCGATATTGGCACAGACCATTACTATTACGATGATTACGAAAATGAACGCAGTATCAGTGATATAGCTGAGCGTTCGTATATGCCGGCACTGAATGCTTTTCTTGAAATGATAAAAAGCAACGGTAAATATTTTAAGTTGGCGTTTTCCATTTCAGGTGTCGGCCTTGAACAACTTGAGATGCACGCACCGCAAGTCATAACTAAGTTGCAGGAACTTAATGACACAGGTTGTGTGGAGTTTTTGGCGGAACCATATTCTCATGGCCTTTCCGCACTCGTAAACGAGGAGGCTTTTGCCGCTGACGTAAAGAAGCAGGCGGCAAAGATGCAAGAATATTTCGGGAAGAAGCCTACTGTGTTGAGGAATTCGTCACTCATATATAGCGATGATATAGGAGGTCAGGCTGCAGCCATGGGCTTCAAAGGAATGCTTACCGAAGGCGCAAAGCACGTACTGGGGTGGAAGTCGCCGCATTATGTCTATAACTGTGCCATAGCTCCCAATCTCAAACTTTTGCTTCGTGATGTTGATTTAAGTGACGACATCAGTTTGCGCTTTAATAATAGTGATTGGGATGGGTATCCCTTATTTGCAGATAATTATATTAACCGGATTGCATCACTGCCTGATAACGAACAGGTTATAAATATTTTCATGGAGCTTTCGGCTCTTGGTATTGCCCAACCGTTGTCTTCAAACATCCTTGAGTTCATCAAGGCCTTGCCTGGATATGCTAAGGAAAAAGGTATAATCTTCTCCACGCCAACAGAGATTTGTCTCAAGATGAATAGTGTCGGTAATCTCGATGTACCTGATACGTTGTCATGGGTAGACGAGGAACGTGATGTTAGCTGTTGGCTCGGTAATCCGATGCAGCGTGAGGCGTTTAATAAACTTTATAGCGTGGCTGACCGTGTGCGCATTGCCAATGACCCACGTATCAACCAAGACTGGGATTACCTCCAGGCAAGCAATAATTTCCGTTTCATGACAACGAAACCCTCAAACGTAGGGCTTGACCGTGGTATTTACAGCTCGCCTTTTGATGCTTTCACGAATTATATGAATATTCTTGGCGACTTTATCAATCGTGTCAACTCATTATATCCTGAAGATATAGATAACGATGAGTTGAACTCGCTGCTGACGACGATTAAGAACCAAGGCGATGAAATCGAGATGAAGGACAAGGAGATAGTCCGTTTAAAAGCGAAAGTCGAGAAGATGCAATCGGCGGAAGCCAAGCTGAAGGCCAAGGCTGCAAAGTCGAAGACCACAGCGACAAGGAAATCTACTCCGAAAGCATCTGCCTCGCAGTCTACAAACCATGAAAATTCAAGTCAGGAGTAGGTCTTAATGTGAAATTATGGGTCTTGTTTATATTGTGCTTTTGCATTAGTTGCAGAGGTACAATATAAATAAATCTCATTAAAAATTAGTATTGGGAGTTTGTAATTAAAGAAATCGGCGGAATGTATATTTCAAATACATCCCGCCGATTTTCATTTTGTCTCTATCTCCTCTTGCATATCGATATAATGCTTCTCGCTATCGTAAAATTCGTATTGCAAGAAAGCCATCTTCTGCGAGGGCACCACGTGTACGCCACGTCCGTATTTCAGCTGCCATTTACGTTTCAGGCTTATTAAGCCTTGGTTGATGTATGCAGCTACGTATGGATGCACGTGTAGATAAAATTTCCTGACGCCTATCTTGTTGACTAAGCGGTCAATCTTGCGCTCAAGTTGGTCTACGAAAAGTATACTCGATTTAATCTTGCCTGTACCGAAACAGGTTGGACAGGTTTCTTCAACGTTTACGTCGATGGCGGGGCGCACCCTTTGCCTTGTTATTTGCATCAGGCCGAACTTGCTTAGCGGAAGGATGTTGTGCCTGGCGCGGTCCTTTTGCATATTCTTGCACATTCTCTCATAGAGCATCTGCCGGTCTTCGGCAAGATTCATGTCTATGAAATCGACAACTATGATGCCTCCCATGTCGCGCAGGCGTAATTGGCGCGCCAATTCGTCAGCGGCACCGAGATTGACGTCCAGCGCGTTGGCCTCTTGCCCGTTGACTGCGCGTGTACGGTTACCGCTGTTCACGTCTACTACGTGCAAGGCTTCGGTATGCTCTATTATGAGGTAAGCGCCGTGTTTGTAGTTTACGATTTTCCCAAAGCTCGATTTAATCTGCTTGGTAATGTTGAAATTGTCAAAGATTGGCACATTTCCCGTGTACATTTTCACTATGCCAGCCTTTTCAGGGGCGATTAGTGTTACATAGTGCTTGACCTCTTTGTATATTTCCTCATCGTTGACGTAGATGTTCTCGTATGAGGGGTTGAATAAGTCACGCAATAGGGCTACAACCCTACTTGTTTCCTCATAAACGAGTTGTGGCCTTTTTTCGGTCTTTTGTACTTTGGTTATTGCATCTTCCCAACGCTTCAGGAGAATTTTCAGTTCGGTGTCGAGCTCGGCTACCCGTTTGCCTTCCGCCACGGTACGCACGATGATGCCGAAGTTTTTTGGCTTAATGCTGTTGATAAGCTGCTTCAGCCTTGCACGTTCCTCACCGCTTTTGATTTTTGAAGAAACCGAAACTTTATCGTTGAATGGTATGAGAACCAAATAGCGTCCCGCGAAACTGAGCTCGCCAGTAAGGCGCGGCCCTTTTGTCGATATGGGTTCTTTTACGATTTGCACCATCACCTCTTGACCTACGTGAAGTGTAGTTTGTATGCTTCCGTCTTTCTTAAGGTCGGGCTGGCGCGTGGCTTTCGAGAATGGATAAAGTTTCTTTCTGTCGCTTTGTACTTGTTTCAGGTACTTTTCGTAAGAGCTAAATTGACTGCCTAAGTCGAGGTAATGCAGGAAGGCGTCGCGTTCAAATCCAACATCTACAAAACAGGCGTTTAGCCCCGGCATCAGCTTTTTCACTTTTGCCATATAGATGTTCCCTACAGAAAAAGAGGCCGAGCGTTGCTCGGTTTGATACTCTACCAGATTTTTGTCTTCCAGCAGGGCAATCGAAATCTCTTTCTGTTGGACGTCAATTACTACTTCGCTGGTCATTTCCTGTCGTTTGTACTTAGTTTGTCAAAGCGTAGGGTGACCGGCGCTTCTTTCGCAAGAACGCCGGCGCACCCGTTGTCTCAGCCGTAACAGGCTTCATGCGCAAGATGTTACTTGCTCTTGTGCCTGTTCTTTCTTAATCTTTTCTTACGCTTGTGTGTAGCCATCTTGTGGCCCTTTTTCTTCTTACCGTTTGGCATAGTTTTATGAGTTTTAAATTGTTATGATAATTTGTGGACTATCGTTGTTTATTCGCCTTTCATCTTGTCTACGAAGCTCTTTGCAGGCTTGAAGCTCGGAAAGTCGTGCTCTTTTATTACTATTGTCTTGTTCTTTGATATGTCGCGAGCCGTCTTTTTTGCCCTGTGCTTTACGACAAAGCTGCCGAAACCTCGCAGGTAGACGTTCTCTTTCTTGTCGAGGAGGCTGCTTTTTATGATAGTCATGAACGCCTCAACCGTAGCTGAAACATCTTTCTTCGTTATGCCGGTGGACGTTACGATTTCCTCGATAATATCTGCTTTCGTCATATTATAATATGTATTTACTGTTGCGTTATATTATGCTTGTTGTTTTTGGGCTTGCAAATATACGGCTTTTTGTTGTTAAACGGAAATTTATTTTGTTTTTTTTGCTTATTTGAAGTTTAAAATGGGCTATAAATCACATAGTTATCTCAAAACTGGCGCCTGTGCGGTTGTTTGCCTGAATGTGTATGTAGGTGAACCTGCAGGGTGGGGCTTGCCGTATATGTGGCGGTTTTGTTTGTTTGCTTAATGTTATTGTTTGTGCGGTTATTGTAGCAGGATGATATTTGCTGTGTGCTTGTCATTTTGGCAAAAATAGATTTTATTCCCGCCAGTCCATTGTCCGTTCTGTAACATTCCGGTACGTTCTATTGTTCGTTTTGCCGGTTTAAATATGGCCGTTAGCCGCCTCCCATGTGTCAATACATGGCTTTTTGCATAGTGATAGGTCGTGTTTTCTCTCTTTAGAGATGGCATTTTGCCGCGTTTAAGGCCATTTTATATCCCGTTTATATGTATCATTGTTGCACACGGCAATCGTCTATATGCGTAAGACCTTGTAAACTAGGTTGTTGTGTTTGCACACGTTTTTCCGCTTATATTCGGCCAAGTTGCTTTTATTTTAGAATAATACAGCTTGGAATGTTAACGGGGAAATCATTGTGGAAGGGGTTTTCGGCTTTTTGTCGCAAAATGTCATTTCGGGTAGACGCGTCCTTTAATATGCGGTAATGTAAAAAGTCATTAATGTTTGCCTGGTTGAATATAAATGCGTACCTTTGCGACATTTGAATTTATAATAAATATTTTAGAATTAGAGTTATGTTGACAGAGAAACGCAGCAGTATGCTGCATGGGGTCTTGCTAATCACGTTGTTTTCATGTGCCGCATTCTATATAGGCGACATGGGGTTTGTCAAGAGCCTCTCGTTGAGTCCGATGATTGTCGGGATTATCTTGGGTATGCTTTATGCCAACAGCTTGCGCAACAACCTGCCGGAAACGTGGGTGCCCGGCATACAGTTCTGTTCTAAGCGCGTGCTGCGCCTTGGCATCATACTTTACGGTTTCAGGCTGACGTTCCAGAACGTGCTGGACGTAGGTCTGCCGGCAATCGTCATTGACGCAATAGTCGTGACGGTGACCATCTTTGGAGGAATGTTGCTCGGCCGCTTGCTGAAGATGGACCGCGGCATCACGCTTCTTACCTCAGTTGGCAGCGCAATCTGCGGAGCGGCAGCTGTGCTCGGCACTGAGTCGGCCATCCGCGTGAAACCTTACAAGACAGCCGTAGCCGTATCCACGGTCGTAATCTTCGGCACGCTGGCCATGTTCGTTTATCCAATACTTTATCAAAGTGGGGCTTTTGACCTGACTCCCAAGGAGATGGGAGTGTTTGCCGGCTCAACCATACATGAAGTTGCCCACGTCGTGGGAGCCGGCAACGCCATGGGTAAGGAAGTGTCAGACTCGGCCATAATCGTGAAGATGATACGTGTGATGATGCTTGTGCCTGTGCTGCTTATCATCAGTTACAGCGTGATGCGTGCCGCCGTGAAGAGCGGCGACAGCGAGGGGCGCGGCAAGATTTCGTTGCCTTGGTTCGCCATACTGTTCCTTGTAGTCATAGGTTTCAATTCGTTCGACCTCTTGCCGGTGGGGGTGGTTGACTTCATCAACACATTCGACACATTTCTCCTTACCATGGCCATGACCGCCCTCGGAGCGGAGACGAGCATCGACAAGTTCAAGAAGGCTGGTTTCAAACCCTTCCTGTTAGCCTTCATCCTGTTCGTGTGGCTTGTCGGTGGAGGCTACCTTATGGCTAAATACCTTGTACCGCTGATAGGGTAGGCCTGCACCGTATATGCGCAGTGGCGCAATAGTCTGGCCGCCTCGTGCGAGTGGCAGGTTTTACGGCAATGGCCGTTGCGCTGATAATAAAGTTTAAAATTGCTTGTTTTGCGGCAAATGATTTCCATAGTTCGTAAAAAAACAGTAATTTAGCACGCTGAAAAAACGGCAAAACGCCGCAGAACGAAAGGAAATGGCCAAAAACGGCATTTTACATAAAATTAATTCACTAAGATAAATGGACAATAGCAACAGTACATTTGACCAAGACAGAATTATCAAAATCAATATCGAGGATGAGATGAAATCCTCGTACATCGATTACTCGATGTCTGTTATTGTGGCTCGTGCACTGCCGGATGTGCGTGATGGCTTCAAGCCCGTGCACCGTCGAATACTTTACGGAATGATGGGCATCGGCAACACCAGCGACAAACCTTATAAGAAATGCGCGCGCGTGGTAGGCGAGGTGCTCGGTAAGTACCACCCACACGGCGACAGCTCTGTGTACGGCGCGCTGGTGCGTATGGCGCAAGACTGGAATATGCGTTACACGCTTGTTGACGGACAAGGCAACTTCGGAAGCGTTGACGGCGACTCTGCCGCGGCTATGCGTTACACGGAGTGCCGACTTTCGAAGATGGGCGAGCACATAATGGACGACCTTGACAAAGATACCGTTGACATGACGAACAACTTTGACGACTCGCTGCAAGAGCCTACCGTCATGCCGACAAAAATACCGAACCTACTCGTGAACGGCGGCAATGGTATCGCCGTGGGTATGGCGACCAATATTCCAACGCACAACCTTGGTGAGGTGATTGACGGATGCTGTGCCTATATTGACAACCCCGACATCGACGTTGACGGGTTGATGCAGTATATCAAGGCTCCCGACTTTCCTACAGGTGCATATATTTATGGTATAAAAGGTGTAAGGGATGCTTACGCTACGGGTCGTGGCCGCATCGTAATCCGTGCTAAGGCCGAGATTGAAAGCTCTGACTCGCACGACAAGATTGTTATCAGTGAGATACCTTACGGTGTCAACAAGGCGCAGCTGATAGGTTATATTGCCGACCTTGTCAAGGAAGGTAAGCTCGACGGCATAAGCAACGCCAACGACGAGTCTGACCGTCATGGTATGCGCATAGTCATCGACGTAAAGAAAGATGCTAACGCAAATGTCATCTTGAATAAACTGTTCAAGATGACGGCTCTACAAAGCTCATTCTCAGTTAATTGCATTGCCTTGGTGAAGGGCCGCCCGCGGCTTCTGACGCTGAAAGACTGTGTCCGCTACTTCGTTGAGCACAGGCACGACGTGACTATCAGGCGAACAAAGTTCGAGTTGGGAAAAGCCAAGGAAAGGGCGCATATATTGGAGGCTCTTATCATAGCCTGTGACAATATAGATGAAGTTGTGCACATAATTCGTGCGTCAAAGACTCCGTCAGAAGCACAGCGCAACTTGGAACAGCGTTTTGAGTTGGACGAGATACAGTCGAAGGCTATCGTCGATATGCGCCTTAGCCAGCTGACAGGCTTGCGTATGGACCAGTTGCACGCTGAATACGAGGAGATAGAGCGCCGCATAGCTTACTTGCAGTCTATACTTGACGACCCTGAACTCTGCAAGAAGGTGATGAAGGATGAACTTCAAGAGGTTAAGGGAAAATACGGGGACGAACGGCGCACCGAGATTAAATACTCAAGCGAGGAATTCAATCCGGAGGACTTTTACCCGAACGACCCTGTCGTTATAACAATCAGCCATCTCGGATACATTAAGCGCACGCCGCTGTCTGAGTTCCGTGAGCAGGCGCGTGGCGGTGTTGGCAGCAAGGGCGCACACAGTCGCGACAATGACTTTACGGAATACATCTACCCGGCCACGATGCACAACACTATGATGTTCTTCACCAACAAGGGACGTTGCTACTGGCTGAAGTGCTACGAGATACCCGAAGGTGCCAAGAACTCGAAAGGACGTGCCATACAGAATTTGCTTAATATAGAGCCAGACGACAGCATCAAGGCCTTCTTGAGGTTGCGCGGCAGTCTTGATGACCAAGAGTTCATTAATAGCCATTATGTCGTGTTCGCAACGAAGAATGGCCTTATCAAGAAAACCAGCCTTGAGGCTTACAGTCGCCCGAGAGCTAATGGCGTTATGGCCATAAACGTGCTTGACGGAGATGAAGTGGTAGGCGTGCGTTTGACGAATGGGCATAATGAATTGCTTTTGGCAGACAGGAACGGCCATGCTGTCAGGTTCAATGAAAGCACGGTGCGTGCCATGGGACGTGTCTCGACGGGTGTACGCGGTATGCGCCTTGACGGCGATGATGACGAGGTAATCGGAATGGTTGTCGTTAACAAGCCGGAGATAGAGACGATAATGGTTGTCAGCGAAAATGGTTATGGGAAGCGTAGCCAGGTAGAGGATTACAGGATGACAAACCGTGGCGGCAAGGGTGTGAAAACTTTGAGCATTACGGAAAAAACGGGACGTCTGGTTGCCATCAAGGTCGTAACAGACGATAACGACCTTATGATAATTAATAAGAGTGGTATACTTATTCGTCTTAAAGTATCTGACTGCCGTGTCATGGGACGTGCAACCCAAGGCGTGAGACTCATAAACCTAACAAAGAAAAATGACGTTATATCAAGTGTATGTAAGGTTATGAGTTCAGACCTTGAGGCTTTGGCCGAGGCAGAGAGTCGCAAGGAGTGGAATGCTACAAGCGAAGCGATAAGGAACGACGGGCTTGCCGTTGAGTCAGATGCAGATACTCTTTTAGGAGATGTTGCGGAAGACGCAGACGGTGATGGACAAAATGATGAATGAAATGAGAACGAACATTAATTTTAACTAAAATAAGTCGGTTATGAGAAAATTAACAATGTTGGCGATTGCTGTAATATGCAGTGCGTCTGCTTTCTCACAAGATGTGTTTAAGCAAATTTCAAAAATCAAAGATTATAACGAGGCTTATAATCTCTTGAAATCAAACCTTGGTAATATGTCTGCCGAGGAAAAGGCCCAATGTTATAACGCTTTGGTGGATTTGTCCCTTGACAAGGTGATGAAGGAGCAAGGCACTATCACTGAAAACCAGATGGCGGAGCAGCTGAAGACCCAGGTTACGCCGTATGACACTGTCGGCCTCTATAATGCAGCAATGCAGGCCATTGAAAACGGTGTGGCGTGTGACGAGTTTGATATGCAGCCGAATGAAAAAGGCAAAATTAAACCTAAGTTCCACAAGAAAAATGCCGAGCGTCTTTATGCTATCCGTTTCCATTTGATTAATGCCGGTATATACTACCAGGGCAAGGATGACGACTTGTCGTACAAGAACTTGGCTACTTACGTTGAAAGTGCTGAGTATCCATTGTTCAAGGAAATAGATAAGAGCGGCGATGCGAACTTGACGCAGATTGCTTATTACGCAGCGCGCAGTGCTTATTTCGCAAAAGACTTTGCGAAAGCCGAAAAGTATGCAGATATAGCTCTTAACGATACGGCTGTGGCTAAGGATGCCATGCAGATTAAGTTGGCTGTAATGCAGAGCCAGCTTAAAAACCATGCCGATTCTCTCAACTATGTAACTAAGCTGAAGGATATTTACGCAAAGGACGAGAGTAACGAGGCGGTTTTCAGCATGATTTGTTCAATGTTGCTGTCGCTTGATGATAAGGCTGGACTGGATGCCCTTGTACAGGATAAATTGGCGAAAAATCCAAATGACTTTACGGCCTTGACTGTAGTAGGCCAGGTGTACATGAACGACCATAAGTGGGACGAGGCCATAGAGACGCTAACGAAAGCCGTTAATGTCCAGCCGGACAACATTGCCATTATCGCGTCGATAGGTAACTGCTATATGTATAAGGCGCAAGAAGCTGTGGAACGTGCAACAGCCAACAACAAGAGCTTGACGCCGGATGCAGAGAAAGTCATAATAGACGTTTATATGCAGGCTATCAATTATTTGGAGAAGGCAAAGAACCTGGATAAGACGATGGAGTTCAAGAGCTATTGGGCTTATTCTCTTTATACCTGCTGTTATAGGGCTTTGGGTGCTGACGACCCGAAGACTAAAGAGGCAGAATTGCTTACAAAGTAATTTGGATAACAAACGTTCATGGAGACCGGTGGCTTTTGCTGCCAGTCTCCATGATTTATTGCTAAAGGTGGTTTTCTTTTAATCGTTTTTTATGTGTCGTTTTTTATGTCTTTTTGTGGTTATGCTGATTTCTTTTCAAGGTTTCGCACAGAAAAAGGAAATCAGTGAGGCTCGTTCTTCTATAAAGAGTCGCAGTAATCTGGAACAAGCGGAAGCCTCCATGCGTGATTTGTTGAAAGACGAAGCTAACAGGGGCAACATAAAGATATACCAGACTTTAGCTGATGTCGTGCGTGAGCAATATGAGGTGGTAAATGAGAAATTATATTTGAAGGAACAGTTTGACACTGCCTCTCTTTTTATTATTGCGCGTAAGATGTTTTTGACTTATCAATGTCTTGACAGTGCAGATATGCGGCCTGATAAAAAGGGGCGTGTAAAATTGAATTTTAGAAAGAAGAATTCAGAATTTCTTGAACGATATAGACGAAACTTGTATAACGGGGGGATGTTCTTCATAAAAAAGCATGACTATGGGCAGGCTTATAGCATGATGGATGTTTATCTTGATTGTGAGCGTCAACCGTTATTTGATGGAGTAGAATTGGATGGGGCTCTGTCGTCGTCAGCGGCTTTTTGGACGGTTTTTTGCGGCCATAAGTTATGCAGGCCAGACAGTACACTGAAATATTCAGACTTGGCTTTGACAAATAAAAAGTACAGGCGTAGGACATTGGCTTACGTTGCTGGGGCATATTTACAGAAAGGTGATACGCTGAATTATGTTAAGACTTTGCGCCAGGGATTTGAGGAGAACAAGACGTCGAGGTTTTTCTTTACTCGTTTGATGGATTACTATAATAATGCCAATAGCCTTGATTCGGCCATGAATATAGTGAATACGGCTGTTGCTGCAGATAAAGACAATATATTGTTCCTTTTTGCTAAAAGTAATGTTCTGCTTAATCTTGGTGATTATACGGGGTGTATCGAGATAAGCGACAGCCTTATTGCGAGGAATGACACTTTGGCTGATGTTTATTTAAATGCCGGTGTGTCATATCTTAATTTGGCTTTATCCTTGGAAAAGGATTTAAAGAGTCGAAAACAAAACGCTAAGAAAATCTTGGAATATTATAAGAAAGCCTTGCCTTACATGGAGAGGTACAGGGTTCTTGCCCCTGATGCCAAAGAACAGTGGGCTCCTTCCTTGTACAATATATATTTAAAATTGAATATGGGGAAGAAGTTTGCCGAAATAAGCGACGTGCTTCGAAAAATGAGAAAGTAAAGACTGCTCCCATTTTAAATAATGTTATTTTTTTTTGATGGTACCTTTTTTTGGATTATCTTTGCATAAGATAATCGCTTGATTATGCCTGTTTTGTTGCGGGCTATATCTTGTGTCGTAATAAAGGTATCTACAATGAATCTAAAAGTCCGTTTGTCGTTAATGAACTTCTTGGAGTTCGCAGTGTGGGGCGCATACCTTACCTGTATGGGCAATTATTTAGGCAAAGCGGGAATGGGGGCGGAGATAGCTTGGTTTTATGCCCTGCAGGGGATAGTTTCCATTTTTATGCCTACAATAATGGGAATTATCGCAGATAAATACGTTCAGCCTCAACGTTTATTAGGTTTCTGTCATCTCTTGGCAGGTTTGGGGATGGTGGCCTTATTTATTGTTGGTATTAGCGATGAGCAACCAGACAAGGCTTTATTTATGTCTCTATATGCGTTTAGTGTAGCATTTTATATGCCAACCCTTGCCTTGTCCAACACAACGGCATTTACGATATTGAAGAAGTATGGTTTGGATACAGTAAAGGACTTTCCTCCTATTCGCGTGTTTGGAACCATAGGCTTCATTGTTGTGATGTGGTTTGTTAATTGTGCCGTTATAAGCGATGAAGGTTTTTATTTTACTTTTGGTGAAAATGCAAATAAGTTTCAATATACTTATATGCAATTTCTTGTGTCGGGTTTGCTCAGTTTCATTTTGTTTGCATATTGTTTCACATTGCCGCATTGTGAATTGACGAAGAAACCGACGCGCTCATTGTATGAGACATTGGGATTGGATGCTTTTAAGCTGTTCAAGGAACGTAGAATGGCTTTGTTTTTTATTTTTTCCATGTTATTGGGAATGTTGTTGCAAATAACTAATGGATATGCAACTCCTTTTATAACAAGTTTCAAAGGTGTTCCTGAAATGGCCGATACTTTTGGTGCTAATAATGCGACGATGCTTGTGTCATTGTCCCAGGTGGCCGAGGCTTTGGGCATATTGCTTATACCATTTTTCATGAAGAGGTATGGTATAAAGTACGTTATGCTGATTGCAATGTTTGCTTGGGTTTTGCGTTTCTTCTTCTTTGGAGTTGGTTCACCGTCATTCCCGGGTGTTTTGTTGTTGGTCTTGTCATGTCTGGTTTACGGAGTAGCGTTTGATTTTTTCAATGTGTCAGGTGGTTTGTATGTTGATAGTGAATGTCCTTCCAATGTTCGTGCGTCAGCTCAAGGATTGTTTATGCTTATGACAAATGGATTGGGAGCAACGATAGGGACTCTTTCTGCAGGAGCTGTTATAAACCATTATTGTTATTGGGAAAATGGTTTCTTGCTTGGTGACTGGCAGACGTGTTGGTTTATATTTGCAGGTTATGCTTTGCTTATTGGAATAGCGTTTGCCATAGTGTTCAAGCCTTCACCTAAGGCGCATGAAGTCTGAGTCTAAAGAGTTAAAGGGTATGATTAAGGAACGGTTGATATTCAAGGGTGTGTCGGAAGTGGTTGGGACTGAAGACCTTGGCTTGTTGATTTTGACGGATGAGGCAAATGAACGGCAAATAACGATTGTCTGTGATAAGGCTATGGCAGTCCAACTTGAACTCAGGGTGAAAAAGATTCCCATAACCAAGATAATGCTTCCGGAGGTTCTTTGCGGGCTGCTGAAGAACAATATGGATATTGAACTTGTTATAGATGATATTGTTGATGGCCAGTACCGAACGTTGCTTTACACAAAGGACACGGGCAAGCCAGTTGTTATCAGGGCGTCAGATGCAGTCCTGTTTTCGTTGGTTGGAAATATACCATTATATATAGAGGCAGGCCTTATGAAACGTCAGTCAGTGATGTATATGGAAAATTCCAGGGGGGTGTCATTGCCTGTCAATACCATAAGTGACAAGATGCTTCAAGCCGCCTTGGATAAGGCTATTGCAGACGAGAATTATGAGCTTGCTTCTCATCTACGTGATGAGAAAAAGCGTCGACAAAAACAAAATGAGAAAACCGACAATTAGGTGTTAACTATGAAAGAAGTCAGATTTTTTTATGTCCCATTTGCTCAAGACACAGCCGAGCTGCCTTTGGAAGAAGCCATGCACGCTTTACGTGTATTGCGGTTAAAGAGTGGGGATGAGATGTTCCTGATGGACGGTAAGGGCAATTTTTACCGTGCAGAAGTTACAATAGCCGCTACAAAGCGTTGTATGTATGAGATAAAGGAAATTTTACCCCAAATAAAGGCTTGGAATGGGAACATACATATAGCAATAGCCCCAACGAAGGTTATGGACCGTATAGAGTGGTTTTGCGAGAAAGCGACAGAAGTAGGTATTGACGAGATAACATTCTTGAATTGTAAGTATTCAGAGCGTAAGGTGATGCGTACCGTTCGGTTGGATAAGATTGTTGTTTCTGCTGTCAAGCAAAGCCATAAGCCTTGGAAACCGAATTTGAATGCCATGATTTCGTTTAAGGATTTTGTTACAGTTCCGAGACCAGGTCGTAAGTACATTGCACATTGTAATGAAGAAATAGCCCGCAAGGATTTGTTTAATGACGTCTATCTGTTGTCAAATGTTGCAGGAGGTGACGATATTACGGTGCTTATTGGCCCAGAGGGGGACTTTTCCGTAGATGAAGTCAAGTTGGCAATGGAGAATGGCTATGAGTCTGTTTCCTTGGGAGCAAGTAGATTACGTACAGAGACAGCAGCTTTGTATGCTACGATGATGGCACAACTTGTTTTGCGTAAATGAAGTTCCCTTCCCATAGCATGAACGTGTGTTTGTTCTTTCATGGTAAGTTTTTTCCGATAAATTTTGATGTAATGGAAGGTATGCCTTTGAAAAAAATCGTTTCGTATGTTTTTTTTCTTCCGCTTTTCTTTTTGTTGGTTTCTTGCTCAAAAGGAGATTATGTAAATGTTATTCCGGAAAATAGCATAGCCGTAGCTTCTATTGATGCACAAAGTTTGTTTGGTGGTGATTATGGAAGTAGGCTTGGCAAGATTTTGAAAGTCGAAAAAGAGCAAGACTGTGGTGTAGACATATCCGAAAAATTATATATGTTTGAAACTGTTGACGGCAATGTCGGCATTGCCGCAAAAGTGTCAGACAAGGACAAATTGGTTGATTGGCTTGATTATTTGGCAAAAAATAATTATTGCACAGCTATTATAAAGCAAGACAAGTATTGGTTTACGATATTTAAAAATTCATGGGTGATAGGCTTCTCGTCCGATGCGTTAGTGGCGTTGGGGCCGGTTTTGCCTGCTGCTCAAGCGGAAGTAAAGCGAACTATTATTGGGTATTTGGAACAAGATAGTGACAATGGAATAAAAAGTTCGCCGATATTTGAACGGCTTGACAGTATGAAGGCCCCTGTTGCCATTGTTGCGCAGGCTGCAGCTTTACCAGACAAGTTTGTCGCACCATTTACCATTGGAGCTCCCAAAGATGCGGATGCATCACAGGTGATGCTTGCAGCAGAGCTTAACAAGGATGTTAATGGATGTTTCGTTATTATGGGCGAGGTGTTTTCATTTGATAAAAAAATCGATGATGAACTGAAAAAATCGCAACAAATATATCGTCCTATAACTGAAAAGTATCTTGAAAAAATGCCATCTGATGTTGCATTGGGCGTATTTATCAATGTGGACGGGTCACGTTTTATCAACTTGTTGCATTCGAACAAGGCATTCCAGGCCATCTTGGCCGGGATTAATACGGCCATAGATATGGACAATATCATAAAAAGCATAGACGGAGATGTCGTCATTATGTCACGAGGCGTTCAGTCAGGGGTAGCCGGTCTCGGGATGCTTGCCCAGTTAAAGGGCAAGTCTTTTCTCAACGACGTTGATTACTGGAAACAATCATGCCCACCAGGCAGCACGATAAGTGATATTGGGAAAAACGCTTATTGTTATAAGAATGGTGATTTGTCGTATCCGTTCGGCGTGACAGACGATATGCAGTTTTATTTGGGAACGCTCGAAAAGACAGGCAATCAGCAGCAGGGTGGCGAAATGACTGGTTATTTATCGCGTGATGCTGTGTCCAAAATTAAGGGACATAAACTTGCCATTGTGTTGAATGTAAAGGCTTTGTCTGGAGATAATGATGGCGTAGCCCAGTTTGTAGAGTCTTTGCTTGGCGATGTAAAGACCATATTATACATTATGAAATAGACTGATGGAAAAGATTGAGTTTTGCAAAGTTGTGCCAAACATATTTTCCGGGCGCAAGGATTTGCAGTCTGATATTTGGGGTGAAGATGTCTTTTTTCAAAAAGGGCATTTATATCTTATCGAGGCTGATAGCGGGAAAGGCAAGAGCACTTTTTGCAGTTACATACTAGGTTACCGTCATGATTACTCAGGGACGGTGGCTTTCGATGGTCGAGACACGGCTAAGCTGAAGGTTGCTGACTGGATAGGTTTGCGTAAGGCTAATTTGAGCTATTTGTTTCAGGAACTCCGTTTGTTCACGGAGCTTACAGCATACGAGAATGTAGAAATCAAGAATAAACTAACTGGTTTCAAGACAAAGTCGCAGATAGAAGAGTGGTTCGAGATGCTTGGAATAGGCGATAAATTGAATGCAAAGCTGGGGCATCTGTCATTCGGTCAGCAGCAGCGTGTGGCAATGATGCGTGCTCTTGTGCAACCTTTTGATTTCATTCTTGCAGACGAGCCTATAAGTCATCTTGACGATGAAAATTCACGTGTGATGGGAGAGCTCATGATGCGTGAAGCCAAGCATCAATGGGCCGGTGTTATAGTCACGAGTATAGGTAAGCACATGGATTTGGATTACGAAAAAGTTTTCAGGTTATGACATTGGTTTGGAAATTGTTGCGCCAGCATATAAGTGTTCCACAGTTTGCTGGTTTCGCGTTTGCTAATCTGTTTGGCATGATAATCGTCCTTCTTGGTTATCAATTTTACCGCGACGTTTTGCCGGTTTTCACGTCGCCGGATAGTTTCATGAAATCCAATTATGTCATCTTGAGCAAGAAGATAGGTGCGGCAAGTACCATTTCCGGGCGTACAAATTCTTTTTCCAATGCCGAGATTGACGATTTGGCCGGACAGAAGTTTGTCAGCAAGATAGGCCGTTTTACGTCAACGGAATATAAGGTTGACGCGAAGATGGGGATAAACGGACAGCCCCTGATTAATTCTGAATTGTTTTTCGAGAGTGTGCCGGACAGCTTTGTAGATACCTCCTTGGATGCCTGGAAGTATGAGCCTGGCAGCCGTGAGGTGCCTATAATCTTGCCCCGGACATACATTAATATGTATAATTTCGGTTTTGCCCAGTCTCATTCCTTGCCAAAGATAAGCGAGGGCTTGGTAGGCATGATAGATTTCCATATCTTTATCCATGGTAATGGGCGTAACGACGACTTCAAGGGGCGTGTCATAGGCTTCTCGAACAGGCTTAACACCATACTTGTGCCACAGGCATTTATGGATTGGAGCAATTCCGTATATGCACCGGACAGGACTTCTGAACCTACGAGGCTGATAGTTGAAATGGTAAATCCCGGGGATGCAAATATTGCAAAATATCTTGACAGCAAGGGATTTGAGGTTGATGATGACAAGTTGCAGGCCGAAAAGACAACGTATTTTTTGCGTATGATAGTTTCCGTTGTCATGGTTGTCGGTGGCGTGATAAGCGTTTTGAGTTTTTACATTTTGATGTTGAGCATATATCTTTTAGTGCAGAAGAACACTTCAAAGCTGGAAAACCTTATGCTTATCGGTTATAGTCCGTTCCGCGTGGCCATGCCATACGTTTCGCTTACGTTGTGCCTTAACGCCCTTGTGCTTGTTGTTGCGCTTGCGGTGGTAGCTTCTGTGCGTGGCGGCTATATGGATGTTGTCATAACGCTGTTCCCGCAGATGGATGCAGGCACGTTGTTCCCCTCGGTCGTTCTTGGCCTTGCGTTGTTCGTCCTCGTGTCGCTGGCCAACTTGTTTGCCATCTATCGCAAGATGATGAGAATTTGGTATCGCAAGGATGAATGACGTGTCGTTAATAGCTTAATAGTCAGGCATTTGCCAAACGGCCACCTTTTGCAATGCAAAAGGTGGCCGTTTGCGTTGTAAAACGTGGTCTATCACCCGGCGTTTTGCCGTAGTTCTCAAGTTGTCAGGCCCGTTCAGCATCCCTCCCTGAAGAAGTCGAGCGCCTCAGCCAGTTCTTCGGCTGTTGCCGTTTGGTTTATGCGTATGTCGCCGATTTCGCCAAGCAGCGTGAAGTTTATTTCCCCGGCAGTGTTCTTTTTGTCGTGTTTCATGAGGTCGGTCAGTGCCTGATAGTCCTTGCAGGTTATCGTGAACGGCTCATAACATTCCTTTATGTACGTTACGGTCTGCCGCATTTTTTCCGTGGGGAAGCCGCATTTAACGCAACTTAGATATAGTTCGCAGATTATTCCGAACGCCACGGCGTATCCATGGGGCAATGGCTTGCCCGTGCTTAGCGAGAACGCCTCGAAGGCATGGCCTATGGTGTGGCCGAGATTTAGTGCTTTCCTTATGCCCGTTTCGTATGGGTCGTCCTCAACGATGCGCTCTTTTACCTTGATGCTGTTGCCCACCATGCCTTGCAGTTTGTGCAGGTCAGGGTGCAGAATGTCGAAGTTTACAAGCTCGGCCCACGTCTTTTCGTTGCTTATCAAGCCGTGTTTCAGCATTTCAGCATAGCCGGAACGCAGGTTCACGGAGTCAAGTGTCTCAAGGAATTTTGTGCTTATTATAACGTATTTTGCGTCATTGAACACGCCAATTTCGTTTTTCAGGCCGTTGAAGTTAATGCCAGTCTTGCCGCCCACGGAGGCGTCAACCATGGCTAACAGCGTAGTCGGGATGTTGATGAAGTTGACGCCACGCTTGAATGTAGATGCTGCGAACCCGCCAAGGTCTGTCACCATACCCCCTCCAATGTTTATCACGCACGAATGGCGAGTGGCTCCGTTGTCGCTAAGTTGTTTCCAGACGTAGGCCAGGGTTTCAAGTGTCTTATGTGTGTCAGTTGGTTTTATCGTGATGGTTTTTGCGCTTTTCAGGCAGTCTACACCGCTTGTCAAAGGCAGGCATAGCTTGCTTGTGGTCTCGTCGGCAACGATGAACGTGTTGTCATGCTCACATTCTGATATGGCATTTGTTATGTCTTCTGCGATGTTCTGCGAGATTATAATTCTTTGTTCCATAATCATTGTTAAAAAATAAATGTTGTTGCAAAAATAGTTATTTTTGGCGACAAAAGGCGTTTTTATGTATTTTTTATTGTCAATGTGATTAAACCGAGGCGGTGATAAATAGTCTAAATGATAAAAATTGAAAAAATCATTTTATAATATGAAGAAGTTTTTGGTTGTTGTGTACTTGGCGTTTTTTTCCTTGCTGGCCGTGTCAGCCCAAGGACTGAAAATCTCCGGTACGCTTGTAGACCGTGATACAAAGGAAGGTGTGATGCTTGCCACGGTGCAGATGCTGAAGGCAGACAGTACATACGTCAAGGGGGTGCTTAGTGACGACAAGGGTAATTTCTCGATAGACGCCCCATCGGCCGGTGAGTATATATTGAGGTTCACGAGCGTGGGTTACGATGCCCTTACGAAGAACGTAAAAGTGACTGGTAAGGACGACGTGGCATTGGGCGAAATCATCTTTGGGGCAGATGCCATCATGCTCAAGGGTACAACCGTCGTGGGTCAAGCCCCGCGCGTAACGGTTAAGGAAGATACCTTTGTATATAATGCTTCGGCATACCGAACGCCTGAAGGTTCGGTTGTGGAAGAACTTGTAAAGAGAATACCCGGCGCTCAGGTGAGCGACGACGGCACGGTGACAATCAACGGCAAGGAGGTGAAGAAGGTGCTTGTTGACGGCAAGGAGTTCATGACGGGCGACACAAAGACTGCGCTGAAGAACCTGCCTACGTCAATCATTGACAAAATCAAGACTTATGACGAGAAGAGCGACTTAGCCCGCGTTACGGGTATTGACGACGGCGAGGAGCAGACCGTGCTTGACTTCGGGATAAAAAAGGGAATGAACAAGGGATTTTTCGGCAATGCCGACGTGTCAGGCGGCACTCACAGCCGTTACGCTGAGCGCTTGATGGGGGCATTGTTTAAGGATAAGACGAGAATTATGTTGATGGGTAACTTGAACAATGTAGACGGCCGAGGGTTCCCGGGCGGCGGTGGCGGCGGACGCTTCGGCGGTGGAAAGAACGGCCTGAGGATGCAGAAGATGGTGGGTGCGAACTTCAACCTTGAACCGAGCGACAAACTGAAAATGGACGGCAGCGTGCGTTGGAATCATTCAAACGGTGACCTGCGCACGGAACAGTCTACCGAGAACTTTGTGAGCACTGCCGGTTCGTTTTCGAACAGCATCAATCAGAACAACACCCGTTCAAACAGTTGGGACGCAAGGATGCGCCTTGAGTGGAAGCCCGACACGATGACGAACATTATGTTCCGCCCGAGTTTCAGCTATTCAACGAATGACGGCATGACGTCGAGTACGAGTGCCTCTTACAATGACGACCCTTATAACTATGTGTCAGACCCGCTGTCGCAAGAGGCAATCTCCCAGTTGGCAGGTGACGGCCTGATGGTCAATACGAGAACCAACAACTCGATAACATACTCCGACAGCAAGACAGTAGGGGCTATGCTTCAGCTCAACAGGAAGTTGAACAGTCGCGGACGTAACGCAACATTGCGTGCCGACATAAGTTATGGTGAGAACGGGAGCAAAAGCCTGAGCACCTCAAACGTACACCTTTTCCAGGTACAAGACCAGTTCGGCAACGACTCAACGTACCAGACAAACCGTTTCAATACGACCCCAACGAAGACGTTGAGCTACAACTTGAAGTTTACTTACAGTGAACCTATATTCAGGGCGATGTTCTTGCAGTTCAGTTATAACTTCAATTACAAGTATAACAAAAGCGAACGCTCCACTTACGACTTCAGTAATCTTGGCGAGAACTTCTTTGACGGCGTGAGCAACGCCTACCGTGGTTGGGGCAGCTACTTCTCGCGTCTTGAAAATCCGCTTGACAGCTACCTTGACCAAGACCTTAGCCGATATTCGGAATACACTAACTACATACATGAGCTGCAGCTGATGCTGCGTGTAATCAGGGAAAAATACAATTTCAATGTCGGTGTAATGGTGCAGCCGCAAAAGACCCATTTTGTACAGCGCTACCAAGGTGTAAGTACGGACACAGTAAGGAATGTTGTTAACGTGACGCCAACGTTGGACTTTAGGTACAGGTTCTCGAAGGTCAGCAACTTGCGCATAAATTATCGGGGCACTACGTCCCAGCCGAGCATGACCGACCTTCTCGACATTGTTGACGACAGCGACCCGCTCAACATAACGCGGGGTAATCCGGGGTTGAAACCTGCGTTTACCAATAGGTTGCGTGTATTCTACAACAATTACATTCAAGACCACCAAAGGGCTATAATGGCAAACCTTAATTACAGCAACACGAGGAACAGCATAAGCAATATGGTCACTTATGACGAACAGACCGGCGGCAGGACGACACGGCCTGAGAATATCAATGGAAACTGGAACATTTCGGGTGCGTTCATGTTTAACACAGCGATAGACTCTGTCGGGTTGTGGACGGTAAGCACGTACACGAACGTGAAATATAATAATTATGTAGGTTACCTCGCTTTTGACGATAATTCAAGTTCTCGTAAGAACACAACAAAGACGACGCAGGTTGGTGAGCAGCTTACGGCAGCCTTCCGTAACAGTTGGCTCGAAGTGTCGTTGGACGGCTCGTTGAACTATACCCATACGCGCAACCTCTTGCAAAGCCAGAGCAACCTTGATACGTGGGAGTTTGCGTATGGCGGCAATGTAATGGTATATCTGCCGTGGGGCATGAGCTTGGCAGCCGACTTGCACCAGAACAGTCGTAGGGGCTATAATGATGCCTCAATGAACACCAACGAGTTTGTCTGGAATATGCAGCTTAGCCAAAGTTTCCTCAAGGGCAACGCCCTTACCGTATCATTGCAGCTTTACGACATTCTCCACAACCAAAGCAATTTCAGCCGTACAATTAATGCCATGCAGCGGAGCGACACCAGATATAACAGTATCAACAGCTATGCCATGCTGCACGCCGTTTATCGCCTTAACCTGTTCGGTGGCGGTGGTAATAATGGCGCAGGGCCGCAACCGCCTCGCGGTGGGCGCGACCGTAACGGGGCACGTGGCCCTCGCGGTATGCGTGGCGGTTTTGGCGGCAGGTAGTTAATGGACAAGATACGAGCAAACGAGCAGACAAGGAACATGGTAATAAGCATATTCATTAACGAAAAGTGGCTGCATCTATAAACGATGCAGCCACTTAAAAGTTACGTCATGCCGTTACATTCATAGCATCACTTTCCTTGTTACGTTGCCGCATTTCACTACATATACGCCTTTGGGCAACGTGATGCGACCTGTACCCATACGACCACGCTCTTGCTTTACAAGTTCGCCGCTAACCGAATATACCGAAACATCGGCACTTTGCGCATTACTGAAGCAAAGGACGCCGTCCTCGCTCCATACCTTGAAGCCGCTTTCCGCGTCTATCATGCCTATGGCTGACGGCGTGTCATCGATGTTCTTCTCCCAAACAAAGTAAGGTTTACCGCATTGTTTGTCGTCGCTTTCTTTCCATTGTGCCCATTCCACGTAAGGATGGAGTGTTTCATCGTAGTTTGAGGGCGTGTGGTCAAGTGCGTTCTTGTTCAATGTTTCTGCCGAGATGTCGGCATCAAGGTAATACAGTCGGTCACACGGAGCTTCGCTGCTTTCAGTTATTCCACCATTAACCTGTGTGGAAATAGTTATTTCGTCAGAATACGATGCGGTGTAAATGGCCTGTCCTCCAAAGTAACAATTCTCAATTTCGCCATCGTAATACTCCCTTTGCCCGTCTTCATATATTATAACCTTATGTGAATTTAGGTAAGCAAAACCTCCAACGTAATAGTCCTCATAACGGTTACAAAGCGGTTTGTAAATCGATGGCGTATCATCCGCATTGCGTTCTCCCCCAACCAACTGGCCGCATGGAGCAACGTAACAATTCTCTATTTTGCCAGTATTGATGTTTGCAAAGCCAGCGACCTTAACATTATCTCCAATAGCTCTATTCCATACCCCACCCTTAAATGCACAATTAACGATAAGTCCGTAATTGTTGCATACAAAGCCTCCGACATTATAATCTGTCGTATAAAAGAAATCGCCTAAAGTCCTGCCGCCTTCGTCTACCTGATTTGTAACACTGCCTTCGACAATCAAGTCGCGAACGACACCTTTATAATCAATAGTGGATAGGAACGAAGCGTCAGGTCGCAGCACGTTCATGTTGTAGATGCGGTGTTGCTGACCGTAAAATGTCCTGCCCGTGACACTCAATTCAGGCCAACCAGTGCCGTATCCGTCCATGTCGAGGTCGGCCATAAGATACCAATCGCGGCTCTTTTCGTAATATTCACGACCTGTAAGCACGCGGTCGTGAGTGTCGCTATGCACGAACGCAAGCCACGCCATGCCGTCAGGCGTCCATATTTCGAGGTCGCCGTTGTCGCGTACACGTATGTCCTTGCCTTCAGGGCCAACGTCGGCACGCTGCGCGGCGGTGTACGCAGCGGAAGGAGTAGAGCCGTAATTGCTGAAAACAAACGACACAGGATATGCCGTACCCGTGATAATCTGCCCTTCGGTTATATCTACTCCGTCAATGTCAACGAGCTTGAACGGCATATAAGTTCCGTCTCGGTCATAAAAACTTGCGTTCGCCCCAAGCAGGGACTGTATTGACTTTTTAACGTCTATAGGCATATATACGGAGCTGAAGTGGCCGTTGTTCAAGTCTATTTCGCATTTTTCATTAGTAACGTTCAATGTCTTGATTGTGCCGTTGTTCACTTCCAACGAACCTCCGTTCACCGTTATTCCGTTAGGGAAATATCCGTTATTTATTGTAGCCTTGCCAGACACGACGACAAGACCATCAAATCTTCCGCTATTGGCAGTAAACTTAGCGTCAGTGCCATTAACATTAATACTTCCAATTATTTCAGAATTGTCTATTTCCAATGAGCCACTTTCTACAGTTAGAATAGGAGACGATGGTTCATATTGATATAATAGACAATTTTCAAAATGTACTTTTCCGCCTTGTACATTTAAATTGTTATACCCAACGGCACAATTTTTCATCTTTACTGTAGCAGAGGCGGGAATAATAAAATCTCCGTATGACGTAGAATATGAAACGGTCAAATTTTCAAAAGAAATGGTGGAATTTTTTATGCCCCAATCAAAGCCTGAGCTTTCACCATAAAATAGTAAATTAACAGATGGTTTCCCGCTATCACACAAGGCATTGTCCAATTCTTCACCATTATCACCAACACCTTTAAACTGTACATTCCCGGAAGTTGATTCTATTGTATAAGTCTGACCAACGTTAGCATTTTTACAACCTATGGTTGAGTTTGTAAGTGAAAATGAGCAAAGGGACATTACGCCGTCAGTAACTATGTGGGAATTTTCTACATCTAAATTGAAATAGCCAATACTAATACCAGCATCGCCGTTTTGCCTCGTGATCGTCAAGTTAGCTTGAATATGCCAAGGATGTGTTCCTGTTGCAACGTCTTCTCTTGTATCGTCATTAGACGAAGGTCTATACAATGTTTTTAGCACAACGACTTCACCCTTTTCATTCAGTTCAGCACCTCCAGGCTCAAAAGCATTAATCACGTCAACCAAGTCACTTGGTTGGGTTATAGGTAGAGGTTCGGCAACGACTGCGATGCTTTCCATTTTTGAATAATAGGAATAACGTAACAATATCGGCCCTTCATATTCCGGTGAATAGTTGATTTCACTAAAACCGTTTACCAATAACCCATGAAACCTAAATCCTTTGGGGACATCCGTAATCGTACATTCCAGTTCAGGGTCGGATACAGACCCTCCAAGTTCAATTTCTTGTTCAAGAATGTTTACAGTACCCCACTTGCATTTGTAAGATTGGGCTGAGATTGGAATACGTTTGCCATCTGCCCATGTCTTTGTTATAACAAGGCATTGCGCGATAAAGAGCAAGGCGATAAGGCGCAGCATTTTGTTTTTTATTTCTGTTTTCATAATATAAAGAGATTTTATTTTTTTACATACATACCCAGGCCAAGCTATAGCCTGTTTCTACAGGTAAGGTGATGGCTTCATTTGCAAAAATACTTAAAATCAACAACAAACGTCAATACAAATACATAAAAACATACAGATTTCAAGTAAGAATGTATATTTTGTAAACCCATTATTTACAGCAGCATTGCTGAATGCCATAATTTTATAGCTGCGCCATGCCTGGCTGAAAGGGTAATAATGTGCTTGTAATTATCGGCTAAAAGCCGTTGTGACATTGTTTGTGTCTTCTTTGTGTCAAATACTTACGGTTTGTTGTGTTTTGGAGGCTTTTGCTTAAGATTTCCACTCGCTTTCAGCAAGTTTGCAATAGGTATCCTTTTATGGTGTGAAAGGTTATCTTTTAAAGGGTGAAAGGCCGTGTCTTACAGGGTGAAAGGTCACTGTTTGAAACTGTTACCATTGCTGTGCCACCCATAATAATAACGTTGACGGGTTTTCTAAAATGTAAATTAATGGCGTTTTGTCTTGGATATTACCTGTTATTGGCGTACCTTTGCCACGGAAAACCATAAAACATGATTCAGCAATACCCTTCACAGCTATTTGGCAAGGCTGTGTCAGAACTGTCAAACTTGCCTGGAATAGGGCAAAAAACGGCCTTGAGGCTGGCTTTGTTCCTGTTGAGGCAAGACAAGGACAAGGTGGAACGTTTTGTCAAGACCATAAGCGAGATGCGGCAAGATACGGTATATTGCAAGATTTGCCATAATATAAGCGATACAGAGGTATGTCCGATATGTGCCAATCCGCACCGTGACGCAACGACGGTATGTGTCGTGGAGAATGTGCAGGACGTTATGGCGGTGGAGAACACGCAGCAATATAATGGGCTTTACCATGTGTTGGGCGGGGTGATTTCGCCTATGGACGGTGTCGGCCCGAACGACATAGAGATAGATTCACTGGTCGATAGGGTTGAAGCCGGTGGGGTAGAAGAGGTGATTTTGGCATTAAGCTCTACGATGGAAGGCGACACGACGAATTTCTATATTTACAGGAAATTGGTGAAGTACGGAGTGAAGTTGAGCGTTATTGCCCGGGGCATAGCCGTAGGCGGTGAACTTGAGTATGCCGACGAGGTGACTCTTGGCCGCTCCATCGTCAACCGTGTGCCTTTTGAGGGGAAGTGATTGCTTTATGGTGAGTCGTGTGGAAAAGCATAAAATTTGAAATGGAACATACAAGACGTGTATTGATGGCCGTGATGTGCGTGAGCATCGTAATATCCTTGGCTGTCGTGGTAATATTTGAGACGGGGATGCTACTTCCTGGTTTTTATTCGGGCGATGCGAACGTGGCGTTTTTCATATTGTCGATGATGGAGATTTTGACAATCTGCGCTATACCGTTGGCCTTAAGATTGTTCAAGTTAAAGAAAGTCAGTACGGCCCTTGTGTCATGCCCTGAGCGTAGCTTGAGGTTTTGGGGCGGCTTGAGGTTGGCGATAATTTGCGTGCCGATGCTAGTGAATACATTGTGCTACTATTTGTTTGACTTGACGCCGGCCTTTGGGTATATGGGCATAATCTGCCTTATATGCCTTGTTTTCATATATCCAAGTAAATCACGGTGCTTACAGGAAACGGGGCAAGGGGAATGAAACTTTCGGTAATAATTGTAAGCTATAATGTCGAGCATTATCTTCGTCAATGCCTTGATAGTCTTCGGCGCGCCGTTGACGGTATTGACGCTGAAATCTGTGTAGTAGACAATCATTCAAAGGACGGAACCGTTGACTTCCTGAATAGCCTTGACGGCACTGTAAAGGTTGTGGCAAGCAACCATAATTATGGTTTTGCCCGGGCGAACAATATAGGGATAAGGCAAACGTCGGGAGAATATGTGTTGCTGCTAAATCCTGATACGGTGGTTGGTGAAAGCACCATAAAAGACTGTTTGGCTTTTATGGATGCCCATGCTTCGGCAGGAGGATTGGGCGTGCAGATGCTGAAGAGTGACGGAGGCAAGGCTATGGAGAGCCGGCGCGGCCTGCCGACACCGATGGTGGCATTTTATAAGATGTGCGGCTTATGTACGAGGTTTCCGCACAGCAAGCGCTTCGGGCGATACTATATGTGCGGCATGGACTGGGATAAGCCTGGGAAAATAGAAGTAATCAGCGGCGCTTTTTTAATGGCAAGGCGCACGGCGTTTGAAAAGGCAGGCTTATTGGATGAAGACTTCTTCATGTATGGCGAAGATATTGACCTGTCATACAGGTTCCTTAAAAGCGGTTTTGAGAATTGGTATTTACCGGTAAAGATATTGCACTACAAGGGGGAAAGCACCCATAAGTCATCATTCAGGTATGTGCACGTTTTTTATGAGGCAATGCTGATTTTTTTCCAGAAACATTACAGTCATCTTGGCTTTTGGCTTTATATACCTATAAGGACGGCTATCTATTTTAGTGCAATAGTTGCATTGGTGAAGATGGCTTCCGCCAATATAAAGAAGATGCTTGGCTTTCCGTTGAGGAAGCGTGCAAAGAGACCGTTTTTCGTGTTTCTCGGTTCGGCAAGGTCGATTGAGCAGTGCCGTGCTATAGCCTATAAAACCGGAATGGAGGCTTCGTATTTTGTGTGTGACGAAAAGTCAAATGTAGAAGGGCATTCTGTGCTGGATTTGCCGAAAACCTCTTCGCCGGTATATGTTGTCTATGACATCAGTTCATATAAATATGAAACGGTGTTGGATATTTTCTCAAGTAACAGCCGGAGTAATGTCTTTGTTGGAATATTTAATCCTGCGGATAATATAATAATAACTGATAAAGAAATTATAAGTTAAATGACAGATAACTTGCCGTATGTGCATTTGAGGGCCATAGAACCGGAAGACCTGGACGTATTATATGGGATAGAGAATGATACCAGTTTGTGGAATGTAAGCGTTACAAGTGTCCCGTATTCCCGCTATACGCTTTATGAGTATGTAGCGAACTCAAAAAACGATATTTATTCAGACCGCCAAGTGCGGATGATGATAGAGAATGAAAATCATGATGTGGTGGGGATTGTTGATATTATAAATTTTGAACCGAAACATTTAAGGGCGGAAGTTGGAATAGTTATAAAGGATGCATATCGTAATAAAGGGTTTGCCATGGCGGCTATAGCAAAAATAAGGGTATATTCTCTGAATGTATTGCATTTGCATCAACTTTATGCCTATGTTGATAACGAGAACAAACAATCATTACGCTTGTTTGAAAAATGTGGATTTGTCGCTTCATACAGACTCCGTGATTGGCTTTTTGATGGTAGAACATACCATGATGTGTTGTTTATGCAACTTTTTCTGTAAAAAACGATGGATAAATTTGGCTGTTACAAAAAAAGTTGTTACCTTTGCAACCGCAAATAAGAAAGATGCCTACAAGGTGCGTTAGTTCAGCCTGGTTAGAATGCCTGCCTGTCACGCAGGAGGTCACGGGTTCGAGTCCCGTACGCACCGCAAGGCAAGCAGAGAGGTCTTTATTTTTTGGTGCGTTAGTTCAGCCTGGTTAGAATGCCTGCCTGTCACGCAGGAGGTCACGGGTTCGAGTCCCGTACGCACCGCAAGAAAAGGACATCGAAGTGTAATTCTGTAAAGCATGGGATATAATAAATATAATCCCATGCTTTATTTTTATATCGTTGACTCTGATAACTTGTTCAAATTTCCACTTGTTATATATGGTAAACAACGTCGTATTTTTTCAATAGGCCAATTCCACCATTTCAGCTTTTCAAGTTCTTGTATGATTTCTTCATTGAAACGCTTTCTTATAAACCGAGCTGGAACACCGCCAACAATCGTATATGGTTGTACGTCTTTGGTTACGACGGCATGGGCTGCAATGATAGCCCCGTTACCAACGTGAACACCAGCCATTATAATTGCTTCATAGCCTATCCATACATCGTTGCCTATTATTATGTCTCCCTTGTTATCCCAGGCTGTTGTAATGTTGGATTTTTCCAGATTCCAATCTTCATAGAACAGAGGGAAAGTATATGTGGATAATGATTTTAACGTATGGTTGGCACTGTTGAACAAAAACTTTGTGCCACAAGCAATGGAGCAGAAATTTCCGATAATCAGTCGTTCATGATTGATAGGATAATGGTACAGAACGTTGTTTTGCTCGAATAACAATGGGTCTGATACAAAGTCATTGTAAATGGTGTAGTCGCCTATCTCGATAGACGGGTCTTTTACGACTGCGTTCAGGTATACGGTATGCATATCACCTGTACGCGGATAAATTTTTCTCATCATAATGTCAAATTTTTAATAGTGTTTATATTTGAGATAGATGACAGCCTGGATACCAAGTCCTATTACGAACAGGTATTCGACAGTCCAATAGGTGGCAAAAGGTACATTCCAAAGTCTTAGCCCATATAGGTATAATATATATGTTATAATTGTCGTTGACTGAAAGATAAATGCAGTTCGTGTCGCTCCGGTTCCGATTACAGCGTTTATGTAAACATATCCTGGCAATGCAAATACATAGTTCAGCAACATTACTGTAAATGGAAACCATGCAGTTCGTATTACGATTGGGTCATTTGTGTATACACTGATTATAGACTGGTTAAATATTAATGCCAATGTGATAAAAGGGAAGCCTATGGCATACCCTAATCGGATGATTTGGTTGCAGAGTGGAAAAACACACTTTCTTTCTTTAGCTCCAATCATGTTGCTTATTAAAGAACTGGCTGTGGATGAAAAAGAATTGACAATAACGAAGAACAGGGTTGAAATACTGCGAATGATGTTTGCAACAGCAAGTTGTAATTCACCCAAATGTTCAATCGCCACAAAGAACAGAAACCATGGGGCGACACTGATAAACGAATGAAACATACTCCATGCGGATATACGGCAAACGCGAAATAATATGTTTTTATCGAATTGCCAATATAAACCGTAAGGTTGTTTGTTCATATTTTGAATATGGATAGACAATATAGCCAATGAACATAATTCGGCAACGGACGATGCGATTGCGGCACCAGCTATTCCCATGTCCAATAGAAATATAAGCATCCAGTTGCCCAAAATGTTCACTAATACTGCGGAAAGAGCAGCTATGGTTAAGGCTCTCGTTTGAGTAATGCCAACAAGAAACGAACGTAATGCAAGGAAAGGAAAAGAGAAGAGCAATCCCCAAATGCGCCAGTCCAAATAATCTATCACGGCATGATACACTTTCGGTGACGTTATTAGCTGACTTAAAATCATTGGGGAAAATAGTTTGAAAAACAGGCATAAAAAGACCGCAAGTCCAGAAAGAAAAAAAATAATCCCTGGAAAAATGTTTTTCCTGTTTCACTATAGTGCTTTTCGCCGTTGCGTCGTGCAATAACGACTTGTAAGCCTTGGCTAAAGCCAAGCCCTAACATATAGATTGCTAAATACCAAATTCCGGCAAGTGCAGATGCACCTAATTCTATTTCACCTATGTGCCCTAAGAAAATGGCATCGGTAATATTGATGAGCTGTTCGATAAGTATGCTCATCATCAGCGGAAAGTTTATGCACCAAATATTTTTATAGGTATAGTTCATTGTTCAACGTTTACAATACGATAAGTCCTGTTGCGCAAGGCAGGTACAGCACAACTCATCGAATATCATGAATTTGGATAATGGTAAAATAAAAAATGACAAACTTATATAAGCCTGCCCATTGTTGAATAGCTATAAGTGAAAAATGCTATTCATTTAGTGTAGCTATATGCACACTTGCCATTTCATGGTGTTGAACAATATGTCTTTGTTATTTTTGCAAAGATAGTATTTATTTTTGATTATACGGCTTTTATTTGTTTTTTTCTTTCGTGAAAATTCTTGAATAGCATCATAGAATTGACAAAAAAAGAAAATAACCATATCTAAACTTGGGTTAGATATGGTTATTTTTTCAGCCATTACTTATTATCGGTAATGGGGTAGGATGGATGATGTTATTCGCCTTTTTCCATTTTTGCCTTCAGTTCAGCGAGAGCATCAATGTCACCTAAGGTTGTTCCTGCTGCAACATTGTTTATTGTAGGAGTTTCCTCTTTCTTGGCTTTCTTGTTGCGTGAAACTTTCTTAGGCTCATCCTTTACATCTTCAAATGTACGGCTGTGTGAAAGAATTATTCGTTTGGTTTCTTTTACAAATTCTATTACCTTGAATGGTAATTCTTCACCAAGTTGAGCTTGGCTACCATCTTCTTTTACAAGATGCTTAGGAGTAGCGAAGCCTTCACCTCCTTCATCAAGAGCGATGACAGCACCTTTATCCATTATTTCTGTTATCTTTCCGTTGTGGATTGAACCAGAAGTATAGATTGTCTCATAAGTATCCCATGGATTATCTTCGAGTTGCTTGTGCCCAAGGCTCAGGCGGCGGTTCTCTTTGTCTATTTCAAGAACTATGACATCAATGTCTGCCCCAACTTGTGTAAACTCTGACGGGTGTTTAACTTTCTTGGTCCAAGACAAGTCGCTGATATGGATAAGACCGTCAACGCCTTCCTCAAGTTCAACGAATATACCGAAGTTTGTGAAGTTACGAACCTTAGCTGTATGTTTGCTTCCTATAGGATATTTGATTTCAATGGTTTCCCATGGGTCTTCCTTAAGCTGCTTAATGCCTAACGACATTTTGCGCTCTTCTCTGTCAAGGGTGAGTATTACAGCTTCAACTTCGTCGCCAACGTGCATGAATTCTTGTGCGCTGCGCAGGTGCTGGCTCCAGCTCATTTCAGAAACGTGGATAAGGCCTTCAACACCAGGAGCTATTTCAACGAATGCACCGTAATCAGCGATGACAACAACTTTACCCTTAACATGGTCACCAACCTTGAGGTTCGGGTCAAGCGCATCCCAAGGATGCGGGGTGAGTTGTTTCAGACCAAGTGCAATACGTTTCTTCTCATTGTCGAAGTCGAGAATGACAACATTTATTTTCTGGTCCAAAGAAACAACTTCGTGCGGGTCGCTTACTCTTCCCCATGATAAATCTGTAATGTGGATGAGTCCGTCTACGCCGCCAAGGTCAACAAATACTCCGTATGATGTGATGTTTTTAACTGTACCTTCGAGTATCTGGCCTTTTTCAAGTTTGCTGATAATCTCTCTCTTTTGTGCTTCCAGCTCGGCTTCAATGAGCGCTTTGTGTGAGACAACGACATTGCGGAATTCCTGGTTAATCTTAACAACCTTGAATTCCATGGTTTTCCCAACAAAGACATCGTAATCACGTATAGGATGAACGTCAATCTGGCTACCGGGAAGGAATGCTTCGATACCGAATACATCTACAATCATGCCACCCTTCGTGCGGCATTTAATGTATCCTTGTATAACTTCTTCATTGGCAAGAGCTGCATTAACGCGTTCCCAACTCTTGCTCAAACGTGCTTTTTTGTGCGAAAGCAAAAGTTGCCCTTTTTTGTCTTCTTGGTTCTCAACGTACACTTCAACAGTGTCACCAACTTTTAAATCCGGGTTGTAACGGAATTCGCTTGCAGGAATTATACCGTCGCTTTTGTAGCCGATATTAACGACTACTTCTTTTTTGTCAATGGAAATAACGGTTCCATCAACTACTTGATGTTCGCTTACCTTGTTAAGGGTCTCATCGTAAGCCTTCTCAAGGTCTTCTTTGCTTACGTTCACACTGCTTCCATTTTCAAACTCGTCCCAGTTAAAGTCTGACAATGGTTGCACGTTCTTTAAATCTGACATAATTGTTTAATGATTAAATTTTAATTAATAAAGTTTGACTTTATGGTATCTAAATCGGCTGCAAAGTTACAACCTTTGCTTTGTTGTAAATGAATTTCGTATGTGTTTTTTATACAAACGAAGCCGTATTTACGTTTTATTAACTTTTGTCTTGGTCTTGCTTGTCGTTATTTGTTTTTGAGGCTCGTAATATGATGCTTGTGGCTCCAATAGTAAAAAGCGTACCATCATAAATTATTCTTCGTTCACGGTCCCCTAAAATTTCATTGTCGACGAACGTTCCCGTGTTGCTTGGCCCGTCCATCAGTGTATATACAATGTTGCCTTTTTTGTTTTTAGATACATTAATTATACAATGGTTTATGTCAATACTAGGGTCGTTGGTTTCAATCGGAAGCGTTGTTTTGCTCCCTTTCATGTAACGTCCAATAGTATTGTCGCCTAATTTTAGTTGTAGAACTTGCTTGTAATGAAAAACGTTCTCAATGATGACAATGGAGCCGTATTCGTAGTCATCGTTGCGTTCATCATCGGTTCCTTCTTTTTGTGTCTCACGGAGTTTTGACTTACCTATCTTGATGCCAAATTGTTTTCCGCAATTAGGGCAAACAAAAATCAATGATTGTCCTACCTGATATTTTGTTTCGTCAAATGTAATGAACTCGTCACATTTGGGGCATCTTACTCTTTTCATATCTATTCATTTACTTGATAAACCCAAGCGTCAAAAAAATCTTCCGTATCTCTCAAATTATTTAAAGAATTAAATGCTTCATTTTGTGTCGTGTAGTGTCCGTATATTACTTTGGTTGACTTGTTATTTTCTTTCAATACCTTTGCTTCGTTGAGGCCTTTTCGCTTTAGTTTATCAACGAAAGATTGGGCATTCGTTTCAGTGACCTTGCTGGCCAGAACGAGGCAGAAGTATGGTTTGTTGCTTCTTTCTATTGTTTTATTAGTAACCTGTACATTTTTAGCACGGGCTGAGTTTGATATTTGTTTATTCGTAACAGTTTTGTTCGCGGTGTTTTTTTGTACAGGTAAATTCGGGCGGTTTTGTACAGGTAAATTCGGGCGGTCGCTTGTACGTTTCGTGCTTCCGTATTCGTTTTGTATCAGTTGCGGAAAGAGTCCGCCGCCCATATTGCTTGTTATTACATTATCATTTTCATTCACAGGCGTTCCCAAAACGAAAAACAAGAATACAGCAATTACAGCAGCAACTAAATTCCTTACTGCGTTTATTTTTATGGATTTTATATCCGCGATGTTGGCATTGTCATTATCAATGTTTTCATGGTTTTCATGCTTCCCGCTTAATGGAGTGTTTAACGTTGTGCGTTGGGGTGCTGTGGAAACTGTAGCCTCGTGCTTGTCTTCTTCAACCTGTTTGAGCGTATTCATTTCAAACGAGCTGAAACTATATAAGCTGGGCGTCAATATCCCCGCTTCACAAGGAGTAAATTCAATGTTGCCGTCATCATTGAGGAATAGTGTCCCAATGTCATTTAATTCGTATGAGCCATTGTTGGCAATATGCTGCTTAAGTTCTTCAACTTCCCGTTCTATACGGTTACAGGCTTCGGGATAGCTTATGTCATAAGTCTCTGTGTATGACTGCGCTAATAGCGAATCGTTCAAGTTTAGTTTAGGATTGAAGCCCAAAGTCCTGTATGGTGGAATGAACATATTGTCATTGTCATCGTACCATGCCGGTATATGGCTTGCCACGAAGCCTCCGAGGCTTGGTACGATAACGCAGTCGCTTTGTAAGAGCAAGTGTTCTATATGTCTTCCCAGTTCAATCACGTATGCAAAATTACGTGTTTTTATTTGAAAAAACAAATATACGTGAAAAAAACAGATGCAAATGCTGCCTTTCTGATATTATTTTATACTTTTGCACAAGAATAAATGCAATATTTATGGAATATGTAAAGACAGATATAGAGGGTGTTTATGTTATCACCCCAAAAGTTTTTGAAGATTCACGAGGGTATTTTTTTGAGGCATTTAAGAGTGAAGAATTCAAAAACAACATCGGTGATGTTAATTTTATCCAGGATAATGAATCTAAATCGAGCCGTGGAGTCTTGAGAGGGTTACATTATCAAAAGGGTGAATATTCACAGGCTAAACTTGTCCGTGTGATAAAGGGATGCGTACTTGACGTGGCTGTAGACTTGCGTAAAAGTTCTCCTACATTTGGACGTCATGTCATGGTTGAGCTTAGTGACGAAAACAAAAAGCAGTTTTTTATTCCAAGAGGTTTTGCGCATGGCTTTTTAGTATTGAGCGATGAAGCCATTTTTACTTATAAAGTGGATAACGTTTATGCTCCTTTGCATGAGGCATCGATACGTTTTGATGATGCAGACCTTGGAATTGATTGGCCTATGAATCCAAATGAGATATTGACAAGTAAAAAGGATTTGGAGGCTCTACCTTTTAATAAAGCAGAATATTTTGATTGATTATGAATATAGCTATTGTAGGAACAGGGTATGTTGGGCTTGTATCAGGTGCTTGTTTTGCTGAGACAGGCGCGACAGTTACGTGTGTAGATGTAGATGAAAAGAAAATAGAGGCCCTTAGGCGTGGTGAAATACCAATTTATGAGCCGGGCCTGGACGAACTGGTTATCAAGAACGTGAAGGCTGGGCGTCTTAAATTTACAACGTCTTTGCCTGATGTTATCAATGACCAGGAAATAATATTCACCGCCGTTGGTACGCCTCCAGACGAAGACGGCAGCGCTGATTTGAAGTATGTGCTGCAAGTGGCAAAAACCATTGGTGAACACCTTAACCGTTATTTGATAGTTGTCACCAAAAGCACGGTTCCTGTTGGAACATCCATTAAGATACATGACACGATTACAGCAGAGCTTAATAAGCGTGGTGTCGATGTCGAATTCGACGTGGCAAGCAATCCTGAGTTTCTGAAAGAAGGCAACGCCATAAAAGATTTCATGAGTCCTGACAGGGTTGTCATTGGTGTTGACAGTGAGAGGGCTAAGAAGGTGTTGACAAAACTTTATAGGCCTTTCTTGATAAATAATTTCCGTGTGATATTTATGGACATTCCAAGTGCGGAAATGACAAAATATGCAGCTAACTCAATGCTTGCTACTCGAATAAGTTTCATGAATGATATTGCGAACCTGTGCGAGTTGGTTGGTGCCGATGTAGACAAGGTACGGGCTGGCATTGGTTCTGACACAAGGATAGGCCGCAAGTTCCTTTATGCCGGATGCGGATATGGAGGGTCGTGTTTCCCGAAAGACGTGAAGGCCTTGATAAAGACAGCCGACGACAATGGGTATTCATTGGAGGTGTTAAAGGCTGTGGAACGCGTGAATGAAAATCAGAAGAAAGTCCTTATAAACAAACTTGTAAAGGCTTTCGGCACTGAACCAATTTCCGGAAAGTGCATAGCATTATGGGGGCTTGCATTTAAGCCTGAGACGGATGATATGCGTGAATCTACAGCTCTTATCGTGATACGTGAGCTGTTAAAAGCCGGGTGTGTCGTTAAGGTGTATGACCCGGAGGCCATGAACGAATGTCGCCGCATTGTAGGTGATAAGGTGACCTATTGCGATGATATGTATAAGGCAGCGGAAGGTGCGGACGCATTGATGTTACTTACGGAGTGGAAAGAGTTTCGTCTTCCTGACTGGAATCTTGTTTCAAGAACTTTGCGTCGTAAATTGGTGCTTGACGGCAGGAACATATATGATAAGGACGATTTGGTCGAGCTCGGTTTCGAGTATTATTGTATAGGGAAATGACACATAAAGACGTGTTGCATATCTTTTCCGCAATCATTATGGGCGTTGCCATTTTAGGTTGCGGCAAACCGAGCAAGCAGCAGGAGCCTCCAGCTGAAGACTTGAAGGCTAAAGCCATGCTTGCCGGAATTTGGATAGACTCGGATGAGGAAAATGTCGTATTCAGAATATGTGGTGATACGATTTATTATCCAGACTCGACAACACAGCCGGTTAAGTTCAAGATTGTGCAGGACACGATGTTGTTGTTGGGAAACACGGTGTCGAAATATCCAATAATCCATAAGTCTGAACACTTGTTTGAATTTAAGAATCAGGATAATGACATAGTTAAGTTGGTGAGGAGCGAAGACCCTAACGATTCGTTGTACTTTGTACGCCATCGTCCTGTCGTGTTAAACCAAGGCAGGATAATAAAGAACGATACGGTCGTAACGTTCTCCGACAAGAAATACCATAGCTATGTGCAGGTGAACCCTACTTCTTACAAGGTGTACAGGTCGTATTACAATGCCGAAGGCATGGAGATTGAGAATATATATTTTGACAATATAATCCATGTGAGTGTATTTAAAGGCGCGGCAAAACTGTTCTCAAAGGATTTCAGGAAGAATGATTTTGCCAAGGTCGTGCCTTCTTCCTTGTTGAAGCAATGTGTATTAAGCGACATAAAGCTGGTAGATGTGGGTGTGGACGGCATACATTATGTTACGCAGCTTGCGATTCCTGATAGCCCAAGCAGCTTTGTTGTCGAGCTTATCGTTTCATATAATGGTACGTTCAGCACAAGGAGGCTTGATGGCGTGTGATAGGAAAACTTACAATCCAAATAATATGCGGCGAGGAATCGGATGTCATTCTGGTTCCTCGTTTTTTGTTTTTAACTCAAATCTGTCATTAGCGCTTAGGCGGCAAAAATGCATAAAACGGCAAGAAGCAATAATAAAGCTATAGAATTTAAAACATTGCGGTCTAATGACCGATTGGGGGTTATATATTGCCGGTTTTACAGCGTTGCGATAAGCGGCTGATTGGCTTGTGATTAGGCACATTTCTCTTGATGTTTTGTGCTGTTTTGCAGTGCAGGAGATGGTGTTTTGCAGGTGGTGTTTGTCTCTTGGTTGTTGAATATACATTTATATTTTGATGAATTTGTATGAACTCTCGTTAAATAATAAGTATTGAGAAACTTTTTTAATATTATTTAGTTTCAAAATTTCGCACAAAAGTTCATAATGTAGTATTTTTGCGCTAAAATTTCAAGTGGAACAATAAAAATAGAGAACCATGGCTGAATCAATAGATATTCGTGAATTGAACGTCTTGATAGAGCAGAAAAGTTCGTTTATCGAGAGTCTCACGACAGGGATGAACCACGTAATAGTGGGACAAAAACATTTGGTTGAAGCATTGTTGATAGGATTGCTTAGTGACGGGCATATATTGCTTGAAGGTGTGCCTGGTTTGGCTAAGACCCTGGCCATTAAAACGTTAGCCCAGCTTGTCGATTCTAAGTACAGCCGGATACAATTTACTCCGGATTTGTTGCCGGCAGACGTTACGGGTACAATGATTTATTCCCAAAAAGACGAGAAGTTCCAGGTAAAGAAAGGCCCGGTTTTTGCCAATTTTGTATTGGCAGACGAAATCAACCGTGCTCCGGCAAAAGTTCAAAGTGCACTTCTTGAAGCAATGCAAGAGCATCAGGTTACTATCGGGAGCGATACGTTTGATTTGCCCAATCCCTTCCTTGTCATGGCCACACAGAACCCGATAGAGCAGGAGGGAACTTATCCTTTGCCTGAGGCCCAGGTTGACCGCTTCATGTTGAAGGTTATGATTGATTACCCTACGCTGGATGAAGAGAAACTTATCATCCGTGAAAATTTGCAAGGCTCTTTGCCAAAGGTTACCCCTGTAATCTCGGCCGAAGATATAATAAATGCCCGCGATGTGGTAAGGAAGGTGTATATTGATGAAAAAATAGAACAGTATATAGCCGACATTGTTTTTGCGACACGTTATCCAGACAGGTACGGTCTGCCACAGTTGAAGGATTTAATCGTGTTTGGCGGAAGTCCGCGTGCAAGCATTAACCTTGCCAAGGCTTCAAGGGCGTATGCGTTCATAAAACGGCGCGGATATGTTGTTCCGGAAGATGTCAGGGCTGTTGCCCATGACGTATTGAGGCATCGCGTCGGCCTTTCGTATGAAGCGGAAGCTACGAATGTAACCAGCGAAGAAATTGTAAGTGATATAATAAATAAGGTGGAGGTTCCTTGATGGATACCCAAGACATACTGAAAAGGGTCAGGAAAATTGAAATAAAGGCTCGCGGACTGAGTAATAACATTTTTGCTGGCCAGTACCATTCAGCCTTTAAGGGTCGAGGAATGGCCTTTAGTGAAGTGCGTGAGTACCAGTATGGTGACGACATACGAGACATTGATTGGAATGTTTCCGCACGTTTCCATAAGCCATACGTGAAGGTGTATGAGGAGGAACGTGAGCTTACGGTGATGTTGCTTATTGATGTCAGCGGCTCGTTGGATGTCGGGACTCAGCATTCCACCAAGCGTGAGGTTGTAACGGAGATAGCTGCTACGCTGGCTTTTAGTGCAATACAGAATAACGACAAAATCGGCGTGATATTCTTTTCCGACAAGATAGAGAAGTATATCCCGCCCAAGAAGGGACGAAAGCATATATTGTTCATAATACGTGAAATGCTTGACTTCCACCCCGAAAGCCGCAAGACTGACGTGAGGATGGCGGTGGAATTCCTGACGAGTGTATTGAAAAGGCGGTGTACGGCGTTCCTCATGAGTGATTTTTATGTAAAGAATGAGTTTGGGAATGCACTGACAATCTGTAACAGAAAGCATGATGTCGTGGCAGTGCAAGTATATGACCCTCGTGCTGAATGGTTGCCGAATGTCGGCCTGATGAAAGTGCTTGATGCCGAAACAGGACATGAAATGTACATCGACACCAGCGACAGGAGGTTGCGGAATGCCCACCATAATTATTGGATGAATCGGCAGAAAATGTTGGCTGACGTATTTAACAAAAGTAATGTTGACAACGTGTCGATAGCCACAAACCAGGATTATGTAAAGGCGTTGCTGCAGCTGTTCGCGATGAGAAATTGATAACCATGGCTCCTACCAAGAAGGGTTCACGCCAGGACATACCGGTTCGAGCATTAATGATGGACTGCAAGGCGCAATAAGTGCAGCAAACTGTTTCGCGCGGATGCAGTCTTGATTTATCAATGAAAATGAAATGAAACGTATTATTTGTCTTATAACTATTCTATCTTGCGTGTTATGCGTTTCGGCTCAAGTGTTTGTAGAATCAAAGATTGATTCGATACAAATACTTATCGGCGAGCAGACTGGCGTAACACTAAGCGTGACGGCCAAGAAAGGTGCAAACGTGAAGATGCCTGAATATAAGCCTTCACAGTATATTACACCAGGGGTCGAGGTACTTGAGCATACGGATGCTGATACTTCCCTACTTGACAACGGTCTTGTCAAGATAAGCAAAAGATACATCCTGACGTCGTTTGACGAGAATTTGTATTACCTTCCGCCGATGAAGGTGAACGTCAATGGAAAAGTGTACCAAAGCAAGAGCCTTGCGTTGAAGGTGTTAACTGTGCCTGTGGACACCTTGCATCCTGAAAAGTTCTTTCCTCCCAAGGGTGTCCAGGACAATCCTTTTTTGTGGAGCGAGTGGGAGCCTGCTTTTTGGCTAAGCATATTATTTGTATTGGTGTGTGTCGTGGCGTATTATTTATGGACTCGTTTGAAAGAAAACAAACCTGTAATCGCCCGTGTGCGAATTGTGAAGAAAATACCTCCGCACCAGCGTGCGTTGAAGGAGATAGAGGACATTAAGGCAAGCAGGATGTCTGTCCAGGAAAATCCGAAGGAATATTACACACTTCTTACGAATGTGCTTAGAAAGTATATAAAAGAAAGGTTCGGGTTCAATGCGATGGAGATGACAAGCTCTGAAATCATATCACGCTTGCAGCAAGAAGGGGATAAGAAAATGACGGATGAGCTGAAAGAGCTTTTCATTACGGCTGATTTGGTGAAGTTTGCTAAATATTCGACACTTATAAACGAAAATGATGCAAACCTTGTCAGTGCCGTATCCTTTATAAATACGACAAAACTTGAAAACCAGCCTACGGTTGAGCGTGTGGCGCCGGAACTGACAGATAATGATAAACGCAGTATGCGTTCACGCATATTGCTGAAAGGCACGATTTGGGCATTGCTCGTAGTGGGCGTGGCTCTTTTGGCATTCGTAGTTTATCATGTGTGCATATTGGTATAATGGGATTTGCGGATTATGGAATTTGTCAATAAAGAATATTTTTTATTACTGTTATTGCTTATACCTTATTTGATTTGGTATTTGCTATATCGCAAAAAAAGCGAGCCTACGATGCGTATGAGCGATACGTTCGCCTACCAATATGCACCAAAAAGTTGGCGTGTCCGGCTTATGGGGCTTCCTATGTTGTTGCGGACGTTGACTTTTATTCTCATCGTAATCGTGCTTGCAAGGCCACAGACGCATAACAGCTGGGGACGCCGCACAGTGGAGGGCATAGATATAATGTTAGCGATGGACGTATCGACCAGTATGCTGGCTGAAGACTTGAAGCCAAACCGAATCGAAGCGGCAAAAAGTGTAGCGTCGGAGTTCATATCCGGACGTCCTGACGACAATATCGGCTTGACAATCTTTGCTGGTGAGGCTTTTACGCAATGTCCTATGACAACGGACCATACCTCGCTGATAAATCTTTTGCAAAATGTACGGACAGATATTGCTGCAAGGGGGCTAATATCTGATGGTACGGCTATTGGAATGGGGTTGGCTAATGCCGTTGGGCGCTTGAAAGACAGCAAGGCCAAGAGCAAAGTAGTAATATTATTGACTGATGGTAGTAACAACATGGGTGACATTTCACCTTTGACCGCAGCAAACATAGCGAAAAGTTTGGGCATTCGAGTTTATACTATTGCCATAGGAAGTAAAACGGTTGCTCCCTATCCAGTGCAAGTTGGCGGGACAACACAATATGTAAATATGCGTGCGGACGTGGACGTTGAAACGTTAGGTGAAATAGCCTCAACGGCAGATGGACATTTTTATCGTGCGACAAATACGGCAGAATTGAAAAAGATATACGATGATATAGACAAACTTGAGAAGACAAAAATGAATGTCAAGAAGTTTTCCAAACGATACGATGCCTACCAGCCGTTTGCGCTTGCCGCATTTGTGTCAATGTTGTTGGAAATCTTGCTAAGGCTTGTTGTATTTCGTAAGATACCATGATGTGTTTCATTTTAGCCGTACAGCAATCTTGAAATTGAATAAATGGAAAAGCTATTAGAGTATGTTCAGATTTGAAAACACGGATTATTTATATTTGCTGATAATAATACCACTTCTTGTGCTTGTCCGTATGTATGGTTTACGTAAGCGGAAGGCACAGCTCAAGATGTTTGGTGAGCCTCAGTTGCTGAAACACCTTATGCCTGATGTTTCGGGGACAAGGCGTGAGGTAAAGTTTTGGTTGATGATGGCGGCAATGGCGTTGATAATCGTTATGCTTGCCCGTCCTCAGATGGGAACCAAGATTAACCAAGAGCAACGTCAAGGAATTGAGGTCGTTTTGGCATTGGATATAAGTAATTCAATGAAGGCAGAAGATGTGGAGCCCTCCCGTTTGGCAAGGAGTAAGATGTTGATTGAAAATCTGGTTGATAATTTTACGGATGATAAAGTAGGATTGGTGGTTTTTGCTGGTGATGCTTTTGTCCAGTTGCCGATAACAAGTGATTACGTATCCGCAAAAATGTTTTTGCAAAGTATCGACCCTTCGCTTATTGCTGTACAAGGTACAAATTTGGCTGAAGCTATAGATTTAAGTTCCAGAAGTTTTACCAAGCAAGAGAATGTGGGTCGCGCCATTATCGTCATAACGGATGGAGAAGACCACGAGGGGGGTGTTATAGAAGCGGCAAAGCGTGCCAAGAAAAATGGGATGAGGGTGTTCGTGCTTGGTGTAGGTTCCACCAAGGGAACGCCTGTACCCGATGGCGCTGGTGGTTATATGAAAGACGATACAGGGCATGAAGTCATGTCTGCATTGAATGAAGATATGTGTAAAGAAATTGCAGAGGCTGGCGGTGGAGCATATATTCATGTTGAAAATAATAATGTCGCTCAAAAGCAGCTGGATGGTGAAATATCCAAGTTGCAAAAGGGTGATATGATGAATATCGTTTATAGTGAGTATGACGAACAATTCCAGGCTGTTGGAATATTGTTACTTCTTGTTCTCATAATCGAGACTGTTGTTCTGGAAAGCAAAAACCCTTTATTGAAGAGGATAAAACTTTTTAAATGATTTTGAGAAAATGGAATTGAACATATTGAAATATTTTATGTTGTCCCTTGTACTAGGGATTGCGGCTATGGCTGATGCACAAACGGACAGGCAACTTATACGTGATGGGAACCGTCTATTTAACGCCCAGCAATATGATAAGGCTGAAATAGAATATCGTAAAGCCGTTTCAAAAAATCCTTCCAATTCGCAGGCCGTTTATAATCTCGGTTGCGCATTGATGATGCAAAATAAGGATTCGGCCGCAGTAGCGCAATACCAAAAAGCTACAAGGCTCGAGACTAACAAATTGCGGCTTGCACGTGCTTATCACAATATAGGCGTTATTTGCCAGAACCATAAAATGTACGGTGAGGCGATAAAGGCTTATGAGCAATCTTTGCGGAATAATCCAAAAGATGACGAGACGCGTTATAACCTTGCGTTGTGCAAACGGATGCAGAAGCAAACTAAAAACAATAAGGATAACAGGAAAAAGGAAAACAAGCAGGACAAGCAAAAAAATGAAGAAAACAATAATGAGGATAAGAAAGAAGGCAAGGCGCAACCTAAAGAAGAACGGATGAGCAAAGATAATGCCGAGCAGTTGCTTAATGCCGCAATTCAGAATGAGAAGTCCACTCAGCAACGTCTAAGAAAGGCTATGCAGAAACAAAGTCCGCGTAGAGGTAGTGGCAAGAACTGGTAATGTAAATGAATTTGAAGCTATTTGTATGAGACGATATTTACTTTTATTGCAGCTGGTTTTGTTTAGTATGGTGTTGGCATACGGGCAGCGGCTTGTGGTTAGTGTTCCATCAAATGTATCTGTTGGTGAAAACTTCAGGCTGACTTATACAGTTGGAACAATAAATGCTTCAGATGAAATCCAAATAGGGAAGGTGCCAGATGCCTTTGAAGTTATAACGGGTCCATACGTTTCATGGCAATCGAGCTACCAAATGGCAAAAGGGCACACAAGTAGTTCTTCATCGAAGACGTACACATTCATATTGTACGCTTCGAAGAAAGGTACATATAAAATACCTGCGGCAAGTGTTGTTGTTAATGGCAAAAAACTTACGTCTAAGACAGCAAGGGTGCAAGTCTCTGGTAAGGTACAAAGTAGTAATGGGGTGCCAAGGATGCATGATGATTCGGATGGGCAACCTCGGATGCGTAATGCTGGTACGCCAATCAGCGGTAGCGACTTGTTTATAAAAGTTAGTGCTAATAAGCGCAGAGTACATGAGCAGGAGCCTATTTTACTTACTTATAAAGTTTATACATTGGTCAATTTGTCAAAACTAGACGGTAAGATGCCTGATTTGACAGGATTTCACACCCAGGAGATACAACTACCTCAGCAAAAGTCATTTCATATAGAGAGAGTCAATGGGCGACCTTATCGTTGTGTAACATGGAGCCAATATGTAATGTATCCTCAAATGACAGGTAAATTGGAAATACCAAGCATAACGTTTGAAGGTACGGTCAGTCAGCAAAATCGCAATGTTGACCCATTCGAAGCATTTTTTAATGGAGGTTCCGGGTATATTGAAGTCAAACGCTCGATAAAAGCCCCTGGCATTACAGTGCAAGTGGACCCTCTCCCAAAACGCCCGGCCAATTTTTCAGGAGGTGTTGGAAAATTCAATATAAGTGCACAGATAAGTAAGACTAAGGTAAAGGCTAACGACCCTATTACAGTGCGTGTCGTAGTCGGTGGTGTCGGAAATTTGAAGTTGATAAAACAGCCAGTGGTCAATTTTCCTAAAGATTTCGACCAATATGATGCCAAAGTCATGGATAAGACCAAACTGACGCAAAGCGGTGTAGAAGGAAATATGGTCTATGACTTCCTTGCCGTACCGCGCAACCAAGGTAATTATGTAATTCCAGCCGTGGAGTTTGTCTATTATGATGTTGAAGCAAACGCTTACAAGACCATAAAGACACAGTCTTTCAATCTTGAGGTTGAAAAGGGTGATGGTAATGCAAGTACGGCTATTGATTACGGAGACTTGAAGAATAAAGATATACATCCGATAAAGGAAGGCGATTTCGAAGTGCAAGATATTGCTGACATTTTCTATGGCTCTCCAAAGTATTGGGGTACGTTGTCACTTCTGTTCGTTGTCTTTGTTGGTGTGCTTGTGATTTTCAGGAAACGTGCCATAGAGAGTGCTGATGTCACACGCCTAAAGATAAAGAAGGCAAACCGCATAGCAACAAAGAGGCTACAGCACGCAAATAAGTTGATGTTGAATAACGAACATGGTAAGTTCTATGATGAGGTCCTCAGGACTTTGTGGGGATACGTTGGCGATAAGTTGAATATTCCGGTAGAGCAGCTTTCAAAAGACAACATTGCGGAAAAGTTAGCACAGCGCAATGTCAACGAGGATACCGTAAATATGTTTGTCAAGGCTGTTGATGAATGCGAATACAATCGCTATGCACCAGGTGATACAAAAGGAAACATGAACCAAACATTTGAGGCGGCAATGACGGCTATTATAAAGATTGAGGATGTTTTGAGCGGAGTAAAGAAACGTAGGCCGAGAATGTTCTTTCTTTCGGTTTTAGTGTTGGCTTGGGCTTTTTCGGTACCGGCAGGAGCAATAACGAAGAAGAATGCCGACGATGAATATAAGAAAGGCAATTATGTCCAGGCAATAAGGGATTATGAAGAATTATTGAAGAAAGGACCAAGTGTTGAGCTTTATTACAATCTTGGGAATGCGTATTACCGTGTTGACAACATAACACGTGCAGTCTTGAATTATGAACGTGCGTTGAAGTTGTCGCCGGGTGATGAGGATATAAGGTTCAACTTGCAAATGGCACGTTCCAAGACTATTGACAAGATAACGCCAAAGTCCGAAATGTTTTTTGTTACTTGGTATAAGTCCTTGGTCAATATTACCAGTGTAGATGGGTGGGCTAAAACAGCAATGTTCAGTTTGGCCATTGCATTGGTTCTTGTTTTGTGCTATTTGTTTGGCAGGAAACTGATAATACGAAAAGCCGGGTTTTATGGTGCTGTCGCCTTTATGGTGCTTTTTGTCCTAAGCAATGTTTTTGCGTATGCCCAAATGCAAATTCTTACTCAGCGTAGCGGAGCTGTAGTCGTGTCACCATCGGCAGCATTGAGGAAGACGCCAGTTCCGAACAGTGAGTATAACTCTATCATACATGAAGGCAGTCGTGTCGAAATCGTGGACGATACGATGAAAGACTGGAAACTTGTCGAGCTTGAGGATGGTCGTGAAGGGTGGATGTTGAGTTCACAGATGGAACGGATATGAAGTTTATAAAAAATAAGTAAGCAGATGCAGACACTGATTGATATAGACCGTGAAATTCTCGCTTTTTTCAATGGCAGCGCTTCGTTGTTCGTTGACAATCTGGCTGTTGTGCTTACGTCCGGGCTCACGTGGATACCTTTGTACATATCTTTGCTCTACATCGTGATAAAGAACAACGAGACGATGAAACAGATAATGCTTGTCATCGGTTGCGTCTTCTTGTGTATTGTTTTGTCCGATGGTGTTGCAGATTTTATCGTGAAGCCTTTGGTTGGCAGGTTGAGGCCGTCCAATGACCCGTTAGTGATGTGCACGGTTGACGTCGTGAATGGGATGCGTAGTGCGCAGTACAGTTTTTTTTCGGCCCATGCGTCAAACACTTTTTGCATCGCAATGTTTTTTTCATTGCTTGTCCGCAAGAAGTCTTTTGTCGTATCAATGGTTACATGGTCTTTGGTTAATTGTTGGACTCGTATGTATCTTGGCCTCCATTATCCAAGCGACATAATTGTTGGTTTATTGTGGGGCGGAATAGTCGGTTCTGTGGTGTATCTTATTTACATAAAGTCTTATCTGCGTATGTACCCGGATTTTAATTATATTTCATCGCAATATACTTCGACGGGTTACAATCGTATCGACGTCGATGCCGTGCTGCTTGTCCTTACGCTAACGTTGCTTTATGCTATCATGAGGGCTTTATTTTTTTAATATAACATAAGTAAGATGGACACAAAACATATTCATATAAGCGATTTCAATTATGAATTGCCTGAAAAGTGCATTGCAAAATTTCCGGTTACCCCGAGAGACCATAGCAAGTTGTTGATTTATGACAAAGGCAATGTTTCCGAAGATGTGTTTTATAACATTGCCAACTATTTGCCTAAGGGGGAGTTGATGGTATTCAATAACACTCGCGTTATCCAGGCTCGCATCCATTTTAGGAAGGAAACAGGTGCCGTGATAGAAGTGTTTTTGCTTGAACCAGCCCAGCCGTCAGATTATGAATTGATGTTTCAGTCGCGTGGTCATTGTGCATGGTTGTGCATGGTTGGCAACTTGAAGAAATGGAAAGAAGGAACCTTGCAGCGCAGTTTCAATGTACGTGGACGCGATGTCACCCTGAAAGCCGTGCGGCGCCATGAGCAGGGCACGAGCCAGTGGATTGACTTTTCATGGGATGATGACGTCCCGTTTGCCGATATACTTGACGCGGTTGGTGAATTGCCCATACCTCCTTACCTTAATCGTGACACCGAGGAAAGTGACAAGATTACTTACCAGACGGTCTATTCAAAGATAAAGGGCAGCGTGGCGGCACCTACAGCCGGGCTACATTTCACGGATGGCGTTTTGCGCTCAATAGACAATCACGGCATTGAGCGCGAGGAGCTTACGCTCCATGTCGGTGCCGGCACTTTCAGGCCTGTCAAGAGCGAGGAAATAGCAGGGCATGATATGCATACTGAATATATCAGCGTGAGTCGGGCTACGCTTGAACGGTTGGTCAGCCATGATGCTAAGGCCATTGCCGTAGGGACAACAAGTGTACGGACATTAGAGAGCCTTTATTACATAGGGGCACGTTTAGCTGTCAATCCCGATGTGTCTGAAGAGGATTTGCACGTTGCCCAATGGGAACCATACGACACGCATCCCCGTATAACGCCGGTGGAGGCGCTCAACAACATAATATCTTACCTTGACCGCAACGGGATGGGGGCATTCCATGGAAGCACACAGATAATCATTGCCCCGGGCTATGACTATAAGATAGTGAAGATGCTTGTCACCAATTTCCATCAGCCACAAAGCACGCTGTTGTTGCTTGTCAGTGCTTTTGTGCATGGCGACTGGCGTAGGATATACGACTATGCCCTTGCCAATGATTTCAGGTTCTTGAGCTATGGTGACAGTTCGCTGATTATTCCATGAAGATACGGCGGCAATACGACGGAATAAACGATATAAAGTTACGAGAATAAAAAATACACAATATGAAAATAGGAGATAAAGTGAGGTTTATTAGCGAAGTCGGCGGTGGAGTTGTCGCCGGGTTTCGTGACAAGAACATTGTGCTCGTGGAGGATGAGGACGGCTTCCAGATACCGGTGAGGGTGAACGACGTGGTGGTCATAGATAGCGATGACTACAACATGAAACCAGCCGCTCCGGCGCCGAAGCCTTCGGTTGACGATGATTATGACCCAGCTGACCGCCCTGTGACGTTCCGTCCCGAGCCTGAGGAGCGCAAGGGAGGCGATGCCCTGTCAGTCTATCTTGCGTTCGTTCCCGTAGACAGCCGTATGCTTACCGCTACGAACTTTGAGGCGTACCTCGTCAATGACAGTAATTATTACGTAAACTATACATACCTTTCGGCAGAAGGCGCAAACTGGAGCTTGCGCTCAACGGGCGTTGTAGAGCCGAACACAAAGCTGTTTGTCGAGGAGTTTGACCGCGAGGCATTGAACCTCCTTGAGCGCGTGGCCGTGCAGCTCGTGGCCTATAAGCACGACAAGAGCTTCATGATAAAGCCAGCAATTGACGCAAGGCTGCGCATCGACACCGTGAAGTTTTACAAGTTGCACACATTTAAGGAGAATGACTTTTTCGAGCAGCCGGCACTTATCTATACGGTGGTGGAGAACGACCAGCCGGTACGCCCACTTGTTGTTGACGCTAAGAAACTGAAGCAGGAGATGGCACGCAAGGTTACGGCTGACAACAGGCCTACCGTGCAGCCTGCGAGGCTCAAGGGAAAGGATGAACCTGTCGTCGTAGACCTTCACGCATCGGAGCTGCTTGAAACCACTGCGGGTATGTCTTCTGCCGAAATACTGAATTACCAGATAGATGTGTTCCGCAAGACAATGGATGAATACAAAGGAAAGCACGGCACCAAGCTCATATTCATCCATGGCAAGGGTGAGGGCGTGCTCCGTCATGCCATACTACACGAGCTTAGTTACCGTTACAAAAATTGCCCGTACCAGGACGCATCGTTCCAGGAATACGGCTATGGAGCTACGCAAGTTACGATTAAGTGACAACCATAGATGGCGCGTTGGATTTTTGCCGTAATAGCCGTGGCGTCGCAAAACGTGGCAAAACAGCTTGCAAAAGGCCACTTTTCGTGTGGCATTTTGCCGTATATTGCATCGTGAAATGCCATATATCGCAAATCCACCGTTGCCATCCAGGCTACCGCCACGTTTGAGGAAGCACAGAATGAGCGCATATAAAAATCAGAGGAGGATGAGCATACAGGAATTTTTCAGGTTTGGTGGTAAGTTTGGTCTTTAACGCCTTACGTGATATTCTGTCATCACTCGGGGATTTGAATTACATAAAAGTCAAAAGTAAAGCAAGATGTTATAGAGGTATGTGGAAAAAACAATGCAGGGATGGACACCTTTATGAGGAGGTTACCACAGTGCATCGCCTTACCACATCCTCGATTTTAACTTAACTAAAACAGAAAGGCCATGCAATACGGATTTATGAAAGTGGCGGCTGGAGTACCTTCATTGAAGGTGGCTGACTGTGAGTATAACACCCAACAGATTGAAGCTCTCGTGGCTAAAGCTGAAGGTCGGGGTGTCGAGGTCATGGTATTCCCTGAACTTTGTGTCACCGGATACACCTGCCAAGACCTTTTCCAGCAAACGTTACTGCTTGAAAAGGCCGAGACATCTATACTGATGTTGCTCGACTTTACTCGTAACCTTGACATAATAATCATCGTTGGGGTGCCTGTACCCGTCGGCGGAGTTTTGCTTAACTGTGCCGCAGTTATACAGAAAGGCGATTTGCTCGGTCTTGTACCCAAGACATACCTGCCCAATTACGGAGAGTTTTACGAGAAGCGTTGGTTTGCTTCGGCTTTGGACATACAGCCCACGGAGATTCGCTATGCCGGCAACAAGCTACTAGTAACGCCGGAACCGACTTTGTTCCGAACCTGTGACGGGGCACTGTTTGGTGTCGAGATATGTGAAGACTTATGGGCTCCGGCACCTCCAAGCACAAGGCTTGCCCTTGCCGGTGCGGATGTCATTTTTAATCTCTCGGCCAGTGACGAGCTTGTCGGCAAACACTCATATCTTGAAAAGTTAATTTCGCAACAGAGTGCACGGACAATTTCGGCTTACGTATATGCCGGCTGTGGTTATGGGGAAAGTACCCAAGACGCTGTTTATGCGGGTAACGCTTTAATCTATGAGAATGGCAATAAACTTGCTTCGGGTAGTCGTTTCAACCTTGAGTCACAGACCGTTGAGATGCAGGTTGACGTTGAACGCTTGCATTCAGAGCGTCGCAGCAACAGTACATACGGAGCTGCCGCACGTGGATGTACGGCACGCATAGTAGACGCCCATACGGCTACAGCTGCGCGAGACTTCGAGTTGGAGCGTGCCATAGACCCACATCCTTTTATCCCTAAGGCTTCAGATATGGCTGATGTCTGCAACGAGATAATGTCAATACAGGCTGCAGGCTTAGCCAAGCGCCTTGTCCATACTGGTTGCAAATCGCTTTTTATAGGCATTAGCGGTGGTCTAGACAGCACGCTTGCCTTGCTTGTCTGTGCAAAGGCAACCGATATGCTTGACTTGCCACGTACTGCCATCGTCGGTGTCACGATGCCTGGTTTTGGTACGACGGACCGTACCCATTCAAATGCAACTGCTTTGATGCACAGCCTTGGCGTTACCATACGGCAGGTTGACATCACGGCTGCCGTAAACCAACATTTCAGCGACATAGACCATGACCCGTCTGTTCATGATGTAACATACGAGAACAGCCAGGCACGTGAACGCACCCAGGTGCTTATGGATATGGCAAACCAATCCGGGGGCATTGTGGTTGGTACCGGCGACTTGTCGGAGCTGGCGCTTGGATGGGCCACATACAATGGTGACCATATAAGTATGTACGGCGTTAATGCAGGTGTGCCGAAGACGCTTGTGCGCTACCTCGTGCGCCATGCAGCAGAACAGATAGGTGGCAGCACTCGTGTCACTTTGTTAGACATACTTGACACACCTGTGAGTCCTGAACTTATCCCGGCTTCGGACGATGGCACTATAAGCCAGCGAACGGAAGACATTGTTGGGCCATACGAGTTGCATGATTTCTTCCTTTATTATATGTTGCGTTTCGGCTTCCGTCCTTCGCGCCTTTATATGTTGGCGCGTAAGGCGTTTGCAGGTGTTTATGCAGACGAAGTAGTGAAGCATTGGCTCACGGTGTTTGTCCGTCGTTTCTTCTCGCAGCAATTTAAGCGTTCTTGTCTGCCTGACGGGCCGAAAGTTGGCAGTGTTAGCCTTAGTCCAAGGGCTGATTGGCGTATGCCAAGTGATGCAGCGGTCGCGCTTTGGTTAAAAGAGTGTGAAAGGTTATAATAGTATACGAGAAAGGCTGTAAAGGTCAGAAGGTGGAAATATGCGTACATCGTATTTGCGTATTTCCACCTTCTTGTTTTTTCGTTTTATCCCAAATCGGTCATTAGGGCTTAGACGGATTATGTACTTATGGCAGACGGTTTTTCTTCCGTTTTGTCGAAGGCGTAGCGGGCTACGTCGAGACGGAACGGAAGAAAAGACGGCGGCAGAAGTACATAAGACGGCAAGAAGCAATAATAAGATTATAGAAATTAAGACATTGCTGTCTAATGACCGATTGGGGTTTATGTATTGTTCCCCATTCTCAGTTGCCAAAATGCAACTGCTGATGCTGCGGCAACATTGAGGGAGTCAACTCCATGGTGCATAGGTATTCTAACCGTGTAGTCAGCGTGTTCGATAACTTCTTTGGGCAGACCGTCACCTTCGGTTCCCATAATGATGGCAAGGTGGGGTTCTAAGGCGAGGGTGGGAGAGTATAAAGGTATCGACTTGCTTGTAAGGGCCATTGCCGCCGTCTTGAAACCGATGGCCTTTAGGTCTTTTATAGGGTCGTCAATCCATGCCCATGGCACGAGAAAAACAGACCCCATTGATACTCGGACAGCCCTGCGGCATAGTGGGTCGCAAGTGTTGTATGTTAGTAATACTGCGTCAATGCCGAGAGCGGCGGCCGAGCGGAATATAGCTCCTACGTTGGTGGCTTCAACTACATTGTCTATTACAGCTATGCGGTTTGCGTTTTTGCAAATACTTTCCATTCGGCTTGGCACAGGGCGATGCATAGCACATAGTACACCACGTGTCAGAGTATAGCCAGTCAAAGCCGAAAGTATGCCTCGTTCACCAGTATATATGGGAACGTTGCCAATCCGTGAAATGATGTCAGCGGCATCACCGGTAATGTGTTTGCGCTCACATAGAAGCGACACTGGCTTATATCCGGCGTCAAGTGCAACCTTGATAACTTTAGGACTTTCGGCGATGAATATACCGCCATGCCCCTCTTGGCGTGAGCGCAGTTGTGCTTCGGTGAGTGAATGGTATGGCTCCGTGCCAGGATGGTTCAATGATGTGATTTCTATAATCTGCATTAAGGTTATTGTGTAACAGAGTAAAGGGGAGGGGTATTTGAGAGTTTACTTATAAACTCTTACTTTTTAGTTTACACGTTATTATGTTATTATTGCCCGAAATAATCTTCAAGCTCCTTTTGTGCGCAGCCGTCAATGTTAGGCAAGTCCTTTATTATTCTTCCGTTTTCGAGCAAGGCTATACGGCTTGATATGTCTATGGTGTGCGCAAGATTGTGGCTGCTTATTATTATTGTGGCTCCACTTAGGGTGTTGTATTCTTTCAGGATATGCTTTAAGCTGTTTTGGCTTGTAGGGTCGAGAAAGTTGAATGGCTCGTCAAGGATGAGTAGTTGTGGATGGTTTATTAAGGCGGAAATAATGCCAACTTTTTGCTTATTGCCGGCAGAGAAGTTGCGTATGAGCTTCTTTTGGCCAAGTATTTCACCGTTCATGAAATGTGTGAATGGTTTTATACGTTCGTTTGTCTCGTTTTCAGTCAGGCCGTTTACCTTGCCCACGAAACTGAAATATTCTTCCGGCGTAAGAAAATCAATAAGGAAGCCCTCATCTATATATGCGCCCGTTACGGTTTTCCAATCTTCTGATTTAGCTGGATTGATTTCTTCTGGCGTGCTGTCATTATGCGCAATGAACATACTTACTTGCCCGTTTTCAGCTTTTATTAAGTCTAGCATTAATCTGAACAAAGTTGTTTTTCCTGCTCCATTGTTGCCGACAAGTCCAAGTATGTCCCCACTGTTTATTGTGAAACTATTTATGTCAACGGCTATTTTGTCGCCGAATGTTTTTTTTAGTGTGTTTATACTGATGTCCATAAATGATGAATAATAACTGTTGCAATTAAATAAATTAAGGAGCTAAGAATTAAGAAATATGCTTTTAAAGCTATAGGCGAATTGTTTTCTTAATCCTTAACTCCTGAATTTCGTTTTTAGTGTGTTTATACTGATGTCCATAAATGATGAATAATAACTGTTGCAATTAAATAAATTAAGGAGCTAAGAATTAAGAAATATGCTTTTAAAGCTATAGGCGAATTGTTTTCTTAATCCTTAACTCCTGAATTTCGTTTCAATCAGTTTTATACAAGCCCCTTGCCGTGGCAGTTCTTGAATTTTTTTCCGCTACCGCATGGGCATGGGTCATTGCGTCCAGGCAGCTTTTCTTTGCGGAGAGGTTGCTTTTTGACTTCAGCGTTTTGACGTGTGTCTTGGTTGGCTGCAGCCTTTTGAGCAGGGTCTGTAAGGTCGTCTTTTTGTTCGTTGTAGCGTTGGCTGCGTTGTTCCGGAGCAGCTTCGCGCACTTCCTCACGTTGTATTTCTGGTATCTGTCCGCGCATAAGTATGCTTACGATGCGGTTGTTCATTTGGTTAACCATATCGTCGAACAGTTTTACGCTTTCCAGCTTGAATATTACAAGTGGGTCTTTCTGCTCATAAGATGCGTTTTGCACGCTGTGCTTCAATTCGTCGAGAGCACGCAGGTTCTCTTTCCAACAGTCATCAATGATGTGTAACAGGATGGTTTTCTCGAATTGCTTGACAACGCTCTTGCATTCAGTCTCATATGCTTCTTTGAGGTTGCATGGTATGTTGTAGATGCGTTTACCATCCGTCAATGGAACCATTATCCGTTCATATCGGTCGCCTTGATTCTCGAAAACTTCCTTTATGACCGGCCAGCCTACGGATTGTATGCGGTCGGTTTTGCGCTTGAATGCAGCCATTGCCATTTGGAAAGACTTTTCTGCAAGCGCATTATGGTTTTCGTTAGTAAATTCCTCGAATGTAAATGGACATTCCATTGCCAATATTTTGAGGAATTCATCTTTACAACCTTCATAGTCATTCTTGTCGATTATTTCTACGACGCGGTCCCAAATGATGTTCGTGATGTCCATACCAATGCGTTCTCCCATTAGGGCATGGCGACGCTTTTCATATACAACAGTGCGTTGCTTGTTCATCACGTCATCATATTCGAGCAGACGTTTACGTATACCGAAATTGTTTTCTTCAACTTTCTTTTGGGCGCGTTCGATATTCTTTGTAATCATAGGACTTTCGATACGCTCACCGTCCTTGAAGCCGAGACGGTCCATCACGCGGGCTATGCGTTCACTTGCAAACAGACGCATTAGTTTATCTTCAAGGCTTACATAGAATACTGAACTTCCCGGGTCACCCTGACGTCCGGCACGTCCGCGTAACTGCCTGTCTACTCGGCGGCTTTCATGACGTTCTGTACCAATGATTGCAAGTCCACCGGCAGCCTTGACTTCAGGTGAAAGTTTGATGTCGGTACCACGTCCAGCCATATTTGTTGCTATTGTAACGGCACCGAGCATACGTTCTTCAGTGTGGGTCGTCCCGTCGGCATCAGTTATCGTTACTTTTCCGAGCGTGCTTTGACCTGCTTCGGCCACGATGTTTGCCTCCTTTTGGTGTAGCTTTGCATTCAATACGTTATGTGGAATGTGGCGCATTTGGAGCATTTTACTGAGTAGCTCGGATATTTCAACGGATGTCGTTCCCACCAAGCATGGACGTCCGGAATTGCGCATTTCAACAATTTCGTCAATTACCGCATTGTATTTTTCACGTGCGGTTTTGTACACGCGGTCATCCATATCCTTGCGTATGACAGGCTTATTTGTCGGTATCTCGACTACATCGAGCTTGTAAATGTCCCAAAATTCTCCTGCTTCGGTTATTGCTGTACCGGTCATTCCTGCCAGCTTATGGTACATACGGAAGTAGTTTTGCAATGTTATGGTGGCAAAGGTTTGTGTTGCCTCTTTCACTTTCACGTGTTCCTTTGCTTCGATAGCCTGGTGCAAACCGTCACTCCATTGACGTCCTTCCATTATACGCCCTGTTTGCTCATCGACTATTTTTACCTCACCGTCCATAACGACATACTCGTCATCCTTATTGAACATGGTGTAAGCCTTGAGTAGTTGTTGCAGAGTGTGTACCCTTTCGCTTTGCACGGCATAGTGATTTAACAAACTGTCTTTTTTGTCCAGACGCTGCTGGTCATCAAGGTCTTTCTCGTTTTCAAGTTCAGACAGCTGTGAGGTTATGTCTGGAAGAACGAACAACTCTTTGTCGTTTACCTGCTTTGCTAACCAGTCCGTGCCCTTGTCTGTAAGGTCAACAGAGTTCAATTTTTCGTCAACGACAAAATACAATGGTTCTACAGCTTCAGGCATACGTCGGTTGTTGTTTTCCATATAATATTCCTCGGTTTTCAACATCCCGGCTTTTATTCCTTCTTCTGACAGATATTTAATCAACGGCTTGTTCTTGGGAAGTGCTTTGTGCGAGCGATATAGGCTCAGGAAACCTTCGTCTTGCAACTTTTGGTCGTTCTTTTCACGTCCTTCTGTTATTTTTTGTTTCGCGTCGGCAAGGTATTGTGTTGCAAGTTTCCTTTGCACTTCGACTAAGCGTTCAACCAAAGGTTGATACTCCTCAAACATCTGGTCGTCTCCATTGGGTACAGGGCCAGATATGATAAGGGGGGTTCGTGCATCGTCAATCAGCACAGAGTCAACCTCGTCGACTATGGCGTAATTATGTTTGCGCTGTACAAGGTCGGCTGGTGATATGGCCATATTGTCGCGCAGGTAGTCGAAGCCAAACTCGTTGTTTGTACCGAACGTTATATCAGCTTGGTAGGCCTTACGTCTTTGCGGAGTGTTGGGGCGGTGTTTATCGATGCAGTCAACAGATAAACCGTTAAACTCATATAATGGGCCCATCCATTCCGAGTCACGTTTTGCAAGATAGTCGTTTACTGTAACGACGTGCACGCCGTTGCCTGTCAAGGCGTTAAGGAATACGGGGAGAGTGGCGACGAGTGTCTTACCCTCACCGGTTGCCATTTCGGCGATTTTACCCTGATGGAGAACTACGCCGCCAAAAAGCTGTACGTCGTAGTGAACCATATCCCACTTCATGTCATTGCCGCCAGCCATCCAGTGGTTGCTGTATATTGCCTTGTCGCCTTCGATGCGTACAAAGTCTTTAGTTGTCGCAAGCTCACGGTCAAAGTCATTTGCCGTAACGGTTACTTCGTCATTTTCGGCAAAACGGCGTGCCGTGTCTTTCATTATGCTGAAAGCTGTTGGCAGTATTTCGTTTAAAGCCTTTTCGTATAAATCCAAGACTTCTTTCTCCAACTTGTCTATGTGATTGAAGATGGTCTCTCGTTCGTCTATGGGCGTGTCCTCAATTTTTGCCTTTAGCTCCTCTATTTGCTTTTTCTGCTCGGTTGCCGAGTCCTGTACGTATTTCTGTATTTCCTTTGTCTTGGCACGCAACTCGTCGTTGCTTAGCGCTTTTATTTTGGGATATTCGACTTTAATTTTCTCTACCACGGGCTGTATGAGCTTCATGTCCCTTGTGGATTTGTCGCCGAAGAGCGACTTTAAAAAACTATTTAAACCCATTTTGTGTTAATGTTTTCTTCTTTGTGTGATACTTTTGTGCAAAAGTAATTAATTTATTATTTAATTCTCGCAGCTGACATACCTTTTGTATTGTCATAATCTTTTTTTAATACAACGGTGATGCAGAACAAGCGTTTGGAGCTCTGATGCGTATAGATTTTGCTATGGTTGGCGCAATCCGGTCAATGGTTATTGGTGTGGTTATTTCTTGGGTAGTGATACCTGTTCCATAAAATATGAGTGGGAACGGTATAGTGCTTTCTTTTGATGTATATTGCTGGAAATTTTCCTCGTTAAGCAACTTCCATCCCGGGGACACTTCGATTATGAGGTCGCCGCAGTTGTTTGGAAAGAACCAATTGCGCAACTTGGAACTGCTGCCGTCGCCGGATAGGAGAAGGTTCTTGCTCGTGAAAACGTTGCTGACACCAGACAGCTGCATGATGAATGTTTGTGCCCTGCTCAGTAGTTCGCTCGTATTGATACGCTTCTGCTCAATTTGTTTTATGTTGAGGAATATCTGGTTGTAGAAACAACTTTCAACGTATTTATCCTGACCGTAAATAGCCCCGAGGTACATATTCAACAAGTTGGCCGTGCGGTTTATGTAGAACGTGCCGCTTGGTATACGGTACTTCGCGTAATCTATGTCGATTTCGTCACAATACCCTGTACTTGTGACGACAAACAGGACGTTGCTTTTTCCTACTTTTTTTTCAATCTCAGAGACAAGACGTTCAAGTTCTTTATCGAGTTGAATGTATTTATATTGCAGTAACTGCTTGTTGAGTACGTCTTTATCTATAGGCACCTTGGCGTCGTAAGTCAGCGACAGCATATCAGGAACGTTGTCCTTGCCCATGCCGCTGGACGCCAAACATTGCAGCGCAATGCTGGTTATGCCAGTGTTTATGTTGTCTGCCGTTATGGCGTTGGCCGATATTAGGTTATATCCTTCAAGCCATTGTGGTGCTTTATTAAAATAGTATTTAGAAGAGCACCAGCATAAGTTATCCTTGTCAAACCATACGGCACCGTCGGCGGCGTGTCCTCCCCCAATAACGGCAGCATCCCTGTCCATTGCGATACTGTATACTATCGCCGCCCCGTTCGTGGCTATTTTCAACTCGTCGTTGATTGTTGTCGTTGCCAGGTTTTTAGGTGACGACTTGTGCTTGGTGAATATCCCGTCGTAGTCGCCATCGTCAACACAGCCTATAGGTATTAATGTGTTCTTGTCTAACCACTTGAAACCAGTGATACCATTGTTTGACGGTGATGTACCAGTGGCTATTGATGCAATCGATGAAGCCCTGTCAACGGGAGCAAAGGTGTATTGCGCATTCTGGTAGACTGTGCCACCTTGCAGCAGTTTCCTGAAGCCACCAGTCCCGTATGACGGCATGAATGCTTCCATATAGTCACTCCGCAGCTGGTCTATGGCTATATTTACAACGAGCCGTGGCACAGGTCTTGAAATCTGGGCTACGGTTGCGTTTCCAGCGATTGCGGCCAATATCGTGGCTGTTATGTATTTGTTAATCATCGTCTCTTTGAGGGGTATTGATTTTGGCAAACAATATTCCACACACTTCTTACAAGCAAAGATGATGCCAAGACGTAAGTGCCTTCGGCGTAATGCTGGAAAAATCCGCCAATGAAGAACAATATTGTCAGTATGGCGGTATATTTCCAAAAAGGTTCACGCTTGTGTTTTATCGCCCGTTTTGCGGCACGGTAAGCGAAAAACAGTGGAAGTGGGTTGAATAATAGTATCTGTAAGTTCGTGCTTGTGGTTGGATGTTGCGAGAAAAACATCATGAATATCACGATGCCCATACCTCCGTAAAATACCATGAGCAACGTGTCGAACCACCATAATTTCTTTTTCTTGACGGCTTCAAATGCCGAAACGGCCACTACGACGGCGAATATTATCCACGCACAGGCTATCGGGCGAAGCGGAAAGCCGCTGCCTGAAGTTATCGCACTGGTCTCAATCACGGTCTTTTCTTGCGCCACCAGTGGCCTCGTTGAACCGTCCTTGCCAACGATGCTGGCCACATCAAAGTCGTACATGAGATAATATGGCAGGAACTGGTGTTCGCTCCTGTCCGTTTTCCTGTCAGACTTGACGCCAAGCAAGATGTCGTTGCCATAGCGTGCCCATGGGTGGTCTTCGTTGAATTCATGCGTAAGTTCACGGAACGAAGGGTATGACTTTTTGTCATTTGCGAACTTTATGTTTCCGTCAATGCACGAGAATATGATGTCTCTTGCCCGTGTGGTACAGTTGTCGAAGAAGTAATTGTACCTGTAGACCCTGTTCTGTGGCAAGTAATTCGTGTCAATGGCATCGCGCAAGGCGAGTTTCTCCTTTGCTGTGAGATTGAGCTCTTGTTCATAAACTGACCGGCCTTCGCTCTTGTATTCATCACAAAAATAGTCGAAAGGCATTATGCCCATCTCATAGTCGGTGATGCCAAAGATAAAGCGTAATACGAAAAAAGGTTTGCTGAATGAGAATATGCCGTAATTTACCGCAACATCTATACCTTTTCTATAGTCGGTATACCTGATTGCCGTATGCCCATAGAGGCTGTAGACTTCATTGCCTGGTGAGCAGGTAAGCAGGCTGATTGTTATCGAATCAGCCTCGTTGTTGGCTTGAATGCTGTCGTTTGCGGCGTGTATCTCGTTGCTAATCAGCGAGATAAGACATACGACAGCCAGCTTGCATATATTTCTTACGAGTTTCACGATGCAAAAATACTTTATATTTCTCAATTAGGCGTACTATTGTCCCAAAATTTTTCAAATATACATCGAGGAGCTTGTCACATTAATTGCCCGGGTATTATTAAAATATGTGTCAACGGTTATTAGTCATGGATACCTTCCTTAAAAATATTTATTGGGTAATGTTCTTATCGAATAAAGTGTGTGAACACCATCATCGCCTGCTGTGCACAGAAAGAAAAGGTAATCATAATACGCAAAGGAAACTGCATTATGGCGTTGGAGGCGTGCTGCAGGCATGGCGTGTAGCACCTTGAATATCAGCTTCTTACGTGCATCTTTGCAAAATGTGCTATTCTACAATATGAAACGTGCCCTTTTATGAGGCAAAACGTGGCTTCTTGCAATGTAAAATGGCATCTTTCATAAATCGAATCGCGTAATGCGCATGGATGAAATGGGGCGGTGTACTACATATTTTGCACCCATGCCGGGGGATAAAAGCGTTGTCGGTTGCACGTGTCGAAGCCTGATTGTGGTTGCGGATATATGAAAAATAACCTTAACTTTTGGTTTATTTAACTGGTATGTTCCATGTCGATTTGGATATTTCAGAAAAAATGCGCATCTTTGCAGACGTTTTTGACGTCCGTTTTGGGCAAAACAGAATATTAGAACAAAGATGAATTTTTATAAAAAGGTATTAGGTACGGTTGCCTTGGCTGTCGTATGCGTAGCTTCGGCTGTAGCCCAAAGCGGCACCAATTCGCCTTACAGCCAATATGGATTGGGCTTGTTGAGTGAACAGTCGAGCGGTTTTAACCGTGGCATGAACGGTTTGGGATTGGCTTTCAGGGAGCATAACCAGGTAAACTTCATAAATCCTGCATCTTATTCCGCATTGGATTCCCTGACGTTCATTTTCGATGCCGGAGTGTCTGGGCAGATAACGAATTTCAGCGAGAACTGGCATAAGGTGAACGCCAACAATGCAGATTTTGAGTATGCCGTAGCGGCTTTCCGTGCTTTCAAGCACGTTGGTGTCAGTTTCGGAATTGTGCCTTATACGAATGTCGGGTACAATTATTCTTATAGCGATTTTCTTGACGGCGACCGTAGCACAACTTACACGAATACTTATAGTGGCAGTGGAGGTGTCCATCAAGTGTATTTGGGCGTTGGTTGGGAGTTTCTTAAAGGCCTTTCCGCAGGTGCCAATATCTCATATCTTTGGGGCGACATTGACCGTTCGGTTGTCAACAGTTATAGCGACGGTTACATTAATACGTTGTCGAAGTATTACACGGCAACTGTCAGCAGTTACAAACTGGATTTCGGCTTGCAGTATTTGTTCAACTTGAACAAGAAGAACTCTCTTTCGGTTGGACTCACTTATAGCTTGGGCCATAAATTGAACTCTGACCCGACGTGCATGGTTATTTCGACGAATACGTCTACGGGTGTGGCTGACACGGCTTCGTATACGGTAAACAATGGGCTTGAAATACCGTCGGCGTATGGTGCCGGCGTTATGTGGAACCACGCCAACAGACTGAAACTTGGAGCTGATTTTGCCTTGCAGAAGTGGGGAAGTGTGAAACATCCCGTTTACAGGGTTGTTGATGATGTTCCTTCTTACTCGTTGGCTGATGATTATTATTCAGACCGTTACAAGTTTACGTTTGGCGGTGAGTTCTGCAACCAGGAGATGAGCCGCAGGTTCTTTGACCGCATTCGTTTCAGGGCCGGTGTCTCATACGCAACGTCCTATTATAAAATAAACGGTGTTGACGGGCCCGACGAGATTAGTGTAAGCGTTGGCTTCGGAATACCTATTATTAATGCCATTAACAACCGTTCGATGCTGAACATATCAGGGCAATGGGTACATTCTGCGGCGAAGGGTATGCTTACAGAAAACACGTTCCGCATAAATATAGGGTTCACTTTCAATGAGCGTTGGTTCATGAAGTGGAAAGTTGATTGATGGTGAAAATCCGGTTGTTGTGTTGAGGTCCGCTTTTTACATCTTGTCTGTGTTGTTGTTCTTGTCTGCTTGCCAAGAGCGACGTGAGCATACGGCACCTGCTGTAAATCCCCGTGATTCGGTTTCGATGATGGTGTCATACGGTGTCAATACGCTCGTGTCGGATTCCGGCATGATGAAATACCGTATTGTGGCAGAGTGTTGGGAGGTAAATCAAGTGCGCAACCCTTCACGCTGGATATTCGAAAAAGGGCTATTCCTTGAACAGTTTGACGAAAAGTTCCATGTCGAGGCTTACGTCCAGTGTGACACTGCTTACTATTTTGACCAACAGAAATTATGGGAATTGAGGGGGCGTGTGCGTGTGAGGACTGTTGATGGTTTGCGCTTTTCGAGCGAGGAACTTTATTGGGACCAAAATAAACATGAACTCTACAGCTACGTTTATTCAAGGCTTGTTACACCTGACCGGGAGATGGAAGGCACGTACTTCCTTAGCGATGAACGTATGACTCATTATACGATAAGCAATTCAAAAGGCTCGTTCGTCAAAGGTGAGATGGGTAATAGCGAAGGTGACAGCATCTTGGTGGCTCCGGACACGGTAAAGGCGAAAAAACGTCTGCCGACAGCACCTGCGCCAAAGAAAAAATTGTGAAAACCATGATACCGTTAACCTATAACACTATGCGTCGAAAAGTTTTTGGCTGAAAATAATGGTTTTTATTTTCTTTTTTTGTACTTTTGTGCGCTAAATAACTTAAACGCTGATTTGAGGGAAATAAATTAAAAAATAAATAATTGTAATAATGGCAGTTTTAGGAAAAATCAGAAGCAAAGGCGTTATCCTTATCTGTGTTATAGGATTCGCCCTTTTTGCGTTTATTGCCGAAGAATTGTTCCGCTCTTGTGATGCCCTTGGCGCAGAGAGAAGAGCACAAGTAGGCGAGGTCTTGGGTGAGAAAGTCAATTATCAAGATTTTCAGAAACTCGTTGAAGAGTACACCAATTTCATAAAAATGACCCAAGGTCGTGATAACCTTACCGAGGAAGAGCTCGACCAAGTGAGGGATGGAGTATGGAGCAATTACGTCCAGAACAAAATCATTGAAAATGAAGCTGAGAAGTTAGGCCTCAAAGTTACGGACAAGGAAATGCAGAATGTCCTCAACGCTGGTACGAATCCGATGCTTCTTCAGACACCGTTCGTAAATCAGCAGACAGGTCGTTTCGATGCTAATTTGCTCAAGCAATTCCTTGCTGAGTATAAAAAAGCACAGGGCACAAATTCTCAAATGGCAGACCAATACCGCAGCTTGTATGATTATTGGACTTTTATTGAAAAGAATTTGCGCCAGCAACTTCTTATGCAGAAGTACCAAACGTTGCTCGCTGGTTGCCTTCTTTCAAATCCGGTATCGGCCAAGATGGCGTATGACGGTGAAAATCAAGAGAGCAATATACAGCTTGCAGCATTCCCTTATTCTTCAATAAATGACAATAAAGTCAAAGTAACTGACAGTGAACTTCAAGCTAAGTATGACGAGCTGAAGCCACGCTTTAAGCAAGAGGATGAAACACGCTCTATAAAGTATGTTGATTTTCAGATTATTCCATCGCAAGCAGACCGTGCGGAGTTGACCAAGGCCGTAAACGAATATATGGTCGCATTGAGGGATACGGCAGACCCGGCTGGTGTAATTAGGAAGAGTGGCTCTGTTGTTGCTTATCTTGGAATACCTCAGACAAAAGCTGCATTCCCGAGAGACATAGCCGCACGTCTCGACTCTATTGCAGTAGGAGCAACTACATCGCCAGTGGAGAATAAGATGGATAATACTCTCAACGTTATAAAGCTCATTTCAAAGACACAAATGCCTGACTCAATACAATTCCGTGTGATAAGTGTTGGTGGAGCAACTGCAGAAGAGACGGTTAAGCGTGCTGATAGTATCTATACCGCACTTCAGGCTGGTGCTGACTTTGAAGCTCTTGCCAAGAAATACGGGCAGACAGGGGAGAAGACTTGGTTGACTTCCGCGCAATACCAGAATGCTCCGTCAATGGATAGTGATACGAAGTCATATATCCAGGCTCTCAATACGTTGGGCGTGAATGAAACCAAGAACTTGAAGATGGTTCAAGGCAATATCATCCTACAAGTTACCGACCGTAAGGCTATGACTGACAAGTATGTTGCAGCCGTGATAAAGAAACCTATTGAGTTCTCAAAGAACACTCGTTCTGCTGCATATAACAAGTTTAGCCAGTTTGTAAGTGAAAACCAAACCCTTGAGGCTATTCAAAAGAATGCTGCCAAGTATGGATATACAGTTAGGGAACGTGCGGATATTCGTGATTTTGAGCATAATATCGCTGGAATAGGTAGCACACATGAAGCAATGAAGTGGCTTTTCGGTGCCAAGGAAAATGAGGTTTCACCTCTTTATGAGTGTGGCGACAATGACCATCTTTTGGTTGTTGTACTTACAAAAATTAATGAAAGAGGATACCGCTCACTTGAGGATGAGAACGTAAAGAACTTTGTCAAGAGTGAAGTAGTCCGTGACAAAAAGGCAGAGATGTTGACCGCTAAACTCAAGGGTGTCAAGAATATGTCTGGAGCGAAGTCAAAAGGCGCTAAGGTTTCCAATGTAAACCAGGTAACGTTTGCAGCTTCTGTGTTTGTTCAGGCAACAGGTATGAGCGAACCGGCACTTAGTGGAGCCGTGTCAGCAACAGCCAAGGGCAAGTTCTGTTCACAGCCGGTTAAGGGCTATGGAGGCGTTTATATGTTCCAGGTTGTAGACAAGAAGATGCGTCCAGTTAAGTTCAACGCTAAGGAGTACGAACAGCGTCAGCGTCAAAGGGTGATGCAGTATGCCGGAAACTTCATGCAGGAGCTTTATGTTAACGCAAATGTAAAGGACAACCGTTATATGTTCTTCTAAGCCTAAAGGCAATACGGATAAATAAAAACCGACGGGTCGTATTCCAATGGATGCGGCTCGTCGGTTTTAATTTTGTCGAAAGCATAGCGGGTAATACCGAGGCAAAACGGGAGAAAACGTGTCAGGCATAAGCACGCAATGCGTCAAGGTTCTAATGGCAGATTGGGGTTAAAGGTGAAAAGCCGTTCCCCGTTAGCAAGGGAACGGCCTTCCATGGATTTATTTAGGGGTTTTGCGTTTGGTTGTCAGTATATAGTTTTGTCGTAAACAACTTCAGGGTCAGGAGCTCCTGAAATCATGTCGTTGTATGCTTTTGACAAATCAGACTTTTCAATATCGATGTCTGTGTTTACCGGTCGGTCTTTGTCCAACAATGAATGGGAGAAAAGCCACTCGTAGGCCTTTTTCATGTAGAATACGCGAGCCAATGCTCCGTGAGAAGCCCCTGGCAACCAATCGAAACGGAGACGCTTGTCGTTTCCGTCTTGCTGTAACTGTTCCACTACATCTTTCGACTGTTTTATCGGTACGGCGCGGTCAGCTGTGCCGTGCATTATCCATAATGGAAGTTTGCCGAGACCACTGACGTCTTTTAAGGAACATCCTCCGCAAAGAGCCATTGCCGCTGCCACCTTGTCTGGATATGTCCCTGCGAAATCGAGTGTACCGTATCCACCGAGGCTCATGCCCATGACGTAGACCCGTGTCGAGTCCATGGCGTAATGTTTCTTCGTCCATTCGAGCACGTCATTGATTTTTTCTGGGTCCCATGCTCCACCCGGGTTCTGCGGCACGATGACGAGCGCTTCAATCTCCCGACCCTTGACAATTGCATCGAGAGGCCCGTAACGTCTCACGCGGTCAAGATTGCGCCCACACAGGCTCCTGCCGTGCAGGAATATTATTACGGGGGTATTTTCAAGCGAATAATAATAGTCGAGAGGCGTGTATACCCAAAAATTGTATCCGCCCGGGATGGAGTCCTTCACCGGGCGGATAAAGTCATATTGTGCCGAAGCCGTCTGGAGAGTCATGGCCAGGCATAACAGCGTGAGTGTACGTTTTATGAAATGCCTTTTGCACATATATTATTATTTGTAGCGATACATTTATCAGATTCTGTCTAAAACCAATTTTACCAAGTCGTCAATGTGGCTTTTATAGCCCGTATCGCTTTTCTTAGCCAAGCGGTTGGCTATCACCATACAGCAAGTCGTGGCCTTGTGCCCCATTAAGCGTGCCAGCCCTGCAAGGGCAGAACTTTCCATCTCGAAGTTGGTGATTTTCATTCCGTTGTATTCAAAACTCTCTATTTTCTCGTTTTGGTGCGTGTCGGCCAAGGGAACGCGCAGCTGTCGCCCTTGTGGCCCGAAGAAACCGCCGCACGCAACGGTCACGCCACGCACCATATCGTTGCCGGCGATGCGCTCTACAAGCTCCTTGTCTGCATCAATCACGTATGGGGCTGGTGCGCAAATGTTGCCCGTCCACCCTAAATGGTTGAGCAATGCCCGCTCCATCTGCAAGTCGCAAACGGCGTTGCGGCCTTCATAAAAGTTGAGCAGGCCGTCGAAACCGACGGATTTTACTGAACAGATGAACGTGCCTTCAGGCGTGTATGGCTGCAACCCACCGCACGTGCCAATCCTTACGAATTCAAGTTGTCGCAACTGGTCTTTCTCCGTGCGTGTCTCGAAGTCGATGTTGGCCAAAGCATCCATCTCGTTGAGCACAATGTCGATGTTGTCACATCCTATGCCTGTTGAAGTAACGGTTATCCGTTTGCCCTTGTATGTTCCCGTAACAGTGCGGAACTCGCGGCTTTCCACCTCGCATTCCGTTGTCTCGAAATGCGATGCCACAAGCGACACCCGCCCCGGGTCGCCAACGAGGATGATTTTGTCGGCCAGGTGTTCCGGCTTCAGGTGCAGGTGGAACACGCTGCCGTCAGGGTTTATTATTAATTCCGATTCGGCAAAATATTGTTTCGTCATTTATTTTCCTCCCATCATGTTTTCGGTGTTTCTTATTTCCTTTTCCAGTTTCTTGATGTTGGCTTCGAGTGTTTCGAACTGTCTCTCGGCTTTCAGTATGCTTGCGCCCAACTGCCGTTTTGACGCCGACGAGCTTTTCGCATATTCCAGCCTCATGTCGTCAAGACTTTCGGCAAGTTCGGCCGCATTGTCTTTCATGTTGCAAAGTTTTGTGAAGCGTTGCCTGTTGGTTGGCGACTTGAAGTCGGCGGCCGACGTGTACACGGTCCTGTCGTTGACGACGAACGCCATTTGGCTACGCCCCGCATCGCTCTTCCTTGCCGTCATGGCTTTTAGCCTTGCCCGTGCGGCTTGCAGCTTGGCGTCGTCCGTCCACGTGTCGCTTATGCTCCTGATGTCGGCAAGACTTTCCACCTTGCTTTCGCCAACGGCTTCAATGTCATACGCGGTGCGCGTCTCGGCAGGGACGAAGGTGTATATGCACACCTTGCCATTGGGCTGACGGCGGTCGGTGACGAGCCAACCGATGTTGTCAAACTCGTCAATCACGCAGTAATAGTCGTTACCTGTCGAGTTATACGGCAGTCCGGCGTTCTCCGGTTCATAGAAGCGGCCCGTCTCCCTGTCATACCTTGTCATGTATATGTCATATCCGCCGAGCCCCTCCTTGCCTTTCGCCGCAAAATAGAGAGTCACGCCGTCGGCCATCATGTAGGGGAAGTTAATGTCTTCAAACTCGTCGCCGAACTCGTCGATAAGCCTTTCGCCCATCCACTTGCCTCCCAGCTTGTCGGCTGTGTACAGACGGTAATGCCCGCTGGTGTCGGCTTTTGCGTAAAACCTCTTGTTGCCGAACTCGTTGACGTAAGTTCCCCCCGGTATCGATGCAGCCGTGTCGGCCGCTTCACCAGTAGTCCCGATTTCTCCCGACTCACTGTTCAACGGTATTTTGCTTATAAAGCCGGCCTTGTCGGTCACGACGCTATCGATGAACATCACCTGCGCTGTTGACGGCAGCATCCTTTCGCGCATGGCCTCCACGCGCTCCTGTTCTTCCGTCATTTCGGTTTTCACGGCCTTTCCCTTTGTTTTCTTTCTTTTCTGTGCTTGCGTTGCGATGCAGGTAGATAGCAGCAGCAACGACAGCGATATTATTTTTGTTTTCAGCATATTTGTTTTTCCGTTAACTTTTAGGGTTGTTTTGTCATGTTTGCAAAAGTCCAATAACTTCACGTCCGTGCTCTTTACTTTTCGGTTTTGCGTGGTGCACGTCAGCCTTGCTTCAGGTACATCTGTCCACATCAGGCATGATGCAAAGATAATGATTTTCGGCGGAATAAGGCCATGGCGGCTGCGCTTTTTCATGCTTTCCTTTGGCATTTAACTAAATTTATGTACGCCACGTTTGTCGTTGCCTATCTCCTCATTGCAAGTAAGGTTTATTCGCACAGTAACCGATATGTGCCCTTTTGCTTTGTAATATGTGGCAAATCGTGTCTTAAAAGGGCGCGTTTTGCAAAGTGAAAGACATCATTTTATAAAATGTGCGTAATGATTTGTATATCAAAGGTTTACTCTTTGTCCCCGAGTTGGCTTTTGATGCCGTTAGTCGGTTGAGATATTTGCGTTATGTCGTGCGGTTTTGTGCGTCTAAAGCAGCATTGTTTGTGTCTGCTGTTTTTGTCTATGGGTAATGTGTTTTTTGCAAATGTTTTATACCTTTATTAACTCTTTTGCATTAATAAAATTTGTGGGTTTCGGATAAAAGTTGTAATTTTGCAGCCGATTTATTCCGCAAAGGCTCGAGCAAGTTACGGCAAGAGGCTGTACGCCTTACGGAGAAACCCGTTTAATTATAATATTAATGTACGCGATTGTAGAAATTAACGGTCAGCAGTTCAAGGCCGAGCAGGGCAAAAATTTGTTCGTGCACCACATGAAGAATGTGGAGGAGGGCCAGGCTGTTGAGTTCGACAAGGTACTGCTTGTCGACAAGGATGGTTCAGTACAGGTAGGCGCGCCCACGGTGGACGGTGCCAAAGTAGTGTGTGAGGTTATCAATCCTTTAGTGAAGGGCGACAAGGTTATCGTCTTCAAGATGAAGCGCAGGAAGGATTACCGTAAGAAGAACGGTCATCGCGCCCAGTTCACTGAGGTGAAGATTAAGGAAGTAATCGCTTAAAACAGGAGGAACAAGAAATGGCACATAAAAAAGGTGTAGGTAGTTCGAAGAACGGACGTGAATCAGCTTCCAAAAGGTTAGGCGTTAAGATTTGGGGTGGCCAGAAGGTCATCGCCGGCAACATCATCGTGCGCCAGCGCGGCACTAAGCACAACCCCGGAGCAAACGTGGGCATAGGCAAGGACGACACGCTGTACGCCTTGGTTGACGGCGTTGTTAACTTCCACAAGGGCCGCAGGGACAAGAGCTTCGTGTCCGTAATCCCTGAGACGGAGGCTTAACAGGGTAGTAGTGGCTGCTCGCTGTAGGCGGGTATATGCGGTGATAGCTCTTTTCGCCGTATGTCAGGCTAAAAACGAGAACCATGATGCCTAATTAAAAAAATATTTATTCCAAACAAACAACAAAAATCCCATATCTCTCTATAGAGATTTGGGATTTTTGCCTTTAAAATGCCCGCCAATGTTTGGTTAACTAACATTGACTTATGTATAGCAAGATTGCAACAACTGGGCATAATGCCTTATATCACTTCAATTCTGATTTTGCAATCCTGTTTTCCTTATAAAATTGAATGGCAGAGCTTTATGTTGATTTTTTTTCCTTTCCAAATGCTTTTCAGAGAGTATATTACGCTCTGGCGGGAACACTCGCAAAGCAACGGCGAGGTGACAAGGTCTTTCTTGCATAGGCTACAGGTGCATTCCAGGAAGATAAGATGGTAGATATGTCCTTTTTCCACAATCTCGCACTTCACTCCAGGTAAATCATTGGCACCTTGGAGAAAGACGTCAATATCACCATTTGCGTTATCATAAAGTTTCCTGTAAACGGGAAGTACACCGTTATTGACGCAATTCTTTGCACATTCTGAAAAGAAAGCGCTCCTCTGTTCAGGCGATAACCGTGATATGCCTTTCTGAAATCCCTTAAACCAATCCGATAAATCCATACTATTTAACTTATTGGCAAAGTTTTACAAAACCTTCTTTGTTAAAACGGTAGAACCTTTCTATTTGTTCCGTGGTGTCGTTTTCAAGAAGGATTAAAAGCTCTTTGGCAAATTCCAGGTATCCCGAACCGTTAGCCGTCACGACGCGGTGGTCTGATACGGCTTGCTCGTTTATATAGCCTGCGGCATTGGTGTAATTATTTCCGCCCCATGATTGTAATTGTTCCAGTCCGTTTCCAGTATGTTTTATGTTTTTAAGAAAGCCGTGCTTGGCGAGAAACGAAGCTGCGTTGCAGATGGCTCCTATTATAATTCCGTTCTCCTTGGCGTGATTAACAATGGGTACGACCTTGTTTGCCTCTTGCTCGTCTAACCAACCTAAACCACCAATTAACACCAATGCCGCATAATAATCGGGCATTGTATCAAAAGAATAATCAGGCAAAGTGTGAAAACCGCTGCATGAACGGACAATGTCCAAAGTGGGAGCTACGACTTTATTAACGTATTTGGGAGTCTCTTTTATACTGCGTTCGTCACACGCAATAGCTGATGCCAAGAATACGGCTTCGTGGTCAGCATACTTGTTTAGCAACAAATATAGAACCTCGTTCTTCATGCTTATTTCCTTTTTATGGTTTGACATTTACGTTTAGCCATTTCTTCGGCAAAGGCTTGTTCTCCTTTTTCCTTGATATAACGAATGCAGGCAGGGCGGTCTGACTTGAACAGAAAAGCGAAGACTTTTCCTATCCAGCTTGAAAATGATTTACACTCTTTCGCGTTGAGGGAACATTCGGCGCAGGTATGAAATTTATTTTCCTTACAGCACGAACGGATTTTACACCAAGTCGCCTTTTCATTTTGCTTACATCCGGGACATTTCCCTGTCAAGAACTTGCGGCAAGCTCCGCAATAAAGACCGCAAGCGGCAATGTTTTGAGTATCAGGTGCGATAGTTTTCATAAATATCAGATGTTGGAGCGAGAAAATTCGCTGTTAATCCAGAAGGTGGCTTCTTTACCAATGAAGTGAAGAAGCACATAATTGGGGTCGCTTGAGCCACATGGGAAATGATGGAAGAACCAGTCCTGCCACATATCTTTGCGAATAGTGTCATCCGTGATAATCTCTACCGTGCCACGCATTGCTACGCTATCCCCATAATGGTCGTAGCAAAGTCCCGCCTTGTTGTTCGCCTTAAAATCATTCACTTTCACGGAGTCTGCGCTTGTCGCCATCCAAACCTCATGGAAACTTTTTGCTCCTATCTTTGACATCTGCACAGGACGAGGATAACCGTCGGCGTCAATGGAAACAATCGTAACGTTTTCGCATTGGGCAAGCAAATGAGTTGCCTTCTCCGTCAGTGTCCGTTCATCCTTTTCTTTCCACCGTTTCAGGTGTGGAAAGTGTTGGAGCATTTGCTCTTTTGCTTGCATTGGGGTCAAATTACATCCTGCTTGCGTATTCCATTGGTCGAAGAATTGTAGGCAGAACTCAATCATTTGGCTCATCGTGAAATCTTGTGTGAACGCACCGTTTTTATAGCAATACGTGCAATAATCCTCGTTGCGGCTCCCGTCAGCATTTGTTCCTTTACTTTCGTCGGTTAGGGGCATACCACAACTTTGGCAAAATTGTTGTTCCATAATAGAGCTTCTTGTGCCTGTTAGTTCCTGGTACAGGCGGGTTATATAATGGGAGAAGCGTGGAGCTGCAATGCTCTACTTCGTAAGTTGATGGTCCTGAGAAAACCTTGTGTACAGATGTAGAATAGCAGCCCACGCTATAGCATGAGAACCACTATGCCATCCTTGTACACATTTGAAAGTTTCTCAGGTTTTCAACTTACAAGACAAGCATAACGCTTCTTTTTCACTTATGTCTTGGAATGAGTCGTCTCAATCCGACCACAAAAGTAACTAATTTCAACGACAATCGTCTATTAAATGGCGTTTTTTTGCTTTTTGAACGAATTTAATCTTCCTGCATATAATAGAATGTGTATTTGGGTTTGACTATAAAGGACTTATAAATGTTCCATACGCTTGCACGTGTTGAAAAAAAATCTTAACTTTGCACGCTAAATAATTAATAGTAAATATTTTATTGAAATGAAAGCATTTGTTTTCCCCGGACAGGGGGCACAGTTTGTCGGCATGGGTAAAGACCTTTACGACAGCAATCCTTTGGCAAAGGAACTTTTTGACAAAGCCAATGATATTCTGGGTTACAACATTACTGAAATCATGTTCAACGGCACTGATGAGGAGCTGAAGCAGACCAAGGTTACGCAGCCAGCCGTGTTCCTCCATAGTGTAATCAGCGCGTTGTGTATGGGCGATGAGTTCGCTCCGTCGATGGTTGCCGGTCACTCGCTTGGTGAGTTTTCTGCACTTGTGGCAGGCGGGGCTTTGAGCTTCGAGGACGGATTGAAGCTAGTTTATGCCCGTGCAATGGCTATGCAGAAGGCTTGTGAGGCCGCTCCTTCAACAATGGCAGCCATTATAGGCCTACCGGACGAGAAGGTTGAAGAAATCTGTGCAGAGGTGAACAAGGAAGGTTATGTATGTGTTCCTGCCAATTTCAACTGTCCAGGGCAGCTTGTGATAAGCGGTAACGTAGAGGCTATAAACGAGGCCTGCGAGAAACTAAAGGCAGCCGGGGCAAAGCGTGCATTGCCGCTGAAGGTTGGAGGTGCATTCCACTCACCATTGATGCAACCTGCCAAGGACGAACTTCAGGCCGCTATCGAAAAAACTGAATTCAGTATGCCGAAATGCCCTGTTTACCAAAATGTTGACGGTATGCCGCACACAGACCCGGCAGAAATAAAGTCAAACCTCATAGCGCAGCTTACAAGTTCTGTTAAGTGGACGAAGTGCGTGCAGTCGATGATTGCCGATGGTGCCAACGATTTCACGGAGTGCGGTCCAGGAAAGGCTTTGCAGGGAATGATTGGTCGTATAGACAAGAATGTATCTGCCCACGGAATAGCTTAAAATTGCAGACAAACGGATAAGTGACAAGCCACGTAGAGTTGGCTTTTGCATATAGGCAGACAAGCTGCAAGTGGGCGGGGCAAGCGGCCTCGTTAACTTGAAGTTGTCTGCCTGTTTGGTTTGTTGATATGGCGTTGCTTATTGTCTGCGCTTATTTTAATATAGAGTTCATGAGCCATAAAATAATTATATATCAAGTATTTACGCGACTGTTCGGTAACCGTAGCCTTAACAGGAAGGAAAATGGCACGCTTGTAGAGAACGGCTGCGGCAAGATGAGTTTTTTTGACGCGACAGTGTTGCATAGGATAAAGAAACTGGGCGTAACCCATATTTGGTACACGGGGGTGATACGCCATGCGTCAAAAACTGATTACTCTGAGTTCGGCATTCCTCGGCAACATCCTGCAGTGGTTAAAGGTAATGCCGGGTCACCTTACGCCATAACCGATTATTATGACGTAGACCCGGACTTGGCAGAGAATGTTGGCGATAGGATGGGGGAGTTTGAGGCTCTCTTGGCTAGGACTCACAAGGCCGGAATGAAAGTCATAATCGACTTTGTGCCTAACCATGTGGCTCGTCAATATAAGTCGGTAGCAAAACCTGTCGGCACTAAGGATTTGGGCGAAACGGATGATACGAACATGGGGTTTTCTCCGAGTAATAACTTTTATTATTGTGTCAACACTCCTTTTGAACCTTATTTTGATTTGCATAGTGGCAAGTGTGGACCGTATACGGAATTTCCGGCTAAAGCCACAGGTAACGACCATTTTGACAGTCATCCAGGCGTAAACGATTGGTATGAAACCGTGAAGCTGAATTATGGCGTTGATTACTGCGATGCAGGTGGGCGGTCGTATCATTTCAGTCCTGTGCCTAATACATGGATGAAAATGATTGATATTTTGAGATTTTGGGCAGGAAAGGGTGTTGACGGTTTCAGGTGCGATATGGCGGAAATGGTGCCTGTTGAGTTTTGGAGTTGGGCGATAAGTTCAATGAAAGCCGATTATCCTGGATTGTTGTTTATTGGTGAAGTTTATAATCCTTCACTATACAGGAGTTTCGTGGCTGCTGGCTTTGACTATTTGTATGACAAGGTCGGGATGTACGATTGTTTGTGCGGTGTTATGCGCGGAACTTGTCCTGCTTCGGCTATTACTTGGCAATGGCAGGCTGTTGACGACATAAAGGAGCATATGCTTTATTTCCTTGAAAATCATGATGAAATACGTTTGGCTAGTGACTTCTTGGCAGGTGATGCACGACGTGGTTTCCCCGCATTGGCTGTGAGTGCATTGATGTATAATAATCCTTTTATGTTTTATGCCGGACAGGAGTTTGGTGAACGAGGGATGGACAAGGAAGGCTTTAGCGGAATAGACGGTCGCACGACAATATTTGACTATTGGACGGTTATGTCATTGTATAATGGCTACGTGGATAGGAGGAAGCTCAGCATTGGCGAAAAGACGGTGAAACAGTATTATTCAAAAGTGCTGAACGTGGCGACAACCGAGAAGGCTGTTAGCTGTGGACTGTTTTTTGATTTAATGTATGTAAATAATAATAGTGTAGGCTTCAACCCCGATAGACATTATGCATTTATGCGTAAATGTGACGATGAAGTGCTTTTGGTTGTTGCCAATTTTTCAGGTGTTCAAGCTGATTGTGAAATTGTTATTCCTGCCCATGCGTTTGAATTTCTGCATTTACCGGAAACGACAGTTTGGGCAAAGGACTTGATGTCTGATGATACACCTTTGCAAATGGTGCTGTCTTGTGGCTGTAGTGTTGAAGTTAAGGTAAGTGCCTATGGCTGCAGGGTTTACAAGTTTATTGTTTAAATATTCAGTATTATGGATGAACATTATATTTTAAACGCACACAATAAAGAGGAGTTCCCACCAGCTCACACAGCGGAACACCTTTTAAATCAAACAATGGTGCGGATGTTTGGGTGTGAGCGTTCAAATAACGCTCACATAGAGCGGAAAAAAAGCAAGATTAGTTATATTCTCGACCATAAACCGTCACGGCAGGAGGAAAAGGCCATTGAGAGGCGGATGAATGAACTCATTGAAGAAAATCTCCCGGTTACATTTGAATTTGTTTCGCGTGATAATGTACCTGATGGGGTGTCATTGAGTCGTTTGCCTGATGATGCTTCAGGTACATTGCGTTTAGTTCGTATTGGTGATTATGATGTTTGTCCGTGTATTGGCAAACACGTTCGCTCAACTTCCCAGATAGGAAGGTTTGAGCTATTGGGCACTAATTGGGATGAAGAAAAACATTCGTTTCGGATACGTTTTAAGGTCGTGCAGTGATAACCTTTACGCTAAGGTAAGTGGCGGGTGATATGTAGGAAATCTCACCCGCCACTTATTTTGGCTAATACCTTATTTTGTGAATAAATTTTTATTTGTCGTTTTCAATTAGATAATCGTCAGGTTTTATAGCCGTAAAATGAAATTCGTTTTTTGTTATATTCTTAATATTTAAATTCTCGGTTTTTGCATATTTATTTTTTATTTTTTTGTATTTCTTCTCTATGTCCTTTTGTTTCAAAGAGAAACTTATTATGCATGTACGGTGTTCCAATCCCATTCCGGCAAGATAGTTCTTCAATTGATATGAGTAATTGTCACGGCTTATTAGAAAATTGTTTTTATCATTAATCCACGCACTGTCAATCTCTTGAATGTCTGTAAAGTATACTGTGGAATCATTGAATGATGCAGCAACCCCGAAAGCATAAATTTTGGGAACGCATTTGATTTTAGCCGAGGCATAAAGAAAATGTCCGCCAACCATGACTGTTAAAATAGTGGCAAATATTGTTTTTGACAAATTCATATTTGATTTTTGTTTATTTTGTTTGTCCCTTTATTATTGTCCAAGATAAGATTTTAGCAATTTATTTTGGGTATTATGACGTAATCTTCTAATAGCTTTTTCTTTTATTTGTCGCACTCGTTCCCTCGTCAAACCGTATTTGTCACCAATCTCTTCAAGGGTCATTTCTGGTTGATTTATACCGAAAAATGCTTCAATGATATTGCGCTCGCGTTCATTTAAGGTTTGCAAAGCTCTATTTATTTCTTCACGTAAAGACTCCAAAACAAGTTTTCTGTCAGCCATGGGAGAGTCGTTGTTGGGCAATACGTCAAGGAGACTGTTGTCTTCACCATCTGCAAACGGAGCATCTACAGAAACGTGATGACTGTTTACTTTCATCGCCTCTTCTATTTTTTCTTGCGGGAGGTCAACATTGTCCGCTATTTCATCAATGCTCGGTCGACGCTCATGTTCTTGTTCAAACTTATTGAGTACCCGATTGATTTTATTAACCGAACCTACTTGATTTAAAGGCAAGCGAACGATACGACTTTGTTCCGCTATAGCTTGTAAAATGCTTTGGCGAATCCACCATACTGCATATGAAATGAATTTGAAACCTCTTGTCTCGTCGAACTTTTCAGCTGCTTTTATCAGGCCCAAATTACCTTCATTAATCAAGTCAGGAAGGCTTAGGCCTTGATTTTGATATTGTTTCGCCACTGATACGACAAAACGCAGATTGGCTTTTGTCAATTTCTCGAGAGCTTTGCGGTCTCCTTTTTTTATACGTTGAGCCAACTCAACCTCTTCTTCTACACTTATAAGCTCTTCATGGCCTATTTCTTGTAGATATTTATCCAACGAGTCACTTTCCCTGTTGGTTATTGATTTTGTGATTTTCAGTTGTCTCATTAGCATATAAATTTAAAGCCTTTGCAAATTTAAAAGTTTTTCGTTAGAAAAACAAATGTTTTTTTGACTTTTTATTTCAAAAAACATAGATTTTTTATAAGACAAAAGTCTCACGTACACATTTATCATGCACGTGAGACTTTTAGTTAAATATGGTTTTCTTGTTTATTCATTTTGTAGAGGTACAGCAAAATATGCTTTTTTGCCAGTTGGATATAATCCTTGGATATACAAAACAGGGTCTTTGCTTGTTGATGCGTCTTTAACTGCCTTTTGCAGGTCGGCAATGGTTCTCATAGGTTCGTCGTTGACTTTCTGTATGATGAAACCTTTGCTAATACCAGCGTCTTTCAATATTCCGTTGTTGACTTTCATGACAATAAGTCCGGTGCTAATATTAAGTTGCTGTTTTTCTGCATCATTGATTTCACGGAAATTACCGCCTAAAACATCAAGGTCAGCATTCTTTACAACGTCTGTATTTCCTTGTTGGTTTTTAAGTGTAAGCGTTGCGGTCTTTTTCTTCTTGTCGCGCAAATACGTTATAGTGACATTGTCACCAGGGCGTTTGTTGGCAAGGTATTCCTGAAGTTCTGCCATTTTTGTAATCTTCTTGCCGTCTATGGCTATAATAACATCGCCCTTCTGTAATCCTGCTTCAGCTCCAGCACTTCCGTCTTCTACAGAGTCAATATATGTTCCCTCCATGGTTCCAAGGTCGATTTCTTTACCTTCTTCTTTCATCTTGTCAAAGTATTTGTTGACGTCTGTACCACTTACGCCTATCATGGCTCTTTGTACAGTACCATACTTTTTCAAGTCTGCCACGACTTTGTTCATTATCGTTGTAGGTATAGCAAAGCCGTATCCTGTAAAACTTCCTGTTTGTGATACAAGCATAGCGTTTATTCCGACGAGCTCGCCTTTCGTGTTTACAAGAGCTCCGCCAGAATTGCCTGGGTTTATTGCCGCGTCAGTCTGGATGAATGCTTCTATGCTGTTTGCTCCTATTGAACGTGCTTTAGCGCTTACGATACCAGCTGTTACGGTAGACTTAAGGTTGAAAGGATTGCCTACGGCCAAAACCCATTCGCCGACTTTCAATTCATTACTGTCACCTATGGTAATGGCAGGTAAATTGTTCCCGTCGATTTTTATCAATGCAAGGTCTGTGGTCTTGTCTGTTCCAATAATGCGTGCAGAAAATTCTCTGTTGTCATCGAGAGTGACAGTCAATTCGTCTGCTCCATCCACAACATGGTGGTTGGTTACGATATATCCGTCAGTGGAAATTATTACGCCAGAACCAGAACCTTCTTTCTTTGGTGTCTGTATCTTGCGTTGTTGCCTGCCATTGTTTCCAGGATTGCCGAAGAAGAATTCAAAAGGGTCAAATCCCCATGGTCCCGGGTCCATTTCAACGGTTTGTATTTTACTGTTTTGTAGATACTTGATGTGTACGACAGCAGGCAATGCTTTTTCGGCAGCGTATGTCAAGTCTACCGGTTGTCCAGCTGGGGCACTTTTCGTACTTGCGCTTGCTTTAATAAAGGCTCCGGTTGAAAATACGACAGCGATAATGCAAATCGCATAAACGAAATAGTTAGATAACTTTTTCATGTTCATTTGTTTATTTAAAATTGATACTTTCATTCTGCTTGCAGTGAGTGCAAATTTAGGCGCAAAATTTGTTAATCACCCATTTTGCCTTACGGATTTGTCCTCTTTTAACACTAAAAATATCACTATTAACGGCTCTTAGTGCGATGAGGATATAATTTTACATTTGTTTAAGTGTAAAACAAATGTGTTGTTGCTGTCGGAATAGGCTATAGACCGTGCGCAACTATACAAACCTTTATTAATGCAAAAATGAAGAGCTATCCTTTAATGAACATAAAATAAATTATAAGAAGCACTGCGACAACTACCGCTATTACGATTGTTTTCAGCAGACAGCCGGCAACTTTCTTGAAAATGACGATGCCGACGATGAATGCGATGAGACCGAATATGTAAGATATGAAATTTTCTCCCATAAAGGTGTGTCTGAAATTTTAGTTTGTCATTTGAATAATCGCTTGAACGCCATCGGTATGGGGGTCTCAAATTCCATAGGAGAGCCCGTAACCGGGTGGTAAAAGCATAACATATAAGCGTGTAGGCAAAGACGGTGTAGAGGGTCATCCCCATTACCATATTTAGTGTCTCCACATACAGGATGCCCCATATCGGCCGAATGCACACGTATTTGGTTCTTGCGTCCGGTTTCAAGCCTGTATTCTACGAGGCTATGTTCCGTTGTCCTTGCCAATGTGTGGAAATGGGTAATGGCGAATTTTCCACCGTTGTCCACTGGTGATGAATAAGTGAAATATGCCTTGTTGTCCTTTAGCCAACTGGTTATCGTTCCTCCGTCTTCTTCCATTTCACCGCTCACGACAGCCACGTAGCGTCTATCGTAGACTATTTCATGCCAGTCATGTTCCAATATCTGTTCGGTTTGTATGTCTTTGGCATAAACCATCAGGCCACTTGTGTCCCTATCGAGACGGTGCACAACGTGTGCCGTGCAGCGTTGGCGGCTTTTGTGGAAGTAGCTGTCAAGTATTGATTTTACGTTGAGTGAGCTGTGTCCAGCTGCCATTGACAATATGCCGATGGCTTTTTCTATGACGACGATGTAATTGTCTTCATAAACGATTTTTACATACTTATTTTTTAATATGTTGTCGTCGTGCTTGCTTTTACTTACGTCAACCTTCATGCCGGGCTGCAATTCGTAATCGTATTGCGTCACGGTTTTGCCATCCACTTTTATTCCCTTACCCTTAAGCGTGGCTTTTATTTTTGTCTGGCTTCTGTTTTTTACATTTTCCAGCAGGAACTCAAGTAGGGGCTTCTTTTCGGTTACGCTGTATGACTCAAACTCCTCCTTATGTCGTTGCCCGTATTTGCCGTTTATGTTTGTTGTCTGTTTCTTCATTTTGTCATTGCTTGATGGGCTGGCACTATTGCAAGATAATGTAAATCTTCGTCTGTGTTGTTTTCCATGTAGTGTGAATGGCCTTCTGGACAATAGTGAACTTGCCCGGCCTCGGCAGTTTCGGTCTTGCCGTCATAATGGAATGTTGCAGTACCGCTTATTACGTATACTATTTCACAGTTGCACTCGTGCGTGTGGAGGCCGGATGAAGCTCCCGGCTTCAGGCAACTCATCATGATTTTGCACTTATCGTCTTCATAATTGCGTGTCAGCAGTTCGCCGTTACCTCCCTTGAAGTTCATCACGCATATCTCGGATATTTTCCCAAAATCGATAATCATTATTCCTGAAAGTTATTCTTTGTCAAATAGAGTGTCTATCTCCTTAATCTCATCTTCGTCAAACCATTTTGACAGTTTCGCCTTGGACTTTTCTTTTATGTCGTCAGATACGTTTCCCCATACTTTGTTAAGCACGTATATTAATACAGCAAGGTCATCGCCAAGTCCTGCTATCGGTATGGCGTCTGGTATGACGTCGAGAGGGCTGATGAGGTATCCTAACGCACCTACGATAATAGCCTTGTCCTTGATTGATATTTTATCACTTTGTAGCGTGTAGTAAAGTATGAATGCCGCATAAACCAATTTTGCTCCAGCCCTTTTGGCTATTTTGGAGATTTTTTCAATAAAGTCACTTGCCGTGAATTTATTTGAATATGACATGAAATCGGGTAAATTCATAATTCAAGAGGTTTTAATGTGTATCTTATTTTGGTACAAAAGTAACAATTATTTTTATTTCCTCCAAATTTATTTTGTTTTTAGCCTGACTTGTTATATTTTTGTCTCCAAAACAATACGATTATGGACAAAATACTTGTAGATTGGGAACATTCCATGATGGATAAGATTAATCGCAATAAGGAAACCGCCGGTTTCCCAACTCCCGAAAATTACAATACAAGTGAGAGTGAGGTAAAAGATTATATTTATGACAAACAACGTATCCTTGACCTTGACGAAGAAAGGAAAAAGAACCTCGTAATACCAGGCATAATACTCGTAATGCCGGTTATAATCTTATCCTATTTTGGCGACGGCACGGTCATTCTCCTGCTTGGTGTTGGTGCTGGGGTTGTACTTTCATTGTTGTATTTTGTCGTTATGCGCCTGGTTGACAATATCAGGTTGAAAAAGATGTATAACGCTGATATAGAAAGCTATCTTGACGCAGTGGACTCTTTTGTGGATGAAGATAGAAAGGGGTAAGCCTTGGCGCGTAGTGTTGTCAGACTTGCCTTTACATATCCTTTAATAATATACCGCGTTGGTTGTCAAGATAGTCTGAACGCGATTTTATTACGTGCTTCCAGTTTTCCGATGCAAATTTGTGCAAATCAAGTTCAAGTGACCATCGCCCTTGCGATTCCAGGCGGTCAATCAACAATCCGACACTTAGTCGTGATGTCGGTTCGGCAGGTTGGTAACAGCTTATTTCCCCCTTTTCGTCACCAGTCACCTCTATTATTATGTGCATTCGTGTCAGGTCGTAAAGAAGGTCGTTTACAATCCTGACAGGGATGCCCGTCTCAAGTTTCAGCTCAAGTGCAGTATACGGCCTGCCGCCTTCTTCAAACCGTTTGCATATCAGGCTTCCCAGCATCACGCTGAGCATCAGGCGGTAGCGATGGCTGATGTCTTCGGTCACCGCCCTGAAGGCATAATCTTCAAGGTTTTGGCTCGTATAACACAATTCCGCGCCAAACAGGCAAATTGTCCAAGATATTTGAACCCATAGCATAAACAGCGGCAGTGCAGCGAACGAGCCGTATATGGCGTTATAGCTGCTGACCCATATCTGTGAATGAATGTAGACCAGCTGCAGCCCCTGCATGGCAACTCCTGCCAATATTCCCGGCACTATTGCACAGCTGAACTTGACCTTGGTGTTGGGCATGAAAACATACAGGGCTACGAATACTGCCGACATGAATATATAAGGCATTAAGTCTATTATGAAACGCATGACTGGAGCTAGCAGCGCGTATCCTTCCATACTGTCAGACACGGTGGCAACGAAAATCGATATACCTGACGTGAGCACGATAATCATTGGTGCGAGAAGGAACATCGCCATATAGTCGGTTATCGTGCGAAACAGGCTTCGCGGCTTTTTCACTTGCCAGATGTAGTTGAAAGTCTGTTCAATGTTGTTTATAAGCATTATTACGGTCCAGAGCATGAATACGAGACCGATGCCGAGGAACACTCCGCTTTTTGTGTGTACCAGGTACGAGTTGACGAAGCCTATTATTATTTCTGCCGCTTGGGGTTGGCTTGCCAACGCCTCGCGGAACCATTCTTCTATGTACTTGTTGTAGCCGAAGCCTCGTGCTATGGCAAACACCACAGCCATTATTGGCACGATGGCCAACAGTGTAGAGTATGTCAGGGCTGAAGCCGAGTTTACCATCCGTTTTGTCGTGGCGCGCTCGATGGCCAGCAGCAGCTTTTTCACTATGCCGTAGAAGAAATAGAGCCAAGGCTTTACGTTCTCGCGCTTTACGTGCCAGATGCCGACTTTCAGGAAATCTATTATTTTATACAGTTGATTTTTCATCGGTTTTTAAGGTTTATGCGCATATTGTGAGGGGCATATAGTGGAAGCCTCATGGCCTGGCAAGCCGGTATTCACTTTTTGATGGTTGATGCCTATAGGCAGTTCTTGTTTGACTATGGCTTGCGTCAGTGGCAAATGCGGGGATATAGCAGGTATATATAAAAAAGGGAGCAGTGCCCCTGTAAGCCGGGTTCTGTTCCGTGGGCGGTTTTACCCGTCCACGGTGCCTGCCATTTATCTACGCCATAAATCGCTTCATGGCTCAAGCGTTCCACCCTCCGTCGTTATTAAAATCGGGCGGACAACCCTCAGACGACGGTTTACATGAACTTGCAGCCTCCAGATGGCACGGCCCGCCAATCACTTGACGGCCGGTGGTCTCTTACACCACCTTCTCACCCTTACCCTCAAATGCTTGAAGGCGGTTGTTTTCTTCTGCCTTGTCCTGCCGTCGCCGGCAGCTTCCATTTTCAGAAGTGGAGCGTCCTCTGCTGCCCGGACTTTCCTCCCGTACCTGTTACGGCACCGGCGGCAGGCCGTGGCACTGCATCCCATTATTTTACGGCAAAGTTAGTCATTTTCGGGCGAACGGCAAAATAAAATGGCGTTGAAATGATTTTGCCCGGTTTTCTTGTCCGCATTATTTATTGGATTTTACGGGACGGAGCTATGAATGTAATGCGGCGGATTATGCCGAACTCACGTATGTTAGCGAAGACCATGTAAAATGCGCTGCGAAAGACCATGTATTGCATCATGAGAGGTGGTGTTTCTGCGTGCAAAATGGCACCTCTTGTTTTTAGCTTGATAGAGGTTGTACGTGTAACGCGGGGCCACAGCTGTATTGGAGACGTCAACTTCAGTGAAATTTATAGTTTTTCGTAAGCAGAAGTGGGTTTGTCATCATTTTTCCGAGAACACTAATGACATTTCAAATAAAAGTGTTACCTTTGCAGGTTAGAGGAAAGAAAATGCCTGTCGGTATGAAAGCAGATAACTTGCGTGGGACTTTTCGCCTCTGGATAAATATAAAGGGAAAGATTAGTTTTTTCAGGAAGAACGATTTATGACTAAGTACAATATTAATTTAAACGGCAGCAAGGATGCTGCTTACCGTTCGATGGTCAATCAAAAGTTGATGGGTGAATTGAAAAGCAAGATAGTCACTATCTTGTTGAAAAAGAAGAAATATAAGGATAAGGAGTATTCCGCGAAGCGATTGGCAGAAGATTTGGGTACTAACACTCGATATGTCTCTGCTGTGGTAAGTGTGTGTTTCGGCATGAACTACACATCATTGGTCAACAAATACAGGATAGATAATGCTAAATCCCTGTTGAGGGACAAACGGTATAAGAGCTTGAAAATGGAAGAGGTTAGTGATATGGTCGGTTTCTCAAATCGCCAGTCTTTTTACGCCGCTTTTTACAAGTTCACCGGTATAACGCCAAGACAATATAAAATGATGGAAGATTAAGATTTGCCTGATAGACGGTCTTTAAATGTTGGGCATAAGAGGATTTTATGATGCCCTTGTTTAAAACTTTCAGGAGGCATTTTTGCTATCTATAATTTGAGTATATGACGGAAGATTTTAAATATGAAGATTGCCGTTTTGCAGACATACAGATGTTGAGATACCGTTTGGACGGTTTCGATAAACTTACGTTGCGGCAAAAGAAGTTGGTATATTGTTTGGCCGAAGCGGCTTTATGGGGCAGGGATATGACTTTCGACCAGTTTGGAAGGTACAACCTGAAGATACGTAAGACGCTTGAGGCCATATATACGGATTATGATGGAGACCGTAATTCATCCGATTTCAAGGGGCTTGAGACATACTTGAAACGAGTCTGGTTCTCTAATGGCATATACCATCATTATGGTTGTGATAAATTTGAACCGGGATTTTCAAAAGACTTCTTTGTCTCAGCTGTAAAGCGTATTGACCACAAACAGTTGCCCTTGCAAGATGGGCAAGGCGTTGAAGTGTTGTTGGATGAATTGTTGCCGGTCATTTTTGACGCAGCTGTATTGCCTGTGAAGGTGTGCAAGAAAATAGGTTGGGACTTGGTGAAATCGTCAGCTTGCAACTTTTATGAAGGCGTAAGCCAAGATGAAGTGGAGGATTATTATTCTTCAATGAAGAAAGACGCAAGCACTTCCCCTCATTCATACGGGTTGAACACTACGGTGATAAAAGAAAACGGCAAAATATCGGAACTTACATGGAGAGCGGGAGGAAAGTATAGTGCCGCGATAGAGAAAATCATCACTTGGCTCGGAAAGGCGTTGGCCTTTGCCGAGAACGACAAACAGCGCAAGACTATAGAGCTACTCATTGATTATTACAGGACCGGTGACCTGGGAAACTTTAATGATTATTGCGTGGAATGGGTTGAGGACAAAGATTCGCAAATAGATTTCATCAATGGTTTCATTGAGGTTTACGATGACCCACTCGGGATGAAAGGTACATGGGAGGGACTCGTGGAATATCGCGATGTGGAAGGAACAAGGCGCACTAATGCCATAAGCCGCAATGCGCAATGGTTTGAAGACCAATCTCCCGTGGACAGCCGCTTTAAGAAAGAGAATGTTACCGGCGTATCTGCTAACGTGATTTGCGCAGCTATGTTGGGCGGAGGGGAATATCCGTCAACTGCGATAGGTATCAATCTGCCCAATGCCGACTGGATACGTGCAAGGCACGGAAGTAAAAGTATAACGATAAGTAACATTATCAATGCTTACAACGAGGCTGCACGCGATAACGGATTTATTGAAGAGTTCGTGATTGACGACGAGTCGAGGGCTCTTGTGAAAAAGTATGGAGACATCTGCGACATTATTCACACGGACCTTCATGAGTGCTTAGGACATGGTAGCGGACAACTGTTGCCCGGTGTGGATTCTGATGCATTGAAGGCGTATGGAAACACAATAGAAGAAGCTAGGGCAGACTTGTTCGGCTTGTATTATATTGCGGATGCCAAGATGCTGGAACTGGGCCTGTTGCCAAATGCCGAAGCATACAAGGCCGGTTACTATTCGTATATGATGAACGGTCTACTTACTCAATTGGCCCGTATAAAGAAAGGTAATGAGATAGAGGAAGCCCATATGCGCGACCGTGCCTTGATAGCGCGTTGGTGCTATGAGCAAGGCAAGTCCCAAAATGTTGTGGAGATGGTATGCAAGGACGGAAAGACATACATCAAGATAAATGATTATGTAAGTTTACGTATGCTGTTCGGCCGTCTGCTTGCTGAGGTGCAAAGGATAAAAAGCGAAGGAGACTTTGCTGCAGCACGTGATTTAGTCGAGGAGTATGCCGTAAAAGTTGAGCCCAATTTGCATAGTGAAATAATTTCAAGATATGAAGGATTAGGGATACCTCCTTACAAGGGCTTTATAAACCCAGTGCTTCGCTTAGTTAAGGATGAGGCCGGTAATGTTGTTGACGTTAATGTTGACTATTCAGAATCTTATGAAATGCAGATGCTGCGTTATGGTAAAGATTATTCCACATTAATTTGAACATAGAAATGGAGCTTGAAGTACGGGATAAGTTGAAGCAAATAAAAAGCCGGTTCAGGTTGCTCATGAACGGAGTGGCTTCACAATCCATGCGCGAGAAGGGCATTGGCTATAAGATAAATTGGGGCATATCTCTGCCCGCGCTAAAAGGTTTGGCTGTCGAATATGGCAAGGATTATGAGCTCGCCATAGAGTTGTGGAAAGAGGACATCCGCGAATGCAAGATTCTTGCCACGCTGATTATGCCTGTAGAGGCAGTGAGGCCGGATTTGGCCGAATTGTGGGTTGGGCAGATTGAAAACCAAGAAATTGCAGAGATGGCGGCCTTTAATCTGTTTCAGTATATTGACTGTGCGGATGGGCTGGCGTTGAAATGGATTTCGTCGGACAGTGCTTTTGTGCAGATTTGCGGTTATAATGTTCTTGCCCGCTTGTTTTCAAGGAATGCGCTTTTTTCAGTCCGTGACATAAATGAATTTATAGACCAGGCGCAAACGGCCTTGTCTTGTGGAATTGTGTCGGTCAAGCATTCTGTAGTAAATGCCCTTGTGCGTTTCGGTCAAATGGACGAGGAGCACGCAGGGATATTGAAATCGGCGTTTAAAGAATATGATTTGGATGTTTTTATAACATAACAATCAGTAGTACGGATTTTTTTTGTATTTTTGTAAAGCGAAATTTTGTAAGGAAATGAAGGCAGACTCATATAACGCTGCAAAACGTATAATGAATAATTACTTGGAGCAAAACAAGCGCCGTAAAACGCCTGAACGTTATGCCGTGCTTGAAGCAATATATGGATTGGACTTTTATTTTTCCATACAGGATTTAAACAACAGGTTGTGCGAGATGAATTTTCCGGTGAGTCGTGCGACGCTTTACAATACAATCAGGTTGCTGATGGAATTGCACCTTGTTGTAAGCCTGAGATTGCCGTCTGGCGTGCGTTACAAGGCAAGCTATGCCGATTCTGGTTGCGTGCAGGTTTGTACTGTATGTGGAAAGGCGCAAGAGGTCAAAATTCCGGAAGTGACTGACTTGTTGGCTAATGTGCATTTAAAACGTTTCAGGAAAGATAGTTTCGTTACATATATATATGGTATATGTAGTACGTGCCAGGCAAAGTTAACGCGCCTGAAAAGGAAAAGAATTTAAAGTATAAGAATAAATATTTTAGAAAAAATGGAAAAAGGCAAAGTTGATGTCTTGTTAGGTTTGCAATGGGGCGATGAAGGCAAAGGCAAGGTTGTAGATGTCCTTACGCCCCGTTATGACGTGATAGCAAGATTTCAGGGTGGCCCCAACGCAGGGCATACTCTTGAGTTTGGAGGTGAGAAATATGTGCTTAGAAGTATACCTTCAGGCATATTCCAGGGTGGCAAGGTAAATGTAATCGGCAATGGTGTCGTTTTGGCTCCGGATTTGTTTATGGATGAGGCTAAAGACTTGGAGAAGTCCGGGCATCCGTTAAAAGACAGGCTTTACATATCTAAAAAGGCACATTTGATAATGCCGACCCACAGGTTGCTTGATGCTGCGTATGAAAAGGCAAAAGGGAAAGACAAGGTCGGGACTACCGGAAAAGGTATCGGTCCGACGTATACAGACAAGGTCTCTCGCAACGGTTTGCGTGTTGGCGACATATTTGATAATTTTGAAGAAAAATATGAAGCACACAAGGCACGTCATGAACGAATGTTAAAGTCGCTTGGATATACGGAGTATGACCTCGCAGAGACGGAACGGAAATGGATGGATGGAATAGACTACATTCGCCAGTTCAATATTATTGACTCGGAACACGTAATAAATAAGGCTCTTAAGGACGGTAAGACTATTTTGTGTGAAGGTGCGCAAGGGACGATGTTGGATGTTGATTTTGGCAGTTATCCGTTTGTGACTTCATCCAATACAATTTGTGCTGGAGCTTGTACGGGCTTGGGGATAGGCCCCAATAAAATAGGTGAAGTGTATGGAATAATGAAAGCATATTGTACGCGAGTTGGTGCAGGGCCGTTCCCGACAGAACTGTTCGATGAAACAGGTGCTGAAATCCGACGCCTCGGGCATGAATATGGTGCCGTAACAGGCCGTGAACGCAGGTGCGGTTGGATTGATTTGGTTGCATTGCGTTATGCTATAATGGTGAATGGTGTTACTCAACTCATTATGATGAAAAGTGACGTCCTTGACGGTTTTAGCACGATAAAGGCGTGTGTGGCATATAAGTGTAACGGGGAAATGACAAGGGATTTTCCGTATGACATAGAAACGGGGGTAGAACCTGTATATAAGGAGTTGAAGGGCTGGAATACCGATATGACGAAGATGACGAGCGAAGATGAATTTCCACAGGAGTTTGTTGATTATGTCAAGTTCCTTGAGGATGAACTTGAAACCCCAATAAAAATAATTTCCATAGGCCCCGACCGTGAACAAACAATATTGAGGAAATAATGTTTTATAATATCAATATCTAAAAGAAGTTAAAGCCGTGACGGTATTGGCGTTAAATTGTCGATAAGCGTCAGGCTTTAACTTTTTTGGTTTTATTTTAGCTTAACTATAAACAAATGAACAAACCATCAATACCCAAAGGGACACGAGATTTTTCTCCGTTAGAAATGTCTAAGCGCAATTACATTTTTAATACAATAAGGTCTGTTTTTGCGTTGTATGGCTTCAGGCAGATAGAGACGCCGTCAATGGAGACACTGCAAACTTTACTCGGCAAATACGGAGAAGAGGGAGACAAGTTGTTATTCAAAGTGCTTAACAGCGGTGATTATCTTAGCAAGATTAGCAAAGATGAACTATTGGATGGCAACTCTTTACATTTAGCCGCAAAGTTATGTGAAAAAGGACTGCGTTATGACCTTACAGTCCCATTTGCAAGGTATGTAGTAATGCATCGTGACGAGTTGCAAATGCCGTTTAAACGTTATCAAATACAGCCTGTGTGGCGTGCTGACAGACCTCAAAAGGGACGTTATCGTGAGTTCTATCAGTGTGACGCAGATGTGGTAGGGAGTGTTTCTTTATTGAATGAGGTTGAGCTAATTCAGATTATCGACACTGTATTTAAGCGTTTTGGCATACGTGTGCAGATTAAGATAAATAACAGGAAAATTCTTACTGGCATAGCAGAATATATTGGTGAGGCGGATAAAATTGTTGATATAACAGTAGCTATTGACAAACTTGATAAAATTGGAATAGATGGTGTCAATGCCGAATTGGCTGCTTGCGGACTGGGTGTGGACGCAATTGATAAACTGCAACCGCTAATGTCGCTTAAAGGCGACAACGAAGAAAAACTTAGTATAATCAGCGGAATACTTGATAGTTCGGAAATCGGCCGAAAGGGTGTTGACGAGCTGCGCTGTATTTTTGGATTGTTAAGTGATTTGGATATTGAAAATGAAATACAGTTTGACCTTACTTTGGCCAGGGGACTTAACTATTATACAGGTGCAATATTTGAGGTAAAGGCCTTGGATGTGCAAATAGGCAGTATAACAGGAGGCGGTCGTTATGACAACCTTACAGGCATATTCGGTATGCCTGGACTTAGCGGAGTCGGCATTTCATTTGGAGCTGACAGGATTTTTGACGTCTTGAACGCGTTGAACCTTTATCCCAAAGATGCCATACATGGAACAGAACTGCTGTTCATCAATTTTGGTGAAAAAGAAACTTTATATTGTTTGCCGATAATAGCCAAGGCTCGTGAATGTGGAATTGCTACTGAAATTTATCCTGACGTAGTAAAAATGAAAAAGCAAATGAGCTATGCCAATAATAATGGTATATGTTATGTAGCATTGGCTGGAGAAAATGAAATCAAAGAAAATAAAGTTACATTGAAAAATATGGTAACAGGACAACAGCGGTTGGTATCAGTGGAAGATATGATAAGCATTGTTCGTGACAAAAGATAAAATAGCGAGTTGTATTATGAGGAAAATCAAGTTATTGGCATTATTGTTCTTATGTGCATCGTTGTTTTCTGCTTTTAAGAATGACCGGAAACTCCATATTTTTATGATTGGTGATTCAACCATGGCTAACAAGGATGTAAGTGGAGGAAAAGTGGAAAGAGGATGGGGCATGATGCTTAGAAATTTTTTCTCTGACGATGTTGTGGTTGATAACCATGCGTTAAACGGCCGTTCGTCAAAAAGTTTTATCTCGGAAGGACACTGGAATGAAGTGATAAACCAAGTAATGCCCGGAGATTATGTCTTCATACAATTTGGTCATAACGATGAGAAAAAAGACACGGCTCGACATACAGAGCCGGGTTCAACATTTGACGAGAACTTGAGAAAATTTGTGCGTGAAACAAGATTAAAGGGAGGTATTCCTGTATTGTTCAATAGTGTTGTAAGGCGTAATTTTGCCAATAGTCAAACAGCCGTCGAGGATGATGACAAACGTGACAATTCATCTAAACAGCTTGTTGACGGGGATACATTAGTAGATACTCATGGAGCATACTTAATATCTCCACGAAATGTTGCAAAAGAGATGGATGTCCCGTTTATCGATGCCAATAAAATTACTCATGAATTGGAGCAAGGACTTGGTCCAGAAGGCTCGAAGGGATTACACGTTTGGTATAAGCCGGGAGAGGTTCCATCCCTACCTGAAGGAAGGCAAGACAATACTCATTATAACATATATGGTGCATATACAGTAGCAGGGCTTCTGGCAGATGCTGTGGCGATGGAAATACCGGCATTGAAAAAGTATATACATCATTATGATATGGTAGTAGCTAAAGACGGTAGCGGATTGTATTCAGACGTTCAGGAAGCTGTAGACAACGCGCCAATGGAAAAAGAAACAACAATCCTTGTATGTTCTGGTGAGTGGAAGAAACCTGTGATACCGAAGGGCAAAATTATTAAGTTCGTCATGCGCGCTGGGGCAATATGGATGAAATAAATTGTGCAAATATTTAATATGCAAAAAGGAGTACACATTACAGTGTACTCCTTTTTTGTGATTCCGTAGGGATTCGAACCCTAGACCCACGCCTTAGAAGGGCGTTGCTCTAATCCAACTGAGCTACGGAACCCCAAATCGGTTGCAAAGTTACTTAATTTTATTCTTTTGCACAAATTTTCAGATATAAAGTTTAACCCAAATCGGTCATTAGACCGCAATGTTTTAATTTCTATAGTTATATTATTGCTTCTTGCCGTCTTATGCACTTCTGCCGCCGTCTTTTCTTCCGTTCCGTCTCGACGTAGCCCGCTACGCCTTCGACAAAACGGAATAAAAACCGTCTGGCATTAGTACATAATCCGCCTAAGCCCTAATGACCGATTTGGGCTTAATTTTGCAACCATGATTCAGTTAAGAATTCATTGTGGCAAGAAATTCCTCATTGTTGCGTGTATGGATTATCCTGTCATGAATGGTATTCATCGCCTCTATCGGGTTCATGTCTGCAATAAACTTACGCAGAACCCACATACGGTCAAGAGTAAGTTTATCTTGCAGCAAGTCATCGCGCCTTGTGCTTGATGCCACGAGATTGACAGCAGGGAATATCCTCTTGTTGCTAAGGTTACGGTCAAGCTGAAGTTCCATATTTCCTGTACCCTTAAATTCTTCGAATATAACTTCGTCCATTTTGCTGCCCGTGTCAATTAACGCCGTTGCCACAATCGTGAGAGAACCTCCGCCTTCAATGTTTCTTGCTGCACCGAAGAAACGTTTGGGCTTTTGTAATGCGTTGGCGTCAACACCACCAGTCAGCACCTTTCCGCTCGCTGGAGCCACAGTGTTATAAGCGCGCGCCAAGCGTGTAATAGAATCAAGGAATATTACAACATCATGCCCACATTCTACCATGCGCTTTGCTTTTTCAAGTACGATGCCAGCTATCTTGACGTGACGTTCTGCAGGCTCATCAAATGTTGAGGCAATAACCTCTGCGTTTACGGTGCGTGCCATATCCGTAACCTCTTCAGGACGCTCGTCTATAAGCAACATCATTAGATATGCCTCAGGATGGTTGGCTGCTATTGCATTTGCAATGTCTTTCATCAAGATTGTCTTACCTGTTTTGGGCTGTGCAACAATTAATGCACGCTGCCCTTTACCGATAGGAGAGAATAAGTCAACAATTCTCGTGCTAAGGTTTGTAGTTGAAGCATCTCCGCACAACGTGAATTTTTCGTCCGGGAACAGTGGGGTTAGGTGGTCGAAAGGTATTCGGTCACGCACTTCCGACGGGTCGCGTCCGTTTATCTTGTCGATGCTTGTCAGCGGAAAATATTTTTCACCGTCATGAGGTGGCCTAACATGGCATTCAACCACGTCGCCGGTTTTCAATCCGTAACGTTTTATTTGAGTTATTGACACATATATGTCATCAGGTGACGAAAGGTAGTTATAATCGCTTGAACGCAAGAATCCATAACCGTCAGGCATTATTTCAAGTACGCCATTTGCAGTGATGATGTCCTCAAAATCGAATGCCGCAGTTATTTCCTGTTCTTGGTGGTTGGTATATGCAACCGAACTCATGTCCATTGGAATGGTCGGATTATCGAACATATCAAAGTTGGGAACCGCCATTTGGTCTTCAATAGGCAAGTCTACAACAGTGATGAAGTCAGTCCCGTCGCCCGGGTCATTCTCCCATATACCTGATGCCATAGCTTCACGCTTCCCGTCTGTTATCTCATTGTGTGCGTTGACTTTAGCTTGTAATTGTGCAAGCAAGTCAGGCTGTGTACTGGTATCCTTATTTATATCTTCCGGATTGTATTCTGCTTCTGGCACAACAGCCATATCATTGTTTTCCTCTGTACCTGTATATGGTTCCGGGACGTCAGTTGGTTGCTCGGACGTTACCGTGTCCACGGTGGTTTCGGTTACAGGTTCATCCATCATTGGACTTGTCTCTGGCTGTTTATCGGTCGGTTGTGGCTGTTCTTCCGCAACAGGTACAATGTTGTCAACCAAAGGTTGCACTTCGTCGTTTTTTTGTTCAGTTTTTTTAGGCCTGCCCCTTGTTGCTTTTGGTTTAGCAGGTGTAGGCTCGGCGGGTATATCATTGAATAGTGACGGGGTCTCGACTTGTGGCATCTTGTTCTTTTTCAAGTCAAAATTTTCGCCTTCTTTCCCGTTCACGGAATACACTCTGTCCGTATCTTTTTTTACAATACGAGTCCTGCGCCTCTTAGTTCCAAGCGGGTTCTTGTTGCCTTCAACTTCCGCCTGTTTGTCAAGGATTGAGTAGATAATATCTTCCTGGCTGTCGTTTTGCTTGATTTTGATGCCTACCTGTTCGGCAATTTCTTCAAGTTCAGCAATATTTTTAGATAATAATTCGTCTTTGCTGTACATAAATAATAATGTATTGTGGAATTTTAATTGATTGGAACGTTTCACGAATGGAAACGATTGGTTATTTCTAATTGATGTGCAAAATTAGTGAAATTATCTTGAAAAACAAGCCTTTGGGGCTTTTACTTATTTTGTTTTAACTAAATTTTAACAGTTAGTCTTCAATCTCTGACAGTTCCAGCCACCGCATTTCTTTTTCGTCGAGCAGAACCTTGATTTCCGGTAGTCTTTTGCTTTTCTCCGTCAATTCTTCTATCGACAAATTGCCGCTGCATAGTTGTTCTTCGATTAAGTTCTTTTCCTTTTCCAAGGCGGCAATGTCTTTTTCCAGTTGAGCGTATTCCGTCTTTTCCTTGTAAGTCATTTTGTGCCGCTGTTCGGTAGTGCGTTTTCTCTTTGTAGATTTGTCTTCTTTTACAGGAGCTGTCTCGTTTTTACTTTTCAAGGAATTCCATTCGCGGTATTGCGTATAGTTTCCTGGAAAATCTTGTACAACGCCGTTCCCTTTGAACACCAAGAGATGGTCTACAACCTTGTCCATGAAATATCTGTCATGGCTGACAATGATTACGCATCCAGGAAAGTCTGCCAGGTATTCTTCAAATATCTGCAAAGTTTGTATGTCCAAATCGTTGGTGGGTTCATCCAATACGAGAAAATTAGGATTTTTCATCAATACTGTACATAGGTACAGTTTGCGCTTTTCGCCTCCGCTTAATTTGTAGACATAATTATGTTGCTGCTCGGGCGTGAAAAGGAAATATTGCAGGAACTGTGACGCCGATAGGTGTTTGCCACCGCCCATATCTATGTATTCGGCAATGTCGGTGATAATGTCGATGACTTTCTTTTGTTCGTCAAAAACCATTCCGTCTTGTGAGAAATACCCGAACTTTACCGTTGAACCAACGTCAAAACGTCCGCTGTCAGGCTTTTCCAAGCCTAAGAGCATCTTTATGAAAGTTGATTTACCGGTGCCGTTGTTGCCAACAATGCCCATTTTCTCATAGCGGGCGAAGTTGTAGTAAAAGTCTTTCAGTATAACCTTGTCTTCTCCCCACTGTTTTGATATATACTGGCATTCAAAGATTTTGCTGCCTATGTACACATTTCTCGATTTCAGTCGGAGCTGCCTTTCCTCAATTCTCTGTTTTGCAACTTTCTCAAGTTCATAGAATGCGTCTTCGCGATAGCGGGCCTTGTGTGCACGGGCTTGTGGCATACGGCGCATCCAGTCGAGCTCTTTTCTGTATAAGTTATTGGCCCTGGCTATTTCGGCACGTGCGTTGTCTATTCGTTCCTGGCGCTTTTCCAGGTAATAGCTGTAGTTCCCACGATAAGTGTAAATGGTCTTGTTGTCAAGTTCTAATATCAGCGAGCATACCCTGTCGAGGAAAAACCTGTCGTGCGTCACCATCAGCAACGTCTTGTTGCCTTTTGCTAAAAATCCTTCGAGCCATTCTATCATATCGAGGTCGAGATGATTGGTCGGTTCGTCAAGTATTAGCATATCCGGTTCGGTAACTAACACGTTGGCCAAGGCTACACGGCGTTGTTGCCCGCCGCTCAACGTGCCCATAAGTTGGTCAAGACGGCCGATTTTTAGTTGGGTAAGTATTTGCTTGGCTTTCAATACTTTTGCTTCGTCGCCTTTATGGTTGAAACAAGCCTCAAGCACGGTGTCTTCAGGGCAGAACTTTGGTGTTTGCTCTAAATAGCCAATGCGCAAGTCGCGTTTGAATATTATGCTGCCAGAGTCGTATCCTTCGATACCTGTCAATATTGACAGGAGGGTAGACTTGCCCGTACCGTTGCGGGCAACGAGGCCTACTTTTTGCCCCTCTGCCACGCTGAACGATATATCCTCAAAAAGTATATGGGCACCGAACGACTTTGTAAGGTGCTGTACGTCTAGATATGGTAACTGGCTGGACATAAATGCATTAGTCGTTTTGTTTCAATGATGTGTTTATCCTGCCGATGTAATCTATCACCTCGTCACGGCCTATTTTTTTCTCACTGCTTGTTATAAAATGGGGCGGTAGTTCTTCCCAGGTGTCCGTTAAGCTCTGCATATACGTGTCTACAGCCTGCTTGGCCTTCTGCGTGCCCAACTTGTCGGCCTTTGTGAATATTATCGAGAACGGTATGCTGCTGCGTCCTAACCAGTCGATGAATTCGCGGTCTGTTGCTTGGAAGCCGTGGCGTATGTCTATCAGTACGAATACATTGACAAGTTGCTCACGTTGCAAGATGTATGACGTTATCATCTGCTCCAATTTGTTTTGCACGGATTTCGACCTTTTGGCAAATCCATAACCCGGCAAGTCAACCAAATACCATTCTTTGTTGATAATGAAGTGGTTTATCAGCAATGTCTTGCCGGGGGTAGATGATGTCTTGGCAAGGTTTTTATGGTTGCAGAGCATATTTATCAGGCTGGATTTTCCTACATTGCTTCTGCCGATGAAAGCGTATTCTGGTTTTACATCTTTTGGGCACATAGTCCAGGTAGGACTGCTCAATACGAATTCAGATGTTTTTATATCCATAATCTTGTTTTTGTTTTATGTTTATGATTTGCCCCATGTGTGTGGACGCATCGTGTTGGCATGAAAGTTTCAGGTATAAACCGTTTTGTTTAATATTGGGGCCATGGTTAATGCCACGATGCTTTTTTCAACGTGCAAAGATACGCTTTTTTGTTCGTAATAGCAAATTAATCAGTTTTTTGCCTCGTGTTTTTTACCGTACAGTGGTACTTGGCGGTGGAATGGGATGCAGGGAGGATTGTGTTGTCGGCATTTTGAATGGGGGAGCGTTATTTTACAAAATGTCACTTTAAAGATGTCACGTCTTTTTTATGAAATAGCTAATGTGAGTACGGCATTTTGCTATATATGAATATCAAAATCTTAGTCATGGCGCCTATAAACCAGTCGTTTCATGTTTAAAAGTTTCATTTTCCCAACAAAAAACCGTATAACGATAGTTAAAGTGCCATATTCAAGGATGTAAATTGTGCCCTTTGAGAAGTCAATATGTGCCGTTTTACTTCAACCCCAATAGGTTTTCACGGTATCGCCAACCATGATTTCTTTTATAATCATGTGTGTATCAGTAACATACGATTAGGCATATATTTCCCGGTTATTTTCGTCCGGATAGTTTATTTCAATGTAAAGTCCCTTTTTTACGTGTCATGGAATTTCAATAAGTAATGATTTATGGCGATTTTTTGACATAATGGCTCGATACGGCTTTATTGCCTTGCATGGTGTGTGACGGATTTTAAGAAACTGTTTTGATTTTTTTGTTAAATGGATTGAGATGTATTTTCGAGGCATTAACAAAGAATATACAGTTTCTTCTTAAAAACAAGTTTCTAATGTTGCAAGTACGGGAGTGATGCCTTACGCTTGTATGCAGGGTGTTTCCATGCAAAAATTTTTGACGGTTTTCATCGCTATAGTTCTATGTTCAATGTTAATTTACTACTTTTGCATACGCTTCTGGCGCAGCAGTATATCGTTTTGGCGCCAGGCGGACAAACAGAATGCGCAAGATTATACACATAGACATGGATGCCTTTTTTGCCTCCGTAGAGCAAAGAGACAAGCCTGAGCTTCGCGGCAAGCCTATAGCAGTAGGATTTGACGGGCCGCGCGGTGTCGTGTCCACGGCAAGCTATGAGGCGCGCAGGTTTGGTGTGCATTCGGCTATGTCGATGGCCAGGGCCAAGATGTTGTGCCCACAGCTTATTATTGTTTCGTCAAACCATGCTCACTACAAAGATGTTTCCGGACGGGTAGGCGAGATATTCAGGCGATATACAGACATTATTGAGCCGCTATCGATAGACGAGGCTTTCCTCGACGTTACTGATTGCGACTGTGGTATGTCGGCAACGGAAATAGCCAGGAACATCAGGCAGGCTATCCGTGACGAACTGTTGCTTACGGCATCGGCCGGTGTGTCATACAATAAGTTTTTGGCCAAAATCGCATCAGATTACAACAAACCTGACGGGATGTATGTGATTGACGAGGAGGAAGCTCTCGACTTTATATCCGAACTTCCTATTGAGAAGTTTTGGGGTGTTGGCCCCAAGACGGCGCAAGAGATGCACAAGATGGGGATATTCAACGGCAGCCAGCTTAGGAAGTGCTCACTCGGCCATCTTACTGATGTTTTCGGAAAGGCGGGAATTGTGTATTATAACTTTGCAAGGGGGATTGACGATAGGCAAGTAGAGCCCGTAAGGATACGTAAGTCAGTAGGGTGTGAACAAACATTCCTGGACGACCTGCACAGGAAGTCGGCCATTTTGATAGAGTTATACCACATTGTCATAGAACTTGTTGGCAGGTTGCGCAAAAGCGATTTCAAGGGTTATACATTGACATTGAAAATCAAGTTTTACGATTTTACGCAGATAACCCGTAGTCATACGGTAAGCAATGTACTTGAAACAAAGGAAGACATTTTGCCAATAGCTAAGCTGCTGCTTGGCCAAGTTGACTATAAATCAAAACCGGTCAGGCTCATCGGTTTGTCGGTTTCAAATCCACCTGATGAAGTAAGGCGCGGAAAATGGATAGAAGGTATGCTTGACTTTAAGGATTAAAGGCATTTTAGTAAACGATATTTGCATTTATAGAATTTGTTTTGTACATTTGCAACAAAATTAAGACGAACTGTATAAATTCAAAAGATGAAACAGACAAAGATTGTAGCATCAATCAGCGACCAAAGATGCGATGAGGACTTTATCCGCAAGCTGTTTGACGCAGGGATGAATGTTGTGAGAATGAACACTGCACACGCTACTCCTGACGGTATAAGGAAAATAATAAGGAACACACGTGCAGTGAGCAAACATATCGGCATATTGATTGACACCAAAGGACCGGAGGTTCGCACTACGGGCAACGACGCTCCGATTGAGTATAAGACAGGTGACGTGGTTAAGATATTCGGGCGTCCCGAAATGAAGACCGAACACGATATTCTTAATCTCTCATACGAGAATTTTGTAAATGACATCCATATAGGCGACGACATATTGTTTGACGATGGTGCCATCGACATGAAGGTTATTGGCATCAATGGACCTGCCGTTGTCGCCCAGGTGCAGAATGATGGTGTGCTCGGCTCGCATAAGAGTGTTAATGTACCAGGTGTTCATATTGACTTGCCGGCCATTACAGAGAAGGACAGGCGCAATATACTATTGGCAATAGAGGAGAATATCGACTTCATAGCGCACTCTTTTGTCCGTAATAAAAATGACGTTATGGCGGTACAAGAGATTCTCGACGAGCACAATAGTGACATAAAGATTATTTCGAAAATAGAAAACCAGGAAGGCGTTGACAACATAGATGAGATTATCGATGCTTCTTACGGAATAATGATTGCAAGAGGGGATTTGGGTATAGAAGTCCCGATAGAAAAAATCCCAGGCATACAGCGTATGATAATACGTAAATGCCGTTTGGCAAAAAAACCTGTTATCGTAGCAACGCAGATGTTGCATACAATGATAAGCAATCCAAGACCGACACGCGCAGAGGTGACCGACATAGCCAATGCCATATATTATCGTACAGATGCGTTGATGTTGAGTGGCGAGACTGCTACAGGTAAATATCCTGTTGAAGCCGTAAAGACAATGGCGTCTATAGCAGAACAGGCAGAGCAGGATAAAATGTATGAGCATGATTTCGACTTCCAAATCAGTGATAATTGTAACGTTACCGAATTCTTGGCACGTAATGCCATTGAAGCGACGGAGATACTCGGTGTTAAGGGTATAATAACTGACAGTAAAACTGGTCTTACGGCGCGCCACTTGGCTGCTTTCCGCGGCCCAAATCCTGTACTTGCGATATGCTACAAGGAAAAGACGCAACGTTGGCTGGCTTTAAGCTATGGTGTTATTCCTGTTGCACAACATGAACAGATAGGGCCACAGGAGCAATTCGTGGCTGCCCTTCGTATGTTAAGGCAGAAAGGTTATCTTAAAATGGATGATAAGATAGCTTATCTTAGTGGAAGTTTCGGAAAAGGTGGAGGAACAACGTTCTTGGAAATAAATAAGGTACGTGAAGTCTTCGACCGTTCTTATGAATTCCATTTACCAAACACTTATAGGTAAATGAAAATGTAATAAAATAAAAGGAACCGAAAATATTTGATTCGGTTCCTTTTATTTTGTTGAGTTATTTTAGTGATATTTTTTTAACACGTCTTTGGTGTCTTCCCCCTTCAAAGGCGGTATTGAAGAATGTGTCGAGGATTTTTTCTGCTGTTTTATTATCAACAAAACGTCCAGGTAAAACTAATACATTTGCATCGTTATGCTGGCGTATCAGTCCGCTTATCTCTGGACACCATGCTAATCCTGCACGCACGCCTTGGTGTTTATTCAGCGTGATGGCCATTCCTTCGCCACTTCCACAAATGCCAATTCCAGGATATATATCCCCGTTTTCAATTCCTTCGGCAAGAGCATGGGCAAAATCAGGATAATCACAACTCATGTCACTGTATGTCCCGTAATCTTTATACGGATAACCTTTCCCTTCAAGATAATCAAGAACAAACTTTTTTAACGGATAACCTGCGTGGTCGCAGGCAATTCCGACAGTCTTTATTTCCATAGCTCAGTCCTCCATGAAAGTTTTAACTTGTTTATAAACATTCTCGGCTGTATACCCGAGTTTTTCATCCAATACCTTATACGGTGCAGAAAAACCGAAACTTTGCATTCCGAACACTTTACCGTTTGCACCGACTAACCCTTCAAGCGTTACAGGAAGTCCGGCTGTCATGCCAAATATCTTCGACCCTTTGGGTAATATACTCTCTTGATATTCTTTGCTTTGGCTGCGGAACAATCCCTCACTCGGTACACTTACAATGCGTATTTTGATGCCGTCTTTGCGTAACAGCTCTGCACCAGCAACAAGGGTTGACACTTCAGAACCGTCGGCCAAAAGTATTACATCGAAGTTCTCGTCAGAACCTGCGACAACATACGCACCCTTACGTGCTTGTTCATAATCATTGCCGGCTGGGAGCTTTGCAATGTTCTGGCGCGACAAAACAAGTGCTGTTGGTGTTTCCGTATTTTCCATAGCCATTGCCCAACATACAGTGGTTTCGTCTGCATCAGCGGGACGGAACACGCGGACGCTGTCTTTTCCATGATGGTTCTTTAGCTTTTCCATTAAACGAATCTGGGCCTCTTGCTCTACAGGTTCATGCGTAGGTCCGTCTTCGCCAACACGGAAAGCATCATGCGTCCAGATGAACTTGATTGGAACTTCCATCAATGCGGCCATACGGACTGCAGGTTTCATGTAATCAGAGAACACGAAGAATGTACCACAAGCAGGGATAACGCCTCCGTGGAGATACATTCCGATGCACATACAGGCCATAGTCAATTCACTGACACCTGCTTGGAAAAACGCTCCTGTGAAATCATCCTTGGCAAGAGATTTAGTCTTTTTCAGGAAACCGTCAGTCTTATCGCTGTTTGACAAGTCTGCTGATGCACATATCATATTGGGCACCTGTTCAGCCAAGACTCCGAGACAAGTAGCCGATGCAGCCCTTGTTGCAGCTCCTTCTTTTTGAACTACTGCGTTCCAGTCCACTTTCGGGGCTTTGCCACTGAACCATTCGGCCATCAAGGTTGCCTTTTCAGGATTATTCTCAGCCCACTTCTTTTCTATTTCATGCCTTTCGGCAACAATCTTTTTCAGTTCTTCAGCGCGTTTTGCATAAAGTTCTTTTACTTCAGGGAATATCTGGAACGGATTTTCCGGGTCGCCTCCAAGGTTCTTTATCGTATTCAGGTATGCTTCACCGCCAAGTGGGGCACCATGGGTTTTTATGCTGTGCTCGTAGCTTGTGCCGTCTTCTTTCAGCGCACCCTTACCCATGATAGTCTTACCTATAATTAAAGTGGGGCGGTGTTTTTCTTTTTGTGCAGCAATCAAGGCATTCCTGATTTCGTCAGCATCGTTGCCGTTGATTGTCATTACGTTCCAACCCCAAGCTTTGTATTTTGCTTCGGTGTCCTCATCCATAACGACGTTACATTCAGTCGAAAGCTGTATGTCGTTTGAATCATAGAACATTATAAGGTTATTGAGGCCAAGTATGCCGGCTATGCGTCCTGTGCCTTGCGAAATTTCTTCCTCTATGCCACCGTCCGAAATGTATGCGTATATCTTATGTTGCATAACCTCTTTGCCAAGGCGGGCTTCAAGGAATTTCTCTGCGATTGCTGCACCGGCCGCAAATGTGTGACCTTGTCCAAGCGGTCCGGAAGTATTCTCTACCCCCCTGTTGATGTCTCTCTCCGGGTGTCCGGGTGTGGGTGAGCCCCACTGACGGAACTGAGACAATTCGTCCAGGGTAAATTTACCTTGTAAACAAAGCGCGCTGTAAAGCATGGGTGACATATGTCCGGGGTCAAGGAAGAAGCGGTCGCGCCCAGCCCAAGACGGATTTTCAGGGTCATAGACCAAAAACTCGGAGAAAAGCACATTTATGAAATCTGCTCCACCCATTGCACCTCCAGGATGTCCAGATTTAGCTTTTTCAACCATTGAAGCAGCAAGTATGCGGATGTTGTCAGCTGCTTTGTTCATTAAATTTCTGTCGTTCATTACTGCTTAGTGTTAAAAGTTAGTAAGCTAAGTTTCTTGTTATACTTCAATTAGGCAAAGATAATATGGGTCTGGCTCATATACATAATTCAGCCAGTGTTTTTCTTTCGATTATTTGTCTATCGAACGTAGAGACAATGCACGGACAGGAATGGGCTTGCCCTTAATTTCCATGATGCTGTTTGTCTTATGCAAAGATAGTCATTTATATTAAAAAATAAAAGAAATATGTGGCTAATGTTTCCAAAACTTGTTATTTGGCAAAATAATTTTTGTATTATGCGTTTTAAATCAAGTTGGTTTACAACTTCAAGGCCTCCACTTATTTTGGTAAAGTGGAGGCCTCGAGTTATTCAGGCTGTATCAATTTAGCCGTTTCATTTATTTATTAAACAGCTCTTTTTCCGTGAACGAGCCAAGTTTTATATACTTCTCGTAAATGTCGGCGTAAGCCTTGACGTTTTCGGGTTGTGGCTTATATTCCTTAGAGAAGCCGCTGTTCATATTTTCAATGGCATCTTCCACCTTGCCATAAATGCCGGCCGCGGTGGCTGCGAACATGGCCGCGCCAAGTGCACACGCCTGGTCGGTGTTGCATACTTTTATCGGCTTGTTGATAACGTCGCACATTGTCTGCATCACGAATGGTGATTTCAAGGCGATGCCGCCGATGCCTATGACGTTGTCAATCACAATGCCTTCACTTTCAAAGCGGTCAACTATGGCCTTTGTCCCGAAGGCTGTTGCCTCAACCAAGGCACGGAACACCTGCGGGGCGGTGGAGCCCAGCGTGAAGCCTGCGATGGTTCCTTTAAGCAACTGGTTGGCATCCGGCGTGCGGCGACCATTTATCCAGTCTGTCGCAATCATCGTGCTTTCGCTGACAGGTATCTTTTCGGCTTCTTCTGTCAATTTGACGATAATTCTGTCACACGTGTTTTCAACAATTTCGTCAATCTCCTCTTTTGAAAGTTTGCCTTGCATTGCCTGTGGCAGAATGTTGCGTACCGGGAATTCAAGTATTCTCCTGAACATTGCATAGACGTCGCCGAAGCTCGACTGGCCGGCCTCCAGGCCTACCATTCCGGGGATTACGCTGCCGTCAACCTGTCCGCATATTCCCTTGATGCACTTTGAACCGATTTCGTCGTATGACGCAACCATGACGTCGCAGGTCGAAGTTCCGATGACGCGCACCAAGGTGTGGGGCGCAACGCCGGCTCCAACGGCACCCATGTGGCAATCGTAAGCACCTCCAGCCACGATGACATTCTCAGTCAGTCCTAATTTCTGGGCCCATTCCTTGCATAAGTGTCCCACGGGCTTGTCGGCTGTCTCTGTGTCAGTGAACAATCTTGAGCGGAAACCTTTAAGCCTTTCGTCTATTGACGTAAGGAATTCCTCTGACGGCAGTCCGCCCCATTCCTTGTGCCACATGGCCTTGTGGCCGCACGCGCAGCGGCTCCTCACGATGTCCTTTGCCGACTTTACACCAGTCAACACGGCGGGCAGCCACTCGCAATATTCTACAATCGAGTATGCTTTCTTTGCCACTTCGGGGTCTTCGCGAAGGATGTGCAGGGCCTTGGCCCAGAACCATTCGGCCGAATAAATGCCACCTTCGTATTTTGCATAGTTGATGTCTGACTTGGCGCAAGCCTCGTTTATCTCCTCGGCTTCCTTGATTGCCGTGTGGTCTTTCCACAGGACGAACATTGCGTTGGGATTTTCCGCAAACTCAGGAAGCATGGCCAACGGAGTGCCGTTTTCATCGGTAAAGGCCGGTGTTGACCCCGTAGTGTCGAAAGCCAGGCCGACAACGTTCTCCGCCACGCCTTGTGCGCATTGGCTGAGGGCATCGGTTACGGTAGCTTCGAGCACTTCAAGGTAATCCTTGGGGTGCTGCCTCCACTGGTTTGTCTTCGGGTTGCAGTAAAGCCCTTTCTTCCAACGCGGATAGTATTTGACGCTTGTTGAAAGGATTTCACCGCTTTCGGCGTTGACGACAAGGGCACGGGCGGAATCGCTGCCATAGTCTAATCCTATAACATATTTGGGCATATTCTTATCGTTTTATTGTTTGAACGTTTTACGGTTGGCATCCAAGTAAAGGCATGAACCCGACGAATTTTATGGCGTGATGACCGCATTTCGTAATCTGTTGAAAACCAGACGCTTGCACGCGGCTTTTCGTTCGTTGCCTGAAAGATGGTCTTTTATGTTCTGAAAGGTGGCCTTTCAATAGCTAAAAGGCCACCTTTTACCACCTCAATGACGGTCTTTGATAAAGCCGTTACTGGTTGAAGAAATTTGTTAAGCCCACGTCTTGCTAATCTGGTCGCGTCGAGGCGTCCATGTCTTGTGTGCCAACCTATCGGAAAAACACTAAGGCTTAGTTCAACGCTTTGTTGAGCATATAGTAAACCTCGTTGAAGCGCAGTTCCTTGCGGAAGTCGTCCACTGTGGTCTTTTCGTTGATGAATACGGCCTCTATGCCGGCAATCTCGGCGTAGTCCTGCCAGTATTCGTCGGTAAGGTCGTATGAGAAACAGCTGTGGTGTGTGCCGCCGGCGTATATCCAGCATCCGGCTCCAACCTCAAAATTGGGTTGCGGAATCCACAGGGCTGAAGCTACAGGCAGCTTGGGCAGCGGTTTCGGCTCTATGCACTTCACGTCGTTTACAATCATACGGAAGCGGTTGCCCATGTCTACGACGGTAGCTGTAACACCCGTGCCGACTTTTGACGTGAATACAAGGCGGGCTGTCTCGCTCTTTCTTACGCCAATGCCAAGGAAGTGTACTTCCAGGCGAGGCCTTGAGGCTGCGATGAGCGGGCTTACCTCAAGCATATGCGACTGCAGGATTGCACTTTGCTTGCCGTTGAAGTTCAGCGTATAGTCCTCGAGGAATGAGCAACCGTTCTTCATGCCTTGCGTCATGAACCACACGGTGCGATAGAGTGCTGCCGACTTCCAGTCGCCTTCAGCTCCAAAACCGTAGCCATCGGCCATGAGGCGTTGTGAAGCCAATCCCGGGATTTGGTCGAAGCCCATGCCTGACTTTTCTACGTCAACGTCGCCAAGGTCGTCGAAGTTCGTCGTAAAGCCTTTCGCGCCCTTGGCCTTCAATATTGCACGCAATGCGAGTTCGGCCTTTGCGGCGTTCCAAACCTTCTTATATGCGATGCCTGTCTTGTCTTCCAGCTCCTTGTCATGCTCGTACAGATTGAAGTATTCGCCTACCAATGCGTCAACGTCCTCGTCCTTTACCTGCTTGAAGTATTCAAGCACTTCGCTGAACGAGCAATAGTCTACATGGTAGCCCAACACCTGCTCTGCTGCCACTTTGTCGCCGTCGGTAACGGCAACGTTGTTCATTTGGTCGCCGAAACGGATTATGAGCATATCTTGTGCGTCGGCCCATGCTGCGCAGACACGCTCCCATACGGCAATGTGGTCTTGCGTCTCGGCCTCTTTCCAGTAGCCTACAACCAATTTGCGGCGCAGCCTCATACGTGCGATGATGTGTCCGAACTCGCGGTCGCCGTGTGCGCTCTGGTTCAGGTTCATGAAGTCCATGTCAATCGAGTCCCAAGGTATTTCCTTGTTGAACTGCGTGTGCAGGTGGAGTAGGGGCTTGTGGAGTATCTGCAGTCCATGTATCCACATTTTTGCAGGCGAGAAAGTGTGCATCCATGTAATTACGCCAATGCACTTCTTTTCGTTGTTGGCTGCAGCGAACAAGTCAGCAACCTCTTTGCTGCTGTTGGCCGTTCCTTTATATACCACTTTAACCGGCAACCGTCCTGAATTGTTTAGACCGTCTACCATTTCCTTCGAGTGGCCGTCTACCTGTGCCACTGCCTCACCTCCATAAAGAAGTTGTGCTCCTGTGATGAACCAAACTTCAAAATTCTCGAATGCCTTTTCCATAGTTGTTGTTTGTTAGAGTTTGATTGTTTTATGTTATTTTTTCTTTTGTCCGTAATAAGCGTTAGGGCCATGCTTCCTGCTGAAGTGTTTTTCAACGAGCAGCTGGTTCATGGTTGTTGCAGGATTTACGCAGAATGAAACGAATGCCATTTTTGCAACTTGCTCCATGACGACTGCGTTGTAAACCGCATTGTCCGGGTCTTTGCCCCATGAGAATGGGCCATGGTTCTTGACCAGCACCCCAGGCGTGTGGATATAGTTAATGTCCTTGAAACGCTCTACGATGACGGTGCCCGTTTCCTTTTCGTATTCAGCCATTTGACCGGCAGTCATGTCTGCTGTGCATGGTATGGCGTCATGGAAATAGTCTGCGTGTGTCGTGCCAATGTTCGGTATGTCTTTCCCGGCCTGTGCCCATGCCGTAGCGTATGTTGAGTGGGTGTGCACAATGCCGCCGATTTCAGGGAATGCACGGTAAAGTACAAGATGTGTTGGCGTGTCTGACGACGGGTTCAGGTCGCCTTCAACTATTGCACCTGTATTCAAGTCTACAACCACCATATCTGAGGCTTTCATCGTATCGTAGCTTACGCCTGAAGGCTTGATTACCACTAAGCCTTTTTCACGGTCGATGCCGGAAACGTTACCCCATGTGAATATTACCAAGTTGTGTTTCACCAAATCAAGATTGGCTTTAAACACTTTCTCTTTTAAGTCTTCCAACATAATATTTATAATTTAAAAGTTGAGTCTGCAAGATATGCACCTTTGTTGAAACGATATAAAGCCGCTCCTCGTTTAGATGTAATCTTATCCACGAAATTCGTTTTTTCAATGTATTCAATGGCTTTTATCCTTTTCCTGAAATTCCTCTTGTCTATTGTTTCGCCTAATATTGCTTCATACACGTGCTGCAACTGTGTCAAGGTGAACAGGTCTGGCAACAAGTTGAAACTAAGGGGCTCTGAAGATATGCGCCTACGCAGCAGGGTTATTGCCTTCTCTACCATGTCGTTGTGGTCGGAATACAACTCGGGCATCTCCTCAAGGTTCACCCATTCTACTTGATGTTTTTCAAGCAGTGCCTTGTCGTAGTCTTTCACGTTTATCAATGCACAGTAAGCTATTGAAATAACTCTTTCGCCCGGGTCCCTGTCTATGGCGCCAAAGGCACCTACTTGTTTCATGTATATATCCTTCAGTCCCGTCAGTTGGTATAAAACCCTATTGGCTGCATCATCAAGACTTTCGTTCTCCTCAACAAAGCCGCCATAGAGAGACCAACAGCCCCTCCCCGGGTCCATATTTCTTTTACCGATGAGCAGTTTAAGTTTTTTGTCTTCAAATCCGAAGATGATGCAGTCTACAGATACAAAAACTTTTGAATGTTCGTTATAATACGTAGTCATTACCTATTAGTTTCGAAGCATCGGGCAGGGAGAAAACCTGCCCAATGCTTGTGATTACCAGAAATAAGCATAGAATGCAGCACACAGGGCAACGACACCCAACGATGCTATAACATCCCATTTGTTCCAACTCTTGAATATTGATGCCTTATAATCTTTGGTAAAGGTTATGGCTTCGATTTGTTCTTTGCTTGGTTTCGGGGTAAACATCGAAACAACAACCATCATGATGATGATGAAGACAAGAAGCCAAACCTCGAATATCAACCAGTTAGTCTGCCAGAACCATGTGGTGTTCTCCCAAAACGCACCTTCCATCGTAGCTTTGCCCGAATTTGTAAGCACGTTAGTCAACAAACGTAACATACCAATAAGGAAACCTCCTATGAGACCATATTCGCCAGCTTTCGGTGTTATGCGTTTTGAGAATATGCCAAGTGTGAACACGGCGACCATTGCCGGTGCAATGAGAGATTGTATGTCTTGCAGGTAAGAGTACAAATTGCCCATATTCATCATTATCGGCATCCATGCAAGGCCGAGAAGTACGACAACCACAGTTGCCATTCTTCCTACGAATACATAATGGCTCTCACTCATGCCTTTCTTCATTGGCTTATAGAAATCTTCCGTGAACAGCGTGGCACAACTATTGAAGAATGCTGCCAGTGATGCTACAAGGGCACAGATGAAACCTATAGTGACGAGACCTTTCACACCTGCCGGCAGGATGTTCTTTACCATCATGGCAAACGCTCCGTCAGTGTCGTGTGTATTGGTGATGTCCATTTCGATACCGCTACCTGTTTTCAGTGAAAGGGCATAGGCCACCATTCCCGGTATAAGGAACATGAAAACGGGCAACAGCTTAAAGTAACCGGCTGCTATAGTGCCGCGACGGGCACGCTTCATAACAGTAGTATTATCTTCGCCTTTGGTCTGGCCAAGTACACGTTGGACAATATGCTGGTCTGTGCACCAATACCAAAAGCCAATGATAGAAGCGCCAATGAACACGACGTATCCAGGGAACTGTGGATACATAGGGTCGGCAGGGTCTGTGTGGAACATATGCGTCGTTCCGAAACCATCATGTGCGGCATTACAAACAGCCATCATCTGTGTCCATCCTTCGGCTATATTACCATCGCCCAACATACTTAGGCCAAGAAAAAGGACGAGAAAAGAACCGACGATTAGTATCGGCGTCTGAATGGCAGAAAGTGTCATCACGCCTTTCATACCTCCAAACACAGTGAACACCGCAGTAATTACAATCAAACCTATGGCGCAGTACCAGAACGGAAGACCAAGGAGATACTCAAAGAATATTCCACCCGTGAATGCAGTAACTGACACTTTTGTCAAAACGTATGCTATCAACGTTATTATTGACAGCCATGAACCTGTACGTTGCGTGTAGCGGAATTTAAGGAAATCGGGCATTGTTATGATTTTGCCCATTTTGTTGTTCAACAGCTGGTAGAACGGAACGAACAACCAACCAAGAATCAAAATCATCCATCCTTGCATCTCCCAGTGAGCCATGCCAACGCCGTCTTTTGCACCTGTTCCGGCTAATCCGACAAGGTGCTCTGAACCAATGTTGGCAGCAAATATCGCTGCACCGATGATATACCATGGCTCGCCTTTTCCAAAGAGATAGTCTTGGCTATCAGCACCTTTCATCTTCTCTTTGTCTTTCTTGATGGCCCGATAAATCGCCCAAATAATAGCGACAACTCCTACTGCCAGGACTGCCCAGTCGAGCCAAATGAAATTGTTTGTATTCCAGTTCATTTTTATTAGTTTGATTAGGTAAAGTTATTATATGGTTCTTATTTTACGCTGAACTTATAAGCAACGTGGCTATAGTACTTTTCGCCCGGTTTCAAGTATGGCGATGGCCATTGTTTTTTATTGGGCGAGTCTGGATACTTCTGGCTTTCAAGACATACAGAAACGTGCTTGGGATATTTTATCCCGTGCTTGCAACTTACGCCAGTGCCTTGGAAGTTGCCTGTGTATACTTGTACCCCTGGTTCGTTCGTGAACATTTCGAGGAAAATGCCCGTAGAAGGCGAATAAAGCGATGCAGCAACAACCTTGTCGTTGCCTTTTCCGTCCTTGTATGTGTTCAGGCACCAGTTGTGGTCATAGCCCGATGCGTTCCTTATCTGGTCAAATGTAGTGTCGTTGATTGTCTCGCTTATGGCGTGCGCCTTGCGGAAATCCATAGGCGTACCTTCAACGGACTTTATTTCGCCGGTGGTCATGTACGTCGAGTCTGCCGGTGTATAATTGTCTGCATTGACGTAGAGCACCATGTCCATGCCATCCCTTGACGGGTCTCCGTTCAGGTTAAAGTAACTGTGGTTGGTCATGTTTACTACGGTTTCCTTGTCGGTCGTGGCTTCAAAAACAATGTCAATGGTGTTGTCGGCCAACAGTTTATATGTCGTAGTAGCGGTGACTGTACCCGGAAAACCATTATCCCCATCAGGCGAAACGATGCTTAGCTTCAATGTTGAGTCATTAGGCTGGGTCGCGTCATACACTTGGTACATCCATCCTGATGGCCCTCCGTGAAGACAATGGCCGAAATTGTTGGTCGGCAGTTGCACAGTCTTTCCTCCTATGGTCAGCTTGCCTTTATTGATACGGTTTGCGTATCTACCGACAGACGACCCGAAATCGCTCGGGCTGTTTACCGTGTCGGCATATTGTGCAATGTTGTCATACCCTAAAACAACGTCAGTCGGTTTCCCGTTTTTGTCCGGAACGACCAATGACACAATGCGCCCACCGAAGTTGGTGATGCACGCCTCCATGCCGTTGGAGTTTTTCAGGACGTAGAGTTTTACCTCCTTGTTGTTGATTACGGTGTCAAATGCCGTCGGGTTAAGCCCCGATTGCGTAAGGTTACTTTCCGTGCTTGTAGAGCACGCTGATAGACCTGTCAAGGCTATGCCAAGACCTAAGATGCAAAGTTTTATGTTCTTCATTATGTCCCTTAAAGTGATTATCAAGTAAAAGTTTTCATTAATTGGTGTAAAAGTACAATTTAATTTTATGCTGACGGTTGTTTGACGCGATGTTTTAGGTTATTAAAATGTTTTTTCACAACTTTTCAATAACAGGCGGGCTTTTGGATGCCCTGTCCTTAGCGTCGTTATTGCCAAAATATCCGGCTTGGTTATTTCATGGATTATAACCTCCAGGAATATAACTAGGCATTAAACGGGCTTTAATATGTGGCTTTTTGCAGCTTAAAAGGATACTTATTATGCCGCGAAATGCCATGTATTGATAACGGCTTGATTGTCAGTAGATTAAGAAAGTCTTGTTCTCGCGCTTGTTTATGGGTGGAATGTTTGTGGACGCATATCTTGTGTTTTGTCGAAATTCCACGGGGTAAATAGCCATACAAGGCCTCACTTTGTCATGGAGAGATGAAAAGTGGTGAAAGCGTTATTTGGTTTATCGGATAATTTATTGTAATTTTGCACCGCAATTTTAACAAGGTATATTAAAGTAATGATAACAGTCACCAATCTTGCAATTCAGTTCGGAAAGAGAGTGCTTTACAAGGATGTTAACATCAAGTTCACCAATGGCAACATTTACGGAGTAATCGGCGCTAACGGCGCAGGCAAATCCACCCTGCTCAAGGCTATAAGCGGCGAGCTTGAGCCTAATAAGGGAAGCGTGGAATTGGGGCCAGGCGAACGTCTTTCGGTATTGGACCAAGACCACTTTAAATATGACGGGTATAGTGTTATGGACACTGTGCTCATGGGACATCAACCGCTGTGGCAGAACATGAAAGAACGTGAAGCCCTGTATATGAAAGCGGACTTTAATGAAGAGGATGGCAATCGTGTGGCCGAATTGGAGGAGAAGTTTGCGGAAATGGGCGGATGGAATGCAGAGAGCGATGCAGCCCAGATGCTGTCGAACTTAGGCGTCAAGGAGGAACAGCACCAAAAGCTCATGAGCGAACTCTCAAACAACGAGAAAGTGCGCGTGATGCTTGCTAAGGCGTTATTTGGCAATCCTGACAACCTCTTGCTTGACGAGCCGACTAACGACCTTGACTTGGACACCGTGCAATGGCTTGAAGAATATTTGAGCAATGTGGAGCAGACTGTTCTTGTGGTAAGCCACGACCGTCACTTCCTTGATGCTGTAAGCACACAGACTGTTGACATCGACTTCGGCAAGGTGACTGTCTTTGCCGGTAACTACTCATTCTGGTATGAAAGTTCACAGTTGGCCCTGCGCCAAGCCCAGAACCAACGCCAGAAAGCCGAGGAGAAGCGCAAGGAACTGGAGGAGTTCATTCGCCGTTTCTCTGCCAATGTGGCAAAGAGTAAGCAGACAACAAGCCGCAAGAAGATGTTGGCCAAGTTGACAGTGGATGAGATAAGGCCTTCTTCGCGTAAATATCCCGGCATCATATTCCAGATGGAGCGTGAGCCCGGAAACCAAATTTTGGAGGTTGAAGGATTGAAGGCCGTTGACACTGATGGTACTGTGTTATTCGACAATGTGAGCTTTAACGTTGAAAAAGGGCAAAAAGTCGTATTCCTGAGCCATAACCCTAAAGCCATGACGGCCCTGTTTGAAATAATCAACGGAAACCGCCAGGCCGACGCAGGAACATACAAATGGGGCATAACCATAACGACGGCTTATCTTCCACTTGACAATACGGAGTTCTTTAACAGTGACCTTAACCTTGTTGATTGGCTTAGCCAGTTTGGTCCGGGAAATGAAGTCGTTATGAAGGGCTTTCTCGGTAGGATGTTGTTCAGCGGCGAAGAAGTCATGAAAAAGGTTAACGTGCTTAGCGGTGGAGAAAAGATGAGGTGCATGATAGCAAGGATGCAACTGAAAAACGCTAACTGCCTTATCCTTGACACCCCGACGAACCATCTCGACCTGGAAAGTATACAGGCATTCAACAACAACTTGGTAAGTTTCAAGGGTAACGTGCTTTTCAGCAGCCACGACCATGAGTTCATACAGACCGTTGCCAACCGTGTTATAGAACTGACACCCAAAGGCACGATTGATAAGCTGATGCAGTATGACGACTATATTTATGACGAACAGCTGAAAGAGCAACGTGCAAAGATGTATGAATAAATGTCGCAACGAGATGCGTTGGCAAGATTTTTGCTGTGACATTTTACAAAAACATTTACATCATGAAAGAAAATAAGAAGGATATAAAAAACAACGGATGCGAGGAACAAACCGTTGATACGGCAGGTGAACGCACGGAACAGCAAGACTCTGTAAAGGCAGAGGCGGAGACCAAGCGTGACGATGCAGACGGTAAAAACGACGAAGAAGGAAAGACTGTGGAGGACACAGCCTCAGGCAATGCCGAAGGGGCGGAAGAAGACCCATTGGATGCGGCGAAAAAGGAAATTGAGCTGTTGAAAGACAAATATTTGCGTTCTGTGGCAGAGTTTGACAACTATCGCAAACGCACGCTGAAAGAAAAAGCGGAGTTAATACTCAACGGTTCGGAAAAGGCTGTGCAAGCATTGTTGCCTGTTATTGACGACATGGAGCGCGCCCTTGCCAATGCCGAAAAGACGGAGGATGCAACAGTTCTCAAGGAAGGCATGGAATTAATATACCAAAAGACGAACAAGATAATGGAAAGCCTTGGGGTCAAACGGATTGACACCAAGGATGCGGAGTTTGATACAAACTTTCATGAAGCTGTGGCTATGGTGCCTGGTATGGGTGACGACAAGAAAGGCAAGGTGCTCGATTGTGTACAAACAGGATACACCTTAAATGATAAAGTCATACGGCACGCAAAAGTGGCAGTGGGACAATGAAAAAGTGAAGAGCGAAGATATTAATAATAAATAATGTGCGGAGCGGTGAATTTTGTGTGACAGACCGTTCCGGCTTCCTCTAACAACTTTAACTACTAAATTAAGGATATGGCTAAAAGAGATTATTATGAGGTGCTTGGCGTGAGCAAAAATGCCTCAGAAGACGAGATAAAGAAGGCTTACAGAAAAATAGCCATTAAATATCACCCTGACCGTAACCCCGGCAACAAGGAAGCTGAGGAAAAATTCAAGGAAGCGGCAGAGGCATACGATGTGTTGCATGACCCTGCGAAGCGTCAGCAATATGACCAGTTCGGCTTTAATGGGCCTGGTGGCGAGAGTGGCTTCGGTGGCTTCAGCAGTGCCGGCGGTTTCAGTATGGACGATATATTTTCCATGTTTGGCGACATTTTTGGCGGACGTGGTGGTTTTGGCGGTTTCGGTGGCAGTGGTTTTGGAGGCGGCCAACGCCGTCCGGCCCAGCACCGAGGTTCCGACTTGCGCCTGAAGGTTAAATTGTCGCTGCATGAAATATCTACAGGTGTAACAAAGAAGTTTAAGGTAAAGAAAGACGTAACGTGCAGCCATTGTCACGGTTCTGGCGCGGAAGGGAATAGTGCCAAGGAAACTTGTCCTACGTGCCATGGCAGCGGCGTGGTTACACGGACAACACAGAGTCTGTTTGGCATGATGCAGACACAAAGCGTTTGCCCGACGTGTAACGGTGATGGCTCTGTGATAAAGAACAAGTGCCATGTATGTGGTGGTACGGGTGTCGTAAAGGGAGAGGAAGTTGTTGAAATCAACATTCCTGCCGGTGTGTCAGAAGGAATGGTTGTCAATGTGCCTGGAAAAGGAAATGCAGGCATACATAATGGGGTGCCTGGGAATATCCAGGTGTATATCGAAGAAGAGCCCAATGACACTTTCGTGCGTGACGATAACGACATTATATATAACCTGCTGCTTGATTTTCCGACGGCAGCCTTGGGTGGTAGCGTTGAGATTCCTACGATAGAGGGCTCGAAAGTCAGGATTAAGATTGAGCCTGGCACGCAACCCGGCAAGGCGTTGCGCCTCAGAGGCAAGGGATTGCCTGCCGTACAGGGATATGGCAGGGGTACAGGTGACATGGTTGTCAATATTAGTGTATACGTGCCGAAGACTTTAAATTCAAAGGAAAAACGTGAACTGGAAGAAATGCGTGAAAGTGATAATTTCAAGGGAGATAATGCTACCAAGCGTACTATATTCCAGAAGTTCAGGAATTACTTTAATTAAGACGGCGTAATCGCACAATAATGAATTACGAAGAAACAATACAATATTTATACAACAGCGTCCCAATGTTTCAAAATGTGGGCGCTGTTGCTTATAAAGAGGGGTTGGATAATACTGTTGCATTAGACAACCATTTCGGGAACCCTCATCGAAAATACAAGACTATACATATAGCCGGAACTAATGGAAAGGGGTCATGTTCGCACCTTATAGCAGCAACGCTACAGTCAGCGGGCTATAAGGTTGGGCTATACACATCCCCCCATTTAAAGGATTTTCGTGAGCGCATACGTGTCAATGGTACCTGCATAAGCGAAAAACATGTGATAGATTTCGTTGAGAGCGAACGTTGTTTTTTCGAACCGATGCATCCGAGCTTTTTTGAGTTGACGACAGCATTGGCCTTTAAATATTTTGCGGACTGCAATGTGGATATTGCCGTAGTGGAAGTCGGTTTGGGAGGAAGATTGGATTGTACAAACATAATAACGCCAATACTGTCCATAATAACGAACATCAGTTTTGACCATACGCAGTTCTTGGGGGATACTTTGGCAAAAATAGCCAAGGAGAAAGCCGGTATAATAAAGAGGAATGTGCCCGTTGTCATAGGTGAAAGCAATGGTGAAACCAGTCCGGTTTTCGAGGCAAAAGCCAAAGAGGTTGGTAGCCGGATAGTTTTCGCAGACAAATGTGGCAACGTGAAGGACACTAAAATAGAACCTAAGGGTGGAATTACATTTACGGTAAAAGATTTAGGGACATTGTATTGTGAATTAGGTGGTATCTACCAAGTGAAAAATGCCGCAACCGTATTATGTTCTTTGGATATGCTAAAAAATGCCGGATTGACAATTAACGAAATGTCTATCAGGCAAGGTTTTGGCAGTGTTGTTGAAATAACGGGTCTGTCAGGCAGATGGCAGAAAATCCAAGATTTTCCAACTGTAATATGTGACACCGGACACAATGTTGGAGGTTGGGAATATTTAAGCAACCAACTTAAAATGCAACGATGCAAACAGATGAGAATTGTTTTTGGCATGGTTGATGATAAAGACGTGGGTACCGTTATGGAAATGTTGCCAAAGAAGGCCGATTATTATTTCACGAAAGCCGACAATAAGCGGGCAATTAATGAAAACGACATAATGCAGCTTGGCAGCAAACTTGGCTTGACAGCTTCATGTTACCCTGATGTGAAAAGTGCATACGAAAAAGCCATAAACGATTCGGGTAAAGACGATTTCATTTTTGTTGGAGGCAGCAGTTATATAGTTGCAGATTTTCTGTCTGATTGTATTTAATCGTTTTTTAATATTAAAATGGAATAATTTTATATGTTTCATTTGTGTTTCTCAACTTTTTTTGGTTACTTTGCAAATAACTAACTAAAACATCAATATTATGAACACAAATGAAACACAATGTCTGTGTGGTTTGAAGTACGGAGATTTTCAAAACACAATAAATGGTAAAAAGACAGATTTATATATTTTAAAGAATAAGTTAGGCAATGAGGTTGCAATAACTAATTATGGTGGTGCAATAGTGGCGATAATGGTTCCTGACAAAGATGGGAACTACGCAAACATTATACAGGGGCACGATAATATTCAAGACGTGATAAATAGTCCAGAGCCCTATCTTTCTACCCTCATAGGCCGCTATGGTAACCGCATCAATAAAGGTAAGTTCCAACTTAACGGTAAGGAATATCAACTTGCTATAAATAATGGTCCTAATTCATTGCATGGTGGAAACAAAGGCTTTAACGCGAAAGTTTGGGACGCCTTGAGGATGAATGATGAGACGTTAGTTTTGAGTTACGTATCTTCGTATGGCGAAGAAGGGTACACAGGAGAAGTGAAGGTGACCGTGACGTACACGTTCAACGATGACAACGAACTGATTATCGATTATATGGCTACAACAAATAAGAAAACGATAATAAATCTTACGAGCCATGGCTATTTCAGTCTTGCAGGTATAGCCAACCCAACCCCAACAATAGATAATTTGATTTGCGAAATCAATGCAGATTATTACTTGCCGATTGACGAAAACTCAATACCCACAGGTGAAATAAGGTTTGTAAAGGGTACCCCATTCGACTTCCGCAAGCCAAAGATTATAGGACAGGATATTGATGCAGATAACGAGCAAGTGAAAAATGGTGCAGGGTATGACCATTGCTTCGTACTTAATAAGAAAGAGGAAGGAGAATTGAGTTTTGCCGCTCGTGTGGTTGAGCCTGTAAGCGGGCGTGTTATGGATGTTTACACTACGGAACCTGGAATTCAGTTTTATACTGATAACTGGGCAGACGGATATAAAGGACAGCATGGAGCGACATTCCCAAGGCGTAGCGCAGTTTGCTTCGAAGCCCAACATTTTCCTGATTCTCCCAATCATCCTTATTTCCCATCCGTAATATTAAAACCGGGAGAGCAGTATAAGCAAAAAACGATATATAAGTTCAGCACAGAAAATCAAGTGAAATAAAATAATCAAAATATTATTTATGGATATAGAATTTGTAAGAAGTCGCTTTATTAAACATTTCGATGGTAAAACAGGTAATGTTTATACTGCGCCAGGCCGAATAAACCTTATTGGTGAGCATACGGACTATAATGGTGGCTTTGTTTTTCCGGGGGCTATAGATAAAGGCATTATGTGTGAAATCCGTCCCAATGGCACTGATACGGTAATGGCATACGCCATAGACTTGAAGGACCGAGTAGAGTTTAAGATTGACGACCCGGATGGGCCACGTACAAGTTGGGCAAGATATATTTATGGCATAATACAGGAAATGAAGAAAAGGGGTGTTGACGTAAGAGGCTTCAATACCGCTTTTGCCGGTGATGTCCCGCTGGGTGCTGGTATGTCTTCTTCAGCCGCAATGGAATGTTGTTTTGCCTATGCTTTAAATGACTTATTTGGCGATAACAAGGTATCACAATGGGATATGGTGCTTGCAGGACAGGCAACGGAGCATAATTATTGTGGTGTTAACTGCGGAATAATGGACCAGTTCGCAAGTATGTTTGGAAAGGCCGGGAAACTTATGAGGCTTGATTGTAGGAGCCGTGAATATGAATATTATCCATTCGACCCCAAGGGCTATAAACTCGTATTGCTCGATTCCGTTGTCAAGCATGAACTTGCATCCTCTGCATATAACGATAGGCGCAAAAGCTGTGAAAACGTTGTAGAGGCATTAAAGAACAGATATGCCGACAGGAACATTGAAACATTGCGTGACGCTGATTGGGATATGTTGGACTCTGTAAAATCTGATGTTAATGCCGAAGACATGAAAAGAGCCACATACGTATTAGGTGAGAAAGACCGTGTATTGGCTGTTTGCAGCGCATTAACCACTGGAGATTATGAAACTGTCGGTGAAAAAATGTATGAAACGCATGAAGGACTCAGCAAGGATTATGAGGTCTCATGTGAAGAACTTGATTTTTTGGTTGACATTGCCAGGAAGAACGGGGTTACCGGCAGTCGTATTATGGGTGGCGGTTTTGGCGGGTGTACAATAAACCTTGTAAAAGAAGAACTTTATGACAAGTTCGTCAATGATGCTTTAACGGAATATGAGAATAAATTTGGCAAGCAGGCAAAAGTATATGACATCGTCATAGGTGACGGTGCGCGAAAGTTGTGTTGAGTCTTTTGCTCTTAACATGATTTGCAAGTAATTTATTTTTGTATAAAAGGGAAATACGGAATTCATTTTTGAGTTCCGTATTTTTTATTTTGCACTACGAATGTTAGTTTACGCGATGCATTAGAAAGAGCGCATATTGGTTGTCGAAAAGGCATCTTACGTATGGTAAAGTAGTATCTTTTAAAATGCAATAAATGGCATATCTTGGTACTGCATGACCTTTCCTGAAATTAGTTGACAGTTATGTTGGTTAATAACACGTGAGTTCGGTATAATTACCTCATGCAATAAGCCTACTTTTATCAATGATGTCAATATTGAGTGAGGGTTTCTTAGGCAGGAGGTTGTATGCGATAAGCCCTGCAATCAGGTTGGAAGCAAAGCCGTCAATGCTGCGGTGCCTCGTATGCTCAATGTGGCAGACGTTCTTGAGCTCGTCGTTGACGGTTTCCACGAGTGCCCTTTTCCTCAGCAGGATTTTGTCATGCAGGTTCATGAGCGAGTTCTTCATGTTCTTCTTGAGCTTGGTCACAAGGTGTATGTCGTCAATGAAGAGACTTTCGAAAAGTTCTTGGCTTATGTATCCCCTGTCGGCGAATATCTTTCCGAAGAGCCTTTGCGTGAAGTCCTTGTCCTTCAATGGCTCACG